>JBEKTT010000085.1:0-18352 GCA_049515795.1 Syntrophobacteraceae bacterium
TAGGATTTGCCGACAAAGCTATCCGGATCGTTGCGGTTGGAGGAAGCGATAGTCATTCCATTGCTGTCCATGAGATAACTGACAGAACTACCCAAGCCTGAATTGTACCTGTCTAAAGCTGAGTTCGCATTCGCTATATCCTCATCCTTGCGGGAAATGAGAGCAGGCGCAATCAGGGGAGACCCTGAGAGCACTTTAACCTCTCTTTCAATATGTTCGAACTCACCGGTAAAATAGGAAGAATGTGTTAATATAGCGGATTTGTTAAATTGAAGGATTTCCTTCCGGGCTTTATCACCCAGATATCTCGTTGTGAACCATCCCGAACCGACAACAATGAATAAGAGAATCAGATAAAATATTGAAACCTTGTAACTTGATGAGTCTTTATTATTAATGGCAATGTTCATCTGCCAACCTCCGTCCGATAACCATCTCAAAACAACAAAAGATGGCTGTACCGCGTTTGGGGTATCCATGCAGGGCTGGAAGTGCTTTTTCCTCGTAAGCGTAAGACAGACTTATGAACAACGCTGGGCAAGAAAATGCCATATCGATTGCGGGCACCCCTCAGCTATAATCTGGTCATTCCTTTTACAGCCTTTAGGCGGAAGTCAATCGCGTTGGGCGTTCGCGGGGCGCCTCGTAAGACAGACTTATGAACAACACTGGGCAAGAAAATGCCATATCGATTGCGGGCACCTCTCAGCGATGTACTTCGCGAAGCGCGGAAGGCGCCCGCTACGCAGGGTCTATCAATCGCGTTGGGCGTTCGCGGGGCGCCTTGCCGATGCATAATGGGTTTCCCGCTTTGCAAGAATATTGCCATTATAATGGGTCTCCTTTTTTGAATAAGCTGATAGTCGACACCACTATACGATCTCAATCCTTGCGAGTTCCCGGCGCAGAGCCGATGACACTGGAAAAGAAGCCGGCGAAACACTGGCGGCCAACTTTTTCAACACTACCGGCGGGCTCCCCTCCTCGCCGCCATCAATAGAGTAGTGATCAACCTGAACGCTTATAATCCAAAAGTAGTTTCATGTGGATTTAAAATCAACCTCCCCAATAATTCTCATCATATGAGCTGCGTAGGAACAAGTACGCCTTTGCAAAAAAGGAGGTGTTATCGATTGGACGTCCATCACTTCTTCTCCGCCATGGGAGACGAGATTGGCAGGGTCCTGAGTTTCGATCCGGTGTTCGAAAACATTGTTGTGATGAAAGTGGCAATCCTTCTCATTGCTCCTTCACTTCTCATCTCATCTCTGGCCTTGCTCTTGGCATGATTTGCCGCCAATGATGTCGATCCGGTATAAGGAAATCGAGAACTTACCTCGCAGGTGGGTGGGCGGGTCCCACCGCCTGCTCCGATGATTTGCTAAAAATAGATCGTAATTATCTATTTGACACATAGGAAAAATCAATTTATATACCCCTCTAAAACTCAACCAGGAGGTTATGATATGTCGAGTTCTTATGATGCAATGTGGGAGAAACTCAATCTTGACCTGGAAGCCCATGCGGGGTTGCTCGAAGTGCTCGGGAAGTTCTACGGGGACATATATATGAGCCAGCAGGGGCGGCTGAAGGGTATGGAATATCTCGATTTCGTGCTCTCAGAAGTCCACGGGCTCAGGATAAAGGAGCTTCAGGATGCAAAGGCCCTGGGAAAGAAGATTGTCGGGACCTTCTGCGTCTTTGTCCCCGAAGAAATAGTGCTCGCGGCCGGGGGCATTCAGGTCGGCCTGTGCGCGGGGGCGGAAATCGGGAGCGCACAAGCCGAAAAAGTGCTCCCCCGAAACACCTGCGCCTTGATCAAATCATTTGTCGGGTTCAAGCTCTCAAAGATGTGCCCCTACATTGAATCATGCGATCTTATCGTCGGAGAGACCACTTGTGACGGCAAGAAAAAGGCCTACGAAATTTTTTCCGAGTATTCTCCGGTCTACGTGATGGAAATTCCGCAAATGAAAAACGCCTGTGACCGGGAACTGTGGAAAAGTGAAGTCCAACGCTTCAAGAGCCAGGTCGAGGAAACAACGGGAAACAAAATCACAGCGGACAGCCTCAAAGAAGCTATCCGTCTTTTGAACAACCGCCGTCGCGTGCTCCAGCGGCTCAACCGGCTGCGTGCGGCTGTCCCGGCGCCGATTTCAGGAAGAGATGCCCTCCTGATAAACCAGATATCTTTCTATGATGATCCTGTCCGATTCACCGCGAAGATCGAAGAATTGTGCGACGAGCTGGAGGAAAGGGTGAAAAGCGGCATCGGAATCGCCCCTGAAGGGACCACCAGGTTGATGCTCTCAGGGTGCCCCATGGCCGTTCCCAATTGGAAGCTGCCCTATATAATCGAGTCTTCAGGGGCAATTGTCGTTGGCGAAGAATCCTGTATAGGTACTCGCAATACGCGCGATTTGGTCGACGAAGGGGGGGTGACGCTCGACAACATGCTGGACGCCATTGTAGACCGGTATATGCGAATCGACTGCGCCTGCTTTACACCAAACACGGAACGGTTGGACAATATCGTCAAGATGGCTCGGGAACTGAATGTAAAGGGTGTGATCCATTACGCGCTGTCGTTCTGCCAACCTTATGCCATGGAAGCTTACAAAGTGGAAAAGGCGCTCACAAAGGCCAATATTCCGATGCTTGCCATCGAAACGGATTACAGTATGGAGGATGTGGAGCAGCTAAAGACCCGCGTCGAAGCTTTCGTTGAGATGACGCATTGATGGAATTCTAGTACGTTGTCAACAAAGTTATTACATGTTGCAAGGAATCGTCACCCCGGCGAAGGCCGGGGTCCAGTGCTGTTAACCAACTGAAAAGACGCTGGATTCCGGCCTTCGCCGGAATGACGGGCTGACGGTCCTTACCTATATGAACTTAGTTGACGCTACACTAGTGTCGTGAGTCACAAGTTCATTGCATAAATTTCGTAGGGTGGGCACGTTTTATGTGCCCACCAATCAGTGGTGGGCAACGCTCTGCTTTTGCCCACCCTACCCTTAATTAGGGAACTAATTCATGACTCAGGACACTATTCTCATGGAATCTCTATCAAAAAATGAAACCTTTGCCGGTTTCGATATCGGTTCACGGTCCATAGAACTGGTTGTGCTCAACTCGGACGGTCCCTTGCGGCAGGTGAAAACTCCGACCACTTTCGATCCCCTGGGTCAATGCCAAAAATTGATGGAGGGAATCAATGGCAGCCGGATAATAGCGACCGGATACGGCCGAAAGCTGTTTGCCCAATTCTTCCGGCAGGTGAATGTCTCTACGATCACCGAGATACAGGCGTACGCGTTGGGCACACGATTCCTGTATCCGGAAGCCAGAACTGTCCTCGATATCGGAGGGCAGGATACAAAGGTCATCTCCCTGTCTGAAAGTGGCAAAGTGTTGAAGTTTGAGATGAATGACCTGTGCGCTGCCGGGACCGGCAAGTTCCTGGAATTCATGGCTACAGCTCTGCAGATTCCGCTGGAATCATTCGGAGAATTTGCGCTCCGGTCCGACCGGCGGATACAGATAAGCAGCATGTGCACCGTTTTTGCCGAAAGCGAGGCCACCTCTCTTATGGCCAGGGGAGAACGTCCGGAAAATATCGCCATGGGATTGCACATGGCGATCGTTCAGCGCACTACGGCGATGCTCGGGCGCCTCGGCGTATCCGCACCAGTGGTGTTTGCGGGCGGCGTCGCCCACAATCCGTGCGTCGTCAGACTGCTCGAAGAGCAACTGGGGCGGTCTGTGACAGTACCCGATAACCCGGACATGGTGGGCGCACTCGGTGCTGCGCTCTATGGAAAGTATGAGGCTGCCGTCCGGATTTGATTTTTGATGTCCTCCGCGGCAAGGGCTAATGGAGACTGCATCTGAAACCAAATTGTTTCGAACAGTTTCAAGATACCGGTGAGCGCTTTCTGCTCGACGTTTCCGAATTGCAGGATAAAGGGCAAAAAGTGGCGGGCATTTACTGCCTGTTTGCACCGGTTGAGATTGTGCGGGCCGCTGGAGCTATACCAGTCAGCCTTTGCGGCAAAAAGGAAAAACCGATCTCCGATGCGGAGAGGACCCTTCCTGCCAACCTGTGCCCGCTGATTAAATCGAGCTATGGCTATGCTGTTACCGATACATGCCCGTTTTTCTCGGCAAGCGATTTTTTGATCGGCGAGACTACCTGTGACGGCAAGAAAAAGATGTACGAGTTTCTCGGGTGCATCAAACCTCTCCATCTTATGCACCTGCCCTATTCTACTGCTGAACCGCACGCTCTTCACTTCTGGTATGAGGAAATCCTTAGGCTCGGCAGCTTCCTCGAACAGTCCACGGGTCAGAGGATGAACAGAGACCATCTCAGGTTTCAAATTCGAATCCACAATAAAATACGCAAACTTATCAGGAAAATTTCCCGTTTCCAGGCCGCTGAGCGCGTTCCTCTTGCCGGGCTGGATATGCTGACCGTGATGGAGACGAAGAGCTTCTTCGTCTACCCCGAAAAGTATCTCGATCTTCTCCAGGTATTCATCGCAGAGGTGGAAGCTATTGCAGCCGGTGGTTTTTCACCTTTCGAGCCCGATGCCCCGAGGGTTCTTCTCACGGGCTGCCCCATCGGAAAAGGTTCCGAAAAGGTGCTCCGCATAATCGAGGAATGCGGAGGGGCGGTGGTGTGTATCGAAAATTGTACGGGCGTTAAAGGACTGGATTTGCTGGTGGACGAGGAGGAAAAAGACCCGTTTCTGGCACTTGCCCGCCGTTATTTGCAAATTCCCTGTTCGTGTATTACCCCAAACACCGGACGGCTGGCTCTGCTCGACCGGCTGATAAGTGAATACGCAATTGACGGTGTCGTCGATCTTACCTGGCATTGCTGTCATACTTATAATATAGAATCGCGGGTAATCGGCGATTCTATGGAAAAGAACCACGGTTTGCCGTTTCTCCACGTGGAAACGGATTATTCCAATTCTGATGTGGAGCAGTTGCGAACGAGAATTGAGGCTTTCCTTGAAATGGCAAGATGGGGCTCATCGGCTCACACTGCGGTAAGAAAGCCACGTATTCGGCTTCAGCTTTCCAGTTGAAATGAGTTTTCAATAGAATGAATTCGCCCACGATCGCCATCTGCAATTTTATTCCCGATGCCGCCGCTCTCAGGCAGACCGCAGTGCAGCACGGTTTTACCGGTGTCGACTGGACAATCAAACTGGAGGGCCTTCCTCGAAATCAAATTGAAGAAACGAGGCTTCTCCGGGATATTTCGAACCTGAAGGGGCTCGAGGTCCGGTATCATTGTGCTTTCAAGGGTGTCGATCTCGGCGATGAGGACGATCTCAAGGCAGGTGAGGCCATGGAAGTATTCAAAAAAGCCTGCCGGGTCATATCCAGGCTTGAGGGCCGGTTTATGACCGTACACCTCGGACTGGGAAGAAAATCGCCCGAAGGCCTCTCCTGGAATCGTACAATAAACGGACTGGCCGAACTTGTAAGCTATGCACAAGAGCTCGGCGTGCGCCTTTGCCTGGAAAACCTTGCCTCAGGCTGGTCGAGCAGGCCGCAGCTTTTCGAAAAACTGGTTCGAAAAACTAACGCCGGTATTACGCTTGATATCGGTCATGCCCGAGTCTGTCAATCGGTTCAGTGCAGGATATTTGACCTTGAAGACTTCGTCATGCCCCATCCCGAACGCGCGTTCAATGCGCACGTTTATCACGAGGAAGTCAACGACCTGCATGTCCCCCCCGTGTGCCTGGACGATGTCCGGGGCCGCTTGGACCTTCTCTCTTCGCTTTCATGTAATTGGTGGGTCCTGGAGCTTCGGGAGGAAGCCCCTCTTCTGACAACCCTGAAAATAGTTCGTGAATATCTCGAAAGCCGGGATAATGAAGCTCAATCCGGTTGAATCAGTCCAGCATGACGAATGGAAAACAAAGCCGTCGGACAGATTTATCCTCAAATGGATCAAGATCAATCTTTCCGCGCGTCTTACCCCTCGACTCATCAATCTGCAATGGCTGCGTCCATGGATGATTACGCTGCTTTCAACGACCATGGGGGTTTTTGCCGGGGTCGTTTTCGCTCTCGGTTGCGGGTGGATTGCGGGATTTCTCGCTGCTTTCGCCCAGGTGCTCGACGGCGTTGACGGGCAATTCTCGAGGCTTACCGGCATGCAGAGCAGGGGAGGGGCTTTCCTGGATTCGGTTCTTGACCGCTACTCCGACGCTGCCCTGACGATCGGGCTGGTTGTCTACCTCATAAGGTTTCCTGCCGGATTGCCCCTCCCCTTGTTGCTGGTAATGGCGTTTTTTGCGGTTTCCGGCAGCAGCCTCATTAGCTACACTACCGCTCGGGCTGAAAGTCTCGGGATTCCGTTGGGGAAGCCGACACTGGCAAGCAAGGGGACAAGGACAAGCGTGATTGTGCTTTGCGGGTGGGCGAGCTTATTTTGGCCGCCGGCGCCGCTCGTTGGGCTGACCTATCTTGCAGTGCATCCAAACGTCGTCGTCTTGAGGCGCATTTTTCTCGCCCACAGACACTCGGACCCTCTATAAGATTCCTGGATGATTATGACAGAGACTGGCGTCGTTCATGGCCGCTTTCAGGTTTTCCATCTCGATCATCTGAAATATGTACTTGCTGCCAGGCAGCGGTGCAGACAACTGGTAATCGGAATCACCAACCCCGATCCCACCCTCACAAGGATCGATGCGGCCGATCCCGATCGGAGTTCGGCGGAAGCTAATCCACTCACATATTTCGAGCGCTACCGCATTATTCGGGAGGTCATGTTCGTGAGCGGACTGGACCCTGCGGAGTTTTCCATAGTGCCCTTCCCTATAAATTTTCCAGAACTCTATCGATTCTATCTCCCGCTCGATGCCGTCTTTTATCTGACTATTTACGACGATTGGGGAAAGAGGAAACTTGATATGTTTCAGTCTCTGGGGCTGAACGTGGAAGTGCTCTGGATAAAATCTGCCGAACAGAAGGGTATAAGTGCAGGGGAAGTCAGAAGACGCCTGGCCGAAGGTCAGGCATGGGAACACCTGGTGCCGCCTGCCGCTGCCTCTGTGATGAAAAAAATGGGCATACCGGAGCGGCTTGGGCGCTTTAAAAACTGAGATCAGGAAGCAGGAAGCAGGAAGCAGGGAGCAGAAGCTTATCGCTTCTCGCTTCTTGCTTCCCCCTTCAGTCCGAGTCCTCTGTGTCTCTGTGGTGAGGATGTTTTGTCTCTGCGCCTGAGGTGAACGGTACGAAATTTCTAATATTCTGGGGTCTGCCTTGACATTGCTTCGGACATTGCTTTTTCATTCCCCCTGGCTTTGCTGTCTTATGCGCCTCCTGCTCGGCGGAGTCTTTCTTATTGCCGGAGGCGCCAAGCTTGTTGACCCACGCGCCTTTGCCCGCATCATTTCCGCCTACGGCCTGCTTCTGGAGCAACTGCTCGTTCCTGCGGCAATAGGCCTTCCTGCTATTGAACTTCTGGCAGGTCTCTGCCTTTGGTTAAACGTTCGTGGGAGCCTTGCGGCCATTTGTGGGCTTCTGACATGCTTTCTTTTAGTCCTGGGATACGCAATCTCGAAGAATCTCGATGTAGACTGCGGCTGTTTTTCCCAGTTGGAAATCCATGCAAGGAACAGCCTTCTTACAGCCTTTCTGAGGGACCTGGGTTTAATGGCAGTTTCGTTTTATCTCATGGCGTGCCAACGGATTCACAATCGCTTTGCGCAGAATATGGATTCCACAACAACTAAAGAGTCTCCATCCGGAAACACTGGATAAGAGACTAGCAGTTTCCGATCCGGAAAGGAGGCATTTTTTGTCCTGGCAAGGAAGTCGAGGGGTTGCGCGGAGGCGTACATCGCGGTACCGCCTCGCGGAGCGTCGAGATCGGTGATTGAGCCCGCCGAAGCCTCTGCGGCCACCCGCCTCGCGGAGCGTCGAGATATCGGCTGGCGGTCCCGGTTCCCAAGCCCCAGGGCGGAAAAGGACTCTTTCCGGACGGAAACGCCCAACGAAAGGAGTAGAGATGATTAAACGGGAAAAACTCATCTATCTTGTCCTTGGCTGGATTATGGCCTGCAGCATAAGCACGGCCGCTTATGCACTCGAATGGGGCAGCAAAGAAACGGAGACCGAAAAGCTTGCGGTTCAGTTCGCAAATCAGGTCAAAAATGGCGGCTACGGCATTGTGACCACAGAGGAATTGAAGGCGTGGATAGATAAGAAAGAGCCAATGCTCATAGTCGACACTATGCCCCTCGAAGACAGCTATAAGAAGAACCATATTCCCACCGCGCTTCAGATCGAATTTCCTGTAGAAGAAATGTCCCAATTGGATGAGGCAAAAAAAGCGGCCCTCGAGAAACTCCTCGGCCCGGACAAGAGTCGTAAGATCGTCTTCTATTGCGGGTTCACAAAATGCGGCCGCAGCCACAACGCGGCAATGTGGGCGGTAAAGCTGGGCTATACGAACGTCTATCGCTGCCCGGGCGGCATAAAGGCCTGGATGGAGGCGGATTATCCGGTCGAAAAGGACATTAAATAGGCCGCCCGCCTCGCCAATGTTGTTGATTTAAGGATTCAGGAATTAGGGGATTTAAGGATTTGGGGATTTTTCAATGCCTCAATTCCTAAATCCCTCAATTGATCATTTCTCGAATCCCTCAATTGATCATTTCTCGAATCCCTTAATGCCTAAATCGCTCAATTCATTAATTCAAATGCATTGACCCACCCCTCCGCCCGGCAAAGCGTGCTGATTAAAATCTCGACGCTCCGCGAGGCGAGCCCCTGAGGAGGAGAGGTAAAGAAGAATATGCGCGTTTGGAGCTGGACTTTAGGCGCGTGCAGCCATGCAAAACCAAGAGAAAACATTCAGATGAGGTTCTATTATACAAATCACATCTTGAAACATCCCAAAATCAACCTGTTGGCAAGCTGTCTCAAATAAAACCATATGAGGACACTCTCCGGCTTGACGTCGCCATTATATGGCCGTATCCTGGCACGCGGTATCTTCTTGGCTGTAGCTAGACGCCCGCGATGTACGTCCATGTCCTCCAACGGAGACCAGCATGCGTGCGCAGTCCGGTGGACAGTCTTTGAGACAAGAGAGGGCAAATAATGATTCTGGTTGTCGACAAATTCGCTGAAGGTTTCGGTAAGTCATTGGGCGAACGGGCGGTTGCTGCTTTGTGCGAATGGATTCAGCGCATGTGGAACGCCGAAGGGATGACTAAGAATAAGCAGCTTGAGGAGATTGTGGAGCCGGCTTTTGCCAAGTTCCTACAGATCTACGAAGAATATGAAAGCTCATTTAAAAAGTACCGCGCCGAGCTTACCAACGTCGATTCCGAACAAGAGATTCACGGGCTGGTCGGCCGCATCGAGGGTGATCTCCGATTCACTGCCAGAGACCGAGTTGATCTACTGAGCCATCTCGATCGTGCCGCTAACAGTGTTTTCGGAGGCTTCGTACAGTCGATAGTCGAGTTTCTCGTCTGTAACGAGCAGTCCTTGTCCTCGAATCCAGAAGATTCCCTAGTGCCCCGGGAGATTCATACCCAAGTCTACCGTCGCGGTCTCATTTCAGACCTGCGAGCGGTGATGGCGCCATGGGCGGCCGCCATCGATCCTGCGGCATCTGCCCCACCGCTCTTTGGTGAAGAGCTTGAGCGTGCGCTTGATGAGATAGGAAGGCGGCACGGGATCGCAAAGGACGATCCCGAGCGCGATATAAAGCTTCGCGTTGGACTTGCCATCGAACGCCTTGACTCCCGGATGGACTCCATGGTGTCGGCTTACAAGAAGGTACGTGTGGTGTACGAGGAATTGAAAATGAAGCTCTCAAGCTGATGGCAAGAGGTATTGGCAGAAATCCAATCCCAAAGACCACATTACCAAGCTCTTACAGCGGATCGTAAAAAGCCGCACCCGCTGAAGAGCGACGTTGTAAGAGGAGAACTCCTGATAGCTCTCCTTGCTCTTGAGAAATGAAGGCGCCAAAATATTCGCCGTTTTCGAATCATTTCTTTACCGAATCCCCAAACTGGACTCTTTCGGAGTTGGCAAGGAGGGTTGAGTTTCCGATACTCTAGTCTGCTCTCTTAATTTTTCCGGTGAGCGCCTGTGTTGTAACGCATGAATACCCCGACAATGGATACCATGGGATCTTTGTGGCCGTTCACAGATTGCCCCTGCCGGTATTCCTCGCAGAGCATCTTCATGCCGGTCTTTCAGTTTCTGCGGCATGGCTCAGCAAATCTGTGAAGTCCCTAGTTTCCGTCCAGAAAGGGTCCCTTTCCGCCCTGGCGGTGGGACCGCCAGCCGATATCTCGACGCTCCGCGAGGCGGGTGGCCGCAGAGGATTCGGCGGGCTCAATCACCGATCTCGACGCTCCGCGAGGCGGTACCTCTTCCGGCTAAAGCCCATAGCCGTCAACTTAAGAGTTAGCAGGCAGAACATTCGTCTGCCGCACCCTTTCCTCGTGCCTCCTTGGTGTTCTTCACCCCGCTGCGCTCCCTCTTCGTGGTTGCTAACTTAGAATGATTTTCTCACCAGGACGCGAAAAGCACGAAGGTTCTGCCGAGCCTGCCCTGGGTATCTCGCGGAACGTGGAGATAAAAGCACCACATAGAGCCTTACAGCCGCCTGACATTAAAGCAAGCAGTTTCACCCCGACACATCCGCTAAAGTTGACGGCAATGGGCTAAAGCCGGTAAGAGGAATGACCAGATTATGTACGCCTCCGCGCAATCCCTCGATTTCCTTGCCAGGACGAAAGATGCCTCCTTTCCGAACAGAAACCTCGCGGGGCGTGGAATTTGTCTCGGCATTTCCGGATGGACACTACCTAGTTCCCTGCCGTGTCCGGGAAGACATCATAAACATAGTCGTGCGCTGCCAGGGCTTTCTTGCCAAGCTTGCCTGCTTCCACCCGTTCCACGATTTCTTCCCGGGAGAGATCGAAGATCGCCTCCAGGATCTGCGCGCGCTCCTGCTCGCTCGCTTCCGCCACGACAAACAGCACACGGGCGCTGTGCTGGATGTAGCGCGGCGAAATCAGTTGCCGTTTCAAAAGCTCCATAATGACCGGCGCTTTACTGCGGTCGAAACGGCCTTCATCGCCGAGGCGGTCCAATTCGGCGAAAAATTCCGTTGTCCATTCGTTATGATAATCCCATACCTTGTCGAACAACTCGCGGGTAAAGTGGGTACCGGCCTTGATCAGGAGATCGTTGACTACCGGTTCGACGCCATCTTCCGTGAGCGCCGGCCGCTTGAGCCAGCCATCCCTGGTGATGGCAGCCTGGTGCCGGACAAGCGTCCACAGCCACGAAACATCGATTCGGTACGTTGCAAGATCGTTCATGAACCGCAGCTTAAGCTCATAATCGTCGATCGCCGCCGCGAAGTTGCCGTTGAGAATTTGAAAACCGTAGTTAGCAGCCATGTAGAACGCGTGCTGGATGCGCTCAATGGTCACATCACCCTTCGGCACCGCATAGATGGATTCCCATAGTTCCGTAGTGAAAAGTTTTTCCGGTGAATCCAGCGCGTCCCTAGTGATGACCCAAGGCGTAATCCTGCCCTGCGCATTCAATAAGCCACGGGATTGCAGCAGTTGCCGCTCTGCGTCGCTAAGACCACTTGCCACCGTCGGTATTGGCTTGCCTTTCACGTCTACGGTTTCCCGAGGTGCATCGAGAATGGACTGAAGCTGTGCCACGGGCGCTCGCAACGGTGTATTGCCGGCGGCAACGTAAGCATCTTCGGGGCTCGCGACCCAGCTCTGCCGGTAAGTATCGTAGAGCCTTCCTTTCACACGGTTGGCAAGGACGTCGTCCAGCGTGGGGTTCTGCCCTACAGGCAACGGCTGGTCAGGCACGAAGATCAGACCCAGAATGCGCTCCCGCAGCTTATCTATGGCTATCCCACGCAGCGCCACCGGGTTGGACCGCGAACGTCCATACACGTCGCTTGGCGGGTAAATCATTACCGCGGCCATTCCGCCGATAGGCGCCGCCGTACTTAGTTCATTATTTTTCATGCCGGACATCAACATAATGAGGGCGTTGTAACGTTGATAGGCAATCATGTTCGGCGAGGCCATGCCGATGGATTGCGGATCGGGAAACACCCCCTGCGGATCGTCCTTCCACATCTCGATCAGGCTGCCAAGGTAATCCCAGCGGCCGACGTTGGTTCCCAGCAGACGGCGCCGCAACACCCAGGCAATCGCGGCAAGGGATCGCCCGGCATTTCCTTCTTCATACAGCATCTTGATCTTGAGAGTGCCCGGAGCGGCACCGATGGTTGCCTCAATCCGCGCCAGCAGCTTCTCTACTATTGCTGCTTCCTGCGGAGTTTGAATCTTCGGGATGTAGTAGTAGACGCCCGTGCCCGCGCTCTTGAGCGAATCGTAATTATTAAATGCCCAGAGGACTGCAACGGCAATGATGCCGGGCGCAGGTTTACCATCGACCCTGACATGGTCGTATCGCACGTGGATGCTTGGGGGTCGAACAAACAGGGTCGGCCAGTTCTCTGGCGGCCTGTCGATCTTGTAGGTGCGCGTTTTTCCTTTCTTGGTCACCTCATAGACGCGGCCGGCCCAACGCCCGTCGAAGATATCCCGGGCATTTTTCATGGCGGCGAACACGCCGACCGGCCGATCGGCGGGCGTGCCGTCCGGCTGAAAGTGCGGCGGCGACGCGTCCTCGAAGTCCGGCATATTCATGGGAGCGGGACTATTAAGGGCATTGAATGCCATGTCCAGCGGATGCCACGGTCCGGTGAGTTCCAACCCCGGATTCATCAATGGATGAGCGTCCTTCGGGATGGGCGCCTCGTCGTTAAGGCGCCAGCGCCACTCGCTCTCTCGCCCCCAAAAGTTATCGATCAAGCCCTGCACGATCTGACGAAAGGTCCAGGACCGGCCCGTAACGGGATCTGGGAACGTGTCGTCCCATTTCGGCCAGGCATATTTTTTGCCGACCGGTTCGGGGGAGTTTAACAGTGCGCGGCGCGCAGTTAGTGCGGCAGCGATCTCAGGATTCAACTCGCGAGTAAGCGTGGCGATCGTGTGTTCTACATTGACTTCTCGCCCGTTCACCCTCTTGGTCCCGAAAAGTTCCGGGAATTTCCGCAGAATGTCTTCACGAATCATGACCCGTCGTCCTTCAATCCGATCATTTACGGTGCTTTTATTGCCGGCTGTCAAGGTGTGGTTCCGGCCAAAATGGGCCTATCCCTGCGTGTTGTTCCCCAGCAGGGCCACGCGCCAAACCATCGCCACCATATACAAGTTTTTCGATTGTGAGCTGCAATCCATTACCCTGCACGCCATCTGCAGCCTGGCGTTTTGGCGTTATTTCTGAGCCATTGTAGAACCGTGACGTGCACTGAAGACCTGGGTGTAGGCCCTGCCGCCCAAGAAATCCTGCTTGGTTTGGTTAGGACAGATCCGCCATTTGCCTAGGGAATGAGGGCCATCGTATCCCGAGGCACAACGCCCGGAACTACGTATGCCTGCAGCGATACCAGGACGATCGTAATGCCCAGGAGCATGACCGAATACTTAATCGTCTTGCGGAAGATGTCCGGCTCCCTTCCCACCAGCCCCGTAGCCGCACATGCGACCGCGATCGATTGGGGCGAAATCAGCTTGCCCATGACGCCACCGAACAGATTGGCCGAAGTGGTCAACACAGGATTGATGTTGATTTGAATGGCGGTCACTTGCTGGAGCTTACCGAACAAAGCGGCAGAGGACGTAACCGATCCGGTCAGGAAAACTCCCAGCCATCCGATGATCGGAGAGAAGATTGGGAACAGCATCCCCGTATAGGTGGCGCAGGTCAAACCCAGGGTATAGGACATGCCCGAGTAATTTGCCAGGAACCCGATACCGATAACCGAAGAAAGAGTAATCAGGGCGAAACGCAGTTGTTTGAACGTTGCCACGAATACCTTCACGCCGCGGGACGGACTGATCCCCAGGATCACCATGGCGACCAAAGACAAAATAAACATGGCTGTTCCCGGAGCGGTAAAGAATTCCCACCGATAGCTGGCCCCATACAGCGCCGGTTTAGCCCCGGGCACCGTGGTATAAACCAGGCCGTGCAAGCCGGGCCATTGAGAAATGATGACGATCCAGTGAAGTTCGTTGACAATCCAGTTCTTAAATGACGGAATTCCCCATAACCCCATGATGGCCATCAAAATCACGAACGGAGACCAGGCTTTCACGACTTGAGCTGTAGTGTACTTCTTCTCCAGCTCCTGTCTGACCACGGGTTCCCCTGGAAAACGCCAGATGGAATCGGGCTTCCAGAATTTCAGGAAAACCGTCAGGACCATCATCGAAACAAAGGAAGAGATGATGGCAGGAAGTTCCATGCCCAAGCGATAGCAAACGATCATATTGGTGATCGCATAACTGATCCCGGCCACCATGGCAGCCGGCATTACTTCCATCGCCTTCTTCCAGCCTGCCATAACGACCAACAGGAAAACGGGAATGATGAGGGCGGTTATCGTCATGTCGATCCCGATGGCCTTGGTCATCACCGACGCATTAATCTTGGTGACCGTAACCATCATGTTGGTTGGCACGCCCACCGGGCCGAAGGGCACGGGGGGAGTGTTTGCGACC
Organism: Syntrophobacteraceae bacterium; assembly: GCA_049515795.1. Taxonomy (GTDB): domain Bacteria; phylum Desulfobacterota; class Syntrophobacteria; order Syntrophobacterales; family Syntrophobacteraceae; genus SbD1. The sequence continues at coordinate 14,679 of JBEKTT010000085.1, forward strand.
AGGCAGATCACGGCTGCCGGCAAGGCGGGAAAGCCCAAACCAATCAGCATGGCGGCAGCAACCGCTACCGGCGCTCCCTGTCCAGATACCCCTTCCATGAAAGCCGAAAAGCAAAACGCGATAAGCAACGCCTGGAGCCGCCGGTCGGTCGACAGCGCGGAAATCGAGCTCTTCAGAACTTCGAACTGCCCGGCTTCTACCGTCAGATTATAAAAGAACACTGCCGTCAAAATAATCCACCCGATAGGAAACAAGCCGGTGATCATACCCAGGGCCGCCGCCGATACCGCGATCCCCACAGGCATGCTGTAAGTAAGGATTACGATAACCAGGGTCAGCAGCAGGGTCAACACCCCGGCCACATGCCCTTTCATGCGCTTTACCGCCAGCGCCCAGAATAAAAAGAATATAGGGATCGATACGACAAAAGCGGTTAGGCCAAGGCTGTTGTCCAGGGCTGCGTAATTGTGATACCAGGGCATAGACGGCAGCTCCCCTTTGAGTTCTAAATTTTGCGAGCTGTGGAGGGTATGGAAATTATCACTAAGAGGTGGCGGAGGCAACAGGAAATTCTCCGCAGGATGTTCACGCCGTCTGGTTCCCACGTCCGCCAAGACCGGGCGGACACGGAAGACCGGAGGTGAGGGCCGCAAAGTCTGCCTGAGCCTCTACGAGGCGGCGGAGAAGTCAATGCCGTCAAAGGCATCGGATGTCTTCGAAGCATCAATCAAAAATACAGGCGCTCTGGTTGACATCGAAAACATGCCGGCCATAGAGGCGGATGAAAGTCAGATGTTACGGCTCTTCCAGAATCTAATTGGTAACGCTCTGAAATTCCGGTGCGCCGGGACTCCTCGTATCAAAGTTTATGGCAGGTTAAACGGGCGGGGGATATGTGAGCTTTTTGTAAAAGACAACGGCACTGGATTTGATCCGCAGTTTGCCGAACTTATTTTCAAACCTTTCCAGAGATTGCATGGCCGCAGCAAATATGATGGAACCGGAATGGGGCTTGCCATATGCCGCGAAATTGTTGAGCGCCATGGGGGAACCATCATAGCTGAGAGCGAGAAGGGAAAAGGCTCGACATTCATCATCCGTCTGCCTGTAAGACAAAATCGGTTTGGAGAATATTAATTGGATAAGGCTGCTGCCTCTACTCCCGGTCTTTCGTAAGCAGGTGCGTCAGAAATCCTCCCGTAATGTTTTTTGCGTCAAACCCGTATTGCGATAGGACCCTCACCGCATAGTAGGACCTTTGCCCGGATCTGCAATAGGCCCAGATTTCGCAATCCCGGGGCAATTCGTCCAATCTGGCCCGAAGCTCGGGCAGCGGAATGTTTACGGCCTTTTCCAGATGCCCCTTTTCGAATTCCGAAGGTTCTCGAACGTCGAGTATGAGGGCCTCGGTGGAATCGACGTCCTCCCACTGGGCAAGTTGGGCATCTCCCCGAACCACGTTTGCCGCGATCATCCCCGCAAGATTTACCGGGTCTTTTGCGGAGCCGAATTGAGGTGCGTAACAGAGTTCGGCTTCCTCTAGATCGAAGACGGTTCCGTTGTTCTGGATGGTCACGGAAATGACGTCGACCCGTTTTTCAACACCCGCCTCCCCAATTGCCTGGCATCCCATAATCCGTCCGTCGTTTTTGGAGAAGATCAGCTTCAGGAAGATGGTTTTGGCACCGGGGTAGTACCCCGCACGGTGTACCGGGTGGAGGTATATCTTGTCGTAGTCTTCGCGCCACAGACCCAGCCTCTTCAGAGTCTTTTCGCTGGGTCCGGTGGATGCGATCGTCAGGTCGAAAAGCCCGCAAACGGCCGTCGCCTGAACTCCTCTAAATCTTCTGTCCCTTCCATGGATTACGTCCGCGGCGATCCGCCCCTGGCGGTTTGCCGGCCCCGCGAGAGGAGCCAGAGTCCACCGGCCCGTTATGACGTCCCGGACCTCGACGGCATCCCCCACCGCCCAAATCCGGGGATCGCTGGTAAGCATCCGGTCATCGACCCTTATACCGCCCAGTTCGCCGATCTCCAACCCTGCGTCCCTGGCAAGTTTTGTCTCAGGCCGCACGCCGACGGAAAAAATGACGATATCGGCCCTTACCACTTGTCCGGAAGCAAGACTGGCGCGAAGACCGCCCTCCAGCATTGGGTCGAACCCGATAACCGAATCTCCGAGGTGCAGCGAAACTCCGCGCCGCCTGAGTTCGTCATGCGCAGGGGAAACCATTTCAGGATCCAGGGCGGGCATTACCTGAGGCTGTGCTTCGACTACAGTGACGCTCTGTCCGAGCTTCACCAGGTTTTCGGCCATTTCGAGGCCGATGAAACCGCCCCCGACAATAAGTGCGCTCTTCGAGCCCGCAGCCAGGCATTGCTTGATCTCCCTGGCATCCGGAATGCTTCTCAGGGTAAAGATCCCCGGAAGGTCTGCTCCCGCAATGGGAGGCTTAACCGGGGAGGCGCCCGGAGACAAAACCAGTGCATCGTATTTTTCTGAATAAACCCGGCCCGATGCAAGCTCCTTGACCTGGATTTCGCTTTTCGCCCTATCTATCGATATGACCTCCGAGTTGAGGCGCACGTCGATCTTGAAGCGCTTCTTGAACAGACCGGGGGTTGCGACCAGAAGCGATTCTTCTTTTGGGATTACTTCCCCGATGTGGAAAGGCAAGCCGCAATTCGCAAAAGATACGAAAGGTCCTTTTTCGAACAAAATGATCTCGGATTTTTCCGAGACCCTTCTGGCTCGCGCTGCGCAAGAAGCGCCCCCGGCAACCCCGCCGACAATGAGAACACGTTTTTCAGGTCCCATCTGAATTCTCCCGGTGTATTTGCCCTTTGCTTAAGATTTGCTCCCGGGCCTCGGATTCAAACCCCGGGTATCAGATCGCCCCCGCCGGTTCCTTCCCCGTCCTGTAAGTCTCATCCGAGGGTTGCACTGGTCCCGAACGCCCAAACGAGGCTCGACCAAGCTAACATTTCGCTATTCAAAGGTCAATTTTTCCAGAAATGAGCATTTTTGGTGCCCTCTGGGTAAGAACTCTACGCTGGTCCTGGGCCTGTTTGCCGTGGACGGAAGAGGAATTCAGGCATTTAGGAATTTGGGAATTTAGCAATTAATTCTTAAATCCCTTGATTCGAAATTCTTCAATGTGTTTTCCTCCGTTTTCCTCCGTGTCCATCCGTGTCTAATGATGCTTTTCTCTGCGTTTTTCGAGAACAAAAAAACGCGTCTCCGCGTGAAATATTTTGTGATTCGATTATTTTCTCCGTTGACTCAGTCTGTGCGATGGGCTAGATATGCGCCTTGCCTTTTGGGTGGGCGTGTGGAGAGTTCGGGGTGACAATCCCCTGTTGAGTGCCTATAGTTTATGTCGGCCCGTCTTCGATCTCTTCTTTGGGTTTAGCCTGATCTTTTAAAATCCTCGACGATTTAGAGCGAGCATGACAGTTGCTTCCTTGATTGGCGGCGTGGGACGGCTTTTGCTCAAAAAATTCGGGGCGGGGTAGTTTCAAGTGTGGATTTGTGGATGGATCTCCGGTAGAGCCGAAAGGTTGTATCGAGGTCGAGGCGCCCAAGAAAGCGGTTGACATGAGAGTGGGTGTCGTATATGTTAAAAAGTCCCCGGAAAATTTGGGGGGGGCGTGCTCTTTGGAAACTAAATAGC
>JBEKTT010000086.1:0-17931 GCA_049515795.1 Syntrophobacteraceae bacterium
GGAGTAATTATCGCCCATTAAGCCGCCAGTTCTGTAATTTTTTGCCTTCGCGCTGCGTTTAGGCAAAAAAATGAATCCCAAAAGTTTGATAAGTAACCTGGCTCAATTTGAGCTCACGGATTCAGGATTACATCATAATCCACATGCCTGGTATCAGGGGGAAGAACTGTTATATTGTCTCCGATTATCTCATATATTTTGCCTGACCTCTTACGGAGTTCAGCTGGTGAGTTTAATATTACAAGATCAAGAAATTCCCTAATTCTTTTGGGAAGGGAACTCGAATTTAATTCCGTCAAATGCTTATGCAATCGGCCCCAGGCTTCAATCGCGGATATTACAGCTTTGTCATTGAAGGGATCGCTTGAATTGATATTGTTGCTGGGGTATGACAGGCACGGGACATAATATTCGCCGAAACAATCATAAGGGCCATCGTAACCACCTGCTGAATAGTATACCCAGTCATCGGTTACGGTTCTCTTGAGCCATTCGGAACAGTCTGGCCAGCCTTCGCCCCTGCCATTGATGAATTTCAATTCCCCATTAAGGTTAAACTGAAAGACATATTCAGGTGTCTTTATCTCAGCGAAGCGGCCGTATCGCAAGGGATAGCTGACCTTTGAGTAGGCACGAGCCCCTTCTTTATCAATGGTTATATGAAGGTTGTCTATATCAGATGTTTTCACAAAGACATCTATCGTAAGGCAGCATCGACATCAACATATTCGCTCACTGATGAGGGCATGGGAACAGGTTCGCTGGCCTGTCTCTGCCCCTCAATATGGAGTTCAATCGCTTCCCTTATCAATCCGAGAACTTCCTCACGGCTTTGTCCGACGGCGATACAGCCTGGGAGATCGGGAACATGAGCGCCGTAGCTTGCCTTACCCTTCTCAATGACCACCATATAATTCATGGTACTCCTCCACCTGCTCAGGCCGGCCTGCCTCAAGATGCTTGCCAACGTTCCCGGCGGGATGTCGATATTTTCGCTGCCGGCTACCGGTATTGTACCAAGTTCGAAGTGGAGCATTTTGATTGGATCTCATATCTTCATGGGTCGGATTAAATCCAATGTCACCACGGATCAGCGGCCACATTGCACCAGAATTCATGCATATTACCAGATATTGACACGAAATCATAGTGGACGACTGCCACTGAACTCTCATTATTCCGCATAATGCATCAACCTGACCACCAACTAATCTCGAAGGGCATTTTTTGCCTCGTCCACTGCCCTTAACGCGAAATAGGCCGCCCGTTCACTGCGAAGCCCGTTTTCTCTCCGTTCACTCTTAACCGCTCACTGTTCAGTGCATTAAAGTTTCTTGACCCATTCGCCAACCTTATCTATGGCCTCCTGGGCTTCTGGAAACACGCCTAAAAAGAAGAGTTGCCAAACGTGGACCATGCAATCCCATGTCTCCATGGTCGCGTCACCCCCCGCCGCATTCACTTTTTCGACAAATTGCCGCGCATCTTCAAATAATAATTCGGGCGGCGTTGCCTGGACGAGCAACGGCGGAAATCCTCGGAGATCACCAAAAAGTGGGGAAACCAGGGGGTTTTTGATTTCCGCAGGATTCTCTATTCCCAAGTATGCGGCGGGCCACCAGAAAATGCCAAGGTCGGCGAGTATGGGATCAGTTTCTCCACGAGAAAGAGATGAAATACCGGGGCTGGTCTTAGGAGAAAAACATACCGCACCTTTGGGGGAAGGGATTCCCTTGTCACGAAGTTTGAGGATGGTCGCCAAAGTGAGGTTCCCTCCAGCGGAGTCGCCGGCGATTACGATATTCGACGGCTTGAAGCCCTGACGCAATAGCCACTGGTAGGCCTTCGTGCAATCCTCAAGGCTGGCTGGAAAAGGATGCTCAGGAGCGAGTCGGTAGTTTATACTTAGTACCTGCATTCCCGTAGCATTGCCAAGCGCGACCGTCAAGGGGCGAAGGCTATATGCGGACCCTAGAATGAAGCCACCGCCGTGTAAGTACAACAGTACCTTTTCTTCAGTCGCTCCAGGAACGATTTGCCACTCGGCTGGTACCCCATCGGCGTCCACACTTTCAATCCTGACACCTTGCGGAAGCGGGTTTTGTTCCATCCTCATCGTTGCAGTTTGCTCGAACACATGACGCAACATGCCTGCCAGAGCCAACATCTCTTCCCTGGTAATTACCGTCCACAAATCATTGAAGGTCGCTTCGCCCTTAAACAATTTCTCGTTATTCTCGACTACCTTCGGCCAGATTGTCGCTATTTCCGGCGCCTTATTCATTACGTACTCCATGGTGACCTTAGCCTGAATCCCCGCTGCAATTTTCAGGAATTCACGTACATCCTCTCGAAACGTGTCTAATTTTGCTACAGGCATCGTAATCCTCCTCGTATGATAGACTTATATAATACCTCGTATGACAGACTTGTTAACAACACTAAGCGATGATTTGGTGAAATGCTCTCTCGGACATGCCTTAGCGATAATCTGGTCTTAATCTGGTCATTCCTTTTACCGCCTTTAGGCGGAAGATCAAATTACCGCCTTTAGGCGGAAGGTGCTTCGCGTAGCGCGGAAGGCATCCCGCTCATTCTTGACGCTTTCCCTGACCTGTCTATGACCAGAGACGGGGCAGTCAGCGGGATGCCTTGCTCGAAAAAAAATGCGCCTGACATGATAAGAGCGGCGACCGTGCGCAGCCATGCAGAACACATAGACATTACACGTGGTGGGTTTGAAGGCAAGCCAAATGTTAAGCGCATCGGAAGGTGAAATGAAAATGGTCTCAAGGTCTCGCTTCGCGCGGCTTCGCCCTGCTTCACTTTGTAAAGTGTGCTTGCCCGGCATCCCTTAGCGAAGTGCGAGCGCGTAGCACGCAAGGCTACCGCTCATTCTTGACGCTTTCCATGACCTGTCTATGACCAGAGACGGGGCGTTCGCGGGATGCCTTCCGGATTCGATCCGGGTATGTATCCGATAGAATCACTCTGGAGCAACAGCGGGGGCATCTTCTGGAATCTTCTTATCAAAAGATCTTTCAATAGAAACTGCCTCTAACCGGAATAATGGATCAAATTATGCGCTATGTATCCAAACCACATTTTTGGGTTGGATTCTGCCAGAAAAAACTTCTTGAACAACCCACAGCCCACAAAACTATACAGTCTCGCAATCAACCATGCAAGGAGTACGCGAATGAGGCTGGTTTTGGCAGTTTCAGACACACCTCTTTCCCCATAGTTGATAGCCCCTCTGCTCGATGCTGGCTCGAGTTCCGAAAACCACTTTTTCAATTGATAAGTTTTAGGGTGAAAACGTGAATAGGGTAAGGGTTGGAAGCCGGGATGAAAGGTTTTGATCAGGATCTACCGGCTACTTCCGGCTTCTGTTCAGTAAGAGGCTCCGGTATATCCATGCTTGGGTCGCATGTACACTGGGCACCGCTTGAGGAGTTCCCATTCGGCGCCAATGCTGGTCATCCCGGTTAAGATCGTAAGGGCCAAACCCAGAAAACTTATCGGGCCGCCTATGTAGAAAATTTTCGTTATTGTGCCAGGTCGTCTCCATTCGGCCATCACGGACACATCTGATTTCCGAAATAACCGGAACTCATGGCCGCACTCTCCAAATGCAACAGAGGAATGCTTTCCAGTTTCTCTGCCATCTCATGGCCGCATTCTTCTGCGGGAACCGTTGCCCTCACTTGTCAGATGACACATCCCGGTGAACGATAACGAATCTTTGTCCTTTCGGTATTAAATATATGAAAAGGTTTACGGCCGTAATTGAGAGGCGAACGCCGGTGCGTATCTGCGCAGCTTCTGAACCGAAGGGCCGCATGCCCGGGCATGTTCCCCCTAATCTCCACGCTTTTTCACTGGCCTCTTAGACCAAAGTCTTCGAAGCATCCCGCATGAGCTTCGATATTGCAAGTTTCTGAGGGCAAGCCTCCTCTGCCCTTGAATAATCTATTTGCGTAAAGATCGCCCTGGCCTGGTGCGGTAAACCGGCGAAAACCTCACACGCGAGGTCGCGTTCGCCATAGTCGCGGTAATACATCAGGCACCTCATTATGTCGCTGACAGGTACCGCTCCCCCGACCGCCTCATAGCAGATACGGCCGCACCCGGCGCAGTAGCTTTCTCGAGTTTCAGCCGCAAATCTTTCCAGCAGCTCGAAGTCGCTTCGCGTAAGGCCCGTCTGGTCCCTCGCCGCCGCTACGTTGGCCGCAAGAACCCTAAGGCTGGGCATCTGGGAGCAGATGCTCGCAATGTTTGGATTTTCGAGTACAGCTTTGAGCTTGGCCTGCTTATCGGTAAAACCGCGTTCGAGAAATCGTCCCGCAAGTTGCAGTTCGGCTTCGCTGTCCGTCTGTATCTGTCCGCCTCCCTGCGTCTTAATGGCCACGAGCCCGATTCCTTTATCTGCGCATGCGGCAACGGCTTCCTCCATCTTCGGCGTGTGCATTATCCGAAAATTATAACTGAACATTATCGCATCGATCCAATCCGTTTTGGCTGCGCTCAGCATGCACTCATCCATATTTGTGTGAGCGCTGAACCCAAAGAGCTTGATTTTGCCGGCTTTTTTCGCTCCGGAAGCCCATTCCCTGTATTGTTTGGGAGCGGCTATCGCGTTAAAATTATCTATGCAGTGCACGTAAAACAAATCCACATAATCAGTGCAGAGCCTTTTAAGGCACTTGTCCAGACCCTCCGTCAAGGCTTCGGGCTCGTAATGGTGCAGCTTTGTGGCGATAAACAGTTGCTTCCTGGCATCGGGATTTCGTGTAAGAAAACGCCCGTATCCCTCCTCACTCGAACCATTTCCATACAATTCAGCCGTATCCCAGAAATTTACGCCCCAGTCGAGGGCCTGTCTGAGGACCGACTGATTATTGATCGTGTCGAACATCCCGCCGAGGGACAGAACCGGCACTTCTACGCCCGTTTTTCCAAGCCGGCGCCTGGGCAAGGGGCCTTTCCCGGCCCCGGGTGGTTCCGAACCAACGGCGGCATTGTCAACATTCAGACCGCTTGAAGCTATCCCCGCCAATCCAATGGTTTTGATAAAGGCGCGTCGTGTCAAACCTTCGGACCTGTCTTTTTTTTCCATTTTGCGGCCTCCGAACTCGAGAGTGAAATTCTATTCGAGGATTTCAGTTAGTCTTTTGCGGCCAGGTTCGGCAATACCGAGCCGGCATCACTTGCCGGCAGCATTGCCGCCCTTGAGGTCGCATACTGGCTTCATCTTAAGATCGCCTGTCAGGAAATCCTCCGGTTTTTTCAAAATCAGATCGCCTCCGATTTCGATGAATCGAAGCTCGGCGTCTACTGGGAACCCGCTCCCGGCAGCCTGTTCCAAAGAGGCGTCGACCGCCCCGTATTCTTCCTGCGCCTTGCTTCTATGAAACACCCTGCGCCATTCCATCCACTGGCCTGCTTTGGGCTGAGAGCGATCGACAAAGACGTAATATACCACCTTCCCCGGGCAGTCTTCTTCGAGATAGAGGGTATATTCAAAGGGACCGGACAGGTTCTGCTGATTTTTGATCCGCTCTCTTTGGCAGTCTTCGATAAGCCAAACCGCCGGACAAGACTGGGACTTATAAAAGTCTTTGACCTTTCCGAAAACGTATTGCGGCTCGATTTCATCGGCGACGAAATTGGCATTCAGAAAAGCCTCCGGAGGCGTGAACTCGGAGAGGCCGTTAAGAGCGCGCAGCTTCATTGCCCCATCGCTTGCCCCCCAACCCTGGTTCAAAGGGGCAAAGATCGCACAGACTGACAAAAGGAGCACTACAACATTCAACATACTCATCCCTTCTATTTTCGGTTCCGGTTCACGTGCGAAATGCCACACCCGGGTTCCTGCGGGATGCCCGGATGCTTTCGACTCACGCCTATCTTAACAAGGATTTTAAGGCGGTGTTACAACGATTCTATCCTGAATAATTCGTCAAAATGGTCGCCAACGGATGCCAAATCACATTCGGGGTCAGACTCCACCCGAGAAAGCTTTTGAAAACCGTCGAGACCCATGGAATCATACGGTATCCCAATCAAAACACGCAAGTGCAATGCCGATTAGACCGGTCTGTGAGCTTTTGAGAAAATCTTCTCTAACGTGCTAAGGTGTCTCCAATCGGCAATCATAGATACACCTCATTTCCGAAAAACCTGAAATTCCTGCCCGCACTCCTCGCACATCTTCTCAAAAATCCTAACTGGTGGGACTCCAAGCAATTTCCCTGCCCATGCGACGATTGCTCTTTTATTTCTCGTTTACCAAAGATCAACGTGCCAGGCAAATCAGAAAAGACTTCTCAACCATATTTGCATAATGTATTGAGGCGACTTCACGATGTGGGAGTTCATGACGGTATCGGGCGCCCGCAGAATAGAGCACCCTTCCGAGCGTTGGAAACCCGAAGGGCTTGTCACGTTTTGCCAATACACAGAGATCATACAATATCGTGGGCAAAGCAGGAACCGGTCACACACACAGTCATCGGCGAACAGCGGCGGCGTTTGATTTACTCGGTTCCGACCATGCACTGCTGTTCCCAAGAAGAAAGGAGATCAACATGCTCAGACCCAGGACCTTAATCTATAATGTTGTAATGATTTCGTTGATCGTCGGCGCGTTCGTCCTTGGATGTGGTACAGCTCGTGCGGACCAGCCTCATATGCGCGCTGCTTTGGCCGCCCTTCGGAATGCGAGGCATGAACTCGAGGTCGCCGAACGAAACAAGGGCGGTCACCGAGAACGTGCACTTGAACTTGTTGACAAAGCAATCGCTCAAGTTGAGGAAGGTATCGCGCGCGCGCGCTGATAAGGCCGCTTATTTTATTGCGAATGGACATTCAAAAAGTGTTTGTGAAAGCCGTTCGACGATACATTCCGGATCAGCAAGTCCATGCATTGGGGGAAAACTATATCGAGCAAACGCTGATCTGGGCTGCTGAAAAAATGGGAAGACCTTATGCTCGGGTCGCTCACAAATGATGAGATCATAGTTGAGGTAAAAGACGGCTCGGTGCATGGGAGGACCAGATGGCTGCTGGATTAGTCGCGTCTGGTGTTAAAAACGACTCGTGACCCGCAGACACGGGGAGAGAACCTTAACAGGGTGATGAAAAAGGGTTCTCTGGCGGGAGAAACGTCTGAAAATTGCTAATGATTTCGTCATTCCGGCGCAAACTGGAATCCAGGCTGTTTCCCAACTAATTGATTTTAAAGCAAAAGCCACTGGACCCCGGCTCTCGCCTTGGTGAGGTCTAAAGTGTTTTTCGCCCTGATGTGGGAATTCCAATCCTTTTTCATCACACTGTTACGGCCGCCCTCGACCGGCAATAAACTATCAAACGGTGACCGAGGCCTTTTAACCTGGATAATGCATCAGTTAGGGTGAGATTTTTGCTGCATTCATCCCAACCGTTTGATATCATGGGGCAAAGTAATCAGAGGGAGGGGAAGCGGCATGTCAGTTGTTGGTGAAACGCAAAAAGGAACAATCCGCCCTGCTTTCGACAGATCGATTAGCATTGATTTCCAGGGCGCAAAGATCACCACCGATACCGGGTTTCTTCTGATGAGGGAGATCGATCAGCGGTTTTTTAAGTATCCTTAGTGCTGCGGCGTCCCAAATTGATGATCTGAGATCGCCTCGACATACGGATCATTCCTTGCTCCAACTGCTGCGCCAGAGAGTCTATCAGGTTGCGGCAGGCTATGAGGATTGCAATGACCGCCTCGCGGGTGGGTGGGCGGGCTGTGGAGTTTTCGCGTGAGCCCCACTAGACACGACGGGGCGGGAACAAACTCCAGGCCCCGCCAGGTGGAGCCGGCCAATCCGCACTCTCTCGCTTCGAGAACAACATCCTCGCAACTGGTAATGGGCTGAAAGCCCTGGAAGATATGGTCAGCCGATCTGCCGGCACCCTCCTTCGGCGCAGAAACAAACGGCGGCTCATCATCGATGTTGATTCCACTGAAGACCCCGTCCACGGAAAACAAGAGGGCGCCGCCTTCAATGGCTGCTTTGAGCAGATGTGCTATCATCCTCTGTTCTGTTCGGCAAAGGTGACCTTTTGAGCGCAAGACTGAGACCCGGAAATGCGCACTCAACCGATGGCATCATCGATCTTATTTCGCCTCTGATCAATCGTTACCGACCCTGGTTCAAAAAGTTCTGGCTCCGGGGCGATGCGGCATTTGCCGGTCCTGACCTCTACGAATTTTGCGAAGACCGTCGAATCACCTGCTTCATTCGGATTTCCAGCAACAGCAGCCTCAAAAAGCACATCCAGCCCCACCTGAAGCGCCCCGTCGGTCGTCCCCCAAAGGGCGGGGTACAGGTGAGGGTCATCGAGTTCCATTACCAGGCTGAAAGTTGGGATAAGCCCCGAAGCGTTATTTGTAAAATAGAATGGCATATTGGTGAACTCTTCCCTCGTGTCGGTTTCATTGTGACTAACTCGAATATTGAAGCACACAAGGTAGTTACGATTTACAATGGGCGTGCCGAGATTGAAAGCCGGATAAAAGAGGGGAAGAACACGCTTAGATGGGACAAAACGAACCTCGCGGAGCGTGGAGTTTGAGGCTAATCAAGCAAGGTTTCTCGTCGGGTGTCTTGCATATAACCTGCTCCACATGATCCGTGATACGGCGTTCTGGGGCGAGAGCGCTTACTGATTCAAGGCCCCGCCAGGCGCATGAGGCGGCTTGTAAGGTTGGGGCCAAGGTGGTCCTCGCGGAGCGTGGGATACTTCCATGTCGCGTCAGCTTTTCCACCAGCCCGGTATTATACCATCATTTTCGCCTGACCCCTTAACTCTGACAGGCGGAAAGCGGGCTATAAAACTCCGGGGATGGAGGTGCGTCCTTGAAATCGCAAAAACGGATCTCACCGAGATATCTCTTGCATGTCCGATCTGAAAATCATATGGTTTTTCGGGGTTCAGGGGCATAATGAAGGTTTTTTCGGGGAAAACCCGATCCCAATATGCAGTTTGCATGCATAGCGCAGAAGTTGATGCATTATTCCGGGCGAAAAAGCCCGGAAGGAGTATGAAAAATGCCCAAAAGACCCGCCAACCTTCTTTATGCCGTCAATGAGGTCCCTCCTGTAGGCATCAGCCTGATACTTGCGGTGCAACATATCTTCTTCCTTGCCGGAGGCCTCATGATTGTCACCATTATCATGCATGAGGTTGGCAGCCCCCCCGATCTGATCCAGAGTATTATCTCAATGTCGATGATTGCGGGAGGACTGGCCAGTATCCTTCAGGCGCTGGGGAGAGGCCCCATAGGGAGCGGGTATCTTTGTACCGAAGGCATAGACCCTACCTTCATTTCGAGTTCAATTCTTGCTGGTTCGGCAGGAGGCGTTTCCCTGATTTTCGGAATGACTATGATCTCCGGCGCCTTAGAATGTCTTCTTTCCAGAATAATGTATCGCCTTCGGGTCCTTTTTCCGCCTGAAGTCACCGGCACGGTCCTGACGATGGTTGGTCTGAGCCTGGTACCACTTATGGTGCTCAACTTCTTCGGCGTAAAGGACACCCACAGCCCCATCGAAGGCTCGATCGTCGCTGTCGCCCTGGTTACTCTTTGTGCCATGGTTGGAACAAACATCTGGAGCAAGGGCAAGCTCAAGCTCTACTCCATCATAATCGGAATGGCTTCCGGATACCTGGCAGCTTACTTACTTGGAATTTTGAGCGAACCGGACCTGAAACGTTTCTCCGAGGCCCCTCTGTTCTCGATCCCCGATATCTCCTACTTAAAATGGTCTTTCGATATAAAGCTCGCTATACCGATCATTGTCGCCACGCTGGCTTCCACGCTCAAGTCGGTCGCCACGTTAACCATGTGTCAGAAAGTAAATGACGCGGAATGGACGCGGCCGGACCTCGCTAATATCGGGCGTGGTACATTTGCCGACGGGCTGGCGTCCCTTCTGGGGGGAATGATCGGGGGCCTCGGTCAATCGCTGTACGCCAGCAGTGTGGGTCTCTCCGTTGCGACGGGCGTGACCAGCCGTGTAATTGCCTTTTTCACAGGCGGCATATTCATCGCTCTCGCTTTCTTTCCGAAACTAACCGCCCTGTTCACGATCATGCCAAGGCCGGTCATGGGCGGTGCGCTGGTGTTCATGGTGTCCTTCATGGTGATTTCAGGCATTCAGATCATCACATCGCGTATGATCGACACGCGGAGAACTTTCGTCATCGCCGTTGCGCTCATGTTCGGTCTGAGCGTCGATATCTTCCCGGAGCTCTACAGAAACATCCATCCCTGGGCTCGCCCCCTATTCAGTTCCTCTCTTGCCCTTGCAACCGTGCTGGCCATTGTACTTAACCTGATCGTGCGTATCGGCATAGCCAGGCGCGCTCGCATCGAACTGGAGCCAGGCGTAGATTCCTCAGAGAAAATATTCCAATTCATGGAGAACCACGGGGCAGCCTGGGGCGCCAGAAAGGAAGTGATCTACCGCGCAATATCAGCTATGAACGAACTCATGGAGGCGGCCTCCTTTTACGAGAGGCAGGACAGGCATGTAGACATGCAGGTGAGCTTTGACGAGTTCAATTTGGATATCCGGGCCTCCTACAGAGGAGAAGTGCTCGAGCTGCCCGCTGGAAGGCCTGACGAGCACGAACTCTGTGAGGACCCCAAGGTCGTGGCCCGGCTGGCAGGATATCTGGTTCGCAGCTTCGCGGATAAATCCAAAGTGTACCGGGAAGGCGACCTGTGCAAGGTCGACCTCCATTTCAACCACTAATGGCAGGATTTTAAAAGGTTCTATTTTGTCCTGAAGTTACTTTTCAAAACAGAGCATAATGATATTGCAGCCCTCCCGGTATTCGTATTTTATTCCGGCGGCCATTTGCTTTATCAGGTATATGCCCAGACCGCCTAACTGGCGGTTGGCAACCTCCGTCGAGAGGTCCGGTTGGAAGATATAAAGCCGAAAGAGGTGCTTGCCGTCATCGGATCGCGGCTGGATGTGAAAAATTAGGGAATCGCCATCATGGAGCCAATAGAAATTGATCTCGCTCATCTCAGCAAGCGAAAAAGAATAGCTTTCGGTGCTGTAACCATATTATTGGGTTTGATCCTGGGCCTTCTCACAACGGAATTGGTCCTCAGGCTGATCATGCCCGAAAAGATGTTCTACAGGATCAATATTTCATCCACCGACGGCAATTACGTGCTGACGGAAAATCCCCGCCTCATATATGTACCGGCCCCCAACACCGGCGACTTCAATTCGTACGGACACAGGGGCCGGTCCTTTCCCTTTGAAAAGAGCGGCAGGAAAAGAATCGTCCTGATGGGCGATTCCGTAGTAGAAGGTTTGGGGGTCAAATTGGGGCAGAGGTTCTCGGATGTGCTGGACCGATTGCTCAACGAGCAGTATGAAATGGTCAATCTGGGAGTATGCGGGTATTCGTTCTTGCAGGAATTCGAATATTTTAAGCTGCTCGGTGAAAAATTTTCTCCCGATTACGTGCTCTGGTTCATTACTTATAACGACATGCGACTGGCTTCCGGTGAGATTTATGCTTTCAACCATTACTTGAAAACCGCCCCCAACAGCGCCTTCTACGAAGCTTACTACAAGACCAGGATCGGTCTCAATAAGCTCCTGATGTCTTGTTACACCTATAACCTGCTCAGATATGTCTATGCGGCCCAGCCTGAAAACATTTTCAATAACGACGAAGAAAAGATCAGCCTGGATGATGCCGATGATTTGCTGCGGCAGCTCAACATAGAGGCCCGAGCGCACCATTTCAAACTCATTTTTATTTTCCTGCCGTCGAACACGCGCCAGTATGAGTCCGAAATAAACGACCTTCGGAATCTGATGGCCAAAAACAACTCTCCCTGCCTGGACCTGAGAGAATCTTTAAAGACTTATTCGGGTTCGGGGTCTGTCGAGAAGTACTTTCTTAAAAGAGACATCTGCCACTTCAGTGTCGAAGGCAACAGGGTTTTTGCCGAAATCCTTTATCATGACCGGGCAAAGCTGGGCCTGTAAGGAGATGTAGAATATGGAGACGGAATGGTATCACGGGTCGAGAAGCGGCATCCTGTGACCCCGGCATAAAAGGATTTCTTGGTAACGCTGATTAGTTTTATGAATCTTCAGATTTTGAAGGATTCAACCTGCGGTTCTTTGTCACAAAATGGTGGGAAAACTTTCAAGGAAAGCCTGTGGGTGTCTCTGAAATATATAAGCTGATCATGGAGGCGGATATTCAAATTGATCTTGGCAACGGGAAAAGTGAACGCAGTCAAAGGACAAGTTTGGATAAGATTGTGAGTTCATTGAGGGATAGACAAATTGGAGGATACAGGGTTATCCATACAGGAAGCCGACATGGATCACAATTATGGAAACAAATTGGGCAAGATGTTACAGCAAAGGTAGTCAAAGAACATCATGAACATGGAGGTGATGTTCAGTCACATGTTCATTCATCTAAACTATTGGAAAGACATCACAAAATGAACATCAATGAACATTCTGAACATTTAATGCCTGAGGAATGAAATGATCAGCATGTTGTCTCACATATTTCAGACATAATTCAGTATATCTGTTGCCTCTCCAATACAAATGAAAATGTATTAGCTAAAAATGTTCAGGATGTTCATTCTTGTGACACAAATATGCAACTGTCAGATCAAAGATTCAAGCTCATGCAACCATTTTGAACCTGGATTATGCATAAGCATGCCTGACAATTATAATGCATTTGGCCCAACTATCTGATGTTATGGCTCAAATTCGTCAGGGGAAAGGAAAGCTGCATGCTCGCAGTTGGTGACAAAAAGACAGGGACCATAAGGCCGGATTTCGACAGATCCATCAGCATTGATTTTCAAGGAGCAAAGATCACTACCGATACCGGCTTTCTTCTCATGAGGGAGATCGATCAGAGAAAACTATACGGTTTCGCAATCGAACATGGAAGAGATAGGTCAATCAGGCCGGTTTTGGCAGTTTCAGGACACACTCTACAACACGCCTGTTCAAAAGACGGCCGCAGACATCACAAAAAAAGCACTGGCATCACTCCCCCAAAGCTTGGCGAATACTGGAGCAAAGATTATCGGAACGGTACATGACGAAATTATTCTCGAAGTTCCTGATGGGTTGCCAGGGGAAGCTGCTGTGATTCTCAAGGAGACCATGATTCAGGCGGGCAAAGCTTATCTTGCCGGAGTTCCGGTTGAAGTGGAGGTTACAGTTGCGGATAATTTGGCAGAGAAGTATTGATAGGTTCCAGGTGAGGACGGCTTTAAATCGGCACTGATCTGGGCTGCTGAAAAGCTGGGAGTACCTGATACTTGGGTCGCTCACGCATGACGAGATCATAGTTGAGGAAAAAGGCGGCTTGGTGGATAAGGGGGCCGGGCCGCTTCGACAAATCTATGAGGAACGGAGACTTCTACCTGATATCCCGTTCAAAGTTGAACCTAGAGTAGCTGTGGCATGTGGGTGATGACATTCCGTGAGAGACGCGGCAATCTCATTGAGCAAGGCTCCCAGGAGCCTTGCTTTGAGCTTCCGTTTTGCCATGAGCTACTCCTATAAATCCTCTCACTGAATCGATTAAGAACTCGACGCAGTTTCCGCAGCCCCAGCACAACTCGGAGTCAACCAAAAAAAGCGTGTCGCCTGTAGTTGCCGTCAAATATAATTATGGTATTCGGGCTCGTACATCAGAGACCTGATATATTCTGGCAGGTTTTCAGGCCTCGGTTTGGTCGCAAAGCCTCGTTTGTATGCCACCTCGGCTACGGCGGTAGCAATGACTGCAGATAGTTCTCTGATGCGGGCCAATGGGGGAAGGATTCTTCCCTGTTCAAGATCGGCTTCTGACACCATCTGCGCCAAAGTCCTTGCTGCAACGAGGAACATCTCATCCGACACATGTCTAGCCCAGCTTGCCATGACGGCCAAACCCACACCGGGAAAAATGTAGACGTTATTTCCCTGAGCCGGAACGAATGTCTTCCCGTGGACCGTGACGGGGTCGAACGGGCTGCCGCTTGCAAAAATGGCGCGTCCCTCAGTCCAGGTGTATGCCTCTTCTGCAGTGCATTCCGCCTTGGAAGTGGGATTTGAGAGTGACAAAATGATTGGTCTTTCGTTGAACCTTGCCATGGCTTCAAGCAAGGGTTGAGTGAACATTTTAGGCTTTGCGGAAACCCCAATAATGGCTGTGGGCTCGAGTGCTCCAACGGCGGCAGGAAAGTCTGCAAGGAATTCGTGATCGTGCGCATAGAGGAGTTTATCCCCGGTCAAACCGGTGCGGCTTTTTACAACCAGGCCTTTGGAATCAACAAACCAGCATCGCAGGCGTGCTTCCTCTTCGGACAAGCCCTCATCAACCATCGCGGAAACGATCAGACCGCCGATGCCAATTCCGGCTTCTCCCGCCCCCAAAAAGAGGATCTTTTGATCCTTGAGCTTTCCTCCAACGATGCGAAGAGCTGAATAGAGACAAGCCAAAGTGCCTGCCGCCGTGCCCTGGATATCATCATTGAAGGTGCAAACCTCATTGCGATACTTCCGCAGCAGGCGAAATGCGTTAATATTGCCAAAATCTTCAAATTGGATCAGCGCTGCCGGAAAGACCTCCTGCACCGCCACGATGAACTCCTCTATCAGCTCGTCGTATGCCTCTCCCCTAAGGCGCCGCTGTTTTAAGCCGATATAGAGAGGATCGTTCAGCAACAATTCGTTTTCTGTTCCGACGTCAATGGTTACGGGGAGGGTGGCGGTGAAGGGAACGCCACCACACGCGGTATAGAGGGAAAGCTTTCCTATGGGAATACCCATCCCGTCCGCACCGAGGTCTCCAAGTCCAAGAATGCGTTCTCCATCAGTCACAACGATGACGCGTATGTTTTTGTAGGGCCAATTCTCCAGCAGATCGGCTACCCGGCCCTTGTCGTTAGCCGTAATAAATATGCCTTGAGGTCTGCGAAAAATATGGCCGTACTCCAGGCAAGCCTTTCCTACTGTCGGGGTGTAGACAATTGGCACCAGTTCCTCGATGTGTTCCAAAAGCACCCTGTAGAACAAGGTCTTGTTTCGATCCTGGAGGCTGACGAGAAAGATGTATTTTTCCAGGTCCGTTGGTTTCGCTCTCAGATTCCTGAGAACTCGCAATAGCTGCTCGTCCATGGTATGGACATGAGGAGGAAGGAGCCCTCTAAGACCCAATGCGTCCCGTTCTTCCTCAGTGAATGCGGTCCCCTTGTTCAGAACGGGATCGTGCAACAATGCAAGTCCAGTGGGGAAATCTCGCAGACGGCTTTGAAGTTTCATTGTCTCCTTTGCATCTCCACTTGTACTTCTCTTAAGGATCGATTGGAGATTGATATGGCCAAGAAACCTGGAAAGAGCGTCGCCTTCCGCTAAATCTTTATTGAAGCGAATGATCATGTCATCGTTTTCGTATGATACGCTATACATGGTGGTATTCCTCCTGAATCAGTGAGCTCAAAATGAGTGAAACTTCCTTATTGTCAGCCTTTCTGACTGTCACCAACTCTGCCATCTGTTTCCTCCTTAACTGAGAAAAAGCCGATTGTCCCGGACGTTGTTCACGACCTTCATCTTTTGCTCCCCATGCTTCGAGCTACCCGTTAACCTGAATAATGCATTAAGTTAATCACCAACGGATGCTGAAGCTGCATTTTGTGCACCCGGATTTCACCCGAAAAACCTCTTGGAACACCCGGAAGGCCCATTCAATTATCCTGTATCTCGATCAAACACTCACCCACGTAAATCTTCTTGACAGCACCCACGGCAGGTGTTACCAAAAAATCTTAAAAACCGGCTTCTTATCACCTTATCACCCCGGCCACCCGCCGATCGCTAAGGGAGGAATAAATGTCCGGGCAAAAACATGCGTTCTATAGCACGCTCTATTTCCGGGTCATCTGCGGCATCGTCCTTGGTGTGGCGATCGGGTTCCTGTTCCCCGGAACGGGGCAGGCGCTCAAGCCTCTGGGCGACTCGTTTATCAAACTGATCAAGATGATGATCGCCCCGATCATCTTCTGCACCGTTGTTGCCGGCATCGCCAAGATGGGGCACATGAGAGATGTCGGCCGCGTTGGCATCAAAGCCCTGATTTATTTTGAGGCAATGTCGACCATTGCGCTCATCATCGGTCTGGTCGTCGTCAATGTGCTGCGGCCCGGGGCCGGCATTAACGCCGATCCGGCCACACTCGACACCAGGGAGATCGCCAGCTACGCGACGGCGGCGAAGTTCCACACCACCGAAGAGTTCTTTGTGAACATCATTCCCAGCACGGTGGTCGACGCGTTCGCCAAGGGCGAGATCCTGCAGGTGCTGCTGTTTGCCATTCTCTTTGGGATTGCGCTCAATTGGGTCGGACCGCGCGGAGAAGCGATCCTCAAGTTTGTCGACGAAACCGGCCACGTCCTGTTCCGGATCATCGAGATGATCATGCAGCTCGCCCCGATCGGCGCCGGCGGGGCGATGGCCTTCACCATCGGTAAGTATGGGCTCGGAACGCTGTTGTCCCTGGGCAAATTGATGGCCGGGGTTTACCTCACCTGCTTGCTCTTCGTTTTCGTTGTCCTCGGGCTGGTGGCAAAGCTCGCGGGCTTCAGCCTGTGGCGACTCCTTGTTTACATCAGGGAAGAGATCTTCATCGTGCTCGGCACGTCGTCGTCCGAATCCGTGCTGCCGCGGATGATGGAAAAGATGGAGCGCCTCGGTTGTCATCGCTCGGTGGTCGGTCTGGTGATACCCACCGGCTACTCGTTCAATCTTGACGGCACCTCGATCTACCTGACGATGGCGGCGATCTTCATTGCCCAGGCGACCAACGTACCTTTGACGCTGAGCGATCAACTAACGATTATTGTGGTGCTGCTGCTGACCTCGAAGGGCGCAGCGGCTGTAACCGGCGGCGGCTTTATCACCCTGGCGGCAACACTGTCATCGGTCGGTAAGGTGCCGGTGGCCGGATTAACGCTGCTGCTTGGCGTCGACCGTTTCATGTCGGAGGCGCGCGCCATCACCAATCTCATCGGCAACGGCGTCGCCACCGTCGTCGTCGCCAAGTGGGAGAGGGCGTTCGACGCCGAAAAGGCGGCGAGAGTGTTGGCCGGTGACTATGAAGAGGATTTGCTGCCCCTGGCGGACGTCGCGGACAGCTCCACCGCCGTGCTGAAAGCCACCGCCGAAGAGTGAAAACTGACCGGCCCTGTGCATGGGCGCCCGCACAGCTTCGCGTCGAGTTTCCCGGATCGGGTCCGGCTCTGGCTGGCGACCCCGCTGCACGGAAGGGCGCGGGTTTGTCATCGGCAACCCGCGAATACCGAGGGGAGACGGAGCTATGAAAGCACGCATTTTCGGCATCCTGGCGATCGCCTTGGCGGCTTTCGCCGCGTTGGCTACGCCTGTCTTACCGGCCGACCCCAACTGGCCGGCAACCCTGGCGATTGTGACGGCCTCACCCGGCGGTACATACCATGTGTACGGCGCAGGATTGGCGAAAATCCTGACGCGCACCCTCGGCTTGCCGGTGACGGAACTGACCACCGAAGGACCCAATCAGAATATCCAAATGATCGAGGCTGGTGAAGCGCAGCTCGGCTTTGTCACGATGGGCGCCGCCTTGCAGGCGTGGAACGGCGCTGCGGAGTGGACGAGCGGCAAACAATACCGGTCGATGCGTGCGCTTTTTCCAATGTACGACACGCCGTTCCAATTCGTTGCATCGAAGGATTCCGGCATCCGCTCTGTTGCAGGTATGGCAGGAAAGAGGATCGGCGTTGGCCCACGGGGAGGTACGGCCGGTACCTATATCCCGATGTTTCTGAAGACGCTGAAAATCGACGCTGAGTTG
>JBEKTT010000087.1:0-17861 GCA_049515795.1 Syntrophobacteraceae bacterium
AGCCTGGGGTATCAGATAAAACAGGGTTGGGTTCTACACCTTTAAGGACGATTTTCTTTGGCTTTTCAGTCGGTTGGATATTGTTGTTTCGCCAGTCTCTGAAAGTCCAGTTCGAATATGAGAGGGATCTGACTGCGATGCATTCCAAGGGATCGAAACTCTTGCATCGGATCGGAGAGTGCAGATCAACATATGCATGTGTTGTTCCGTAAACCGTAATTATTATCGGTTTTGGAGGTGTTTGCCGGCATTGCGGAATATACACAACTTCAGCAATAATTATTAGAGATCAGATTGTTTATGGATGCTATGGATTAAGTTGCTAATTAACTGAATTTCAATAAAATTTCAGACAAAAATTTCATTAAATCAGCAATAGAAAAGTGTTTGACAAACCGGCATGAGCAGAATATGGTGTTCGGCTTAAAATGATCAATAAAACCGGCCCCTTGAAAAGGTTAATGATAGGCAAGGTGTTTATTTCAGGCGATCAATTCCTGTTATGGGGAGGTCAACAGTGACCCGGAAAAGAAGGAGAAAAATAAGGAAGTCACATGAAATTGTGCTGGGCGTTGCTCTGTTGAGCCTTGTGGCGACCATGGCCGGCTGTGATGATTCGGCTCAGAGGAGGCGATGTGTAGACAGCACCGGGAAGGTAGTTACTGAAGAAAGTTGCCGGGAAGCTGAAACCAGACGATATTATGGGGGAGGCGGTCCGCCTATATTTTTCTGGTACTACGGCGGGGGCGGCGGATACAGTCCGGGAAGCATGGCCGGCGGGGGCAGTTATGCCCCGGCCCGTGGCGATTCCGGGGGTGGCCGTTTTTCAGCTTCCCCCGGTCCTGGCTCTTCAGGCGGAAGTTTTTCCGGCTCAGGTTCGCCTGGCGGGTCGGTAAGCAGAGGAGGTTTTGGCGGTAGTGCCGGCGCTCATGTTGGTGGCGGGATCGGAGGATAAGGCCTCCCGCTCCGTCTCGCGGGTGGGTGGGTGGGCTGTCGAGAATGAGCGGTCGGCCTTCGCGCTACGCGCTCACGTGTCGCTAAGGGAGGGCGGTTATATAAGTCTATCATACGAGGAGAAAACTTCCGGCTAAAGGCCTTTGGTCATACACAGGCCAAGGAGAGCGTAGAGAAAGGAACAGATTCTTCCGCCTAAAGGCGGTAAGAGGAATGACCAGATTATATGAAGAGAATGAAAATCCAACCCCGCGAAAACTGGCAAACCAAGGTAGAAGCCTCGGGATTGCTATATCATCACAATCCTGACGGCACTTACTGGAACGAAAGCGCCTATTACCTTTTTAATTCTCAACAAATCGATGTTCTCGACGATGCAGCCAATGATCTTGATCAACTGGCGATGAAGGCTGTCCAGTATGTAATCGACAATAATCGTTTCGCGCAACTTGGCATTCCTGAAGGGGCCATCCCGCTTATCAAGAAATCCTGGATGAAAAAGGACCCCACGCTTTATGGCCGGTTCGACTTCGCTTATGATGGGGTCAATCCACCCAGGATGTTGGAATACAACGCCGACACGCCGACGGCTTTGCTTGAAGCCAGTGTCATTCAGTGGTTCTGGCTTCAGGAGGTCTTTGATACCGGATCAGATCAGTTTAATTCCATCCATGAAAAACTCCTGGAAATCTGGCCGAAGATATTCCGGCGATGGGAAGAGGGCAGTAAACTCTACCTGACTTGTGTCGCTGATAGTATGGAAGACCTGGTCACCACCACTTATCTGATGGATACGGCCATTGAGGCCGGAATCAAGGCAGAGCTGATTTTCATCGGTGATATCGGCCTGGGGCTCGAACCACTCGCTCGATTCACCACTTTGGATGACATCACTATTGAAAACCTTTTTAAACTCTATCCCTGGGAATGGCTCCTGGCAGACAAGTACGGGCAATACCTGGTACAAACATTCGATAGAATGAACTGGATTGAACCCATATGGAAGCTGATTCTTTCAAGCAAAGGGATACTGCCTGTTCTCTGGGAACTTAACCCAGGGCATCCCAATCTTCTCGAAGCCTATTTCGATGGACCGAGGGGGATGAAAGAGTTCGTGAGAAAACCCCTGCTTTCCAGGGAAGGCGCCAACGTAACCGTTTACCACGAAGGCAAAGAAGGCTTTCATACCTCCGGTACTTATGGGGAAGAAGGCTACATTTACCAGGCCCTGGCTCCTATTGCCTGTTTCGACGGAAATTATCCGATACTTGGCTGCTGGGTGATCGGCGGTAATAGCGCCGGCATGGGTATCCGGGAATCGCAGACCATTGTCACCAATAACCTGAGCCCGTTTGTGCCGCACAGGTTTGAATAGCCTACATTAACGAGTTTCCGTCCGGAAAAGGTCCTTTTCCGCCCTGGCGGTGTCAATCTTTGGGGTTACTTGTGCGGCGTACTGATGTACGCCTCCGCGCAACCCCTCGATTTCCTTGCCAGGACGAAAAATCTCTCCTTTCCGAATCGGAAACTGTACGTGTCTCTTCCGGTGTTTCCGGATGTACACTAACTAACGGAAGGAGATCGGAGTGGATTTCTTGAACATAGTGCTTCAGATGGCTGTTTATCCATTATTGGGCCTGCTGGTGGTGTGGTTAGTCAAACTGGCCGATGACAAGCGCGCGCCTTTTGATGAGGACAAGGCAATGCTCCTGGAAAGCAATCTGGCTGTCGGGCTTAGAAAGTCCGGGATGTGTCTCGGTGTGTTTCTTGCTCTTGCCGGCGTTCTTTCGGGTAAATCGTCAAAGATCATGGTGGATTTGTGGGATTTTTTGCAAGCCACGATCATGATCGTGGTTCTTCTTTTCGTAACTTTTGAAATCAACAAAAGGATAATCCTGCGCAAAGTCAATAACGACGAGGCGGTAGCCAGGGGTAATGTGGCCGTAGGAACTGTGGAGTTCTCTACTTTTGTAGGCACCGGCATAATAATGAATGGCGCCCTCACCGGAGAGGGCGGAGGCCTTTGGGCAGCGGGGGTGTTTTTTGCCCTCGGTCAAATAGCCCTGGTAATCGTCTTCTATTTGGAAGCGGCCATTTCAAGACGTAATATACAGGAGGAGATCGAAATCAAAGGCAACATTGCGGAAGGAGTCGATGTTGCTGGAATTTTGATCGCCATATCTATTATTTTAAGAGCCAGTATTATCGGGCCGTTTACCGGATGGATACCTGGGCTTCAAGGATTTGGCATCTATCTTGCCTTGGGCCTCCTGGCGCTCTTTGTTTTTAAGGCCCTGGCCCTAAAGATGTTTATGCCCAGGGTTTCTTATGCGGACGAAATGGACAAGCAGCGTAATGAGGCTGTAGCTATACTGGCGGCCTGCATACAAATCAGCGTAGCGGTTTTCATCGCTAACGCCATGTAGCCTTCATTTCAATCAAGAGGAAGAGGAAATGTTCGACCCGAACGAAAGAAAATCAATTTTACTGGAAGAAGCCGGCAAACTCCGAGATCTTGTGGACCGCGTGATAGCCCGGCTCGAATCCGGCGAGCCGGCCGATGCGCTGTGCAGTGAGATCGATGAGCTTAGAGAAAAAGTCATCGAACTTCTCCAAGGCATGGAAGATGTTCGGATGGAAGATGTCGTGAAAAAAGTGAAACAGCAGGCAGCGGATGCAAGGAAGAAATTCCAGGATGTTCTGGGAAACATCGGATCATCGGTCGATGAACTGTCTCGCAAGGGACAGAGCATTCTCGGCGACTGGTTCGGCAAGGAGACAACGTGCCGGGACGGCCTCAAGGCCATCATTATGTCTGCGGACCTGACTGCAGAGTATTTCGAGACGATGCGCCGGCGAAACTGGAGTGATCAGGGCATAAAGGAATCGCTCGACGTCTTGCGGCAAATTCTTCTTTCCAGAATCTGAGTGAGGGAGGCAGGATATGGAATCCGGGAAAATCCTGAAAAAGAGTTATCTGATGCCTGCCGTTATCATGATTGCGGCAGTGATTATAGCCATAGATTTGGAACGGCCGGCATTAAGCATAATCGTTCTGGTTGCTGGGGCAGCTTTGGCTTTCTGGGCCGCGAGCACTGGTTTTAAAAGCGGAATGGAAAAAGAAGCCAAAGCGGCGGCCGAAACCAAAGCGGCAGCCGAAGCGGCCCAAGAAGAGCCGCTCAAAAAGTTGAGGGCTGAGACAGGCATGGCGGATGAGCTGACGATGCAGTTGCGCTCCATTTTGGATACCGGCGACCGGCTTGTCCATTATGATGCCGAAAACAGTGCTGTGGTGGCTGAGATTATCAAAGCCTACAGCGGTTTTGTCCGGGATTATCTGGAAGGGGCGGCCGATTTTGCCAAAAAATACCGCCGAGCCAAGACCTTCATCAAAACCAAGGACCCTAATTCCCTGGCGCTGGAGGTCCGGACCCTTGAAAAACGCATAGCGGACGGCGAAAAAGGGCTGGAGAAAATGCTGACCGAAAAAAGGTCCACCCTTCACCGGCTTGAAGGCATGGTGGGCAATCAACCTATCATCCGGAACGGCATAGAGACCATCCAGGCTACTCTCGAATCACTGGATGCTTCCATTGCGGAAGCCGAAGCCGATCCCGGAAGGCAGAAGGAAATCATGGATCAAATTCAGCTCACACTGTCGTCGACGGCAACGGCCATCGAGAAAACACTGGTGGCGGTGAGCAGTAACGACCAGACAATCAAACAGGGCTAAAGCGACTCGCATCAATGGAGGTTTTGAAGAATGGAAGAGCAAACCCAACCTGCAGAAAGCAAAGCATTGACTCTTGTCCCGCTTTCCATCGGCCAGATGGAAAAGGCCAAAGACATGTCGGTAGATGAAATCAAGTCTGTTTTCCGTCAGGATACCGCGACTGACGTCGAAGCGCGCAAAACCACGGCCCGGATGACCGAGGCCAGTCAGAACTATTTGAAAGTATCCAGGGGCTTGGGAATCGCCATTCACGAACTGCTGGCCGAAAATGACGATCTGCAGAAGAAATGGTCGCAAGTCTTAACCGCTCTGGCCACGCGCCAGGACGGCGGTGCGGCCGACTTCAAGCAAAAGCTGGCTTCGGCTCATATTCCCTTTTTTAGCGACAGGGCCAAAAAATCGATCGAGCATGAAATTGAAGCAAACATTCTTGAGATCCTGCCCGATCTTTTGCGCCAGCAGTGGGATGTAACCCAGAAGTCGGCTGACCGGATACAGGTCCAGAAAACCTTGCTGGCCGAGTCCAAAGAAGAAGCCGACCAATATTTTCGGCAGCTCGGAGATGATATCGTTCGATATCGGGAAGAAGCACAAAAGGCCAGAGAAGAATTCGATGTTTGCCGCAAAGAACTGGCTGAGATCGAACAGAAACTCAAGGAAAACGAAGAGCTTGAAAAACTTCTTGAGGAAGCCAAACCTCTTCCTGAAGGAAAATCCGTGCTCGGCTCCGAGGAATACTCGAAGCTCATGCAGAGGCGGACCGGGCTCATGTCCACTGATGACCAAAGAGAAATAACCCTGCAGACAACCACTCAGGAATTCCGGGCCGCCAAGGACGGCTATAAGCTGACTGAAGTGCAGATCGGCGAACTGGCGGTAACATATAAAGCTATAAACGCCATCAGCATTATGCTGGACGCCTTTCTCAAAGTGACGCGGCCGATTCAGCAGCGAGCCATCGTCATCATCAACTCCCAGGCCGGCGGACTCCAGGGCGCCGCACTTCTCGCCGCTCTTAGCCAGACGATGAATGAAACCGTCAAAATGTGCGCCTACGGCATGACGGTTATGACCGAACGCGCCGTGGCGCTCGGCCGGATGGATTTCGTCGATCCGGACATGGTGGAGGAGGTGAAAAAGATTCAGGCGGCAAACGATGGGGTCTGGAACGATTTCACCAAAACACAGTACGACCTGGTAATGGAAAAGGCTCGACCGCTCCTGGAGCATAAGGAACTGGGCGAAAGCGAGAGTGTGAAGTAACGCATTTTTCGCTATCGCAGGACCAGTCGATATCCATTCCGGCGCCACATTCTCTTCAAAGTAAGCCTCGGCCATTTACCACCGCCTGGACAATTATTAGATTGGCATTCGTCGCCGCTTTTTGCCGGGAGGCGGACTATCCTGAGGAGGTCTCGTGCAGCCGATAGCTGAAGGAGCAATGTCACCCTGGGAACCAGGGGTTTTCAGTCTGGTGGTCTACACGATCCTGGTGGCAGTTTTCATAGCTTCACAGCTTTTTCTGGCAGCCTGGGCAGGAGAAAAGAAAAAGAGCGCAGAAAAATCGCGGCCCTACGAATGCGGCATCATTCCGACCGGGTCTGCCCGTTTCCGCTATCCGGTCCCTTTCTACCTGGTCGCTATCTTCTTTTTGATCTTTGATGTGGAAGGCGCATACCTCTTAACCTGGGCCGTGGTTTACCAGGAGGTGGGCCTGGCGGGGTATGTGCAGATGTCATTTTTCATCATTTTGCTGCTTGTCGGACTGTTCTATATCTGGAAACAGGGAGGACTCGATTGGAGGGAGGCTTACAAGGCTCCCCGCTGAGCGCCCAACGCGATTGACAGATGCACCGGGCGGGGCGCCTTCCGCGCTGCGCGAGGCTCATCGCCAAGTGCCGCCCCGGAGAGTATTTCACGTATGAAGTGTAGTGGAAACATAAAGTCTGTAATACGAGGAAGGGCAGCAGGCCGGTTTCTGAGTCTTACGGACATGTTGGTCAACTGGTCGCGCAAATACAGCCTCTGGCCGATGTTCTTTGGGCTTTCCTGCTGTTTTGTCGAGGAAGCGACGGCCTTTACTTCCCGATACGACCTGGCCCGGTTCGGCGCCGAGGTGCTGCGGGCTTCCCCCCGGCAGGCTGACCTGCTTATCGTATCGGGGACCGTGTTCAAAAAAATTGCCCCCGTTGTGCTGCGCCTCTACGAACAGATGCCTGAGCCCAAGTGGGTAATCTCCATGGGTTCGTGCTCGAATTCGGGCGGCATGTACGACGTATACAGCGTAGTGCAGGGGGTCGACCAGATCATTCCCGTCGATGTGTACGTTCCGGGATGTCCCCCGCGTCCAGAGGCCCTTCTCGAAGGACTCGTCATTCTGCAGGAAAAGATAGTCTCCACCGAGAAGCCGAGCCGGAAAATATTTCATTTGGAAGGCGGGACCCAGGGGACCGACAGGCCGGTCCTCAAAGGTGGGGTGACCAAGTCCAGGGACTCGCGTGGTCCCGGATATGAGGGCGTATCGATCAGGGGCAGTTCGGTGCTGCCGGGACGGCCGCAGCAGTGGGGCAGCAGATCTGACATAATGTGGGCGCCTCCCGCCCGCCGCATCCAGCTGTCGAATGGTGACCAGTCGCTTGCCGCAGAGCTGCGGGAGCGGTTTGGGGACAGAGTGCGCCAGGAACCTCATACATCGGATATGCTTACCTTCCATGTTGACCGAGAGTGTGTAAAGGATGTCCTGCGTTTGCTCAAATACGAATCGAAACAGAAATACAAACGGCTCGATGACCTCACAGCAATCGACGAATCCGCCAGAAGAGACCGAACCTGGAACGAAAGTTTTGCGGGGGCGATTACTGACACAGGGGCCGCCGAGTTCTACTCACAGAAAGTGAAGCAGCCCTATCCAGATTTTACACTGGTCTATCAACTGCTCTCCTTCGATACGGCCAGCCGCGTGAGGATAAAATCCGGATTGAACGGCGCATATCCGGCTACCGGATCGGTCACCGATATCTGGCCTTCCGCCAACTGGTACGAGCGCGAAGTATTCGACATGTTCGGCATCCGCTTCGAGGGTCATCCGAATCTCAGGAGAATCCTGATGCCCCAATGGTGGGAAGGCTATCCGCTAAGGAAAGACTATCCGGGCCGGGCAACGGAGATGCCTCCGTATACCTTTGCCGACGCACGCATGCGCCAGCCTATGGACGCCTGGGAAGTTGCGGCCCTTGACAATAAAGCGCCCTCCGGAAAGCGCGAGTTTCTCCTGAATATCGGGCCGCACCACGTGAGCACTCACGGCCTTTTGCGCTGTATTGCCGCTCTTGAGGGAGAAGAGATCAGGGAGCTTGACCTGGAGATTGGCTATCATCACCGGGCGTCTGAAAAACTGGGCGAGCGGCAGAGCTGGCATCAATATATCCCTTACACGGACCGCAATGATTACCTGGGGGGCAGTTGCAATGAGCTTTCATACGTAACTGCGGTCGAGACGCTCGCAGACATCCGGGTTCCGGAGCGGGCGCAGGCGATTCGTGTCATGCTGGCGGAGCTATACCGGCTTAGTAATCATCTCGTCTTCTTTGGGACCTTCGCGCAAGATCTGGGGGCAATGACGCCGAATTTTTATACTTTTGCCGAACGGGAGATGATCCTCGACATAATTGAGCTTATCACCGGTGGAAGGCTGCATCCCGAATACTTAAGGATTGGAGGTGTTGCGGCCGATTTGCCCGAGGGCTGGAAGCAAGCTGTCGACGACCTTGTCGCAATATTCCCCCGCCGCCTCCGGGAGTACGAGAAGCTGATCAGAAGAAACCCCATCTTTTTGGCCAGAACAAAAGGGATCGGGCGCATCTCCCTGGAAGAGGCGATGGACTGGGGGGTCAGCGGGCCCAACCTGCGGGCCTGCGGACTTGAGTGGGACCTCCGGAAGAAGTTTCCCTACTCGGGTTATGACAATTATGACTTCGAGGTCCCCACTGCGACTGAGGGCGACTGCTATGCGCGCTACCTGGTGAGGGTCGAGGAAATGCGCCAGAGTATAAGTATTATCGAGCAGGTCGCCGGGAACATGCCTTCCGGCCGCTATGTCACTGAGGACTACCGGTACGCGATACCAAAGCGCGACGAAATGCTCAGGGACATCGAAACCCTTATCCATCATTTTATCAATGTTACAAGGGGCATGAAAATCCCCAGGGGGGAGGCCTATGGGGTCACGGAAGCGCCACGCGGAGAGCATGGCTATTACGTGGTTAGCGACGGCCTGGGCTATGCGTACCGTATACGCGTACGGGGGCCGGGCTTCGCCAATATACAGACACTGCCGATACTGGCGGCCGGGGAGAGCCTGGCGGACCTCATCTCGATCATCGGGTCCATAGACATCATTTTGCCGGACATCGACAGGTAGCGAATAGGACTGAGGCATGAGGACTGAGGACTGAGAAAGCAGGACGGTGTTTTTCTACTCAGTCCTCAGCACTCAGTCCTGTCTACTTACTGTCCCTGGAGGGACAAATGCTGCTTTGGATTGCGGGATTTCTTATCCTGATCGTAAAGCTCACGATCGTATTGTTTGTCGTGCTCTTTATTGCCGCCTACCTGGTGTGGGTGGAGCGCAAATTCCTTGCTCGGCTTCAGATCCGCTATGGGCCTAACCGGGCGGGGACCTTCGGCCTGCTCCAGCCGGTGGCCGATATAGTCAAGATGATAGCCAAAGAGGATACGGTGCCCGATGGGGCAGACAAGGCGTTGTTTCTGATCGCTCCGGCAGTAGTGGCCACCACTGCCTTTTTAATGTTCTCTGTGGTCCCGTTCGGTGGGGAAATAACCTTGTGGGGGCATAGCATCCCGCTCGTTGTGACCGACTTGAACATCGGCCTTCTTTTCGTTTTCGCCATGTCGTCTCTTGGTGTCTATGGAGTAGCGCTGGGCGGCTGGGCATCGAACTCCAAGTACGCTCTTCTCGGGGGCATACGGGGTGCGGCCCAGATGATCAGCTACGAGCTTTCGCTGGGGCTTTCGCTAATCCCTGTGGTGATGATGGCTCACTCATTCAGTATGGTGGATATAGTCCAGTCGCAGCAAAGATATCCATTTATCATTGTTCAACCGCTGGCTTTCCTCATTTTCGTCGTAAGCGCGATGGCGGAGAGCAAGAGAACTCCATTCGATCTGCCGGAGGCCGAAAGCGAATTGGTAGCGGGATACCACACCGAATACAGTGGCATGCGCTTCGGCCTCTTTTTTCTTGGCGAATACGTTCACATAATTGTCTTCGGAGGCATTTTGGCAGTCCTGTTCCTGGGCGGCTGGCGCGGGCCGTTTTTGCCTCCGTTCGTCTGGCTCCTTATAAAAATATTTCTGGTTGCCTTATTCATGATCTGGGTGCGGGGCACGCTTCCGCGGCTCAGGTACGATCAGCTCATGGTCTTGGGATGGAAGGTGCTGATCCCCCTGGCCCTTATAAATATCCTGGTTACGGGCGCGGTAGGGTTGTTCATGATGTCTCCTTGAAGCTGTTTGGTCTGGGTTCGTGTTGGGTCTGGCCGCCCCTGGCCAAAACTTGCGCATCTCAGTGAGCCGGAGGGAAAATTACAAAATGGAATCGGCCTGGGAAGCTACAAAAGCGTTGTTTTCGGGTTTAGCGACAACATTTATTCATCTTTTTCGAAGACCGATAACCGAGCAGTATCCTGAATACAAGCGGCCTCTGCCCGTCAGGGCGCGTGGAAGAATAATCCTGACGCGGGACCCGGATGGCGGGGAGCGCTGTGTCTCCTGCTATTTGTGTTCGGCGGTATGTCCCGTAAACTGCATTTCGATGGAGGGCGCGGAAAGGCCCGATGGGCGGCGATACGCTGCATGGTTTCGAATTAACTTCGCCCGCTGCATCCTCTGCGGGTTCTGTGAAGAGGCCTGCCCGACCTCCGCAATTCAGCTCACTACCGATTACGAATTTTCGAAAAAAGACATTCTCTCTTTTGTTTACGAAAAGGAGGACCTCCTGGTCGATCATCAGGGAAAGGATAAGGACTACAACTTCTACAGGTACGCCGGTGTAGCCACCAACTATGGCGATAAAGGCGAACACATCGGCGAGCAAAGACCGGTCGATATCAAAAGCAATATGCCCTAGCGAGAGTTCTTCATGACGCTTTATGGATTTTTCTTTTATCTGATATCGGCGGTGGTGATCGGGGCCACTGCTATCGCGATCACTCGGCGAAACCTGGTGCATGCGGTGGTTTACCTTATAGTCTCATATTTTGGGACCGCCATGCTCTTCTACCTTTTCGGGGCGCCTCTTCTGGCTGCCCTGGAGATTATCATTTACGCAGGCGCGATAATGGTGCTGTTCCTGTTCGTGGTCATGATGATCAGGGTAGAGTCGTCCGAAGAGGTCATGTTTCCCTTGAGCCAGTGGCTTCCGGCGGCCATTTTTGGACTGATCTACCTGGCTGCCGCAGTAGCGATGATAGTTGAAACACCGGGTACGGAGGTCTCTTTGCGCATGCTGAGCGCCACACCGAGACAATTCGCTCTGTATGTTTTCGAGCATCACTGGTTTTCGATAGAGGTCATCTCGATCTTGCTTCTGCTCGCACTGATCGGGGCGCTGCGTCTCGGGACCGGCAAAGGCGCCAGCCTCGCGGGCGGGCGGGCGGGCTCGATCTCGACGCCCCGCGAGGCGGCCTCCACCGCCGTTGAGGAAGAAATATGATCGTGCCCTTTGGTCATGTTCTACTGGTCGCCGGGATTTTATTCGCACTGGGGGTGTTTTGCGCCGTGGTCCGGCGGAACCTGATCATGATAGTGCTCGGAATCGAGATTATGCTGAACGCGGTGTCCATTGTTTTTGTCGGGGCTGCGTTGCGCTGGAACGACCTCGATGGCCAGACATTCGTGCTCTTCATCCTGGCGGTAGCCGCAACCGAGGTTTCCGTAGGCCTGGCGATAATCGTTTACGCCTTCAGGCGGACAGGTTCCTTCGATCCGAGCAACTTTAACCTTTTGAGGTAGCAAGGAGCGAGAAGCGGGAAGCAAGGAGCAAAAACACAGATGTTTTTCCACTCAGTCCTCAGTCCTCAGTCCTCAGTCCTATTGCTGATTCCGGCGACGATGCTGCCGCTTGTAGCCTTCCTGGTGATATTTGTCTTCACGCGGAGGCGCCCCCGGCTTTCCGCAGGGCTGTCGATCGGGTCGGTTGCGGTCTCCCTGGCATGTTCTCTTGTGCTGCTGGGGCTGAATCTTAAAATGACGGGGCCGATTCAGTATTCGGTGAGGCTGCTGGCTTCGAGCGGTTTGGATATTCCATTCGGATTTTTGCTCGATCAGCTCAACCTTCTGATGATAGTGGTCGTGTCTGCAATCTGCTTTCTGGTACAGGTCTACTCGCTGGGGTACATGGCAGGCGATCCCGGCTTTTCACGCTATTATTCGTTCATGTCGCTTTTCGCTTGGGCCATGATGAACCTGACCCTGTCACCGACCTTACTCCAGCTTTATGTCTTCTGGGAATTAGTCGGGCTTTCGTCCTATCTGCTCATCGGCTTTTGGTACGAGAAGTTCAGCGCCACCCAGGCAGGCAAGAAGGCGTTCGTGATGACCCGCTTGGGTGATGCAGCCTTCTTTATCGGGTTCCTGCTTGTCTTTTTACACACGGGCAATTTAAGCATTCAGGACCTGAACGGCCGGGCCGTATCGGCGGCCTTCCCGCCCTCGGTTCTTACCCTCTCGGCTCTGCTTATCTTTGGCGGAATAGTCGGCAAGAGCGCGCAGTTTCCGTTGCTTACGTGGCTGCCCGACGCAATGGAAGGTCCCACTCCCGTCAGCGCACTGTTGCATTCCGCGACGATGGTTGCGGCTGGAGTGTATCTGTTCGCACGGCTTTTTCCCTTCTTCAGCATGTCGCCGGCGGCGATGGGCGTCTTTCTCGCAATCGGTACGATCAGCATGTTCCTGGCCTCAACTATGGCCATCGTCAGCCGTGACATAAAGCAAGTGTGGGCCTATTCCACCATCAGTCAGCTTGGGTTTATGATAATGGCGCTCGCCGCGGGAGGCTATTTTGCGGGGGTCTTTCATCTCACGGCGCACGCC
The DNA here is from genome assembly GCA_049515795.1 of Syntrophobacteraceae bacterium. Taxonomy (GTDB): domain Bacteria; phylum Desulfobacterota; class Syntrophobacteria; order Syntrophobacterales; family Syntrophobacteraceae; genus SbD1. The sequence continues at coordinate 12,800 of JBEKTT010000087.1, forward strand.
GGATTCAAGTCGCTGCTCTTTCTTTGCTCGGGGGTTTTCATTCACCGGTACGGGACTAACGACGTCTATGAACTCGGGCATCTCGGGTCCAGGCGAATGATAGTCCCAACCGTTACGATAATTCTGGCGGCGGCGGCGCTTTCGGGTTTTTGGCCTCTTTCCGGGTACTACAGCAAGGAGGCCGTCATGGCATCGCTTGCCGCATTACCCAACCCCGCCTGGCTGGTTGCCGGTCTGGCAGGGGTTTTTCTTACGGCCTATTATTCGTTCCGCTTGATTTTTATCCTGGTGCTGCCACGGGCGGTGGGACCGCCGGCCGGGTTGCCCGCTGCCTCCGGCGGCGGGCCGAATTCGCAGGACCCGCATGGGGGTGCAGAAGCCGGGCATGAAACTCACTACTGGGTTATGGCATGGCCGCTGCTTGTTTTGACGGCTATTACGGTCATTTTGGGTTTTTTGCGAAATCCACTGAAAGATTTTCTCCAAGCCGGGATCATGGCCGCCACGCCCATCCCTGCGGCCGAAGGGGGACCTTTCGCATGGTTTCATTTGGCGGCGCCGGGTCTTGCAGTCGCCGGAGCGGTCCTGGCGTGGGTGGAATTCGGCAGGAGCGGCGCAAAGCAAATCGGCTTCGTAGAGAGGGTTCCGCCTCTGTTCAGATTGTTCGCCGAGCGATGGTACATCGATCATTTTTACAGGCTTCTCGTGAACCTGGTCGATGACAGGGGCATATCTTACCTCTGCTATCAGAATGACAAAAAGGTAATTGACGGAAGTATCGATGAACTCGGTGAAGGAACGATCGAAGGCGGCCGGATAGTCGCCTTTTTGCAGTCTGGAATGATTCAGTACAGACTGTTGGTAATATTCGCGGTCATGGTCCTGCTTTCGATTTACTTTTTTTTCCAGGTAATCTGAGGAAATTTGCAGATGCACATGGTGCCCGCCAAATTCCCTTACCTTTCCGCAATTCTCCTTAGCTGCTTCGTCGGCATGCTGGCAATTATTCTGATCCCTCAGGAGCGAAAGCTCCTTATGAAGCAGGTGAGCGCCTTTTTCTCCGGGATTGCGCTCCTTTTGGCTCTGTACGTTTTTTTTGCCTATGACAAGGGCCTGGGCGGTCTCCAGTTCGTGGAAAACGTTAAGTGGATTCCGTCTCTGGGCATCAACTATTTCAATGCGGTTGACGGATTCAGCCTGCCCAATCTGCTGCTAACGGGCATTGTCTTCTTTACGGGCGTGCTCACGATGTGGGAACTGGAGACGAGGGTAAAAGAGTATTTTGCCCTCTATTTTCTGCTGGTAACCGGGGTGTTCGGGCTTTTCATGAGCATGGACCTGTTCTTCATATTCGTCTGGTATGACATCTCCCTTTTTCCCATGTACCTGCTGATAGCGGTCTGGGGCACGACCCGAAAAGAATACGGGGCCATGAAGCTGACCCTCTATCTTCTGGCGGGGAGCGCCCTGATTCTGCCTGCCATCATTTTTCTCTGGGCAAAGTCCGGCCTCAACACGTTTTCCTTCGTTTCGCTGATGCAGCCGGGACTGTTCAGTCCGGAAGCGCAAAAATTCGCGTTTCTGCTGCTGTTTTTGGGATTCGGGATCCTGGCGGGCGTTTGGCCTTTGCATACCTGGTCGCCGGTCGGGCATGTAGCTGCTCCAACTGGAGTAAGCATGGTGCACGCAGGCGTGCTGATGAAAATCGGCGCTTTCGGGGTGCTTCGGGTGGCTATTATGCTCTGCCCCCTGGGGTGGATTTACTGGGCAAAGCTCATGGCCGTGCTTGCCGCCACGGGGATAATCTACGGGGCGCTTGTCGGTTTGAGGCAGATCGATCTAAAGTACGTGATCGGATACTCCAGCGTGTCTCACATGGGGGTAGTGGGCCTGGGCCTGTCGACGGTCACCGTCGAAGGTCTGAACGGCGCGGTGTTTCAGATGTTTGCTCATGGCGTTATGACCGCCTTGCTTTTTTCTTCTGTCGGCTATATCTACGACCGGACCCATACGAAGCTTATCCCGGAACTTGGCGGCCTCAGCCGGATCATGCCGGTGGCCTCGGCGTTTTTTATAATAGCGGCCTTCGCGGGTATGGGCGTTCCCGGATTGGCGAATTTCTGGGGTGAACTTGTGGTCTTTGTGGCAGCTTTCAAAACTTATCCCGTTCTTGGCGTAATTGCCGTGCTGGCGCTGGTTGTCACCGCTCTTTTCATGCTGCGCGTCGTGCAGAGGACCTTTTACGGCCCTGGAAACGAGCGATACGCTCAATTGCCGGATATATCTCTGTCGCTGGGGATTCCCCGGATAATACTGGCGGGGGTCCTGCTGATCCTGGGGCTTTACCCCTCTTTGCTTTTCGACGTCATCCGGACCGCATCGGTTCCTTTCATGAGTGGATTGGCAAGATGAATTGGATAACTGCCGGCCCTGAAATATTCTACTTTGCCGCAGGCCTGTTTTTCCTGCTCGCGACATTTATTGGAGACGGCTCCAGGCCCCGAAAGGCGCCCCCGAAGGCTGGGCGGGTGGGGGGGCTGCCGAATCCGGCTGCGGCGGCTCGCCGCGAGCATCTGACGGCTCTTTTGATCGCCTCTGTGGGAATACTGGTTTGCCTGGTTTCGGTAGGCTTGGAGGGCCATCTTTTCATCAGGGCGTACAGGGTGGATATTTTCTCACAGGTCTTCAAGACGCTGATCTCTCTGGGGCTTTTTCTGATTATCTGCATATGCGGCGACATAACCGATATAAGCGAAGGCCGCCATCACGAGTTCTATTTCCTGCTGTTTACCTGCACACTGGCGCTGATGCTGCTGGTCAGCGCCGATCATCTGCTCTCTATTTACGTATCGCTCGAGGTTTCCAGCTACTCCCTCTACATTCTGGTCGCCCTGAGGAAAAACCGGAGTTTCGGGCTGGAAGCCGGAATAAAATATTTCCTCGTGGGGACTTTCGCCTCGGCAGTGATGCTTTTCGGAATGGCGCTTCTATATTCCACCTCCGGCACAACCTACCTTACCGATATGGCCAGGGTGCTGCCGGGGATAATCAACCGGCCGGGCGTAGTAATCGGTTTGCTGTTCACCCTTGGCGGGTTTTTTTTCAAACTGGCGGTATTTCCTTTTCATTTCTGGGCGCCAGATACCTACCAGGGGGCTGCGAACCAGGTCACAGCCTACATCGCTACGGCCTCCAAAGTCGCCGGCATCGCCGTTATTCTGCGGGTGATGGCCTTTGCAGGGCAGGGCAGCGTTTACCTCGTTCACATACTGGTGGTGCTGTCCGTTGTCTCGATGACCCTGGGAAACCTTGCGGCCATCGTGCAAAAAGACCTCAAGAGGCTGCTCGCGTTCTCGACAATAGCGCATTCCGGCTATGTGCTGATCGGGATACTGGTTTTAAGTCCGGCGGGATATTCAGGCGCCATATTCTATGCGGTTGCCCTGTTGGTCATGGAATTCACCGCTTTTATGGTGGTTGTGGAACTTGCTTCCGACGGCCGCAACCTGCAGATAAAGGAACTGGCAGGGTTGCACCGGCGCTCCCCGATCCTGGCCCTGGCCCTTATGGTGTCGCTTTTCAGCCTCGCCGGCATTCCCCCGACAATAGGGTTTGCGGGAAAATTCCTCGTTTTTGTGGCGGCCGTTCAAAAAGGTTATATAGCGCTGGTTATCATTGCAATGATAAACGTGGTTGTATCGCTCTACTATTACCTGCTGGTGATCAGGGCCGCCTACTTGCTCGAACCTGCCGAACCTCTCCCGCCCCTTGGCGTCTCTTTGCCCAAGAAACTGCTTGCGGGGGCATCCACACTGGTGATTGTGTCAGCCGGTTTTTGCCCCTACTGGCTCGTTCAACTCGCTCAGAGCGCCGCCCAAGCCCTGATGTGGAGCCGATAGACCCAAAGAGTGACCTGCACCAGGTTCCCCGAAGCGTCGTAGACCAGGTTTTTCTGCCCTGGATTGTTTATGGTGGTGAGTTCGTTGACATTATTACAGGTATAGTTGTCCAACTCATTATTATAGCCCGCACGGGGCAGGGGCTCGATGAAGGACTCAGTGTCCCGCAGGTCCTGCGCATTATATGTGTAAGCATACTGGGTGATGGTGCTGCCTGAAACGGTGGTCGTCATTTGCGTCAGCCGGTTGACGATGTCGTATTGATAAGTTGTAACGCTGCCGTTTGGCCGAGTGAGTGATTGCACCAGGGGGCTCGCCCCGGTACAGGTATAAGTATGAGCCTGGCCACGGACAAGACCTTTGCGTCACTTTTGGTTTCGCTTGCATTCCCTGCGCCTGACGAGGCAGGGATATGCGGGTCCCCGGCAACATTAGCCGGCAGTCCGGAGTCGTGTCCCCTGGGCGGATTTGAGGCCTAAGGAACTGTCACCTGCTTCACCAGGCGGTTTCCCGCTGCGTCGTAAGTGTACTGAATCGTGGCGCCGTCGTCGTATTGCACCTGGATCAGGCGGTTCAGGTTGTCGTAAGTGTATTGGGCGCTGCCGGCCAACCCCGGGGCAGCCGGGAGAAGGCATAAAAAGGCCGCCAGAACGATTGTCTTGATCAACAGCCTGCTCATCACGATTTTCCCCCTTTCGTATCCGTAAGCTAAATACCGGGAATGGATTTGATTGGGCACAGCTCTAAGCTCCCGGGCATCAGGAGTTTGACATGCTTGCTTTGGCCCGCAGAAGCACTATGCCCTTCAATGCCGGTTCAAGTTTGTTCAGATCCCAAGCATATACATGGACAGACCTTACGAACATGCTCCATTACACGCACGGTCTCAGTCTCACTCTGATGTAATCAGGCTCTGATCCTCCCGTCCTTCGATCCCAGCCAATGCATTGCCCGTGTCACACGCGTGGCTGCCTGGACCACGCCATTCTCTATTGCCGCCCAAATTGACTTTTAAGGCCCTAAATCGCTACTTCTTTGACTGGACTTTCAGAGACTGGCGAAACAACAATATCCAACCGACTGAAAAGCCAAAGAAAATCGTCCTTAAAGGTGTAGAACCCAACCCTGTTTTATCTGATACCCCAGGCTGGCCAGAACTTGTG
>JBEKTT010000088.1:0-17726 GCA_049515795.1 Syntrophobacteraceae bacterium
AGAAATAAGGTGGGGGTAACTTATCGTTATCCAAATATAGGATGGTGGCTCGTTCATTTTACGGCGATAAGCATAGTGTATGCTCTTAGCGGCTGGCTGTGGAGGTAACCATGAACAAATTCAAGATGTTCTCTTTGAACTGGTGGATTCTGCACATTCTGGCCTTGATATTTTTCGTTTCCTTAGGCCATGCGATGCATTTCTGACAGGCATTTGCTTCATTTTATGTTGAATGGGTCCCGGGTCATCATAACCGCCATGGCGAGTGGATTCCGGGATACTGCCGCCAATTTTACTTCAGACATTTAGCTTTCTTTCCGATAACACTACCAGGGTCTTATACCTCCTCCCGAGAGCCGTGAGTAGGGCCAATGTTGGCACCTTCCTTCTCGGCTCTCTCCATTTTAGTGTGTTCATCGCTTGGGCCGAAACAGGGCCGGTTGAGTTCGAACTTCTATATTCTTCAGTCATCCTGCCCGTTCATTGCGGCCCGCAAAACGCCGGAGCACTTAAAAGTAACTACCTTCCCGGGTGGCAGCATCATCGGCTCGCCTGTCTGGGGATGCCTGCCTCTACGTCCATGACTTTCCTTTGCTGAAAGTTTTCCGAACCCGGTGAAGAGAACGTCTTCGCCGTTTTGGAGAGATTGTTTTATCAGCTCGCAGCTTGTCGAGTTCGGTGTGCGTCTTATCTTGTCTGAGTCGGGTAAGTATTCTAAGTTGCCTCATCCTGTCAAACGCTTTAAGACGGAGTCCACGATGGCATTGCCAGCTTGATTCCTTTATCGCAAACGGAGCTTATGAATGAAGAATTTATTAAGTGTTGGGCTTGTCGTCTGGTTTTTTTTAGTTCCTCTCGGTTGTGCACATACTCCCGATAGTCCTGGCAGCATGTCTGAACATCAGGAGACTGCTAAGGCGCAAACTAATAAAACGCCGACACAGGAGATTGCTACGGAGCAATCAGATGGAACGCCGACAGTGGAGCTTTCAGAGACGATCTTCGATTTCGGGGTGGTAACTGAAGGAGGTGTCTACATTCATGCTTTCAAGATCAGGAATACAGGAACGGGGGTTTTGAAAATAAAAAAAGTCTCGCCTGGGTGAGGAAGCACGCTGGCTGGTTTTGACCGGTCCATTCCCCCGGGAGGGGAGGGGAAAATATCAATCCAATTTTACCCATTATCGTGTCATGGGCATACTGTGAAGATTGCACTCGTATTTTGCAACGATCCTAAAAACCCGAACTTTAAATTGACAGTTCAAGGTCGCGATCATTAACTCAGCACTGATTTTGTTTCTGAGCCGGCCATCGGAATTCAGGCAAGGGCTTACTCAAGCATCGAGGGCTGGAATGTGCCTCGAAGCCGGGTCATGGCCTACGATTTGGCAGGCGGGGAAAGTAGATGCCTACCGAGATCCAAACTCTGAAAATTGAGGACTGCCGCTCCGATCAGTTTCTCGCATCCCTCATCGAAAACTCAACCGACGGCATTATCGTCTCCGACCTAAGGGGCAATATTCTGCTCTTCAACAAAGGGGCCGAACGCCTTTTCGGCTACACCGCTGAAGAGGCGGTAGGGAAGGTGAACGCTGCCGCCTTTTACCCTCCCGGCGTCGCACAAGACATCCTTCGCAAGATGCGGGACAATAGATTTGGCGGCAAGGGAAAGCTTTCGCCCCACCGGCTTTCGGGGGTTTCCAAGAGCGGTGAACTTGTTCCTTTAAGTATTTCGGGGGCGCTCATCTATGAAGACGGCCTCGAGATTGCCAGCATGGGGATCTTTTGCGATCTCAGGCAGATCCTTAAGGCCCGGGAGGAGCTCCTCGCAGCGGAGGTGAAGTTTCGCAGCCTCTTCGAAACGGTCGGACATGGCCTGTATTTCAGCACTATGGGCGGGAAATTCCTCGACTGCAACCAGGCTCTCCTCGATATGCTCGGCTACGAGACAAAGGAAGAGCTCCATGCCATAGACACCCTGAATGACCTGTTCATCGACCCTGCCCAGCGGGCGGAGTTTTGGACGGTAATGGAGCGGCAGGGATACCTTAAGGAGTACGAAGTCAAACTGAGGAAAAGGGACGGCGAGGCAATTACCGTCCTGGTAAACGCCCATGCAAAGAAGGACCGCTCCGGGACCGTCCTGGTTGGCTATCAGGTTATTATCGTAGATGTGACCGAGAGCCGCAGACTCATGCAGCAGCTCTACCAGTCTGATAAACTTGCCGCCATAGGCCGGCTGACCGCCCAGATCGCCCATGAGCTGAACAATCCCATCTATGGTGTCATGAACTGCCTCGATCTTCTCAAGAGCGAGGTCCCAGGCCACAGCAAGAAACGGAAATTCCTCGACATGGCACAATCGGAAATTCACCGGATCTCGCAGCTTTTAAACAGCATGTTGAGCTACCTTAGACCCGTCGAGGACGTAAGGACGAATGTGGACTTGAACGAACTCGTAAAGGACGTCGTCCTCTTCATGGGCAGCCAGCTCCAAGACGCCAAGGTGAAGACAGTCCTGGATCTCCAGGAAGACCTTCCACAAGTGTGTTGCTCCGGCAACCAGATAAAGCAGGTGCTCCTAAATCTCGTAATGAATGCGAAGACCGCAATGGCGAAGGCGGGGGGCGCCTTGACGATCACGAGCCGGGCCGCAAATGGTGAGGTCCGGCTAAAGATTGCCGATACTGGAGTTGGAATACCTCCGCAGATACGTGGCAAGCTCTTTGAGCCCTTTATAACAACAAAGAACGAGATTACGGGGACCGGTCTGGGGCTCTCGGTTTGCTTCGGCATTATCCGTCAACACAACGGTGTAATCGAAGTGGAAAGTGAAGTGGCCGCGGGAACGACTTTCACTGTGATCCTTCCCATACAGCCCGAGCAGGGCGAACCCAAAAATCAACGAATCTCCTCCTAGCCGTTTCGCCATCCGCCTCAATTTTTCCTATATTTCCGACTTCCAAGGTCTCTTGTATTTCCTATATTTCCAAGCGATTATCTATTTTCACATCCACCGGTGAGTTTTTTCTTGACACTGAGATTTTGTAAGTATTATGTTAATTATAGAAAATAGCTGATATATAACATTTGTGGATATTGGTGTTTTGGAAGGCTTTGAATGATGCGAGAAGCCGCCGTCCTAACAGTCGATCAGGCCGGGATTTATTGCCAGGTTTCTCCTCAAACTTTCGTTAACTGCATAAATACCGGTAAACTCAAGGCATACAAAACGGCGGGGGGACACAGGAGAATCGTCAAATCCGACCTGGATGAGTTCTTGAAGCGGCACAATATGCCAGCCTTTAAAAATTCTTCCTATCCATAAGAAAGCAAGCAGGCGAGGAAGAAAAAGATCCTCGTGGCGGACGAGGACCCCGTAATTGTGCAGACCCCAACGGCGGCTCTCGAAGAGGACTCGAATGAATACCAATGAGGTCCGCCTCGCGTGCCGCATCTCTTTTGGATCGGTCTTTTAACCGTTCAAAGCTGATCGGTGATGTTTTTCAAGTGTGCTTCATCTAAGCCGAACGTTTGTTCAATTGTGGACTGGGAAGGAGAAATTGCTCGATGGAAAAGAAAGCTAATGTTGAAGTTGAATCGGTCTACATGGAAAAAAGAGTCTTTGAACCGTCTCAGGAATTCATAAAGAATGCCTATATAAAGAGCAGAAAGGAGTATGAGGCCCTTTATGAGCGTTCGATCAAGGACCCGCAGAATTTCTGGGCGGAAATGGCCGCGGATCACCTCGACTGGTTCAAGAAATGGGATGGACCGGTCGAAGAGTACAGCTTCCAAGGCGACATTTTTCTGCGATATTTTCAGGGTGGAAAACTCAATGCCTCCTATAACTGCCTCGACCGGCATCTCAAGGGGTGGAGGAAAAACAAGGCGGCCCTAATATGGCAGGGAGAGCAGTTGGAAGAGTCAAAAACTTACACCTATCAACAGTTGCATCGGGAAGTCTGCAAGTTTGCAAATGTCCTTAAGGGAATGGGTGTGAAGAAGGGAGATCGGGTGGCCATCTACTTGCCGATGGTTCCCGAGCTTCCCATTGCCATGCTTGCGTGTGCAAGGATCGGGGCCGTCCACAATGTGGTCTTCGGAGGGTTCAGCGCCGACGCCCTGAAGGGCAGGATTCTTGATTCCAACGCCGAGACGCTCATCACCTGCAACTACGGATACCGAGCCGGCAAGACGCTTGACAGCAAGACAAACGCCGACAATGCGCTCAAATCCTGCCCGGGCCTCAAAAGATGTGTGGTGGTAAATCGAGTCGACAAAGAGACCAACATGCAGGAGGGGCGCGATTTCTGGTGGCATGAGTTGATGAAGGAGGCATCACCTGACTGCGAGCCGGAACCCATCGATGCGGAAGATCCCTTGTTCATCCTCTACACGAGCGGCAGCACGGGAAAGCCGAAAGGAGTCCTCCATACCACGGCCGGGTATCTGCTCTATACCACGATGACCCTCAAGTACTGCTTCGATTACAAAGACGACGACATATGGTGGTGCACGGCCGACATAGGCTGGGTGACGGGTCACAGTTATATCGTCTACGGCCCGCTCTCCCTTGGGGCCACTTCCATAATGTTCGAGGGGGTCCCGACCTATCCGGCCCCGGATCGTTTCTGGGAAGTAGTGGAAAGATACGGGGTGAATATCTTTTACACTGCGCCTACGGCCATCAGGTCCATCATGAAATTTGGGGACGATTTACCCCGAAAGCGGAACTTGAGCAGCTTAAGGCTTCTCGGTACTGTTGGTGAACCCATAAATCCCGAAGCCTGGCTGTGGTACTACAGGGTGATCGGGGGCGAACGCTGCCCGATTGTGGACACTTGGTGGCAGACCGAAACGGGGGGCTTTCTGCTTACGCCCATCCCCGGCGCCATGTTCATGAAGCCGGGTTCCGCGGCACTTCCATTTTTCGGAGTGGACCCGGTAATCCTTCGCGAAGAGGGTACGGAAGCGGGATTAAACGAGGGGGGATATCTTTGCATCCGAAAACCCTGGCCCGGTTTTATGCGAGCGGTCTATGGGGACCCGGATCGATTCAAAGAGCAGTACTTCGTAAAGTTCCCCGGATACTACTTCTCGGGAGACGGCGCAAGGAAGGATGAAGACGGGTACTTCTTCCTCATGGGACGGGTGGATGACGTAGTCAATGTTTCCGGTCACAGACTGGGGACGGCGGAAGTTGAAAGCGCCCTGGTGGCCCATGGGGCGGTCGCCGAATCGGCCGTTGTAGGCTTTCCCCATGAAGTAAAAGGGCAGGGAATCTACGCGTTCGTGACACTCAAGGAAGGTTTTAGTCCGAGCGAGGAGCTCAAAAAGGAGCTCAGTGCCCATGTGCGAAAGGAAATCGGCCCAATTGCCGTCCCTGACAAGATCCATTTCGCGCCGGCGCTCCCCAAGACCCGGAGCGGGAAGATAATGAGACGAATTCTTCGCAAGATCGCGGAAGGATCAATCGATGAACTGGGCGATATTTCAACGCTTGATGATGCCGCCGTCGTGCAAGAGCTCGTAAAGGCGAGCTAGCGCCCCGTCATCCGGAAACGCCGGATCAGACGAAGGCAGTTTCTGATTCGGAAGAGGTTCGGATTTTTCACGCCAACCTGGAAAACGAGGGCTTGCGCTTCATATCTGAGCGCCAAGCCGCGCAATGTGCGGCTTAATTGTGGGGCGGCCGACCGCCGCCCCAGACTCAAAAGGAGCCTTAAATGAGCGAAATAAAACTAGGCAACCTCGCTGTCGTAGGGCTCGCAGGGTTTGGCATGACGACACTGATTCTACAATTTCACAACCTCGAGTGGGTGGCGCTGGGTCCCGTGCTCTGACTGGGGCTGCTGTTCGGGGGCAGCACCCAACTTGTTGCCGGTTTCCTTGAATTCAAAACGGGGAACAACTTCGGTTTTTGCGCCTTTAACGGCTACGGGGCATTCTGGATTTCCCTATGCGCTTATGTTTTTTTCGGAACAGAATTCGGAAATCTTCATCCTGCTTAGAAGATGTCGGGCGACGATCTGGGAATATTCCTCCTCATGTGGACATTCTTCACCGCCATTCTCTTCATTGCGGCTATGAAACATCATAGTGTGCTTGTATTGGTATTCGTTACTTTGTTGCTTGGGTTTATCGGTCTGGATTTCAAAGAACTTGCCTGCAATGAAACACTGGGGACAATCGCCGCTTGGGACCTCATCCTGTGTGCTTTGCTGGCCTGGTACATTATGGCCCATGCGATCTTTGCAGAGGTCGGCATCAATCTGCCATTGGGTAAGGCATGGATAAAGTGATTGCTTATAATATCGATGGAGGCTGATGAGAAGCACGGCACGTATGCTCTTCTCATCAGCCCGCAACGGATAACTACCGGGGGAGTCGGTCCGGAAATACCGAGCACGGCGGTGTGCGATCCGGAAACTTCCGGAGATTCAGGCGACCCCGGCGGCCCCGGCAAGGTTGGCTTATGAGAGTCCTCCCGGTCGACCCGGAGCATCGGCTCCAACCCGTATGCCACCAACTGCTTCGGGTGTGCGGCCATACGATTGCCGCCCAGGACGAACCCCGGGCCGAAGAGATCTTCTTCACCCACAATATTGACATCCTTTTCACCAACTATTTCCGGTCCGCAGGCAACGGCGACTTGTTTCTGGAAACCGTACACAGAAGGCTGCCTCAGATTCCGGTGCTGGTGATGACGAAAAAGATCGACGAGGATGCAGCATTGGCCGGTGCGGAGAATGGCACCCACCGTTTTGTCTCCTGCCAAATCGAGCCGCAGCATTTCCTGATAAGCATCGCCCGGGCTCAGGAGAAGAGGAAAAACCGAACAAAGGGCCGGCCGGAGGGAGATATCAGATGGTTAAAGTTATAGAGGGCGGCAAGCTTGAATGCGAAACTATTCGTGCCCTTCTCGATTTCAATGTGGAAAACAAACGCTTCCAGACCATCATCGAGGGCATGGGCAACGGGTTAATGGTGACAAATGAGGATTTGGAGGTGATCCTACATAACCCGGCCTTGATGCAATTGCTGGAGCTGCGGGAAGAGATAAAGACCCCGACCGCCGTTACTGAAATTATCAGGGATGAGGCGCTAATCCGGACGCTTAAGAAAATACTTCAGGGAAAAGTAGATGAAGGCGTGCCCGTTACTCAGGAAATCCGTATAGGGGAGAGGACTCTTCGGGCTGTTTCAACGCCTTCCCTCGGTCTCGATAGAAACGTGTTTTTCAGGATTTCCGGGACCTTGACCATCTTCGAAGACGTCACGATTTTCAAGGAATTCGACCGCATGAAATCCGATTTCGTCAATCTTGTCGCCCACGGGCTTCGAAGCCCGCTCGTTTCGATATGACAGATCGGCGGTGCAATAACCTCCTCGTCAATACCGCAAATGATTCCCCCGGAAGCATCCACATGGAGAGCACGCAGGGAAAAAGGACGAGCTTTCGAACCCTTCTGCCCGTCGCACCTGATATTCAGACCCTTATTCCGTGTATGGAAAAGACCTCTTCATGAATGCGGGCCACTACCATTCGGGCCTCCGCGAAAGCCTTCTCCTTGACTTCCCCAGTGCTGGAATAAGGATGGTCATAGAGGCTCCCCACCTCCATCTCGGGTCCAAACATCATTCCCCCAACAAGACCGGCATACTCGTCCGAGGGCTCCAGATGGTTGAGAAGCGCCCATGCAAGCGTCCAGCATCGGGCGCTGCGATAAAGGTCGTAGCCCCCGCCCCCGAGGCCGAGGACCCTCGGGCAAAGGCTCAAGATGGCCCGTACGGCCTTCTGATATCCGTTGTTGGTGAGTTTCAAATGTGTAAGGGGATCGGAAATAAGCGTATCGGCTCCAAGGACCGCTACGATCATATCCGGAGAAAAGGCCCCGATCAACGGGGGAACGATCGCATCGAATGCGAACCCATATACTTCATCGTCGGTCCCTGGCTCCAGCGGCACATTTACGGTGAATCCCTTTCCCTCTCCCTCCCCGATCTCGGACTCGCATCCCGACCATGGATAGAGGGTCCTGCCCGTTTCGTGAACGGAGATGAAAAGGACCCTTGCGTCGTCGTAGAAGGCGGATTGGACGCCGTTTCCATGATGGGCGTCAATGTCGAGGAAAACCACCCTAAACCCGGGATAGCGGCGCAAAACCTCTTTTATGCTTATGACAATATCGTTTATATAGCAAAATCCTTCGGCGTGCGCGGCCATGGCGTGGTGAAAGCCCCCCAAAGGGTTGAAGGCCACCACAGCGGCGCCCTCCACGATGCGTTTCATCGCCTCCCAGGTCCCTCCCGCGGCGCGCATCGACCAGTCGTAGATCCCGCGAATAATCGGGTTGTCCGCCGTCCCCAACCCCCGCGAATACATTTCGGGCCGAAACTTCCCCTGCCCTGCTTCCCGGAGAAGCTCAAGGTAGGCGGGTTCATGGAAAATCTCAGAAAGGCCGCTGGTAAGGAGCGGAGGTTCGACTACCTGAATCCAGGGAGAGTCCATAACTCCGTATCGGGTGCATAGCTCATAGGTCTTGGAAGCCCGCTCCGGCTTGAAGGGATGATCGGCGCCGAAGTCGAACCTGCTCATCTCTTCCGAATAGATGAATGTCGATCCGATATTGCGGACATCCTGGGGCATCAAAGCACTCAATCTCCCACTACGACTTTTTGCGTTCAGCTTGCGTACATCCGAGATCTCCAGGTGGGACCAGGGTGGAGACTGCACGTTTTTATCATACCGGGAAAAACCCGGTCAACCCAAAATCCATGTATTTCATTTTGACATGCAACAGTATATGATCTAATATAAAATGTTACAGATGGTGTGCGATGCCGTGGATCAAGAAAATCAGCTACCTGAGAGGCATTGAAAAAGAGGGAATGTGCAGAGTTCTCATTGCTCCTTCCCTTTATCATCGTTTCAGGATCAATCCCCTCACCTTTACAGATGAAGATGGGGAAAAGGTCGTTCATTTTTCCTGCCCGGAAGGGGACAGCACCTGCCTCTGTGAGATCAACCTTCCGCACATGGAAGACCCCCTCTATTCAATAACGCTTTCCGACACCAACGACTACACGCAGATAAACTGGGACTTTTTGATAATAAACGATCCCGATTGCACAAGGTTCAATACCCAGCGGGACATTGAGGGCAGGGACACGCTATTCGGATGGGCTTCAAGGAACCTGCCCGAGGAGGAAAAGGCAATGGAAGCCGGCCTTTTTCCGGGGCAGGTGAGAAAGGGGCTGGGGCTTACGCGCGAGGTAGTTCAGGTACTCGATTTCATCTGTAAGATCTTCGACATGAAGAGCGTCAGGCTGGAAGCCCTTTTCTATCACAATGCCGTAACATATGAGAGGTACGGCTTCAGCTACTTCAGCGGATATTCGCTCATGAAAAAGATCCACGACTTCTTTCAGCCCGGCGGAAAACTCTTTGAGAAGCTTGACAACAGCACGCCGTTTCGCAAGCCCGAATTTGCCAATACGGTCAGGGGGCGCAGTTGGGCGATTCACGACGGGATTCTTTTGGATGTCGATGCTGAACCGCTGGAAGAAGGCTGGGTCTCACCGGTCATGTACAGAATGGTGGAGAACCCTCGGGGGATGGTTACCTATCCTGACCCGCGCTAGTTTTGCGTACGGAAAGGGGTGCTTTCGGGTGGCGGTCGGCCGTAGCGCCATTTAAGCCGCATGGCCCGTCCGGCACGCCTTGCCAATTGGTGCAGCTTATGATCGAATGCTTTTGCGACGCAATCCTTCAACCGTCAAACCTTTCGGGATGAATCGTCATGATAGTAAAGCGATTCCGTAATTGGACAATCCAAACAAAGCTGATCGCCGTGACGCTTTTTCTCGTTTTGCTTCCGCTCATATTCGTCGCCGCGATCTCCACCCGTTACTTCAGCCAGGCCATGCAGGCCGCGTCCGAACAAGACCTCGCACATATAGTAGAAAACATCAATTCGATGTGCAAAATCCAGCAAGAGATGGAGATAGTTAATGAAAAGCTCTTGTCCGGTCTCATTTTAGCCAGAGACCGACTCCAGCCTCATGGCGCTGAAATCCAGGTAGTTCCCGAGCAGATGGTGCGCTTTAAGGCCATGGACCAGCCTGGCAGCGAAGAGGGCCATATGGTGGCTCTGCCAGCCTGGAAAAGCGGTGAAGCATTGCTAAGCGGGGATACAGGTTTTGTCGACACGATCAAGAGCCTTGTCGGCGACAATTGCAGTCTCTATCAAAGGACCGAGTCCGGCGATCTCCTGAACATTTCAACCACCATAACTGGAAGAGACGGCTCGAGGGCCATTGGGTCCCTCATCGCGTCCGAGAGCGAAGCGGCTAAATCGGTGCTGGCGGGCAAGACCACCGAGAAGCGGATCTTCTTGGCCGGCGAGTGGTATATCGGCCTCTTCTCGCCAATTTTGGGCAGCAACGGGTCTGTGATCGGGGCGCTTGCCGTAAGTGTAAAGGAACAAACGACCTACTCTTTCAGGGAAGAGATCAAGAGGATCCGGGTGGGGGATACCGGATATGCCTATATCATCGACACCAAAGGCGATCTCAAGGTCCACCCGGCAAAGGAGGGAGAAATTATCCTCCATAGCAGAGATTCGAAAGGATTCGAGTACATTAGCGCCCTGATCGCCGATGCCGTGAAGCTAAAAGAGGGCGAGGTCGGCACCAGCCGTTACACCTGGTTGAACTCCGAGTTGGGGGAAACGCGGCCGCGCCAGAAGATAGTAAAATTTGCCTATTTCAAACCGTGGAATTGGATCATCGCGGCGGGTTCCTATGAGAACGAGATCTACAAAGCCCCGAAGGAGATAGAACGATTCATCGTTATGGTGGTCTTTGTGAGCGTTGGGCTGGTATTCGTCCTAATTATCACCTTCTCGAAGCTCCTCACCGGGCCCATCAGGGAGCTTACGGAGGTGACGAGGAAAATGTCTGAAAGAGACCTGCCTCAGAGGATCGTTGTGCGAACCGGAGATGAGATCGGTCTCCTCGGCAACTCATTCAACCGGATGATCGAGCAGATTCAAAACTACACCTCCAACCTGGAACAGATAGTAGGCACCAGGACCCACCAGTTGAAAGTTTCGGAAGAAAAATACCGCGACCTTTCGCTTTTCCTGAACAGCATACTCGACAGCGCCACGGTCTACGGCATCATAGCGATCGACTGCGACGGGAAAATCCTCGAATTCAACAGGGGCGCGGAAAATCTTCTCGGCTGGAAAAAGGAGGAGGTCCTTAACAAGGAAAGCATAAGAGTCACGCTGCTTCCCGAGGATCGGGAAAAGTCCATCCAAAACCATGTATTCGGATGCACAAGGACCAAGGGGATCTCCGAATTGGAGCTGATGCGTCTAAAGAAAAACGGGGACCGGTTTCCAGCCCATTCAACGATAACCGACATCAAGGACCCAAATGGAAGGATAACGGGCTTTGTCGAGATCCTGCGTGATCTCACGATCCAAAGGTCACTTGAAAGGGAACTGCGGGAGACGAAAGAGTTCCTCGAAAACATTATGGAGAGTTGCGTGGACGGGATCGTGACCACCGATCTTAAGGGAAAAATCACCTATATGAACCGATCGATGGAGCTGATCATAAGCTGCGACAGGAAGGATACCCTGGGAAAGCACATTTCGCTCTTTTATGTTGGAGGCATAGGTGAGGCCAGACAAATCATGAGGCTCCTTCTCGAACATGAAAGGGCTATAAGTTACGCTATGGAAATGAAGGCCACGACCGGTCAGATTAAGACCATATTGAACACTATTTTCCTTGTGCGCAATGAAGCCGGGCAGAACATAGGGACCGCGGGTCTATTCAAGGACATTACGCACCAGAAGAAACTGGAGGCCGACCTCAAGGATGCCCAGGCCAACCTCGTCGAGACCTCAAAAATGAGGGCTCTTGGCGAGCTCGTGGCCGGAGTCGCCCACGAGGTGAACAATCCCCTCATGGCCTCGCAAACCATTCTTCACGTGCTCATGAAAAATCTTGGCGGGGACCATGAGAACCTGAATCGCCTTGATCTTATACGACAATGCAACAACCGGATCGAGAAAATAGTCTATCACCTCAAGGAATTTTCAAGGCAGACCCAGCCCGAGTTTCAGCCGATCGATATCAACCAACCCGTGGAGAATGCCCTCCTCATTACCGCACAGCAGCTTCTCGATCACGGGATCCTCATAATCCGTGACCTTGACCCTAATCTTTCGAAAATCATCGGGGACTCCAATCAGATCGAGCAGGTGTTCCTCAATTTGTTTTCCAACGCCAAGGACGCCATGGACATGAAGGGAGACGGCAAGAAGGAGCTTAGAATCTCCTCATACCAGGCGGAAGAACAGGGAGAACCCGTTGTGGTCGTTTCCGTGGAGGATTCGGGAATCGGGATTCCGGAAGAAAACCTGACTAAGATTCTGGAACCCTTTTTCACGAGCAAACCCGTAGGAAAGGGGACCGGGCTGGGCCTTTCGCTTTGTTTCGGAATTGTGGAGGCGCACGGGGGAAGGCTTGAATTCAAGAGCAAATACGGTACCGGGACGGAAGTAAGGGTGATCATTCCCTCGAAACCAATGAAGGAGTAACGAACATGCCAAAGCGTATCCTCGTCGTAGATGATGATCAAATGGTGCTCATGGCCCTGGGGGAGCTTCTAAAGCCCGAGGGCTACGAGGTTAATATGGTTTCGAGCGGGAGTGAGGCTTTGAAGCGGCTCGATGAGAACGGCTACGATCTTCTGTTGCTCGATATCATCATGCCCCTTATGGACGGTTTCGAGCTATGCAGAAAGGTGAGGGGCAAAGAAAAATATAAAGAGACGCCCATCGTGTTCTTGACCGCCAAGAGCCGTGAGGAAGACAAGATTTCGGGCCTGGCGGCGGGGGCGAACTTGTTCCTGTCCAAGCCGATATCGCCGGAAAAGCTGCTCGACATCATTTCCAAGACTATCGGCTGAAGGGATCTTGGTAAACGTCACACCCCGCAATGACGTTTTCAATGCTGCGTAACGCGCTGGATCAATCGGTCAAGGCTGCTTTCTTCCCGGTCCAGCAGTTCACAGAAATAATCGACTTTGGACTTATTTTTTGAAGAAAGCCTGTGAGGGCTTCGCTCCAAACGCTCCATTGCTGAAAAGGTATGTTCTTTCACCAGGAAAAGGGGGATCTTTTCCGCCGCTGCCGCTATAATGAGCTGGGGCGGCGGTCTTACGCCGCCTGTAAGAAGAATCCCGGCAATGATTTCGGAGGAAGATGTGCCTGCCTCCTCTTCCCCGCAGGAAGTTGGGGAAGCGATAAAAATGATCTTATTGTAGACCCTTTTGAAGATAAGAGATCTTCCTCTAAGCGGGGAGGACCCGATCCTCATCCGCCAAACCTTTCGATCGAGATCTTCCTCACCCCAAAGCACCTCGGCACACAGCTCATCGGCTATCTCCCGAAGACTCCAAAAAGAGAGGAGGGGATCTTCGGCTATGGCCGAGGCGATCCTAATGCCCTTATTCGTGAGCGACAGGAGAACCTTCTCTCTCACTTCCCCCATTTTTTCGGGCGGCACCCGGTTTATCACGACCCCCTTCATGAGATCCTTGAGAAGTGAATAGGCAAACAAAACGGAATAGAGGGAGGAGGAGGTCTTTCGAAAGCGGTTTGCGAGGATGAAATCGGCCCCCAGGCCGGCTGCGAGGTTCATGTCCGGAACAGGCCAGGAGGTGTCGTCGAAAAAAATATGCTTTGAACCCATCACTATAAGGACATCTTTTTCCCGGGAGAGTTCACGGGAAAGGCCTCTGCATTCCTCCATGATTTGCGAAGGTCCCTTACACCTCCAGCCATCATCAGTCATGAGATATGGGCAAATTCGTTCCAGAGGGGCATCGAGCTTCAAGACCTCTTTAAAGAGCATGGCGTCATGATCGGTCCAAAATCCCCCGGCATTTACGAGTTCGGTCCCGAAGGGTTTAAAAAATCCCGGACGCAATCCCTTTTCCAGCAATTTCTTGATGATCGCCCAGGTAAAAAGGGTATGACCGGCTTGATCTCCTGTGGAACCGATAAAGAGAAGAGCCATAAAAAACCTCCTAATATGCCGCGTTTGGCAGCGCGAAGAGATGCCTGCGGACCCCGCATCATCGCCATTTATATATAGCACCTTCGGGTCCGGCCTGAAAGAGGAAGTGTTCGCCAGTATTTTCTTGCCCATGCGGTTTTTTGGGTTAATAATGGAATTATAGAAATTTGTGGTTCTTATGATTCGCCGTTTTGGAGGGTTTTCCGGAGATGGATAGGGCAGAGGTCCTCTCGGTCAATAAGGCAAGCCAATATTGCAAGGTTTCGCCCCAAACCATTGTGAACTGGATCAATATCGGCAAGCTGAAGGCGTACCGGACCGCGGGAGGACACAGGAGGATCGTTAAATCTGACTTGGACGAATTTCTGGAAAGGCACAATATGCCAGCCTTTGGGAGTTCTTCCTTCACGTCCGGCAAAGAGAGAACCGGCGCGAGAAAGATACTGGTGGTAGATGACGATTCGGTGATTGTGCAGACGATAACGGCCGCGCTCGAGGAGGACCCGCATAAATACGAAGTGCTTTCCGCCGGCGACGGTTTCGAAGCAGGGCTTCAAGTGAGCCGTTTCAATCCCGACCTCGTGATCCTCGATCTCAGGATGCCCAATATCGACGGATATGAGGTGTGCCGGGCGCTCAAGAAATCGAACTATACAAAACATGTGAAAATCATAGTGCTCTCCGCTTTTCTAGACGACGAGAATACCCGGAAGCTCCTTAAAAGCGGGGCGGACCTCTGTTTCTCGAAGCCTCTTCCTCTTGAGATGCTAAAGGAGGAAATCGCGAGGATACTTTTTCCGGAAACGGTCTCCTGATGGTTACGCAAACGACTTGCACCCTTTGTGGGACGGGGTGCGCCATTTCCATCGAACATTCGAAGGGCCGGGTGCGCGGTGTCGCTCCGGCGGGAACAAATAATTCGGTCAACCACCTCCCCTTGTGCGAAAGGGGCCGCCTTGGAATGCATTTCATCCATTCGAGCGAGCGTCTGAAGACCCCGCTGGTGCGGAAAAACGGAGAGCTTGTCGCCGCTACGTGGGGGGAAGCGCTCGCGATGGCGGCGGAGCGCTTCACAGAGCTAAGAAAAACCCACGGGAGCCGGTCCCTTGGAGCGCTGGGAGCATCGAACTGCACCAACGAGGAAAATTATCTTTTACAAAAACTCGTACGCACTGCTTTTGGCTGCAATAACGTGGACAGCGGCGCGCGTTTAAGGACATCTAGCCTGACGGCGGGAATCAAGCGTGTTCTTGGTGTGAGCGCAATGACTAACCCCAGCTCTCACATCGGGGACGCAACCGAGATTTTCGTGATCGGGGGCGACCCGCTGGTTGCTAGTCCCATAGTGGGCGAGATAATTCGCGAGGCGGTTTCATCCCGCGGGGCGCACTTGACCCTGGTGGATCTGCTGCCGCAGGGGCTTGCGCCGCTTGCGGGCGCATGGATTCGGCCGCGCCCCGGCACCTGTTCCATACTCTTGGCCGGCCTCCTCCGTGAAATCATATCCCGCGGCCTTGTGAAGCCCTATTTGAAATCCTCCAACTTCAAATTAGTCCAGTATCTGAGCTCTCAGTTGGGGCGGTTCACCAGGGAGAGGGTGGAGGATGAAACGGGAATCGAGGCCAAGCTTCAGGAGAGGACTGCTAGGTGTCTGGCGGACGCCCGAAAACTTGCAGTCATCCCGGGCTATAGTATTGCGCGGGAAGAAAACGCCTATTCCTGCGGCGTGATGCTGGCGTCCCTGGCCCTCCTTACCGGCAACGTCTGGAAGCCAGGCTGCGGCCTCTTCCCGTTAGCCGCATCACTAAACGACCAGGGGGCAATGGACATGGGAGCCCTTCCCGAGAAGCTCCCCGGACATCAACTCCTCTTCGATCCTGCCGCCAGGACTGCATTCGAGCACTCCTGGGGTGCGGCCCCGCCGTCCGAAAAAGGGCTCGATTACGTGTCCATGATCGAGGCCGCCGAGAAGGGACACATAGCCGGCCTCTATGTGGTCGGCGAGGACCCCGTTCTGGACTGTCCGCAGATGGATAAGGTTCAGAGGGCCCTTTCCCGGTTGGAGTTTCTGGTGGTGCAAGACCGGTTCCTTACTGAAACGGCAAGACTTGCCCATGTGGTGCTCCCTTCGGTGAGTTTTGCCGAGAAAGAGGGTACATGGACAAGCATCGAGCGTCGTGTGCAGAAGGTCCGGCAGGCGATAGGGCCCATCGGCCAATCGCGGCCGGACTGGGCCATTTTGGCGGACCTCATGCGCAGGATGCGGGTAAGGGCCCCTTACTCGGGGCCGCAAGACGTGCTTTTAGAAATTAATGAAACGGTGCCGATCTATAGGGGCATTACCCCCGATAAACTCGAAGCCGAGGGCGTGTTTTGGCCCTGCTTCGACCCGGAGGACCCGGGCGACGCCATACTTTACGTCCACATGCCGCCGTCGGTGAACCTTTTCGACAGTGGTTGGAAATTACCTGATATCTCAGCGCCCGAATTGCCTGAAGACTACCCTATCTGGCTGATCGTAAAAGAATCCCCCGTGGACTCCCTCGACAGAGCGGCCGCTGCCGGGGCGTCCGTTTTGCACGCGGAAGGCCCGATAAATCATATCGCGATGCATCCTTCGGATGCCGCGGCGGTGGATATCGAAGATCAAGACCCGGTTCTCGTCCGCTCTCGATTCGGATCGGCAAAGAGCCGGGTTTGCCTCTCAGATGAAATTCCTCGCGGCGTCGTCCTTGCCGCCAACAGCTCGATTATTACTTTCAGTCGGCTTTTCCCTATGACTGACCGGGACCCTACGACCGGGACCCCATGGCTCAACCGCACGCCGGTGAATATCGCAAAGCTGCCATAAGAACCCGGCAACGTGTTGCCGGCTCCACCGGGTAGTGAGTTGTCCACAACTTTCCACATGCTGTCAGCCATTGGTCATATGTGTGATTGGTGAATAACTTAAGGAGATACCGTTTTGTATCATTACCGTCTATCTATCATCCGGACTCCATACGCGTCTTCAGACGAACTAATCTTCCAATCAGAGGGGCTTGAGTGGAATGCAGTATAAATTTTACAGTCTCTCATGCATCATCCAGCTCAAATGTCCCATCTGGTCCAACTATTTGGAACCGGTCGAGCATTTCTCATCTAAAATAGAAATACCGTTGATACCATCTCATAAAGATATTGACCAAGTTGTTCCAATTGTGGTCTTTTGGTAGGTCCTTAATAAACAAGGACTTGAGGAAGGATTCCACTAAGTCATAGGCCTTGCACTTAACCGCCTATTTCAGGTATTCAGGGACTTGTTATTTTGCTGGCTGCGGTGGAACATAAATCCATCACTTTTTTGTCGCTATTCCAGCTCTTACGTAACTGCAAGAAACAGGGCTACGGTGTCTAAGCAATTGTGGCTATTTTCCTCTGCATGACTCTTTTGCCGGTAAATTTTATCCGTAAAAACAGGCATCGCCAAGTTGAAAATAGAGCTTTTAAGCAAGCGAAGGAGTTCGACTGGAGTTTCAGAGACAGACCCACTCTTGGTCCCGTTTTGTTGTAAATTCAATAAGTTATAACTTGGTCCATGTAGAACCTATCTCGACTGGCCTTGTTTTGTGCCCATAAGG
>JBEKTT010000089.1:0-17499 GCA_049515795.1 Syntrophobacteraceae bacterium
CCAGTCCAGCAACGAGGGCGGGAGCAGCAGCATTTGTTTTCGGTCGCAGGATTTGAAAGTCTTTTCCATAGTGAGGACATATTAGCATAAACCGGCTCTAGACACCATTATTCCGACAGGCTCCTAGAAGCGGGTTACGTTGCTAATTTGATATCGGGGTCAGCAGTCGGCTTCCCGGAACAGGATTTTTACTGCTATCATCAAACACTTTGCACAACTGCTCCAGAACAAGTCGCCTAAACAAAAAGTCAATCCGAATAATGCATCAACCTGACCACCAACGAATCTCGATGGGCATTTTTGCTTTGTCTACCCCTGAAAACCTCTCAAGACACCTTGGAATCCCACGGAACCTTCCCATATACGAATCAAAAACACAAGAGAAAGGTCAACGGGACCCGGTTTTGGGGAGTTTCAGGTCTGCTTCAATATCTCACCATGAACGGGCGGGTACACCTCATTTCCTAAACACCTGAAACTCATTCCCACACTCCCCACACCTCTTCTCAAAAATCTTTACCGTCGGGACTCCCAGAATCCTCCCTACCCATGCGAAGATATTGGTAAATGATAGCTTGGATTTCACATTCTCGCTTCCACAATGCGGACACTTCGCTTTTATTAGTGGATCTTGAATAATCATGGATTAACCTCCTTTTGCCGGATGATGTCTTTTCCGCTGCCGATCTGAGTTTTGATCAGTTAGCACCAGAAGTTTATGGTGGATCAAATTGTTAACTTTGCATATTCATATATGTAGGGCGAAGGCATCATTCCAGTGGCCGGAAGGTGTCTGTCGAGTGAGTCTGCAATAAGAGAATCAGCTTTGAATTTACGTTGGCGCTCATCTTGTTTATTGATAAACAGAGAGGACACGATCCTCAGATCGCTTACGCATGACGAGATCATAGTTAAGGCAAAAGGCGGCTTGGTGGATAAGAAAATCAAACCGATTTGCAAAAATCTATGGGGAAAGGAGACTTCTGCCTGATGTCCCGTTCAAAGTTGGTCACAGAGGAGCTGAGGCATGTGGGTGATGACATTCCCTGTGACAGCGGGATTGCCAATCTATTTCCGAAATACCTGAAACTTATGCCCACACTCCGCACATCTCTTTTCATAAATCCTGACTGTCGGGACTCCAAGTAACCTACCAATCAATGAAATCGAAAAGACCTGGTACTTTCCGGTTCTTCTAATCGGGGAGTGCCCTTCTTGTTCTTGCAAACTGTTCTACCAGTTCTCGCCCAGCAGCTCGAAGTACGCCTGTGGATGGGCACAGGCCGGGCACGTCTGGGGGGCTTCTTTGTGCGAGTGCAGATAGCCGCAGTTGCGGCAGCGCCAGACTCTGTCTTCGTTACGCTTGAAGACCCTGCCATTCTCCAGATTGGACAACAGGTCGCGATAACGTTTTTCGTGCTGCTTCTCGGCCACGGAGATGAAACCCCATACCCCGGCGATCTGAGAAAAACCCTCCTCTTTGGCAATGGCAGCGAAGGAGGGATAAAGGTCGCTGTGCTCCTCATGCTCTCCCCTCGCGGCAGCAAGCAGGTTTTCGGCTGTAGTGCCGATCTTACCCGCTGGAAAAGAGGCCATAATCTTTAAATCGCCACCCTCAAGGAACTTGAAAAAACGTTCAGCATGCTCCTTCTCCTGATTGGAGGTCTCCTCGAAAATATCGGCAATCTGCACATATCCCTCTTTTCTCGCCACACCTGCAAAGTAGGTGTAGCGGTTACGCGCCTGACTCTCACCGGCAAACGACTTCAACAGATTCTGTTCAGTTTTGGTTCCTTTGAGACTGGTCATAAAAATCTTCTCCTTGATGAAATAGTGATGATAGGGCCGCCTCCCTGCACAGCCCCTAGCGTGAATAATACCTCAACTTGACCACCAACGAATCTCGAAGGGCATTTTGGGGTTGTCTAACACCCATTCATGAGCTGCACATCTCCAAAACCTTCATAATTGCGCAGACCCCCAAATCACCCCAATGCTTGTTGACTCCCGTGCTGTACAGGTCAAGCAATGTCAGCCCAACCGGAACAGGTGCCCCGATCTCATACGCAGTGTCGATAACGAACTTGAGGTCCTTTGTCGCATGCTTTAGTGGGAAATTCGGATCGTAGCGACCAGCCGTGATCGCCTGGCATTTCATCTGGAATATTGAACAGCTCAACGGTCCGTTAAGTATGACCTCAAGCATGGCCTCATCTGAGAGTCCACCCTTTTTCCCAAAATTCAATGTCTCTGACACACCTTCGATCATAAGCGCCAAAAGAAGATTATTAGCCATTTTCATCATCGATCCCTGGCCAATCTCGCCACAATAGACAACCTGTTTTCCCATCGTCCTGAATCAAGGTGTGAGCGACTCAACTCTATCCTTTGCTCCTGCTGTCAGAATGAGCAGGGTCGCATCTTCGGCAGGCTTTTGGGACCCCGAAACCGGCGCATCTATGAAGCAAACCCCTGAGGGAGCGAGTCTTTGCCCGAGGTCTCTGGTAAACCTTGGAGATAGGGAACTCATGTTGATGAATGTTTTATCCCGGTCAAACGCCTGAGCAGAGCCATTTTTGCCCCAAAGGAGATTTTCTATGGCTTCAGGGCCGGTAACCATGGAAATGACCACATCAGAGCCTGCCGCCAAAGATTTGGGAGTGGCAGCGGTCTCAACGCCAAGACTCAATAGTTTCCCCAAATCCTTCGGCGTCCGATTATAAACAGTCAGCGGGTACCCCGCTTTGGCAATATTTAGCGCCATGGCATAACCCATAATTCCCAATCCCATGAATCCAATTTTTTCTTTCACAACCTACCCCTTTGAACCTCTGCAAACCTGAATAATTCCTCAAAGTGGTCGCCAACGGATGCCCAAAATCACATTCGTGGCCGGATTTCACTCGTAAAACCTCTTGGAACACCCGGAAGGCCCATTCAATTATACTATCTGAAATAATTCCCCGGGACAGAAGCTCGCGGACTTTTTCTGGAGCCGCTCGCGTGGAGACTGGTACCGCCAGGGCGGATAAGGACCGCTTGCGAATCGGAAACTGCCCGTGTCTCACCCGGGGTTTCCAGATGGGCACTATCGGGGCACGGAGTCGAGTCAGATGAATTATGCAGACCTACTCCTCCGGGGGAGCCATGAATTCAGGGCCTACCGGTTTCTGTATCTTTGCTGCCAGGATTTCGTCAACCTTTCGAAGGTCCTCAGGCTTTATCGTCCAGCCGCAGGCCCCGGCGTTATCTTCGGACTGCTTTGGCGTTCTCGCCCCTGCGATAACGCAGGTTATCCCCGGCTGATGGAGAGCCCATCTGAGGGCGAACTGAGCGGGCGATTTACCGTATGATGCTGCGATGGGCTTTATTTCGTCCACGGCACTCACATACTTTTTAAACTGGTCAGGCTTGAATTTGGGATCGGAGTCTCGCAGGTCGCCTTTGGGAAAACGTTCGTCACCCTTGAATTTGCCTGTCAGAAGTCCACGGCATAAGCCTCCGTAAGCAAGAGTGGCAATGCCGTTTTCCATGCAAAACGGGAGCAACTCCTTCTCGGCTTCGCGCTCGAACATATTGTATGGCGGCTGAAGGCTGTAGATGGTTCCATGCTGCATGATTTCCTGGAGCCGGTCGCGGTCGAAATTACTCACTCCGATGTAGCGGATTTTGCCCAGTTCCTGAACTTTAAGCAAAGTTTTCATGGAATCTTCGAAAGCAATGGCGGGATCTGGCCAGTGGATCTGGTAGAGATCGATGCAATCAGCTCCTAGCCGCTTCAAACTATCGTCCACTTCCTGCATTATGCGCTGAGGACTGGAGTTGCGGCGGATTCTCTCCTGCGCATCCCATTCCAGGCCACACTTGGTAGCGACGACGACTTTCTGCCGCCCCCATTCCTTAAGTGCCTTCCCGACTACTTGCTCGGATTTCCCGAAACCGTATACGGGCGCGGTATCTATGAAATCAATTCCCAGTTCGAGCGCCCGCAGGATGGCGGCGAGAGATTCCTTTTCATCGGACCCTCCCCAAGCCCATCCTCCGGTAACCCAGGTTCCGAGCACAAGTGGCGATACTTGGAGGTCAGTTTTTCCAAATCGGATTGTTTCGATCATACCATCCTCCCGGGTTTGCTTTGTGGGATGCTGATTCGTGTCCATCAGGAAATACCGGATGAGACACCGGCAATTTCCTTTCAGCAATGGCCAATGCTACATCCTCATGCGCCTTTTCATCACTGCGCGAACATCGGTGCACCTGACCTTTTCCCTCAATAATGCGTAAGCTTAACCACCAACGGATGCCGAACGGCATTTTGGAGCGGGGTCTGCTCCAAAAACCCCACGAACAACCCCAAAGCCAGCAAAACAATACGATTTCCGAATCGAACATGCAAGTGATACATCTTTCAATGAGACCGGTTTTGGCGGTCTCAGGACGCCCTCTACAATACACCTGTTCAAGGGATGGCCGCAGACATCACAAAGAAGGCACTGGGCCTGCTCTCACAAAGATTGGCGGATACCGGAGCCCGGATTATCGGAACGGTGCATGACGAAATCATTCTCGAAGTTCCTGAAAAAGTGCCGGGGGAAGCTGCTGTGATTCTCAAGGAGACCATGATTCAGGCATGCAAGGCTTATCTCGGTAGAGTTCCGGTTGAAGTGGAGGTTGCCATTGGGGAGACATGGGCAGACAAGTAGAAAAAGCAGGCCTCTGCTTTATGACGGCGTCGCTTATAAAAAGTTATCGCTTCGCCATCAATCCCCATTGGGAGACGATTACGTCGTGCCCATATTGCACCCGGTGCGCATGAATATCATCCGGCATCACGGCAGGATACCGGTTCGAGCTGTTATCTCGGGAGATTCTTCAACAGCCATGCCATATTCTGACCAAGAACTTTCATGGTCTGGATGCCCTCTTCGTCTTTTTCCACTTCTCCCTTGTCTCTCCCAATGCCTATGTTCCAATAGTTCGAGCCCGGCACGATCATCTGAGCACCCAAGAAAAGGTGGTTGATTGTGTCAAAAACGTGGGTGGCCCCCGCTCTTCGAACGGCTACGATTGCAGCGCCCACCTTTCGTTTAAACATGAAATCATTCATTCTGGACACAAAGCCGGCTCGATCTATGAGGGCCTTCATTTCCGTGGTGACATCGCTGAAATAGGTTGGCGAGCCGAGAATGAGCCCGTCAGCCTCGATCATCTTCTGTATGCATTCATTAGCGATATCATCCTTTACGGCGCATTGTTTATCCTTGTTTTCCCCGCACTTGTAGCATGCTATGCAGCCGTGGATTTTCGTTCCCGCAAGTTGCACGAGTTCCGTTTCAATGCCCTCGTTTCTGAGTTCAGAGAGCACGTAGTTGATGAGAATTGCGGTATTGCCGTCCTTGCGCGCGCTTCCGTTGAAGGCCACCACTTTCATTTGCATTCCTCCCGGTTCACATCAAAATTACAGGCAATCGAGGTGTGCTTGCACTCTTATTTCTTGGGGTACCCCACTGACTGTGCAAACATGATCTTCTGCTCCGGCTTCAACTTCATCTCTTTTGCCAGCGTCTCTCTGTCGACATTCGCCCGAAAGACTGTTGCCAGACCTTCCGACGCGCAATAGAGATAAACATTCTCACCGATGAAGCCGATATCGGCCCCCACCAAAACATCCTTGCCCTCTCCCTCCCCGGTAACCCTGGAGTAATCCGCTACATAAACAAGATTTACTGCTGCTTCCTTGGCGAATGGTTGGTTACCCGTCAAACCACGAACATCCTTCCCCACGATCGGATTGAGTAGATTTTTCTGGGCATCCCAAAGGAAAAGACCCTCAGGGCTTGAGACATAGATATCAATCTCCTGCCAGTTTCTGGCCGATGGGGCAGTTCTTCTGCCGTCCGGACGATTGATGCCAAATGCAGCCCATAGGAGGTTTGACAGGGTTTGCAAGGGGAGCTTTTCTTCACCGAACGTACGTAGTGAAATTCGATCTTTTAAGGTCTGCATGAGGGGTTTTCCACCTTCCATTTGTGGGCTCGGAAGCTGGATAGGTGAAGGATCAGCCCCATGACTCGCCAATGAACTCGCAAGTACGAGGGTGAATAACAAAATGGCAATAACTGTTAACTTGGTTTTCATCGAGATCCTCCGATTAAAAAGGTTCCTAGTACGTTGTCAACAAAGTTATCACATGTTGTAAAGAATCGTCACCCCGGCGAAGGCCGGGGTCCAGTGCTTTTAACCAAGTGAAAACACGCTGGATTCCGGCCTTCGCCGGAATGACGGGCTGAAGGTCCTTACCTATAGGAACTTAGTTGACGCAGCACTAGTACGTTGTCAACAAAGTTATTACATGTTGTAAGGAATCGTCACCCCGGCGAAGGCCGGGGTCCAGTGCTTTTAACCAAGTGAAAACACGCTGGATTCCGGCCTTGCCGGAATGACGGGCTGAAGGCCATTACCTATAGTAACTTAGTTGACGCTGCACTAGTCTCTAAAGGCTGGCACTCACAACTTCTCATGGAATTCTGCTATCCTGCCATCACAGGTTCGTAATCGTTTGTGCCAAGTCCCATAGCCTCTGCCTCCTTAATTTGGAGCCTTCCGTCCTTTTTGTGCAAGAGACTAAACACATCCCACCCCTCTTTCGGGGTTATATCCGACGCCCTTGAGTCGGGAAGGGGCTTCACCCTGCTTAAAATGTCCAAGGTCGCTGTATCGATGGCTACAGGGTCATCAGATATAAGAATCCCTTGATCCTGTGCGACAGGTGGATCCGCGAGAGGCATACAGTCACACTCGGGCTGCATTTCGAGCAGGAAGTTTACATACACGATCCGATGAGGCTCAAAAGTGGATAGGACAGCCTTGGCACCTTCGGCTACAGCCCTCATGAAAAGCTCATGGGTGATGGGAACGATAATGGCCTCTACCGGGCAGACCCTTGAGCATCTGCCGCACCTCCAGCATTTTTCCTTATTCACCGTATATGTATCGTCGGGAAACGTGATGCATTCAGCAGGACAGACGTTCATGCAGTCGAGGCAAAGGATGCACTTCGTTTCATCCCACTGCATGAGGTCCCCCATGAGGAAATGCATCTTACCCCTTCCCTGATGCCAGTCACCACCCCTTGGAGCTTGGGAAACTCCACCCATGGATATGTTCTTCAGCGCACCACCCAACACTGCTTGAATGTGCCCTTTGACGTGAGTCAAAACCACCATCGATTTTGCATCGTGGATCGCCGATGCTACGGACATCTCACCCAGGAGATCCCCTGCGTAGACTTTAATGGAATCATTGCCGAATATCCCGTCAGCCAGCACTACAGGTGCGTTGAGTGTGAGGTGCGTATAACCGGCATCTTTGGCAACTTCCAAATACTCGTAACCAGGTACTCTTACGGAGTCAGTCACAAAGGGCTTTGCCGGCACCCTCTTTACTGCATCGGCCACCAGTTTTACGAATTGTGGTCTTATGGTTCTAAAGGCTCCCTGGTTTCCGAGGTGCATCTTAAGCGGCACGACCTCGTCTTTCGGAATAAAAGATGAAAAATCGAAGTCTTTCAGAAAATTCTCAAACTTTCCCATAAGCCCGGATTCATAAGCAAAAGTCCTCGACAAGGGAGATATTTGATAAACTTTAGGCTTCAATTCATCCTCCTTGTTTCTATTTGGATCATCTGTGCGCTATGCATCTGAACCGCATTTTGGGGTCGGATGCTGCCCTGAAAAATTCTGAAACAACCCCAGCCCCTCAAAACGCTAAACGCGATTGCAGCAGCACAACCCCTTTCAGGGGACTAATCTGAACTTATGGTCGCCTTTGGGAGCTGAGACTCATACACCCAAGCTTTGCCGAGAGTTACTCAACTGCACGAATGGCATACGCGCGAAACGATCGCATGACAAATCGCTCAGATCGCATTCAAGAAACATTTTACCCAATACCGTACTGTTCCTGGACCAATGCGAGCAGACCTGCATCCTTCAGCTTTTTGAGTGGGGCCAGGAATGTGACCTGAACGACGCCGGGAAGGCGGCCGATTTCAATGGCGCCGGTAATCGTTGCACGGTTCCGGACTTCGGGGACGCTCATCCCTAAAAGCGTCGCTGCACGACTTAAACCGTTTTCCGTAGCGGAGTTCAAATCAGGCCCGGTTCCAACAACGGAAATAGGGCCGGATTCCTCAATTTCCTTTAGGCCATAATGCTTTGCCAGGGCCCAGGCCTTTTCCTTTTCACTGGCATCGAAGGGTCGAGCCAAAAAAGGGAGATCCTCAAGCAGCGGGAAGAGCACAGGCCCTTGAACCGTTCGCTTTTTCAACACCTGGACTTGTAATGTCACTGTCCCGGCGACGTCCATAGTGTGGCCGGCGATCTCGCCATCTCCCTGCAGCGCATGCATATCGCCCATATACACGCCAGCCCCCGGTATCTTCACCGGGGCCACGACAAAGGCTCCCGGCCTAACCGCATCGATATCCATGTGCCCATCCGTGCGAAGGTCCAACTGCTCGGCTGTGATGGCATACTCATGGGGCGCACCGATGAGAAAGGAGCCGAAATCGCCCGCGTTATGGGAATCCGGCAATCTCACGGCAGGGGTTGTTCCCAGCTGCCCGAGAAAAGGCCGCATCCTGGCCACCGTCCCCACAAGATCGTGGGGGGCAAAGAGCAAAACCGAGTGCTGTATGCTGCATTCCGGAAGATTGGCAAAATGTCTGGAATCCCGGGCAACGCGCTCCGCTGACTCTTTGTCCAGAGTCACGCCGATGGTCCGGGCTTCGTCAAAAACAACCGTGTATCCGTGTGCGAACTGAAAAGGGGTGATGGGGTTGCCGCATTTGACGCACCGTACCGCCTCCTGCCCTATCCCTTCGATTCTCGTCTCAGGGT
This sequence comes from Syntrophobacteraceae bacterium, assembly GCA_049515795.1. GTDB lineage: Bacteria > Desulfobacterota > Syntrophobacteria > Syntrophobacterales > Syntrophobacteraceae > SbD1. The sequence goes on from JBEKTT010000089.1 coordinate 8,901, forward strand.
AGAGGATGTCGCACGTAGGACAGCGCTTTGCCACGTATGGATCACCCACAAAGTAACCGTCCACAATGCGATCATGCCCCGATGCCGTTGCGCCTGAGGTGACTTTCACATCTTTAATCCGGATGAGAAGAGCGTCCCCCGGCTCTGCGTTTTCCACAAAGACCGGCTGAGTCACCTCATGGCCGCCTCTGAGCTTTGGGTTGATCATAGGCCCCCAGCACCCCGGCGCCGTAGACGCTTTAATGACACCCCCGTCCCTGACCGGCCCCAGCATAACCTCCCCTGGGTCCAGAATTCCGTTGGTGAATGTGGAGACATTAATTTCTTCAAGCGCTTTGTTTATTGTCGTCATTTTTGTCTCCCTGAGTTGTTAAGGTTTGTGAAATAAAAGGCACAACCCGTCAGCGCTGTGAACAAAAAACAAGCGAGAATCACACTCATTCGCTCCGCAGGTGGGTTGTGGACCAATTGCATGAGCACATTTCTCCCTGAATAGGGCGTCAACTTGACCCCCAACTGGAGTCGAACTGCATTTCCGGCTCGGATTCCATCCGAAAAAGTTCTTGCAATGCCAAATGTCCGTAAATCATACGATATTCCAATGAAAACGCAACCGGGAATGCCGATCAGACCAATTTGGGCAATTTGAAGACATACCACCACCATCCCCGCAGTTGATGGCGTCAGCCCGGTGGAATCTTTTCCCACTCATCCACCACAAAAGCTACTGACTTGCTCTTCTCTGATCCATTTTCCCAGCCGAAGAAAAACGTTCACAAAAGCTATCATGCTCCATTTATCTGTAGAGAGGGATGCAAGCACTACGATGGCGTGACAGATGCAAGGGATGGGATTTTCAAGGAGTTTTGTTGGTATGGTCGGAGTCATCGGTTGGAAGAATCACGCCCTTGCGAGCGGTTTGAAGACAAAAAACCAGTATATGAAGACGACGGCATTTTGCGTTTTTGAGGGTGTTAACTCAAAACCGTTTTTGGAATCGCTCGGACTTGATCCGGCGGTATATGATCCAGAGTGCGAGGCGAAAAGCCGTAAAGACTGCGGCAGTCCTTTTGGATTGGACCTTGATGAGTTGGCCTTTTGAGCGCCGAGTTGGGCTGGTGCAATTTTAAAATCCCAATGGCGGGATCATCGACGTGTAACTTGCGTATTCCAGGCGGAGATCGTATACTTTTTCCGGTCTCGGGCGCGCAACTGAAGCTTTCTCGGGTGAAGACCCCACCCGACAATGCGGTTGGGATGTTTGGCACTGAAGTTGGTGCATTATTCCGGGCCAAACCTTGCCCGTTATGCAAGGGGTGCGAAGCGGGAGATTGGTCAGCCTGCCGGTCAAGCCGAGCCCCGGCGCCGCCAAGCGGGCAGGGCGATTGGATTGGTCATGGGGCAAACGCAAATGTCAGTAGGAGAACAAATTTACGTCAACTTTGACGGCAGTAACAACTTTACGGCAATAGAGATTGACGCAAAGTTATATCCAAATCGTCAAGAAGGCCGAGCATTCCACGGAATGTTCGATCGCGGGAGATACAACTTTGCTTCGTGTGACAACATTGCATAATGTTGGCGGTCACGGTCTTTCATTCTGTCACCCTGGTTCATAAGGTCTGCCATGCCAAAAATAAAAGTCAACGGGTCCGAGTTGTATTACGAAGACACCGGTGGCCCCGGTGAAGCGATCATTTTCAGCCACGGCCTGCTGTGGAACACGACCCTGTTCGCGCCGCAGGTAACTGCACTGAAAGGGCGCTACCGCTGCATTTCCTACGACCACCGGGGTCAGGGTCAAAGTGCCGATGCGCAGGGCTCTGAAATCGGCATGGATTTGCTGACGGAAGATGCTGTTCCGCTCATCCGGGCACTGAACCTGGAGAAGGTACATTTTTGCGGACTGAGCATGGGCGGTTTCATCGGCATGCGCCTGGCGGCGCGGTTTCCGCAGTTGGTGCGAAGCCTCATTTTGTGCGAGACCTCCGCCGACGCAGAACCAGCCGAAAACATACCCAAATACAAACGCCTTAGTTTTGTGGCGCGGTGGATCGGTATTCGCGTGGTAACGCCGCAGGTAATGCCGATTCTGTTTGGTAAAACAGCACTGACCGACTCCGGCCGGGCCAACGATCGGGCCCGCTGGATGCAGCAGATGAATAAAAATCGGCGCAGCATCTGGCGCGCGGTAAATGGTGTTTTGTTTCGCAGTGCCGTCATGGATGAACTGCCTCGCATTCAGGCGCCCACCCTGGTGATCGTGGGCGAGGAGGACGTTGCCACAGTGCCCGCCAAGGCCGCGCGCATTGCCCAGGCCATTCCCAACGCGCAACTGGTCCACATCCCCGGGGCGGGGCACAGTTCTACAGTGGAAGCTCCCGAGGCGGTGAACGCCGCCATTGCAAATTTCCTGGCACAACCGCGCTAGTGCAGCGTCAACAAAGTTATCACATGTTGCAAGGAATCGTCACCCCGGCGAAGGCCGGAGTCCAGTGCTTTTAACCACCTAAAAAAACGCTGGATTCCGGCCTTCGCCGGAATGACGGGCTGACGGTCCTCGCAAAACAGACTTATGAACAACACTGGGCAAGAAAATGCCATATCGATTGCGGGCACCCCTCATCGAGGTACTTCGCGAAGCGCGGAAGGCGCCCGCACGCAGGGTCTAATCTGGTCATTCCTCTTACCGCCTTTAGGCGGAAGTCAATCGCGTTGGGCGTTCGCGGGGCGCCTTACCTATAGGAACTTAGTTGACGCTGCGCTAGTCAACAGTGACCGGAATCCGTTCATATCACAAGCATGGATGGTAATATTTGGATGCGCCGCGATCTGGCTGCTTGGCCGGCGCGAAGACTGGCGACGATGGGGCTATGTTGCCGGGCTAATCAGTCAACCGGCGTGGCTTTTTCGGGCTTTTACCATCATCAGTGGGGGCTGATCCTCGTAAGCTGCTGGTACACGTATTCCTGGGTTCAAGGCGTTTGGAATTTTTGGATAAGACCGAAGTTGGGGTAAAGATAAGCTCTGCTATCGAGTAGCATACGGGCCGCCGTCATCGGGAAGCAGTCCTTTTTTGATCACAGCCGGAATAACCGGTCTATTTTACTTTCTCGCTCAGAGTCTTGCCGGCTTTGAACTTGACGACTTTTGACGCCGGAATTTTTATCTTTGCGCCGGTCCGTGGATTGCGGCCTTCACGCTGAGACCTTGCACTGATGCTGAAAGTCCCAAAACCTACCAGCGTAATCTTGTCACCGCCCGACAAAGCGCCGGAAACAGTCGAAATAAATCCGTCCAACGCTTTTTCGGCCTGTGATTTGGTAATTCCAGCAGTACTTGCGATTTTTGCAACCAATTCAGCTTTCGTCATTTTCTTTCCTCCTCAAAGTTAGATGATGAAAACCCGCTTTTTATGGTCTTGCGCCGGATTCGTCACGACGGCATCCCTTCACAATCCGACAAGATCACCGAAATCTCATGCCTCACTGATCATTTCAAACAGTGTGATGTCTATCGGTTTTGCCAGAAGACTACCGACTTTCTGTCTGTACGCCTTTAGGTGCGGCGATTTACTGTGCTTCTGCAGATCTTCCATGCTCTCCCAGTTCTCGTAAAACATGAACTGTGACTTCTCATCGGTCGCCTGGTGGACGTCGTAGTTTATGCAACCAGGTTCCGACCGTGTAGGTTCGACCAGGGACAAGACTTCTTGCTTGACGGTTTCCTCCATCCCCTCCTTTGCCGTCACCACTGCCAGTACCGTGATCCGTTTATTCTTCATTGATTCCTCCTTACCGTGGAAATGTGAGAACCCCATCATAATCGATCAAATCTTCCCTCATCCAGCAAAATCTGCATCGCTTGCTTCATGCCAGGCGATTTCAAGGTGCAGAGCTATTGCATTATGCACCATCATTAGTCCCAACACAAGCCGCTGTCCGTGAAACGAAGGGTCATCTGGTCACATTGAGGGCATCTATAGTTCCCATCAGTCAAGTTCAGCTCTCTTCCGAGTTGCTCCTCCATGTTCCAACTCGTCACAGTACGACCTCCTGCACACTCTGAGAGTGTCGGATCATCATACGGAATTACCTTCGTGGTTTTGCACTGCGGGCATCGTTTTTGTTTAGCGAGAAGGTTGACCTGAACAACAGTACGGCAGTGCTCACAAAGACAAGGGAAGTAGCATGTGGTCATGAAATTACGCATGCCTCCACCGATCATGATGCTGGTGTCCATTCCGCATTGGCATGTCGCAGTCACTTGTGACCCCATTCTCATTCTCCCGAACAACAATGATTAGATCCTAAATAACCCGTCAACTTGACCCCAACTGGAGGCGAACCGCATTTCCGGGTCGGATTCCGCCGGAAAAAAACTTCTTGAACAACCCCAAAGTAAGAAAAAATCATACAATTTTGCAATCGAACATGCAAACGATAGGTCAATGAGACAGCTTCTTGCAATTTCAGGACGCACTCTACAATACGCCGGTCCAGACAAACGGCGCCGATGGGTTTAAATTGGCTCTTATCAATATCTCCGAGAAATTGGACGGCCTTGATGCCAGTATTGTTAATACACAACACGACGAAATAATTGTCGCGGCCAGAGATGGCATAGAGGATCATGTGCTGGAGATTGTGAAGGAGTCGATGGAAGAGGCATTTAGGCAGATCATCCCAGAGGTCCCGTTTATCGTTGAACCCAAAATTGCCGATTCGTGAGGATGAGGCAACCGAAGCTTGTAACCTCCCTCCGCCCTTAGCTACCCCTCTCAGGATAGTATGTCCTTTAAGAGTTCAATCTCCTCCAAAGCCTTACCAGAACCGAGCACGACAGTAGACAGAGGGTCCTCAGTCAGCATTATCGGCAATCCCGTCTTAAGTCGCAGGAAGTGATCGAGATTTTTGAGAAGCGCTCCCCCACCGGTCAGAACGATCCCGCGATCCACGATATCGCCCGCCAATTCGGGAGGCGTCTGCTCGAGAGCAACTTTTATGGTTTCCAGGATGGCATCGATTTGTTCCTGGATCGCTTCCCGAATTTCATCCGAATTGACTTCAAGGGTTTTGGGTATCCCTGTTACCAGATCGCGGCCCTTTATCATCATAGTTTCAGTTTCACCAAGAGGATAAGCATTTCCGATGGTGGTCTTTATAAGTTCCGCCGTTGTTTCACCTATCAGCAGATTGTACTTGCGTTTAACGTGCTGGAGAATCTCCTGGTCCATTTTGTCGCCGCCAATGCGCACAGACCGGCTGTACACAATCCCTGCAAGCGAGATGATAGCGACTTCGGTTGTTCCTCCGCCTATGTCCACAACCATGTTGCAAACCGGCTCGGTTATAGGGAGTCCAGCTCCGATTGCGGCCGCCATAGGCTCCTCTATCAGGTACACCTCATGGGCGCCAGCGGATTCGGCGGACTCCCTGACGGCCCTTTTTTCAACCTGTGTGATGCCCGAGGGAATACAGATTATTACTCTTGGCCTGACAAAGGCGCGCCTGTTGTGCGCTTTGCGTATGAAGTATCTCAGCATTGCCTCGACTACTTCAAAATCCGCAATCACACCATCTTTCATAGGCCTGATCGCAGTGATATTGCCGGGAGTCTTGCCGAGCATCATCTTTGCCTCTTTGCCCACAGCCACGACCTTGTTGGCGCCGTGCTTATCCTTGCGAACCGCGACAACCGACGGCTCTGTCAGCACAATTCCCTTACCCCGCACGTAAACAAACGTATTGGCGGTCCCAAGGTCTATTGCGAGATCATTTGAGAAAAGCCCGAGTATCTTGTTGAGGAACATCCTTTAGAATTCTCCTTTCGATCCAGTTTTACGGTAAAGTTTCATAGCATGTGAATTGCCTATACACAATGCCTAAGAGAAAGGAACACACAGCACGGGGATAATTTGCCCGAACCGGGAGCAAAAGGCTCAATCCGAATAAGGCATCAATCTGACCAGCAACGAATCTCGAAGGGCATTTGGGGTTCGTCCACCGCTCTAAAAACGTTCCAGGACACCTTCAAGCCCGTAGAACCTTTGCATATGCGAATAATAAACGCAAGAGAAAGGTCAACGAGTCCGGTTTTGGACAGTTTCAGGTCTGCTTCGATACCTCACCACGAACGGGCGGATACACTTCATTTCCGAAACACCTGAAACTCCTCACCACACTCCACGCATCTCTTCTCAAAAATCTTGACCGTAGGGACTCCCAGAATCCTGCCCACCCATGCGACAATGTTGGTAAAGGATAGCTTGGATTTCACATTCTCGCTTCCACACTTCGGACACTTCGGTTTCATTCGTGGATCTTGAATAATCATGGCTCGGCCTCCCTTTTGCTGGATGATGTCTTTTCCGCTGCCGATCTGAGTTGCGGTCAGTTAGCTCGAAAGTACGTGGTGGATCAAATTATTATCTTCGTGTATTCATATATGTAGGGAGGATACATCATTTCAGCGGCTGGAAGATGTCTGGTCGGTGGGTCATAATTACGAACATAAGCAGTGCAACTACTTGGTCCCGATCCCAAAAGCGTGGGTTATGGGGGAGCGTAAGAGATCTTTTCGAAGAAGACAAAGAACGTTTGTGGTAGAGTGACTTTACCTCGCTTATTCAAGTTTCAGCTCAGGAAAGCCGTGTCCCCATAAGCCCTTGGCACTGTAGAAATTGGTAAAATCAGGTGAATTGGGGTAAGCAACATTACAGGGTTTCGGGCCCATAAATCCCGCTGCAAAATATCATTCCCTCGTACTTCTCAAAGTAAACCATTTTGGGTTCACCCTTGCTGGAGACCGGATTAATCCACTTATATTCAACAACCCCATAACCATCGTTCTTTGCCATCTCAACTATATCTTTAACAAAGGCTTTTCCATCAAAGTCCATTACCCACAGGAAATCTCGCCCTACGAATCTCTCATTGATGCCATGCGCAAGCATCATCCCTCTTTCATCGAGGACAAAGACATACTGCGGACCTTCTACAAAGAATCCATCGCGGTTGCTGACCTCTGCGAGAGTGACTTCCTTGCCGGCATTCTTGCAGAACTTAATTGCGCGTGAGACCATGTTTTTGGCATCATCAATGAACAACTGTGGTATGGCATGAACAGAAGTTTGATCCTCCAACATATCAGGGTGCAGTGCCAGTCTTTCAAGGGCAGATTTGGCAATCTTTAACGCTTGGTCTGAGTCGCCCTCCTCAATTGAAGTAATGATCGATTCAAAGGTTTCTTTTTCCATTTGCGGCTCCTTTGTCCAAACTTTAGTTCGCATAAACAATCCTCATGCTCCAGACTGCGCCCGCCCAAAGCTTTATAAAAATCGGGATTGCAATGAAACCGGCAGTCGGATCGATCTCACAGAAACCATCAGCTGGGCTGTGAACTCCGGTCGGACCTGAGAATGTCAGTAGCATACGACCAAACTGGAATGTCGTCAATCAGGAGATACTCGATTAAGTGGAGCCTTTTCCGATGGTGGTCTGGGTTCCTTAGATGCCCGCCAGAGCAAGAAAAGAAGCCTGAAGCGGATACCGCAGTCTAAATCATCTTGCCAGAAGGTGGAATCTAACCGGAGGGTCCTCTCACAAAAACTATGATCTGAATGTGCTGAACTTTTGAGTCTTCACGAATTCAATGGTAGGGCAAATAGTGAACTCGGAGGTAATGTCAATTATTGGGCTGGATTGCCGGAATGGTCCCATAAAAAATGAAAAGGACTGGCCGCCAATCCCTCCCAGCGAGCAGTCCCTTCAGGTCCTCTTACTGAATGAGAGGCGATGAAATCCAGCTATTTGACTTTTTCGCTCAGAGTCTTGCCGGCTTTGAACTTCACCACCTTTTTCGCCGGAATCTTAATCTTCTTCCCCGTTCTCGGATTCCTCCCTTCACGTGCAGATCTTGCCGCTACGCTAAAAGTGCCGAAACCCACCAGCGTAATCTTGTCACCGCCCGACAAAGCGCCGGAAACAGTCGAAATAAATCCGTCCAACGCTTTTTCGGCCTGTGATTTGGTAAGTCCAACTTCACTTGCAATTTTTGCAACCAATTCAGCTTTCGTCATTCTTTTTCCTCCTCGTCTTTTGTTGTAGATGTATTGTTAATTACAATCTCGCCCCGAGAGCTGAATGTGATCCTAAAATCCTGTTTCGGACGATCCGTGACGTTTGGTGGCAACGCAGGTATATTCGCGCTTCGAATTGCACGCACCACCGCTTCATCGAAGCCACTATTTCCCGATGGCTTCTCAATCTTGTAGCTCAGTACCCTCCCATGCCTGCTCACCACTACTAAGGCACTCGTCTCCAGATTTCCAACATCCTGATCAGGGATTTTGAACTCCTCCCTTATCTCATTCCTGACTCTTTCATAATAGAGCCGCAAAGCAATAGAAACAGCGCCACTTTCGTCAGAAGCCTGCGTCGGATGCAAAGCGTTTTTTGGCTGAGTCGCAGGAAGCTGCGGAACCATTGGAGGAGAAGTGGCTGTCGAATCGGCTTTAGCTGAAACGTTGCTCTGGCCCGATTTGAGATTACTTTGGGGATAAGCTTTTGCCCGCAGTTTCTGAACGGATGCCGTGACA
>JBEKTT010000090.1:0-17346 GCA_049515795.1 Syntrophobacteraceae bacterium
TAAGCTTCAACTTCGGTCCGACGGTCTTGCTCTGGATGCAGAAGTATGCCGCCGAAGCGTATGAGGCAATTCTTGAGGCTGACCGGCAGAGCGTGGAGAAATTCTCCGGTCATGGAAATGCTTTGGCTCAGGCCTACAATCATATGATCCTGCCGCTGGCCAATAGCCGCGACAAGAAGACCCAGATTATCTGGGGAATAAAAGATTTTGAATATCGCTTTGGACGTAAGCCCGAAGGGTTGTGGCTCCCGTAGCTTAAAGTTTGGAGCGCAACTCGTTGGAGGAACCTTTCATGCCTATTATACCCATTGCCAAGGCTGAGCTCCCCTTCTGGCAACTTCCCGTTACGGCGCTCATGGAAAAACCTGAATCCCAGCCCTCAGGGACTGAGCGGAGCATAGGCCTCTCTGCGCGCCTGGCACATTTTTCTGGCATTGAAGTGTTACATGTGACATCAAGGAAATGCAACACTTATGTTGCATGTAACACTTTTTCCATTCAAGTCCACCTCCTTGGGTGGTACTCGTTCCTTCCATAGGTATCCAAATACATTATCTAAAAGGAGAACACGACAGTTCTCGGTACCCCGGGGCATAGAACTTGCCTAAGCAACAGGCAGGCTTTATCGGAGTGCCGGAGGATTTATCCGGCAAGATGCGGGAGGGGTATATGGCATCAAAGACGAAGAGGCCGAGACGCAGCTAAAAGAAAAGCTCCAGTTTGAGCTGATTTTTGGGATCGCGCTTTCGCTGGTCATTACCAGCGGTGGGGGATACACAGGCTGAGTTCCCGATGTGGCCGGGGTCCCGGCAATAACATACTATGGGTTATCGAAAAGAGCCGATCCGGCCTCGGTGAGGCCGGCGCACAATCCCGAACCGGTTAACATGCAAAGGAGATGAAATAATGAAGCGCATTCTGCTATTTTCGCTGTTTTTGGCCCTGGTTGTAACGTTCAATGCGCCCGTGACATACGCAAACGAGCAGGATGAGGTAGATCGGGCCGTGGCGACAATCCAGGCCTTCCGGGATATGCCCGAGAAATCCATCCCCCCGGAGGTGCTAAGGAACGCCAAGGGAGTGGCTATCATCACGGTCTACAAGGCGGGCTTCATTATCAGCGGGCGCGGCGGCTCCGGTGTGGTAGTGGCGCGAACAGGCAAAGGCTGGAGCGGCCCTTCCTCAATCGGGACTGGTGGAGCAGGATTCGGCTTTCAGATCGGAGCAGAACAAACCGAGTTCGTGTTCGTTCTCAATACTCATGAGGCCCTGAGGGCATTCGCTCAGGGAGGAAACGTGCAATTGGGAGGCGATATAAGCGCGGCTGCCGGTCCCGTGGGGCGCACTGCCGAGGCGGCTGTAACGCCTGTTGCCGCAGTCTATGCCTACAGCCGCAGCCAGGGACTTTTCGCCGGCATCTCTGTTGAGGGCACCGTCATTGCGGCGAGAGACGAGGCAAACGCAGAATATTACGGACGGCCAGTCACACCGGGGCAGATCCTCTCCGGGAAGGTCAAAGTGCCGGCGGGGGCCAGGAAGCTTCAAAAGGCGCTGGCGAGGTACTAAAAACCCAAGTGTTCTTCAAAACACCAGAAAGGATGTTAGATGAAAAAAGCGATTTTTCCTGTAGTTTTGTTTTTGTCTATGGCCCTGATCTTAGGGTCTGCATTAACGACATTCGCCGGCCGATCTGCAGGGGTAGTGATCGACGATGCCACTATCACCACAAAAGTGAAGTATGAACTGGCAGAGGATGTAAAATTCGGTACACTGAAAACAGTTAGGGTCGATACCGATAGGGGTGTGGTCACTCTCACCGGCAGAGTTCACAGCAAGCAGGAAAAGCAGCATGCGGGAGCTGTGGCCGGCAAGGTGGATGGTGTTGTGAAAGTACACAACATGTTATCGGTGGTCAGGGAGCAATAAGTCTGAGGGTAGGCTTTGACCACGAGCGAATTTGACCGACCCTGATGATTGAAATCCCCCTTGGCCGTTTTTCCAAAAGTGGCAAGAGGGGGAATTCAGGGTAAATCGCGTTCAAATACAGCACCTTGCTCAACCCTATAATTCTAAGAGAAAGGGCCATTCGAGGATTCGTGCAATGAAAAATTTGAGCACCGGTCCGCCAATGGGACCTCTTTTTTTATTACTCACGTTTCTCTGTCTGATCGGTGTTTCCGGCTGTGCATCCCTGCCGAATGTACAGAGAATGATGGCCCATGAAATCTCAAGCTCTGATCAACCGACAAAGATCATGGGGCCTAAAGGAGAGTTCTCTTCAAAAACAAGTAAAGCCATGATCAAACGGCTTGAGGGCCAGGTCGATGCAACCAAACTGCTGGAGCAGCAGGCTCAGTTGATGCAGTCCGTCAGTGGGAGTCTTTTAGTGGCCGGCAACAAGGTCACCCTGCTCATAGACGGTGAGGCTACTTACGCAGCGATGTTTGAGGCCATCCAAAACGCTAAAGATCACATCAATTTCGAAACCTTCATATTTGAAGATGATGAAGTCGGCAAACGATTTTCTGATCTGCTCATCCGGAAAAGCGCCGAAGGCGTACAAGTAAACGTGATTTACGATAGTTTTGGATCCAAGAATACTCCGGTTAGCTTCTTTCAGCGCTTGCGCGATGGCGGGGTTCTAGTGCTTGAATTCAATCCCGTTAATCCCTGGAAGGTACTCAAGGGAAAGGTATGGGCATTACGCCATCGAGACCATCGTAAGATTCTGGTCGTTGACGGCGGCATCGCTTTCACTGGCGGAGTCAACATCAGTGCTGTTTATTCCGGAAGCTCACCCAGTCGGTATCGCAGGGAGAAGAAGGATGAACCCTGGCGAGATACGCACGTTCGAATCGAGGGTCCGGCAGCACTACGACTCCAATGGCTTTTCATGAAAACCTGGGAAAGGCAAAAGGGACCGACACTTCCCATCAGGGACTATTTCCCCTATGTGAAGCAGGCTGGAAACACGCTGGTCAGGGTGGTCGGCAGTTTACCGGGTGAAAGTAATCGGCTCATATTCATGATGTACATTTCAGCCATCACTCACGCGGAAAACTCCATTTACCTAACGACTCCCTATTTTGTGCCTGACGAGCAAATGTTAAAAGCGCTCACCGATGCTGCAGCGCGCGGTGTTGACGTGAAGATCCTGCTTCCAGGCTTCAGTGATTCCGCATTGGTTTTCTATGCAAGCCGATATTACTATAGTCGGTTGTTAGAAGCAGGCGTGCAATTGTTCGAGAGGCGAGGAGGGATGCTGCACGCAAAGACCGCAGTTATAGATGATGTCTGGTCTACTATCGGATCGAGCAACCTGGACAATATAAGCTTCCTTACCAATGACGAGGCCAATGCCGTGCTCCTCGGCCGGGACTTCGCCGATAGTATGCAAGCAATGTTTGAAAGAGATTTGGAAGAGTCTGATCAGATAAGTCTGAAGGAGTGGAAAAAACGGTCGTTCGACAATCACCTGAAGGAATGGCCTGCCCATCTGCTCAAACACTTGCTATAAGCTAGCCAGATCCGGTGAAAAGCTGGTGGAGCGCTAAAGAAGTTTCTATTTTTCCCCATGCGCTATGAGTATTTCACCAAGCCATTTTTCCACGGGGACCTTCCCTTGTGCCGTCGATACCAGATAAGGTTTGCCTGACTCAAGGCTCTTTGACGCGCAAACATGGATGAAATCCTCAGGGGATTCTATCCAGGATTTGAAATGCTCATACTTATTCCTGATATGGTCGGCGGCCTCTTGGCTCGAATATTCGGTTCCATTCCTGGTGAATGTTAAATGTGATATCGCTACCTGATCTATCAAATATGCGATGATCTTCTCAGAGTTTTCCCTTTGAAAGCATAATTCCCCTCCGTGGGCGATAAAATACAAGAACAGCAGGATACCTAAAGAGCAAATAATTATCTTCGAAGTTTTCATTACGAGAACTATGGCCTTTCATCACTGCAGAGGGCACACTTGAGTGATCTTTATTATCGTATTTCTTCAATTATATTACAATAATCATTCTAGAGCTCAAAGTAAATAGCTTAATAGCTAACAGGATTTAAATAATGAAAGACCAATCGACCGCTGCCGCCTTCACGCCAGTGTGTTACATGCAACGCAGAAATCATGCAACGCTTCTGTTGCATGCAACACTCATTTTCCCGCATACTATCGGCCGGTACACTACCCATCCAGACGTAAGTTTCCCTTATGCCTGCACAATATGGAATAAGTGATATCCGTCGCCTTTACGGCACAGATTTTGATCATTTCAAAGCATATTTGATCGTCATGCCACGCAACTCCTTTGCGATGGGCCATGGGGCCCGGCAACCGTAAACACTAAACTTTTTAAGGAGAAATAAAATGATCAAGACGACTTATTCGACAATGCTGCTGGTTATTGGTTTCCTGGCACTAATGCTCATGTTGCCATCTGCTCATCTCATGGCACAGACAGCGGTGGAGCGTAGTTCCGTAACGAGCTACACGAGCTCCACGACAGAGGCGCTGCCAACGGAGGAGCGCAGTTCCGTCACGAGCTCCACGAGCTCCACGAGTTTCACGACAGAGGCGCAGGCAGCGGAGGAGCATCATTGCGTCCATCATTGCCGTCAACATTATGAGGAGCGTTTGAGGGAGTGCAGTGAGCCGGGCCACGAACACCACAAGCGCTGCGAAGAATGGGCTCGTGAACGTGAAAAGGAATGCCTCGAAAAATGTTACCACGAATATCCGAGGTAGAGGTGTGAGGTGGAGTGAGGCTGGTGGGAGCATTCCCTGATTCTTACGAATTCTTGCAGTAAAGAGATTGCTTGAATCGGACTGTCCGGGGCCAAAGGCCCCGGCTTTACACCAGATTCATGCAGGAATAAGCTAATCCCTTGAAGCGATATCCTCAAAATAAAAAGATACAACCTCACTGAAGATACCCCCGGTGTTGAAGCGTTGCACGCGACACGGAAATCGTGCAACGCTTCTGTTGCATGCAACACCTATTTTCTCGCCTGCTATCGGCCGGTACACTACCCACCCAGACGTAAGTTTCCATTATGCCTGCACAATATGGAATAAGTGATATCCTTCGCCTTTACGGCACAGATTTTGATAATTCCAAAGCGTATCTGATCGTCATCCACGCGTTGCCTAACGATCACCGGTCTTGAGAGGTGATCGGTGGTTGGCGATTCTGAAAAAGAGCCGGGGAATGTCGGATTGCTTCTGAAAGTGGGAAACCTCTCATATTGTAGTGTTTCTAACCTTATAAGGAGACAGATCATGAAAAGAATTGCCGGTCAGTTCACTTATCCAAGTGCACTCGCTATTGCGGTGATGCTCCTCGCCTTTGTGGTTCTCGCAAGTCCAAGTTTTTCGCGCGCGGCATCGCCCGAGCCAGGCATGGCGACCGCTGGTAAGGTCTCAAGGGCCGACCGTGTTGAGGCACGCATCAAACAGCTTCATACCAGGCTCAAGATCACCCCGGCACAGGAAGAACTGTGGAATAACGTCACCCACGTGATGCGGGACAATGCGGAAACGATGGAGGCGCTCACCAGGGCAAGGTCAGAAAAAGCAAGCACCATGACCGCTATCGACGATCTCAAATCCTACGGCGAAATTGCCGAGGCACATGCAGATGGCATCAGGAAATTCATCCCGGCCTTCGAGCCTCTCTATGCCAGCATGTCGGACGCTCAGAAGAAGGCTGCCGATACGTTATTCCGCCATCACGGGCGTACGAAGGCAAAGGCAAAGGCAAAGGGCAAATGATCGCGACTGCCACAAGGTCAAGACAGCAAACCCTATTTTCCGGTAGGGAATCATTTTAAGAATGGAAGGTGACTATGAGAACTTCAAACACGCGAGCCGGGAAGTTTAGTTCGACACTCGTCAAGATATTGATAGCGTTCGTCTTCGCCTCAATGATCGGCGGTATATCCACTGCGCCGGCCTTCGGGTTTTACGTCTATGCGCCTCCAGTGGTCGTAGATACGCCGGACGTGTATGTATCGCCGGGTATCGACCTGGCCTTCCCCATCGTGATAGGTGGCGGCGGCGGTTATTATGGCGGCGGCGGTTATTATGGCGGCGGTGGTCGTCGCGGCGGTCATGGCGGCGGTCATGGCGGTGGTCATGGCGGCGGTCATGGCGGCGGTCGAAGATAAATATGTCATGTAATGAAATCCTGACGATCAGATATTGCGGTCAACGGGAAGGTCATTAAATATTGTGGCCAATTCTCAAACAGTTAAGGAGATCCAGATGAATAAAGCACTCATGTCCATAGTGTTGCTCGTTGGCTTTGCCGTATTAGTGGGTTTGTCTGTAGCATCCTATGCCGCTGAGTCAGTGGGTGACGTGGTGGATGATACTGTCATTACCAGTACAGTGAAGGCTGAGCTGGCACAAGATGTTCGGCTGGGGACACTGACCGACATTGAAGTGAGTACGACGCAAGGTGTGGTTACCCTCGCAGGTAAGGTGTATAGCAGTGAAGAGAAAGCGATGGTAGAGCTGAAAGCCCGGGGGGTAAAAGGTGTTGTCAAGGTAAACAATGAGTTGCACATAGTTTCTCGGTGACAAAAAGAATGATTCGGAACGGATTCAGGGATGCCAACGAAAAAATCGCTCTCCTTTTCCACGCTGTTTTGTGGGTGCGAGTATATTGATACGAATAAGATGTAGTTCAATAATTCCACGAAGCTGGGAACTGCCCGGCAAGTATCGCGAATTATCACATGTCGGCACGGAAAGGGATGACTGAACCATGTTCAAAAACCCTAAAATTAAGAAGGTTTCGACCGTTTGGCGAGAAACTTCGGCTGAGGTCCCGAAAGGCTACGAAGAGCCCAGGTGGACGAACATTCAGGACAGGCATCAGCCGGTTAACTTCGATCTGTTCCGTCTATACCTCAACGAGATCAAGCGCCATCAGCTTCTCAGCAGGGAGGATGAAAGGGACCTGGCGATCCGATATCGCGAAAAGGGCGATATCGAGGCCGCCTACAGGCTCATTACCGCAAATCTCAGACTTGTGGTCAAGATTGCCATGGGTTTTCAGCGATACTGGATGCATAACCTGATGGATCTCATCCAGGAGGGCAACGTCGGACTGATGAAAGCGGCAAAGAAATTCGATCCTTACAGGGGATACAAGTTTTCTTACTATGCATCGTTTTGGATCAAGGCCTACATAATGAAGTTTATAATGGACAACTGGAAGCTCGTCAAAATTGGAACGACCCAGGCCCAGCGGAAACTCTTTTTCAACCTGCGCAGGGAACAGGAAAGACTGGAAGCCCGGGGTATCGAGGCTTCCCGCAAGCTGCTTAGCCACCGGTTCGATGTAAAGGAGTCGGAGATCATCGAAATGGACCAGAGGCTTAACAGTGGGGAGATCTCGCTCGACAGCCCCCTGAAGGAAGACTCCAAGGACACGTACAAATCTTTCCTGCCTTCGGGCGACCTGCCCGTTGACGATCAGATCGCTGACCAGGAAGCCAAGGCTATCCTGCATGACAAGCTGATGCTTTTCAAAGGCGATCTCAGAGGCAAGGAGGCCGTCGTATTCGAAAAGAGGCTCCTGGCCGAAGATCCCGTGACGCTCCATGGAATCGGAGATAAGTTCGGGATTAGCCGCGAGCGCGTGCGCCAGATCGAAAGTCGTCTCAAAAAGAAGCTGAAGATTTACCTGGAAGCGGAAATCGCAGACATCGACCTGCTCCAGGAGAGCATGATCGAAATTTAGCCTATAGTCGATAGTGACAAGTGGCATCATGTTTGGGCAAATTCCATGCCCGGTAGATCAATAGGCGTCTCATTTTGAATTTAGCTAATATATATAAAAAGTTTTGGCAGGTTGCTTACTGTCGAAACTTATGGGCTTGAATCTGGGAACTGTTGCATGCAACAGAAGCGTTGCGTATCTTTCATGCCACATGTAACACTTCAGTGCCAGGGATCACCTTCCAAGACGGAAAACTCTTCGTGAGAGCTCAAGGCCTAAGGGGGAAAGAAGTTCGCTCTCACGATCTGCGCCTTGCACTTTCGATCTGTGCGGTTTTCATCTTTCGTTGTAACCTATCAGGTCATTGGAGTTGGTGAGGTTGTATCTTTTGATTTTCCGGTAGAAGGTCACTTGATCTATACATTTGACGAAAACGCTTCTGTTGCATGCAACACTTTTTCTATCCTAGTCCACAACCTTCGACGGTACTCAGCCTGCCGTAAGTGTCCATATTCATTACTTAAAAGAGAAACGTTACAGTTCTAAGTACACGGGGCATAGATTTTGCCAAAGCATTAGACTGCATAGCGCGTTAGTTGAAGGCCGGATCGGAGTGCCGGAGTATTTAGCCGGTAAGATAGAGGAGGGATATGGCACCAAATGAGAGTATCACAAAGGAGTGCAGAATACTTTTTTGCGATGGGGCATGCTCCGGCAACCGTAAAGACTAAACTTCTTTACCTAAAACTATTGTTTGACTGTCCCATTGGCCGCGAAACTTACAAAAATCCAAGAAGGAGAAATAAAATGCTCAAGACGACTTATTCGACAATGTTAATGGTTATTGGTTTCCTGGCACTAATGCTCATGTTGCCTTCCGCCCATCTCAACGCTGGACCCATAGATAACCCAAACGGTTCTCCGGCCTCCTCGATATCTAACGTTAACCAGACTGATCTCAAAGGCTTAAATCAAACAGAATCCACTCTTCTAATGGTGGAGGTAACGGAGGAGCATCGTTCCTCCGAGAGCTCTTCGAGTTCCACGGTAGAGGTGCCGCCGCCAGTGCAGGAGCATCGTTCCTCAGAGAGTTCCTCGAGCACCACCACGAGATCCACGACAGAGGCGCCGCCAGAGCATTGTGTCAGTCATTGCCGTGAACAGTATAATCAAAGTTTGAGGGAGTGCAATGAGCCGAAGCACCCCAACCACAATAAATGCGACAAGTGGGCTCGGGAACGTGAAAAGGAATGTCTCAATACATGTAAGTAGCCGGCAATAACCGAGGTAGAGGCTGTGGGAGCATTCCTTGATTCTTACGAATTCCTGCAGTAAACAGATTGCTGAATCGGATTGGCCGGGGCCAAAGGCCCCGGCTTTACGCCCGATTCATGGCTTTTCCACCGCAGTTTCATGCATAACACAGGTGGCGGCCTCGCTTTGCAGCATGACTACGGGGGTTGCCAAACAGTCGCAGATGAAAGGATACGCAAATGTTACCATACCATCCTTACCTCGGGCCGGCCGTTGCTTTAGTTGCCGGCATATTGATCCTGATTCAACCCGATTTGTTGAGTCTCATTGTGGCGGTCTACCTGATTGTAACCGGCATACTTGGTCTGGTGGGGGCAAGACCCACCGGCCGATGGTGGTGGAGAGAATGATTCTGAAACATTCATCTATTGGTCAGCGTCAAATCCGGCCGGATCACCTTTTTGTGCTTTCACGGTATTTTCTTTTCTCTTAATGGCGCCGGGGCTCTCTTGCCACGATTGGAAAGACTTCCTTACGCTTTTTCCTCAGCCATGGGTCTGCAACATCACAGACCTACCGAGCGTTGCCGTTTCATCCATGCCGGCTGACACGGAGTCCCTAAAGCGGACCTATGACTCCGAAGACGCTCAGTAGCCATATGATCAGGGCAATCACCACGACCACATTTAAGATTCTCTTGATTTTCCGATCCATGGGTATGTGGTTGTTAACCAGCCAAAGGATCACTCCAACAACAACCAGAATAATAATCAAATTGATCAAAGGCATATTATTCTCCTAGTCGGGATAGACGAAAAGAGGTGTTGCATGCAACAGAAACGTTGCATCACTTTCATGTCACATGCAACATTTCAATATCAGGAAGTTGCTTTAGGCATTAGATCTTGATTCCATTGGCATGGCGCAATCTATCGTAAAGCAACAGCAGTAGTGACCTTGATTTTTGCAGGATCTGAGAGTCCTCCCCTGCGGAAGATGAAGAGTCGATCGAAATAATAGATCTGGATGGTGAAGATCAGCATGACGATATTTTCAGTGATTTTTTTCCAGCCAATGGGTTCACCCACCGTATCGTAGCACCCACAGGTTATGGGCGCACCCCAGTACATGTTGGTCAGGACCATGATATTGAACAGGATAATCATGAATACAATGAGGATTGCGGAAGCCCTCGACATGAATCCGATGACGAGGAATAGCCCGCAGACAAACTCGACCCATGGCAAAAGGACTGCCCCCAAATTGAGGAACCAGTAGGGCACGAGCCGGTAGTTCGCTGTTGCTTCGGCGAACTGGGCCGGGTATGCAATCTTGCTCGTACTCGCGTAGAGAAAAAAACAGCCAACGTACATCCTGAGCACAAAAGCCGTGTACTTGCTCATAGCGACTCGTCTGAGACATGACCAAATCATTTTTTTGCCATCTCCTCCACCGGATACCCTCTGCTCTCCCAGGCCTTCAATCCCCCCTCCAGGATCCTTACATTGTGGTAACCACGGAGAAGGAGTTTATCGGCAACCTCAAGATCATAGGATTTACTGATCGTTTCACCGTACACGACGATCTTCTTTTCCTTGTCTTCTTCGACGAAGGCCATCAGGTAAACAATGTCGAAAAGCCCCAGGGGGATGTTGACAGCTCCCCCTATATGGCGCTGTTGATAAAAGTTGGCTGGCATGGCATCTAAAATGAGCGTTTCACCGTGCTGAATCTCTTCCATAGCAGCAGAAGGACTGACCATAGGAATGGAGCTTCTGTCAGGAAATTCAGGGAAAAGTGGTATCCCGTTGGGATTGGTGGTGTTGAAAACCACCGCAAGAACAATACTGATTACGATGACCAGAAAGAAATCAACCCAGGACATCCGGGAGGCTTTGTAGGCTTTGCGGGCTTCCTTCTCAAGGCGCTCGTCGTCCCTGAGAAGCCAGCGCCTCATCTCTTTCACGAACACTTTGGAGATGTCAGGAAAGTCCCTCGATATTCGGTCAAACTGATCTTTTGAGAGGATCATCAAGTGAGCCTCTTCCAAGGCCTCTACATCGGCAGACATCGGTTCGCCCGTCAGGAGCGCCATTTCGCCAAAAGTATCTCCCGGCCCCTGGATGGAAAGGTCAATCTCAACTCCTTTTTCATTTCTTCCAAAGATCCTCACTCTGCCTGAACTGATAATGTAGAGGCTATCCCCAGGATCGCCCTCTCTATAGACGATAGCATTTTGTGGCACTACCAGATCTTGAACCGCCCGGGTGATTGCATTCAGTTCTTCCTTCGGCAAGTCCCGGAAGACTGGGCTTTTCATCAGGATGTTCATTTTGTTATCGTTCTCGGTCATCGCCCTCTACTGCGTCTTGTGGTTTTCTCTCAGATCTTTTAGCAACCCGTCGAAATCCTGGATCACCCCGCTGTGGCTCGCAAGCACCTTGCCGCTATGCGTTACCAGGACCATGGTCGGAGTTTCCATCACCCCCACGGCTCGGGCAATGGCCAAATTCTCGTCAGGAAATAACGGAAACGCCACCTTGAAGCTCTTTTTGAAAGCATCTATTTGCGTTTTGTCGTTTCCGCAGCATATCCCGATGATCTTCACGTCCCTGGCCAAAGCAGCGTCTTTCCGGATCTCCTGGTAGAGCCTGTTGACTACAGGTGCATTCGTGTGGCAGTGAGTGCATAAGGCACTTAGAATCTCGATAAAAACAAGTTTTGCATCTATCTGGGAAATGGTGTAAGGGTCCATCGTTCTCAGGCCTAGATAACTCAATGTTTGTTGCGAGTCCGGCGCCGGCAGGGTGAACTGGGGAAGCTGTGATCCTGCAAGAAACGGCTGGTCTTGAGAACCGTAAACGGCATAACACGGTAAAGCGCACAAAAGACAAATCAGGAGCTGAAGGCTTGTGAGAAAACGTTTCTTCATGTCACATTCCTCCTCGGAATCAAGCGAGTCCCACTAACTAAACTCTTGGCTGTCGTCCCTTATCGAATGCGGGACGACGACGGGGGAGCAGGATAAAAGAGCAGTGAACTATGCTGCACAATCTTTGAGCAAGTTCTATGCCCGATGGATTGAGAAGCGTCGAGTATTTATTTTGGTCAATGTGTATAGGCACTTACGCAAAGATGAACCCCGTCGATGGTTGTGGACTTGAGCAGAAATAGTGTTGCATGCAACAGAAGCGTTGCCGTCAAATGCAAGGAAACGATTGAGCGATATCCTCTTGCAGTGTCAACTAAGTTCCTACATGTAAGGACCTACAGGGCGTGATTCCGGCGAAAGCCGGAATCACGCATTTTTTCAGGTGCTTAAAAGCACTGGACCCCGGCCTTCGCCGGGGTGACGATTCCTTGCAACATATGATAACTGTGTTGACAAAGTACTCTGGTGTCTCGTAACCTTTTCTCAAGTATCCCCGGCCAGGCAATGTAAGGGAACCCGGACATACCATGACCTCCAGGAACAAAGCAGAAGCAGCCCGGTTGCTGGGCGTAGATCGCGTGACTCTCTATCGAAAAATCAAGAGATACAACCTCACTGAAGATACCCCCGATGAAGTGTTGCACGTGACACAGAGATCATGCAACGCTTACGTTGCATGCAACACCGTCTTTTCTTGCCGGATAGGACCAGAACACTGCCCGCTCAGCCGTAAGCTATTGTTATAACATCATAATATTGAATGAGATGCTATCATCTGCTTTTTTGGCACAGATATTGATAATTGCAAACCGCGACGGATATCATCCTGCACTTTTCTCATCTGTCTACTACGTGTCTGACAGGTAAGCGGCGGCGGTTGACGTTTTCAAAGAGGAAGCTAGTACTTCCGAGTCCACTCTGAAATAAGGGAGCCTCTCCAAAGGGTAATGAATGAACGCAAATATACTCGTAATCGATGATGAAGAAAGCATCAGGTTCAGCTTTCACAGATTCCTTGCAGCCGAAGGGCATAACGTGATCACTGCCAAAGGTTATAGGGAAGCTCTGGCAAGAATGGATGAAACGCAATTCGACCTGATACTCGCAGATATCATTCTCGGTGATGGATGGGGGATGGATATCCTGCAGGAGGTAATGCGGAGAAACCTCAAAACCCGCGTGATCATCATGACGGCATATCCCACTGCGGAAACGATTAAGGCGAGTTTTAGCATGCAGGCTATCGATTACCTCACTAAACCGCTAAGACAGGAAGGGCTCCTCTATTGCGTAAGCAAGGCATTACGGCAAATGGATCTTGGAGGCAACAACGGGTGGAAAGAGGCAGGCCAAGACAGTTGAGACTCCGATCCTATATTTCGTGAAATGAGAGCTGGTAATCCGGCAGAAAGGCAACATCATGGGAAAGACTTTCAAACACGAAGACATCGAACAGATACTGGCTGAGGCCGATGAACTCCTGCAGCAAATTCATCCTGAGATCATCAAAGACATGGAGGAAAGGCGCCGAGCCCAACTTGAAGAACATGCTCAAAGATTAACAAAACTCAAGTTTGAGGTTCAGGACAAGATCAAGAAGGAAGGAACATCGGAGAGCGGATCTTACGGTGAAGGAATGCACGAGGCGATTGAGGATATTGTGAAGGCTATGAAGGGATTGACAAGCTATCTTTAGTGATTTCCGCCAAGCGCAAATCAATGGAGGCTGTGCAGCCAGAGGCAAAAGAACCTGATTCCCTCCGTATGAAAAACGCTACGTACTGTCCCGCGTTCAGCAATTTGTTCGAAGATGGTTGTGCCTTGGGATTACATCGAGAGTTTCAGATTCATCCGGTCAAATAACTGTTTGAAACCTTACGGCCACGAATTCCTAAATTCCCAAATTCCTAAATCCCTAAATTGACGCTTCTGTTCTTTCTTTACAAATCCATACAATTGATGCATATTAATACATCATAATAGTGCATATTTTCTGAGGAGGAGTTTTCATGAGAACAACCCTGAACATAGAAGATGAATTGCTCGACAAGGCGGCAAAGTTGACCGGCATTAAGGAAAAAACTTCTCTGGTCAGGCTCGGCCTCGAAGCGCTCGTAGCGCAGGAAAGCAGCAGGAGGCTTGCCAAATTGGGCGGCACTGAAAAGCAATTGAAGATGACAGCTCGCAGAAGAGCGGGGAACACATAAAATGGTTCTTGTTGACACTTCAGTGTGGGTGGCGCATCTGCGGGATGGGAACATCGGGCTTGGAACGCTGTTGAACGAAGGCCATGTTGCCGGCCATTCTTTCATCATAGGAGAACTTGCGTGTGGGAACCTCAAGAACCGGTCTGAAATACTTTCTCTTCTGCATGCATTGCCTATGGCGATCCATGCGGAGCATGACGAAGTGATGGAGTTAATAGAAACTCACAGCCTCATGGGAAAGGGGCTGGGCTACATCGATATGCATTTGCTTGCTTCGGCCCTCTTGACGGATGCCCCGCTGTGGACCCTGGATCGGAAGCTTGACAGGACTGCTTCAAAATTGAAGAAAAAGTATTTATCCTCCCGCCCCTGATTGTTCTGCTGGCAGGATGAGAGTGGTGACTCCTTGCGTATTTCATAGGGGTATAGGATAATCGAGTGGGCCTTTCGGGTATTCCAACGGGTTTTCGAGTGAAATCCAGGTGCAAAATGCGCTCCAGCATCCGTTGCTGATTGAGTTGACTCATTATCCCTAGAGAATCATTTTCCGGCGAACATAGATGGAACAAAACCATGAAAAGGCACATGGACATAGGATCATTTATCATAGCACTCATTACTCTCGGGCTCTTTGTGGCCTCACTCTTTATAAAAGGGCTGACCCACGATCTCTTTCTGGAAACCGGGGTGTTCCTGGTGTCAGTTAAGATTATTGTCATGGCCCATAAGAACAGCGTGGCGGTTGGTCACCTGGGCGAGAAACTTGATACGATCCTGGCGGCGCTATCAAAGAAAAACGATCAAAGCGCCAATATGACCGGCAGTTCACAAGATAGGTCGAATCCGAGGGAGTAGGCTGCACTGGATGGCCTCCAGCCATCGGCTTGGGGCCACATAGTGATAAACCACGTTCGAGGCCTCCCGCTCCCGCCCCGTCTTGCGGGTGGGTGGGCGGGCCGTCGAGAATGAGCGGTCGGTCTCCGCGCTACGCGCTCACGTGTCGCTAAGGGAGGGCGATTATATAAGTCTATCATACGAGGAGGATGACATTGCCCACAAATCAGAGCGAAACGGGATTGTTTCAAAACCTGGTTGGCCGGCCTGCCGTGCCGTTCGAGCTTTCGGATTTCAGCGGCAGGATGCATCGCATCGAGGATTACCGGGGGGCATGGCTGCTAATGGTTTTCCATCGGCACCTGGGCTGATTGCCTTGCCAGGGCCATCTGCTGCAGTTGCGGCAGCGCGAGAGGGAACTCGGGGACAGGAATGTTCGCGTTGTGGTGGTTACTTTCGAGGCCGGCTATCTGGCCCGCAGCTACGCGGAGGATACCGGACTGCGCTGGCCCCTCCTGGTCGATGATACTCGAAGAGTATACACCGCATACGGGATGCTGAACGCGAGTTTTTGGGAAATCTGGGGACCCGCTACATGGTGGGCCTATTTGAAGGAGATGGCTCGCGGGCACTTCCCCAAAAAGTCGGCAGGAGACGTGAGCCAGCGGGGTGGCGACGTGCTCATCGATCCTTCCGGTATCGTCAGAATGCATCACATCGGTAAGGGCCCCGCCGACCGGCCGGCAGTTGCAGCCATTTTATCGAAAACGACGGGGTAATTCCACTCACCCGGTAATGTGTGCGATTCGTAGACAAGGGTTCAATTTTTAGAATTATTCTCCAATCGAACGGTTCGAGCTGCGAGGGGCGCCGAGAATGGGTCCAACCCTCGACCCCCGAACAGGGTTTCAGGAGCGAGGTGATCGAGAGGGAACAGGGAGACTTGGCGTCGGTCGCGGCGTGAGGGAAACAATAATGCACGGGAGCCATAGTGCTTCAACTAAAAGCTTGACAACCCCGAAGAGTGAAATGTAGGATCTTGTCAATGAATAAGGAGGAAACTTCATGAAAAACGTTTTTTCAACCAAAAACATTGAGAAAACGAAACGTTTTTCCGCTTGGCAAGAAGCTTTATGTGAGCACTATTTAAAAGTCGATACCAACAGTCCAAACCCTACTGATTATGAAGGTTTTTTAAATAAATCAGTCCTGGGTTCTGCCGTTTTGTCTGAGGTCTTTCTATCTACTCAGAAAATTGCCAGAAATCATCAACACATTGCTCGACTGGATAAGGACTGCTTTTATATCATGTTTCCTTCCAAAGGATCACTTCTTGTAGAGCAGGCCGGGAAGCAGGAGATTTCCACACCAGGGACGGCGGTGTTATTCGATGCTGCAGTGCCCTATCAATTGCGTTGCCGCGATTATCTTCAGTCGATGTATGTTGAAATGCCGCGGTCGATTTTAATCGATAGATGTCCGATCGACAAGCTGGAGAGTGTCCCCGCTTTGAATTTTGCCGATGGGTTGGGATGGGCTGTAGCCGAATTCTGTAAGTTACTCAGCTTCGAAGCGGATTCGATAGGGAACGACGTAGCCCCGAAAGTGGTTACGGAAATTGCAGATCTTTTAGCTCTGTGTATTGATGCTGAACTTAAACGCAAGCCTACCGGCGAAAGCTTATCTAATAAATTCCGTCTTCAATCGTTGAAATCATATATTGAGAGTAGGCTTGGTGATCCGGATCTATCTCCTGAGGTTATCGCCAAAGATAACGGGATTTCAGTGCGGTATCTGCATTACCTGTTCAAGGGTACCGGTAAGTCGGTATCTGAATGGGTTCGCGAAAAGAGACTGGAAAAATGTCACCAAAAGCTCACCAGCACCAAGTTCGATGACGATTCAATCACCGGCATAGCATTCTCCTTGGGATTCAATAGCTCTTCCCATTTCACCCGTCTATTCAAACAAAAATTTGGTATGCCACCTCGGTATATTCGGCAAAAAGCTAAGCAGGTTGACTGAGGCCACGGGAAGTACATCCTCTCCACCAGCGACGATAGTCTCTCCGCGGAAGATGTGGCCCTGGGCTACAAACAGCTCCTCGAGGTGGAGCGGGCCTTCAGGACCCTCAAGACCACCCTCGAACTCCGGCCTCTCTACCACCACAAAGACGACCGCATCGCCTCCCACGTGTTCATCTGCTTTCTGGCGCTTCTCCTCGTCCGGATCGCCGAGCGGAAGACCGGTCTCACCTGGGACCGGGGTTTTTGCGGGGTAGGCAAACACAGTCATAAAAAGGCCGCAATTCTAGTGACTTACACAGGAGGGTCGAATTTGTCGTGTGCCTACGTTTCTGAAGGTGCCGATTTGATGTCCAAGATAG
>JBEKTT010000091.1:0-17290 GCA_049515795.1 Syntrophobacteraceae bacterium
CCAGACGAAAATAATCAGGGCATTTGGGTACAAACTAGAGGGTGGGGTCTTACAAAAATCAAACTAATAAGATGGCGTATTGATTGAGTTTTTAGTCCTTTTTGCCCATAGACTCCTTAAACTCCTGTCGGAGGGTATGTTTACCGCGTTCCAGATTTACCAGGAAATCATACGGGATGGAGTGCTTGCGGCATGACGGAGAATGATCGGCAAGAGAAAGACTACAGCGCCGTTCTTGTGAACCACTGGATTGATAAGGCTCGCAATGATCTTGAATCAGATGAGGTAAAGGCAATTCTCGACATGGCCGAGACATTTATCGGCGAGATGAAGAAGCTTCTGGAAAGCCGATAAAGCAGACATGGTCGGCGACAGCAATGGATCTACGGTATACTTGCAAGGCATCCCGCGACCGCCCAACGCGCACGATAGGCCCTTCCGGGGATGCCTTACGCGCTACGCGGCGGACATCGCACAGGGTTGTTTATAAGTCTATCATACGAGGTTATTCTGTCATTTGATCTGAATCTTGACATGCAGGTTGTCCGCCGCTTTTTCAGGTCCTTCCCAGGGGCGGTACAGAAGTATCTTGAGATCGGCTTGTCCCACCTTTACCGCTTTGATTTTCCATGTCTTCAATAACGGCCCGCCGAGAATCCGTTCATCCCTAAGTGGTACTTCAGTGGAATGCAGCACCTTGAGATGCGTTTCGTCCGGCTCGACTATTTCCCACCCATATCCCGTCCCGCCTGCGTGCTCCAGGTGAATTTCGAAAATTTCGCCTTCGGGCACGACGATTTGTTTTCCGTTATCCTCTTTGGTGATCACCACAGTCTTGGGTCTCGGACCCTGTGCTGAAGCGAAACCGGCAAAGAGCAAAACTATAAATGCAATCAGAAGAAAGATTCTGGGGATTTCCATAATTCTCCTTCCCATCACCGGGATATTTTTTCCGGTGTGATCTTGCCGTTTTTTTCAAGCCGGAATACCCGGCCTCTCCACTCCACTCGCTTGCCGAAAAAGGCTGCCGACCAGATGAAGAGGCTGAAAAAATCTCTTATTGGAACGAGCAGCAGGTTGTGTCTCAGGATTTTGTCCCCGAGCCGCCGCACCCCCACCATCCAGGCCATCCAGAGTCTTAAGGCGCTCACTGATGCGAAAATGAACAGACCGAATCTTGAAAAGCCCGAAAAGGCGAAATAGAGAAAGGAAAGGGCCGTCCCATTAGCAATCAGCGAGCCGGCGTGTCCCCATGGAGCACAGGCGCGTATACCCCTGGCCCACCTTAACTGATGCTGGACAAAACCGGTTATGCTAAGCTTAGAGAGAACCGTTTCGACCACATACCTGGAGAGTTTTACCGGCAGACCGGCCTTTCGCACCAGGCTCCCCATCATGTAATCATCCGCCAGGTAGGGGGCAATAGCCGCAAATCCGCCTATGGTCTCGAGTGTTTTCTTACTAATGGCAATGGCTGCTCCGAAGGCAAAAGAGATCCCACCGGCCATCTGGGCCACGAGCACCCCAGGAGCAAATTCCGATGAGATTCCGCACGCCTCCAGTTTTGACGGCGTTCCGGGCGCCTCCCCGGCGCGATAGAGGCATGTGAGCAGGCCATCGGGCGGAAATTCAGCGCAGATCGATTTGATAAAATCCGGTCCAACCCGGATGTCGCTGTCCAGCATGAGGAGAATCTCATGGCCGGCTTGCGGGAGCATGTTGTTTAAAGTGCTTACCTTCGGATTGGGGCCGATTTCGTCGGCGCTTACCACCATTTGGATGGGGACTTGGGGGAAGTCTGCCTGCAGTCGCGTGATAACCGGAATAGACGAATCCTTCGAATCGCCGACCCCGAAGACGATTTCGAATTCGGGATAGTCCTGGCTGCAAAGGGATGCATAGTTTTGATAGGCCCGAAAGTCCGCTCCGCAAAGAGGAATCAGAATGGAAACAGGGGGAAAGCAAAATCCCCCCTGCTCCCCTTTAGAAAAGGGAGGTGACTTGTAGAGTCCCTCCCGGCCCGCGGCGAGTTTGCAAGCGGGCAAACCGGCTGCGGCGGCTCGCCGCTGCGGAGCGGCAAAGAACTTCTCGGCGGCAATTATGCTTACCAGGTAATAACAGGCGGAAGCCGCAGTCAGGATTCCAAAGAAGATCCTGACGTGCTCGATGAAATCCGAGAGTGATAAGGTCTGGTCTTCGGGCAGGCAGATGAGCGCTACGCCAAAGCAGACAAGAAAGGTCCCCGCCCAGCGCATCCGGTCGATTTGTTCCCTCAGGAAGAACTTTGCCCCCAGGACCGTTACCACATAAACTAGTGCAGTCGCTGGAACCACAAAACTCAGGTTGGCCCAGGAGAGTACGGTCAAGAAAGAAAAAAAACTCACGGCCAGGCATGTAACGCCAAGAATGAAGTTCAGGTTGCCGGCTATGCGCTTTATTGTTCGCAGGATCTCAAGTCGGCTGAGCGCCGAGACGTCGCCGACCTGCTTCATACCCTTGGTGAGAAAAACGTCCCCGGCGGCACTTGAAAAGACAACCATAAGGACCATCAGGGCGGTCAGCATGCAACTCCCCCCGGTCCAGGCTCGCCGCTTTTGGGAAGCGAGCCTCTTATTTTATCTTTTCTTGCGCCTGAGAGTGAAACCAGAAAGACCCCGAGAACGATAAGCACAGAGCCGAACCAATGCGCCAGCGAGACCCGTTCGTCCAGAAAGTAACTGCCGGAAAACACGTTCAGAATGTATCCGAGCGCAGTTATCGGAAGCACGAGACTCAAGTCGGCCCACGAAACAGCGGAAAGAAAGCAGGCGAAAAAAACGATCAGCAGAACGATTCCTCCCCAGATGAAAGGGCTCTTCAGGGCGTATGCCAGCATGATTAGAGAGAAGCCATCGCTGAATGAGGGCATCGAAGCGATTACTTTCATTCCTTTGCTGAGCAGTGTATTTGCGACTGCTTGGGTAATAACCGCCAGGGTAATTACAAACGTTGTTTTCATAAATCCTTTTCCAGATCAAAGTAAGTGGAAGGGATTATTCCAAGCCGTTCGATTTTAGAACGCACAAAGGGATCGATCAAGATGGAGAGTTCCCGAAATTGTTGCAATTGGCTTGCATCGCAGGTTGATGGCGAACACGGGATGGCGGGATGAAAATATATTTCGCTGGTCCCCTGCGGCAGGCTGTCGAGCAGCGATAAGACGTACTCGATGCTCATATTGCCTGTCAGCAGGTTTCCGTATACCCTCTGCGGAAAAATAAATCCTCGCCTTCGGAGTTTTCGCTTCATCCTCCCCGTGAGGACTTTGAAAACAAGAGCATATCCGGCTGCCAATAGGGGTGAACCTAAAAAGGGGAGGGCTGAAAAAAAACTATCGGCCGGGACTCGCACTCTTTTTATGCGGTACCTTTCGGAGAGTTCAACTACTGCATCAAGGACGACTGGATGCACGTGCAAGTGGCAGTGGCTGTCCACGTGAGAAAAAATTAAGCCGGATTGGCTGAATTTTTCGAATTGAGCGGCGATTTCATTGAAAAGGTCCTTTCTCGCGCTCCGGCAAAAAAAATACTGCAGGCCGGCCCTGGCCGGGTCGGATGGAAAAGTTCCATTTTTGCCTACAACATGCGGGATTTCCGATGGACGCAGAACCGGGCGCCCATCGGCGCAGGTGACGTGAAGTCCTACGGCAAGGCGGGGATTTTCTTTTGCGAGAATTACCGCATGCTCGCACGCCTGGCCCGAGACCATCAGGCTGGCGCTTGTCAAAATTCCACGGTGGTGAGCAAGGATTACGGCTTCATTAACTTCCCTGGAAGCGCCGAAATCATCCCCATTTATAATCAGGCGGCGGGCTTTCATCTCTTGTACCCATTCACCACAGAGGCACAGAGAGCACAGAGTGCAGAAGATGTCATAGAATCCGCCGACGTATGCCGTCCTTTAATGTCGGCACATTGAAGTTGATAAGCAGACCGAGCTTCCACCCTCCCAGTTTTAGGTAGGTCAGAAGCTGCGCCTCATGAATCCGTTCGATGGATGACAACGACTTGATTTCGACTACGACAGATTGTGCGACGAGAAGGTCAACGCGGTAATTGCAATCCAACCGGACCCCCTTATATTCAACCGGCAATTGCAACTGCCTCTCGACACCGATGCCGCAAAGCGCCAACTCTCGACATAAACACTCCTCGTAGGCCGACTCCATCAGTCCAGGCCCCAATACCTTATGCACTTCAATCGCAGCCCCAATGATCCGCTCTGTTATAGTATTCAAATCCAAATCTGCCTCCTGGAAAACAATCTATTGAAACTATAACCCTTCAAAGGCAGGCAGGCAAAAAGCTTGCTGATTAGTTGCTTTTTTCTTTAGGTACTATGGATATCTGTAACGATTCTGCCAATTCGAAATCTTATTCCTCTATATCTTTCATATGCCAGTCAACTGCTCCTGATGCAGGGATGGCTTTTATTTTACCATCATGCTTGGATCTGAAAATAAATCCCAAATCGTAATATCTCTCGTCATAGGTTAACAAAGTTTCGAAGGTAGAAGAAGGGATTATTACGTCGATGTCGAAGCATTTTGGAACAACTTCGCTCAGATAGGGTTTTTGATAGGATGGTACATAAGTTATTCTACCTATTTCTTCCCCAGGATCTCCTTCACGAATCGCCAGTACTCCTTTGTTAAGATATCCTAATCCTATTATATTAAGTTCCATTGAATCACTTGTTTTCGCATCAAAGTACAATGTTCGCATGCTATTCTTGTTTTGCGTTTCGTAAATAAAACGTTGTTTTTGCATTCTAAATCTGATTATGGGCATAAAGTTCCCCTTATGGTGCTAATTGTATGACTATGTTACGATCTCCGTGTCCTCTGTGCCTCTGTGGTGGACGCTCACTTCACCTGGTCTTCTCGAAAACGTTGCCGGTAAATTTTTTGCGCCGCGCCCGCAGTCTCAGATAATCTCGGGCTTCCTGATAAAGGCGGCTGCGATCGTGGCTGTCGAAGATTGCCCGCCGAATTATCCTGTAGATCACTTTTGGCCTGAAATAGTAGCGGCCATAAAAGTACTCGACCGCATCCACGATCTCCTGCCGGCTGAGCCAGGGGTACTCGTAGTTGGGGAGTTGATGTCCCAGTTCGTCCGACATGTCGTCTTCGGTCAGGTAGCCATTGGTTTGAAGATAGTCATAAAATTCTGTGCCGGGAAAAGGGTGCGCCAGAGAGACCTGGATGGTTTCCGGATCGAGTTGCTCGGCGAATTCGATGGTGCGCATTATAGTCTCTTTGGTTTCGCCGGGCAGGCCTATCATGAAATCTCCGTGGACGGTCAGACCCAGTTCGCGGCAGTTTTTCATGAATGTGAGTGACTGTTCGACCGTGATTCCCTTCTTCATGTTATTAAGAACTTCCTGGACGCCGGATTCAAAGCCCACTACCAGAAGACGGCAGCCCGCTTCCTTCATGGCCTTGAGCATATCGTAATCCGCATGCACCCGGCTGTTGCAGGACCATGTGAAATTGATCTCCTTGAGGTGCTTGCAAAGCTCGATTACACGCGTCTTGCCCCATGCCCAGGTGTCATCGTCGAAGAAGATTTCTTTTACTTCCGGGAAAAGTTCAAGCGCGCGCTTAACTTCGGCAACGACGCTTTGGTTGCTGCGAACGCGCCAGGGATGCCCGGTGAAAGTTTGCGGCCAGAGGCAATAGATACATCTGGCCGGACATCCGCGCGAGGTGTAAAACGCGAGATAGGGATGCTTTAGAAAAGGAATATTGTATTTGGCCGGATCAAGGTCGCGCCTGTATATTTCCACGATAAACGGAAGTGAATCCAGGTCTTCGATGGGCCGCCGGTCAGCATTGTGAACTATTTTCCCATTTTCTCTGTAACTTACCCCTTCGATCTCCTTGAGGTCCTTTCCCGAGGCGAATTCGGCGACTGTGTAGTCGAACTCCTTTCTTGCAACGAAATCGATCGCCGCCGACGCATTCAATGCCTGCTCGGGCTGGACGGAAACCGGCGGTCCGACAAAGGCGATCTTAATGGCAGGATTGACTTCCTTTATCTTATCGGCAAGGCGGACATCGTTGTGAAAACCGGCCTTGCTGGTGAATAAAACGAGAAATTCAAAATCCTTTGCGATGCGAATGGTTTCTTCAGGGCTGATTCCGTGCGGCGGGGCGTCAACAAGCCTGCTTTCTTTTATCAATCCGGCGGCATAGGCGAGCCAGACAGGGTACCAGTAGGATGCGATTTCGCGGCGCGCAGGCCACCGGGCGCCCGCACCCCCGTCGAATTTCTCGAATGACGGAGGGTTTAGAAGCAGAGTTTTCATTTTCCGTGGTCTCCTCAAATTCAAAAAAAGGCACTATACGAGGGCAAAGGGTCACATGTCAAGAAGCCGGGCTTGGACGGGCGATTCCGGGTGGCCTTTGGAAGATGCCCGAAAGCGGGTTAGCGTATAAGTCATTTAGATCATATAAAACCTATACTGCCTTCCGCCGACGCTCATTAGGTATTATCCACAGTCAATTGCTTCGCTGATTCCCTTGCCGGCCAAAACCATGGGCAAGACATTCTCCTCGGAGGGGACAATGCAGTTGATAATTGCCGGCCCAGGTTTTCGCAGCGCCTCCGGCAGCCCTTTTACTACGTCCTCTTCGGTCCTGAATGTATATCCCGCGATGCCGTATGCCTTCGCAAGGATTTCGAAATCCGGATGGAATGAGAAATTTACTGCCATATAGCGCCCCTGGCAGTAGTATTCCTGGAGCTGGCGCACCATGCCCAGAACGGAATTGTTCATGATGATGATTTTAACGCTGAGGCCCTGTTCCATCATCGTGCCAAGCTCCTGCATGGTCATCTGGATACTGCCGTCCCCGGTCACCAGAATGACGTTACCGGCGGGAGCGCCGAAGCATGCGCCAATAGATGCCGGCAGGCCGAATCCCATGCAGCCCAGCCCGCCGGAGGAAACCAGCGTGCGTGGTTTCTTGAAAGGGTAGTACTGAGCTACCCACATCTGGTGCTGGCCCACGTCGGTTACGATAATGGCCTCGCCCCTGGTGCAGTTCCAAAGCTGCTCGATAATGAACTGGGGCTTTAAACCAGAATCACGATTGTAGCTCAAAGGGTATTCAGCTTTAAGGGACTTGATGCGTGCGAGCCATTCGGAACGGTCGATTTTTTCAATAAGCGGGAGTAGCGCCTTCAAAATGAGTTTTACGTCGCCCACCAGCGGCACATTTGTAGCGATCACCTTTCCAATTTCTGCCGGATCGATGTCAATGTGGACTACAGTGGCGTGCGGGGCGAAGCTGTTGATGTTCATTACGACCCGGTCATCGAATCGCGCGCCGAGACCGATCAGGAGGTCACACTCCGTAATTGCCAGATTGGCGTAGCGGGTCCCGTGCAGACCAAGCATGCCGAGGAAGAGAGGATGGTCGCCGGGGAAGCCGGCAAGGCCCATGAAGGTATTGGTTACCGGCGCCGTTATCGCCTCGGCAAACTTCAAGAGTTCTTCTGATGCATTTGAGGCGATTATCCCTCCTCCCGCATAGATAACAGGCCTTTTGGCTTTTGCTATGAGCCTGGCAATCTCGTTTATTTGGGCCGGATGCCCTTTATAGGTGGGTCTGTAGCCTCTCAGCCGCACCGTCGACGGGTATTTGAAACTTATCTTAGCCTGGGCCACGTCCTTTGGGATATCTATGAGTACCGGTCCGGGCCGGCCGGTCGATGCGATATGAAACGCGTTCTTTACCACGACCGGCAGTTTGTGCGGATCCTTGAGAAGGTAATTATGCTTGGTAATCGGCATTGTAATACCGGTGATATCCACTTCCTGGAATGAGTCCGTTCCAATCTGTATCGTAGGAACCTGTCCGGTGAACAAAACTAGCGGGACCGAATCCATGTAAGCGTTTGCGATGCCCGTTACCAGGTTGGTAGCCCCCGGGCCCGAAGTTGCAATACACACACCTACGCCTCCGGTAACCCGGGCGTATCCATCGGCAGCGTGCACAGCCCCCTGTTCGTGCCGCACGAGCACGTGCTTAATTTTGGTCGAATGATACAGGGCGTCGTAAACCGGAATGATTGCCCCGCCCGGATAGCCAAACACAACTTCGACGTTTTCTCTTTCGAGGCACTCAATCAGGGCCTCGGCAACTGTCATTTCCACGAAAACACCTCCGGAAAGTTCTGCAACCGGCCGCACCTGCGGTCAGCCGTTCTAATCGTCTTCCAATTCCCGCGTTTGGGCGCCGCCGCTCAGGGCTACGAATTTGCTTCCCCGAAGCATGGCTATCTTTCCTGTGCGAACGAGTTCCTTGATCCCGTATAGGCGAAGGGATTCCTGGAATGCGTTTATTTTGCCCTCATTGCCGGTACATTCGAAAGTCATGGTCTTCCTGCCCAGGTCAACGACACGAGCACGGAATATCCCGGCGATGTGCATGATCTCAACACGCTGGCTCGGTTCGGCCGCAACCTTGATCATGACCAGTTCCCGGTCGACATATTCGTCTTCCGTTATATTACTGATCTTGATAACATCTATAAGCTTGTGGAGTTGTTTGGTAACCTGCTCTATAAGGGGTTTGTCTCCCTCTACTACGATGGTCATCCGGGAGACATCATCTCTGTCGGTGCGACCCACCGCAAGACTGTCGATATTGAAGCCCCGGCGTGCAAATAGGCCTGCAACTCGAGTCAGAACACCTGGAGCGTTCTCAACCAGCACCGAAAGGGTGTGCTTATCCATTTATTTGAAACCTCCCGCAGAGTTTTGGAAGCATGTTGAATTTACATGGTTTGGACGAAATATATCAACATTGACTGAGCTTTTAAAGCGCAATAACTATGCCTCCCGCTTCCGCCCCGTCTCACGGGTGGGTTGGGCGGGCTGTCGAGAATGAGCGGCCGGTCCCCGCGCTACGCGCTCAGGACTGAGTGCTGAAGACTGAGGACTGAGGACTGAGAGTGAAACCCTGACAGCATTGTCACTTTACTTTTTGGTGCGCTTAACATTTGGCTTGCCTCCAACCGCACCACGTTTACGGTCACCGCTTTTGCTCAGTCCTCAGTCCTGCTTCTCTGCATGGCTGCGCGGAAAGAGCCGATTCTTTTTTTGAGCAGGGTATTATATAAGGCTGTAATACGAGGAGATTCAATTGGGCTACGGTAAAATCATAAACTTCTTTTTTGAACTGGGGATGCTCAAAAAAACTCCCCGCTCGGGTTTTCAGTTTCTGGGGTCCGGCCGCGAATCCGTTGCCGACCATTCGTTCCGTGTGGCAATGATCGGCTTTGCTCTTGCGCGCATGCACTCAAACGTTGACCCGTTCAAGGTCGTTTGCATGTGTCTGGTTCACGATCTGCCGGAAGCACGCACCGGGGACCGGAACTATGTCAATAAGAGATATGTCACAGTAGACGAAACCGGAGCAATAGCCGATCTGGCCGACTCACTTCCCTTTGCGGACGAGATAATGGAGCTTCTCAAAGAGTACAGGGAGTCCGAGACGGTTGCAGCCAGACTCGTTCACGATGCCGACCAGCTTGACCTGATTTTGGAGCTCAAGGGGCAAAACGACCTCGGAAATTCCTACGCTGTAAAATGGATACATTTCGCCAGACAGCGCCTGATTACTTCGATTGCCAAAGAGATCGCCGAAGAAATCTTGACGACGGATTCAACAGACTGGTGGTTCAAAGGACACGATGAGTGGTGGGGGGAAAATCTCGATGAATAATGAACGTAAACCGGGTATCGGAAATGAAGGGATAATTATTCGGGGTCTTTCTTTCGGTGATCGGATATCGATATCACTTTGCTCTGCTTGCCGGTTTTTTCTTCTTTCTGTTTTTTGTGCACGACCAATTCGGGTTTTGCCGGGCTTTTTCTTGTGTCCTCAGGCTCAGTTTGAGAATGTTCTTCGGCGGGAGCGATCACTTTTTCAATTCGCATTGGACGGCCTCCCATCGTGAATTCCTGGCCGTTGTAATAGGGCTCGCGCAAAATCCAGGTTGCCACCAGCAGAGGCACTTGGAGCACCAATAGTTTCACGTTAAACCAACCCGGCTTCACGTCGGCGGATATTTCGTCGACTCTGGCAAAAAAGGTCGGGTTGTTATCCATATATACGAGAACGACGTCCCCAACTTTGGTCATTAATGCCTGCCGGTACCTCCGGTTGTTTGATCCGCATTGGACCTATTAAAATCAGTATACACCCCGGAAATCAATGTGCCCGGGCCGGCGATTTTTCGCGTTGGTTCAATGATCGGGAGGCATAAGGGACAGGTTATTTTGACGAGCGCCATTTCGTGTCCGTCCGATCACGTATTCCTCGTTCACGCTTGCCGGGACCAGAGGCAGCTTTTCGATATCCGGGACCTGGAACCCAAAGAGCATCTCCAGGAATAGAGTAACGATCCTGAAGGTTACCCCCCACAAAAGTTCGGCCCGCTCTCCGATCTTATAAATGAAACATGGGAAATCCACGGTCGTCCCTGTGAATCTCCACTCCAGATGGGGAGGAACGAACCTCCTGTAGAGGGCGTAGTTAAACGGGTTGAGAAGAGCACGCAGGGGAAACTGCACGATCCTTTCAACTTCACGGCTCAAGTGAAATCGTTTCTGGTATGAAACCCATGCAACCATCGGATGGATTGACCGGCGAAAGAGAATGAGGCACTGGGTGGGAAGCGGGCCAAGGAAAGTCAGGCCGAAAGGATTAAGACCCATTTCCTCCCAGGCCTCTCGGAGGCCTGCCGCATAAAGCAGCGAGAGAAATTCGGCATTTTCGGGCTGTCCTGTTTTCAATTCGCTCCAACGGGGCCATCTCGAAAGGCTTGAACCCCGAAATGCCAGAAGACGGGCAAGAAAATGATCGAGTTTTTCAATGGCCCCGCCGGGGCAGCATAGGTCTCCGGCCTGTTTGATCTCTTTCGAGCGTTTGTTCAGAATAATACAGATCTCCGGTATGCCGCCTTTCTCGGGAAAAAGCCACCCAAGCAGGAGCAATACGCTTGATGTGCGAACGCCGTACCGGCAATCCTCGTTTTGGAAAAGGGTCTCCATTCCGTGGCGCTCTGAGAGCACGCTGATCACGCGCTCGCGCAAAGCGGCGGCATCGAATACCAGGTTCAAGTCGGCCGGCGGGCTGTTCATGTCGGGAAACCGTGTAGTTTTTTTTCTATGCGTTTGCCCGAGATCGGAAACAGGGTCTTTATTTCGGGAGCAAACAGGCTGATGTTGAATTCCTCGATCATTTGGCCAACATCCTCTATAAAATCAAGCCCTTCTTGCGTGGGTCGGGAAAGGATCCGCTTTTTGATCTCTTCGAATTCAGCCCTGTATACACCTAACTGAGCTTCTTTGGCACGGTCTTTTTCCGGGGACACATAGGCCCGCTCCGCCCTAATTCTAAGCCCCCTGAGGCAGCGTGGCAAAAGTCTCACTCGGCGATCTGAAAAGCGAGACAGAAAATCGGGCGGAATAAGTGTTTCAAGCTCTGTGGCGATCACGGCCAGCCGGTCGATCACAGCCCGGTTTGCGTCCGCCATGCGCATAAACCGGTCGAGTACAGCGCGCGTATCATGCCTCTGCCCCACCGCTTCGAGAACAGGTATGCGAATCTCATTGCCGAGAATTCCGATACGGCCTTTTAGTTTTTCAACATTTTCCCGAAAACCGTCCCGGTTGGGATGCTGCGCTGAGTCCAATCCGAACAGGCCGCGTAGAATATAATCATAGAGAGCGGCGGAAGCCTCTTTTATGCCGCCCATGAAAAGAACTTTCGATGCGAATGTATCCGAAAAGGCCCAGTCTTTTCGAAACTCTTTGAGTTCGGCGGCGAATGTCAGTTTATAAAGACGCATAAGCCCTGTCCGGGTCGATTCCCTTGCGCTGCCAGGCTCAGCGAAGAGACGAACGGTAACCTTTTTTTGCTCATCAGCCAAACCCGGATAGGCAAGTCGCCGAATCCCCAATGCATCCGTTCCAATTTCTATGCTCTGCGGCAGGTCCCCGAAATCGGAGCCTGTGAGTTCGTCTCTTTCCCAGTTTTTTCTGGCCTCATCCCACAGTTTGTCCTCGTGCTTTTCAATGGCAAAGGGCCGAAGGGTTTCGATGTTACGTCCCGAAGCCAGAACGTTTCGTTGAGGTCCGAGCACTTCAAAGCGCATCCTTAGGTGATCGGGCAACTGCTCCGTGTCCCACTGTTCGGGTGTAATCCGGATTCCCGTGAGATTGAACACCGCCTCGCTAAGCCGGCGGTAAAAGTCTCCGTGTTCGAAAACAAGCTCTTGCCATATGCGCCGGGCGGTTTCGTTAACCGGCGCCAGATACCTTCGAATGCCTTTGGGAAGACCCTTTAGCAGGACCGTTACTTTTTCCGGGAGCATGCCGGGAACAAGCCACTCGAAGGGTTCGGCAGACAGGACCGGTAGAGTATGGACCGGCACCGTGACCGTGAGACCGTCGTCCTCCTCGCCGGGGCGGAACGTGTATCGAAGGGGAAGTTCGGTCCCTTTTGCCCTTAGTGTATCGGGGAATTGCTCCATCACGTCGAATTCGGGTTCGGTTCGAAGGAGATCTTCCTTCTTCATTTTCAAAAAATCGTCTCCCCCCATGTCTCGGATGAGCATGTCAAAGGACCTGATATCTGCGATTTGGGGAATACGCGCATCGTAGAATTCAAAGAAGGCTTCGGCGTCGACAAGGAGGTCCCTGCGGCGGGTCTTGCTTTCGAGTTGCTCAATTTCCG
Organism: Syntrophobacteraceae bacterium; assembly: GCA_049515795.1. GTDB lineage: Bacteria > Desulfobacterota > Syntrophobacteria > Syntrophobacterales > Syntrophobacteraceae > SbD1. Next base: position 12,794 of record JBEKTT010000091.1, read on the forward strand.
AGAGCAAAGCCTGGTTGTGGTCTAGAAAGCCATATCTGCCGGGAAGGTCTGCTTCTATGAGTGCTGAACGGATGAAAATTTCGCGCGCTTGGGCGAGATTTATGCGTGCGAAGTTGACTTTGCGTCGGTCCACTACGGTGAGGCCGTAGACAGTGGCCTTTTCGAAAGCCATGACCTGGCCGCGTTTCTTCTCCCAGTGCGGTTCCGACCAACTGTACCTGCACACGTGCCGCCCGACCTCTTCTATCCATACGGCGTCAATGTTTGCCGCCGTGCGTGCAAAAAGCCGGGAGGTCTGTACCAGCTCCGATGAGACGATCCATTGGCCGCCCTTGTTGAAAATGTTTGATCCCGGAAATACCATGGCCTGCCGGCCTCTTGCGGCCGAGTAGATGTTTTTGTCCTTGCGTAAAGCCACTTGGCTGAGATAGCCGCTCAGAATCGAGCGATGGATGGCGTCATAGCTCGCTGGGGTAGGATTTTCGATAAAATCGCCAAGTTCGTTGAGAATGGAGCGAAGTTGCTCAAAAATGTCTCGCCACTCACGAACCCGCCGAAAAGAGAGAAAATGCTCGCGGCAAAACTTTCGAACCTGGCTGGAAGTTCTGCGGGGGGACCGTTTTCCATCTAACCGGCCGGAAGCGGCATTACCGCTAAGGCTCACGCCGCCATTCGGGGATATGGTGGTATTCCGGCCGGCCGTTTCGGGCATGGTTTCGGTTGTGACCGGTTCCTGCCAGCAGCCCTGCCAGATTTTTAAAAGAGACACAAAATCGGAGCGCCGGTCTCGAAAAACAGCCTGCGCCTGCTCAGCCGCTGCTTCCTGATCGAGGGGCCTCTCGCGCGGGTCCTGGATGCTCAGAGCAGAGCCGATGATCATCAGTTCCCAGAGTGCGTTTTCCCGCCTCGCCTCGATCAGCATCCTGGAGATACGCGGATCGAGTGGTAGCCGGGCCATCATTTTGCCAACAGGGGTAAGTCTGTGGTGATCGTCAACTGCGCCGAGTTCGCGCAGAACTGCGAAGCCGTCCTTGATTGCGGCGGGAGAGGGCGGGTCCAGGAAGGGGAAATCCTGTATTCTGCCCAGCTTTAGATAGAGCATTCGCAGTATTACGTCGGCAAGGTTGGACCTCTGGATTTCCGGTGGCGTGTACAGGGGCCGCTCAAGGTATTCTCTTTCGGAATAGAGCCTCACGCAGATGCCCGCCCTCACGCGGCCGCATCGCCCTTTCCTCTGGTCGGCGCTCGCCCTGGAGATTGGCGCCACCGGAAGGCTGCGAGTCTTTGACCGTGCGTTGTACCAGGCTATTCTTGCCAGTCCTGTGTCGATTACGTACTTTATTCGCGGAATTGTGATGGAAGTCTCCGCGACGTTTGTGGCAACGACAATCTTGTCCCCGGAAATCGGGGCGAAAATCTTTTGCTGGTCGGATGCTGCCATTCTGCCGAAAAGGGGCATGACAGCAGTGTTCGCATAGCGTTGATCTTCGAGGCGCTGGACCGTTTCCATGATGTCGCTCTCGGTCGGCATGAATATGAGAATATCGCCTCTTGTGCCGGGGCTGAGTTTGAACAGGTCAGCCGCTGCAACCGCCTGATCGATGTAGTTCACATCCCCGGTTTCCTCATTGTCAGTCTGAGCGGCGGGCCGGTACCACACTTCAACCGGCCAGGTCCTTCCGGAAACTTCGATGATGGGCGCCCCGCCGAATGCGCTGGAGAATTTTTGGGGATCGATCGTGGCCGACGTAATGATCACTTTAAGGTCGTGTCTTTTAGAGATCGTCTGTTTGAGAATGCCGATGAGAAAGTCTATATTGAGGGTGCGCTCGTGCGCTTCGTCAACGATGATCGTGTCATAGGAGCCGAAATTTCTGTCATTTTGCGCTTCAGCGAGCAAAATGCCGTCAGTCATGAATTTTATTCTGGTATTGCGGGCGGTGCGATCCTGGAAACGTATTTTGTAGCCGACGAGGCTGGGTCCGGTCTGTTCGATTTCTTCGGACACGCGTGCGGCAAGGGTGATCGCCGCAATCCGACGCGGCTGGGTGCATCCGATGAGGCCGGATCGGCCTCTTCCCGCCTCTAAGCAGAACTTGGGAATCTGCGTGCTCTTGCCCGACCCTGTCTCACCCGTAATTACGATGACCTGGTGTTCGCGGATAGCGCTGACGATATTTTCCCGCCATTGGGTAATAGGCAGCTCGGCAGGGTAGGAGGGCACAAATACTTGCGGAATAGCGGCAGTGTTGAAATATTTTCTCTTGGACGGGGAAGCAGCCATCGAATCCGAATGTAACCACTCCATTTTGGTTGAGTCAATATTTTATATTCTATTATAATCGCCACAAAGAATTCCGGTTTATTTTCCGCCAGCCATGGAAGGACGTGAATGATTGGGTTAGAAGCCAAGGTGCAGGAAGCCGCCGATTCGATAAAAATACGCCTGACGAGCGAACCGGCAGTGGGGTTAATCTTTGGAACGGGCCTCGGCGGCATTGTGGACCAGATCGATAAGGCTGTCGTGGCGCCTTACCGGGAGATACCTCATCATCCGGTTTGTACCGCCCCGGGTCATCAAGGACGGCTGGTATGCGGCAGGTGGGCGGGAAAGCCGGTTATTGCCATGGAGGGCCGTTTTCACTTATACGAAGGTTATTCGCCCCAGATGATTTCATTTCCAATCAGGGTCCTTCGGGCACTGGGAACCAAAACACTTGTGCTTTCGAATGCTGCCGGCGGGCTGAACCCTAATTTCCAGGCAGGGGACCTTATGGTGATAACAGACCACATAAATTTTACCGGGCAAAACCCGCTGGTTGGACCCAATGTCGACGAGTGGGGCTTGCGGTTCCCGGACATGGTCGAGCCATATAGCAGCCGCCTCATTGAGCTTGCCGAAAAAACGGCGCTCAAAGAGGGCATTGGGCTCCGCCGAGGCGTATATGCCGGAGTGCTCGGCCCTTGTCTGGAGACCGCCGCCGAGACGCGGTTTTTGAGAATGTCGGGGGCGGATGCCGTTGGCATGTCCACCATCATGGAAGTCATAACGGCAGTTCACGCAGGCATGGAGGTCCTGGCAATATCGGCAATAACAAACGTCAACCTGCCCGATTGCTACAAGCCGGCGGTGGTCGAGCAAATCATGGAAACAGCAGGCAGTTCAGGAAAAATTCTCAGCAGGCTTTTTGAGAAGATACTCGAACAGTGTTGAAGGCGATGTGAAACTTTACTCTTTCATTCCGCCCATGGACTCCAGTACTTTCGCTGAAAAAAATCCTGGCCAAAGATCTCCTGGTTTGACCCGCATTTTTTTATACGGCCCTCGTACATGACCGCTGTCTTTTCGGCCAGGAATGGAATTTCGGTATAATCGTGCGTAACGAACAGGGCGGTCATGTTCATCTGTTTCAGAATCGCGCCCAGATCGTTAAGAAGCGAATTGCGGGTGGGATAGTCAAGCGAACCGAACGGTTCATCCAGGAAAAGCAGGTCAGGCTCGAGGGCAAACGCCCTGGCAAGGCTCGTACGTTGAGCCTCGCCTCCTGAAAGCAATCTTGCCTGCTGCGCGGAAATATGCCCTACACCAAAAAGGTCGAGCCACTTTTGAGCCCTGGCAAGAGCCGCTTTTCCGGGCACTTTGCGTATGCGCAAAGCCGTAGTGATATTGCCAAGTACAGACATATCGAGCAGGAGGGATTCCTGAAAAACTACGGCCATTCGGCGGCGCAACTCAAGAAGATTGTTTGGGCCGGCGGTGACGCCGCCAATTTCGATGGACCCGGAGGTGGGCTGATGGAGCAGGGCCAAAGTGAGAAGGAAAGTTGTTTTTCCTGCCCCGTTCGGACCTATGAGCGCGATGGTCTCTCCCTGATTCAGGGAGAAATAATCCACACTGAAAATCTCCCTGGCAGAGTCTGCCCGCCGAAGATTTCTGGCAACCAGCAATGGTTTCAAAACGCGACAGCAGCCTTTCGGATTACATCGGGATAATAAAACGTTATGTCAGCCTTGGCATATACTATTTTGCGGTCACCTGGTCAAAGTAATTGGTTACCGCAAATCCTCTCACTCTTCTTCATGCCCGTGCCATTGACACTCCGCCCTGCCTCAAGTATAGTCTTAACTAGCTTAAATGGTTGAAAACTTGAGTCATTGTCGGTTCTGAAGGGCGGTGGGACTTTACATTTATCCGTAGAGGGCATTTTGGATTAGATCGTAGCGTTGACGCTATGATTGCCCGGGGTATCCACCGAGTTCGACCGATTATGCTATGCATAGCAGGGTGCTGAAAAAGGGTTCTCTGGTGGGAAAAGAGCCTTAAAAAGACGGGTGATTTCGTCATTCCGGCGAAGGCCGGAATTCAGAGCTTTTTTGAACTATTTGATTTTAAAGCAAAACACTGGACCCCGACCTTCGTCGGGGTGAGTGCGCCTGGGAGCAGGCGCGATCTGGGAGGTGAAAGTCCTCCTCCGGGAAATGCCCATTCCCGATAGC
>JBEKTT010000092.1:0-16600 GCA_049515795.1 Syntrophobacteraceae bacterium
CCGCCGAAACTTTGCCCAACTGACAGATATTGATTATTTGACAGGAGTAATTATTGCCCATTAAGCCGCCAGTTCTGTAATTTTTTGCCTTCGCGTTGCGTTTAGGCAAAAAAATGAATCCCAAAAGCTTGATAAGTAACCTGGCTCAATTTGAGCTCACGGATTCAGGTTAATGACTATAGGCTTAGGATCGGGTTCAGCGATGGCGCAGTCAAGGAAGTAGACCTGGCAGGAGAACTCCACGGCGATATTTTCGAGCCATTGAAGGAACTCGATTTCTTCTTGCAAGTATCGGTCAATCCCGACACGCGCACAATCGAATGGCCCAACGGAGCGGACTTCGCACCGGAATTCCTCTATGAAACAGGCGTTGAAATAAAGAAGACCGCTTAGCCTTATCAATTCTCCCGAGCCTGCGCCCTGCCCGCTATTGAAACAGCAGGATGCCCATTATGGCGACGATGTTGCCGATAATGAATAACAGGACGGTAAAACCTATTAAATCACGAATGCTTATCTTGGCTATTGCCAGCAGCGGCAATGTCCAGAAGGGGCAGACAACATTCCAGATACTCTCGCCCCATGCAACACCCATGGCAACTTTCCAGTGCTCGACACCCAACTGCGCGGCAGCGGGCAGCATGAACGGCGCCTGCACAACCCAGTGCCCCCCGGCTGAAGGAATAAAAACACTGATAATGAGAGAAGAGAAGTAACAACACAGTTCGAAAGTCCTGTAAGAGGACATCTTCAAGAGCCAGCCGGATATCACGAAGACCAGGCCGCTTCCTTTCATGATCCCCATTATGCCGGCATAAAGGGGAAATTGCAGAATAATCCCGGCGGCAGTGCTGCTTCCCCTGGTTACAGCTGTTGAGTAGTTCATGAGCGTACCATGGGCAAGTATCCCAAAGATCAGGAATGCGAATATGATTATATTCAAGTTGAGGTTAAACCCATTTTTTCCAAAATAATAAATAATATATATAAGGCCCATCAATCCCAGTGTGTAGTTTAGGATTTTGCTGGACTCAATGCGGTCTGCCAATTGCTTTTCGACAGGGCCTGCAACGACCGCAACCTGTTCTTCCTGGAAGAGCGCAGGATCGGCCAAAACGGTATCTTCCTTTTTCGGAATCATCAGCAGGAGCACAAAGGGAATTACGATAGCGAGGGTAATGGTGATAAACAGCGCCTGAGGATGAAAGATGGTTTGGGAGAGGGGAACGAGCCCCATATCCTTTTCCAGGAAATGCCCTTTGGTGTTTATGAGCAGGGGAACAGATGCTGAAAGGCCGCCATGTACAATGATGACTCCGGAATAAGCTGCCGCGACCATAAGGCGAAAATCCACATCCGGATGCAGTTTGGCGGATTCTCGAGCGAGCAGGCCGCCTGCGATCAAGCCCAGCCCCCAGTTCAAGTAATAGAGAGCCATTGAGACAAAACCAATGAAAAGGACGGTCTGCCAGGGAGTACGAGGTATGCGGGCGATATTCTGCAGAAACCTGTGCACGATCGGGGCCGAGGCCAGAGCATAGCCCGTAACGACTATAAGCGTCATCTGCATGGTAAAGGCCAGGATGTCGAAAAATCCCTGCCCCCAGTAACCGACCACCTCCACGGGGCCTTTGTGGGTTATGCCCATCGCCATGGCGACGACTACCAGCGAAATGATCCAGGCAATTGCAAAAGGGTCGGGAAGATACTTTTGCATCAGGTTTACGAAAAACATGAGAATTCTGTTGATCATCTTTTCATACCTCACTTCTGTTTGGCGGCGCACTTATCGTTCAGTTCCACGATCAAACGTAGCGGGCCGATGCCTTTAACTGGTTTATGAGCTTTTTCATAAACATCTTCCTGATTTTCGGTATCTCTTTTTTCGGATACTTGTAAAATCCCTCTCCTGTCTTGATGCCAAGTTTCCCTTCCTTTACCTTCTGCCTCAAAAGGTTATTGGCAGACTGGGAATTATCCATTACCTTCAGCAGGTTATCACCAACGATACACCAGATGTCCAACCCGCCGAAGTCGGCCACCTCAAGCTGTCCGGTCGTTGCGTACCTGAAGGCCGGCCCGAACTTAAGGGCCTTGTCCACGTCTTCCGGCGCCGCGATACCCTGTTCGATGATCGAGAAAGCCTCCCTGGCGACACCCTGCTGAATCCGGTTTGCCACAAGACCGGGGACGTCTTTGAGGACCTTGACGGCTTGCTTCCTGATCCCGGCATAAAGTTTTTCGACCTCCTCGTAGATCGATTCAGGCATATTGCCGAAAAAGGACAGTTCCACGATGGGCATGAGGTGGGCCGGGTTATACCAGTGGTTTACCATCACCCGCTGTTTGCGCTCATCACCCAGGCGTGCCGTCATATCGTTTAACTTCAGACTGGACGTATTACTGGCCAGAACGGCATGCTGCGGGCAGTATCCGTCCAGTTCCTGAAATAAGCGCTGCTTGAGCTCCAGGTCCTCCGGGACTGCCTCTATTACATAATCGCGGTCTGCTACCGACTCTTTCAGATCCGTGAATATTTTGATTCTCTGAAGGGCTGCCTCTATTACATGGGGCTCAATGAATTTTTCCTCGGCCAATAGCTCGAGCTCTTCCCTGATTTCTTCTATCGCTGCATTCAGCCTGGCATCATCTATGTCGTATAGATTGACATCATATCCGTACATGGCAAAAGACTCGGCAATACCATGCCCCATCGTTCCCGAGCCCACTACGGCGATTTTTTTGATCATGACAGACCTCTATTCTGAGTTTGATTCAATGTGGAGCGCTTTTGGCCGACTGTCACTCGAACCGGCAAAAGAAGGCGCCGGATTCCGGGTTTTAAACGTTTGATCCGTGTGGCTCGCAAACCTCGAGTCTTCGATCCGGGATGCGGCACGTTCAAGCAGCCTGAATCGCCCGTCCACTCCCCGTATTAGAAAAAAACCGGCGCCGGAGGTGATCTTTGCTGCCTTAAAATCAATCCGGATGGATTTGTCGAAAGTTGGATGGATGCTTTCCGCTTGCTTTTCACCAACCACTGGCATGCGGCTTTCCCTTCCTTTGATTAATTTGCGCTATAATATCAATGGTTGGCTGGAACGCAGCATAAATTTTTCAGTCTCTCATGCATTATCCAGGTTTAAATGATTGTCTACACTACCCGGAGCAGAATTGAAGAAACATATCCGAAAATATTATGAGCAACTGTACCTGCGGAAAAAGGGCGTCATGGCGCACGGATTGGGCGGCAAACCCCTGGCCGTGGAACTTGGTTATCCCGCCGGCCTCATTGATTGTCTTCCTGATGAGATATGGGAAGATTCTTTGCCCTGCGGAAACGTGCTCCACTATGTCCATCCAAAACCTGGCGACAGGGTCCTTAACCTCGGCTGCGGGGCCGGGATCGATTCAATTATCCTGAAGCTCTCTGCCGGCGCCGAATTCAGGATAGTGAACCTGGATTCTGCGATCCCTGTCCTGATAAAGGCCTACGCCATGGCAGGACGGTCTTTCCCCGGTCTTAAGCTTGAATTCGTCTGCGCCGATGGCGGCAACCTTCCGTTCAGGCCGGGTTCCTTTGAGTGGATAATTTTAAATGGAGTGTTCAATCTCTTCCCGGAGAAAGGCGAACTGATCGTCGAGCTTTACCGCGTGCTGAAGCCGGGAGGGGTCGTGGCGGGGGCTGATCTTTGCCGGAGGGGAATTCTTCCGGACTACTTTGCCTCGGAGCCGGACGCATGGGCATGGTGCATGAGCGGCGCTCTGTCGCAGAATGGATTGAGCGCCGTATTCGAGGCCGGCGGATTCACCACGCGCGATCTGGTCGCGGAAAATATGGATGAATACTTTGACCGGACGGTTTTCGCGTTCCGAAAGACGGGGCTGTACTCAGGTACGCCTCCGCGCTAAAATCCTCCCTGCCGCTTTAGGAAAGGGGGGAACTTGATTTCTTGCCAGAGCCAGCCCCGGACCTGATCCCGGGACGAAGACGTTCCGGCTGAACGCCTCTGGTCATAGACAGGGCAAGGAGAGCGTGGAGAACAGATTCTTCAGCCTAAAGGCGGTAAGAGGTTTGACCGGATTAGCTCTTCTTCCCGAACAGAAACCTCGCGGGGCGTGGAATTTGTCTCGATGTATTTTACCTCGAAAAAGCCGGATGGACACTATCTATTGGCCCATGTTCTCGTCAACCATCCGGATAGCTTTGGCGGGGCATTCTTCAGCGCAAATGCCGCATCCTTTGCAGTAATCATAGTCGATTTTCACAGGGATGGACTTCGTGACGATTCCCTCGGGGCAATACATCCAGCAAAGAAAACAGGATTTCCTTCCTGTTTTGGATGGAATGCATTTCGAGCAGTCTATTTCAGGTCGTGAGGATCTCCAGTCGCCGGTCTTTCCGCCTTCAGCCGTGCAAATTTTTCCTCTGGCGACTGTAAAGGGGTCTTTATAAGCTTTGCTGTATCCCATGTAATCTTCCTTTTATCTGGAGCGCGCCAAGTCTCTTTGCGGCTCAAGGATTCCCCAGGCTGGCGGGCCTGTTGAAAAATCAGGCGCAGGCCTAGTCCGGAACCACGGAAACGGAGGTCCCCTCGTAGGCCAGCCTTGCGCCGAGCACATTCTTTTCGCCCGCATCACCCTTGAAATGGTTTCTCAGGGCCTTTTCGACGCTTTCGATGCCAATAAGCCCGGTGGCCTTCGAGAAGCCGCCCAAAATGGCCGTATTGACCAGGACAGCCCCGGAGATAATGAGGCCGGCTTCTGTGGCCCATTGCGTTGCGTCAGTTACTGCAACCCGCAGGTGTGACGGCAAAACGATCTGATCGGGCGATTTCCTGCTGTTTATAAGAACGATGCCATCCGGTCGGATTCCTGCTGAGACGTCCACGACCCGCATTATCGTCTCGTCCAGCACGACCACCACCGCAGGCTTCTGAACCAGGGAGAAATTTCTCACCGGCTCGCGCGAAAACCTGTTTGTGGCAATGACGGGAGCGCCTCTTCTTTCGGCCCCGAAGAACGGAGCGGCTGTTACTCCTTTGTATCCGTCGTAGTAGGCGGCCTGAGCCAGAATCTCAGCAGCCGTGACCGCGCCCTGACCACCGCGGCCGTGCCATCTCACCTCGATGTATGCGTTGTTCATTTTGCCGGTGACCTCATTTTGTTCAATTCCCCGCACTCTGTCAATTTTTAACGGAGATTAATAGCTTTTTTAGCTGCCCCGAGTCAACCTCTTGATCTTTTATTTGCAGTCCCGCATTTCCCTGTTATGGTTTATGCTTATGAGGTTGCCACTGCACGGAATGTTTCCCTTGTTCTCATTTTGAAAGGGCAGGCGATGCCGGAATATCAGGAACCTGAAGGAACGGGGCCTCAAGAGCGCACTCTCGGCCGCCTGCATCTCGAAAACGGCCTGAGAGTCTATTTCATCGACAGGTCCAGCCCTCCTGTGGCCGGGCGCTGCCAGGTCCGATTGCTCGTTCGGGCGGTTTTGGAACCTGCCGCAGACCATTTCAGCAACTACCCCGACCCTTCAGGGGCGCTTCGCGGGTTCATTTCGCTTGCCGGCCCCGGACCGGTTGAGTTCCAGACCGTTAGAATACGGAACTTCGTCGACCGAAAGGAGGTAGAAAAGACTTTAGAAGAGATGAAGGGTGATTTTATCCGGTCATCACTCCAATACCTGAAAAAACCAGGTTTTGCAGCAAAATTCGTCAGGACAAAATATGAAGAGCTTCTTGCCGGGGAGGCTCTACAGAACGCGCACGAGGAGGCGGTGAGGAAATTTGAAGGGAAATGAATTGCCGGTTCCGGGCCGAATTCTGCGCGAACCCGATTTTTGTATCTTTTAAGCACCTCTCCGACGCTCATCACGCCTCCGGCCATAATTCCTATGTGACTTTGGCAAGTAGCCTTAAAATCAAGAAATGACTTGTATTCTGTGATGAATTGGTGTCTAATTCTACTCATAAGCGCCACATTGTTGCGAGAGGCGTACGCAGCAACCCGCTCTTGAGGACTCCCCTGCGCGCTCAAATTGGGAGGTGGGGTTAAATTCCTATTCGGTAATAAATTTAATCAATAGCAGGATGCTGAAAAAGGGGTCGCTTCTGATCCGTACTCTTTTCGAGCAGTTATTCAAAAAATGTTCTTTGATAAACTGTTAGTGAGCAAGGAAGCCTCCAATTTTGGTCCTACTGGCGCCAATGGATGAGTACGCGGGTCAAACAGAGAGCAACTCCCCTCATATAGGCCTCATGGAGACGGATTCCCCTCGCATCAGGCCGCGCTGATCCCCAGGTTTCTCATGCGAACCAGATTGCAGGCCGCAGTGGGAAAGGTGAAAATCCACTGGACCCTGCTCACTCGCCGGTAGCGGGTTTTGCTCAGGAATCCTGCCGTCTTGAGCCACCCGAATATCTCCTCTATTCTCTTGCGCTTACGCAGGCTGACAGCATAGCCCTCATGACGGGTCGTGCGGCCATCGATTGCTGGGTAGTTCTTTTGAAAGGGGGTGATCCAAAATGTCCGACAACCGTATGGGGGAGTACAGGGTTGCCGAAAGGATGCCTGTATATCCTGATAACATACAGGGAATTGAGTTTCTGCTTTCTCGCAGGACTGCGACAACACTTCTCGAAATCATTCATGGTAGTCTCTCTTGTAATTCCGAAGAGGATTTTGTAAGCCTCTTCAGGAAGATTCAAAACATATTTCCCTTTGACTTTGCTTTCACCGGTTTGACGAAGCTTGATGATGACGGCAGGATTTGCTCGCATAATATCATCAATATCAGCTATCCCGATGAATGGCTCAAAATATACGAGGAGAGGGAATTTCAGAACGTTGATGTCATTGTAAAAGAGAATTTTACGACATTCAGACCCCAATACTGGGCAGAAACCTATAAAAGAAACACACCACCGAAGCATTTCATTTCCATGGCCGAAGATTTCGGTTTGAAAGAGGGCTACACCTATGGCCTAATGACTCCTGGTCAAAAGAGAAGAGGGAGTCTTTTTTCCTTTTCGGGTAATTTTGACAAGTATGATAAAAGGCTTGTGGCTATCTTGGAGCTCCTGATCCCCCACCTGCACCAGGCCTTGTGCTATATTCATTCCCCAGAACTACCGCAGAACGGCAGGGGTCTGCTTTCCGGCAGGGAAAAGGAGGTCCTCAACTGGTTGAAGCAGGGGAAAAGTTCATGGGAAATATCGGTTATACTCAACATAAGCGAAAGGACGGCCAATTTCCATATTTATAACATTATGCAGAAACTTGAGGCGGTAAATAGGCCTCACGCAGTGGCGGTGGCAGCTTCATTGGGTTTGATTGAATTTGACTGAGCCATTGAAACGCCGTCGGCTTCCTTATGGCATTCTTTATTTCAATGTCTCTGCAGTCTATAATTGCTGCCAGGGCGATTATACCGTCAGGCATCACTTTTTGCGTTCCAACAGGCTTACATGGAACTCCTATTATATTCAGCATCCGTAGGACCTTGTGTGCGACAACTATATAAAGATATCTAATACCATTTATTTTGCACCAATGATATAGACTTTTAAATAGGATTATGCTGATACTATGAATATATGTGCCAATAGGAACTCTATTGGTACGTACATGGGGCGATATGCATAGTCTGGATACTTCACCAGTATCATCCATTTTCCGAATTATGTGATCTTTACTGATAAGACTATTGAACTCTTGTTCAATCATGAATGGTTTTCCAGGTGTTATGAGCCGTAAATAGCACAGTAGTTCATCTTTGTCGAAAACCCCAAAATGCTGTGCATGAATATCATAATCATCTGTCTCTAACCTACTTGTACATGTTGGTACCCAATGCAGAGCTTCCGCGAATATCTGATGTCTAAGACGATATGCCTGACATATTTCTTCGTATCTGTGCATGGTTCGTGATGTCAACAAACTCTCATTTATACTGACATCATAATATTCATTTATCTTATTAACGCTGATTTTATCTAGTGCCATTTCCAAATTGATATCCCCTTTTTCAAGCTTTTTCGAGATGATATTGAACAAAAGCAGACAAAAGTCAGCTGTCACTTCTTACAGGTAACACGTGACATGCTACGGTCAAGGTTTTTGGGCATTTCCAACGACTGAATCAAGTATTTTCCTGTGGTATGATCCGCCCGTTTCTCGAGGATCCAGCATTCGCTGGCTCTGCGGGAGCGCCTCGTCCAAAAGTTAAAAGGGATCAAATAAGGCCGCGCGTGCCCAAAGCCCAAACCGGATAACAGGCGCAGTTACACTGTGCGTTCCGCCTCTTCGGCAGGCAGGTTCCATTTCTTCTGAGCGAATTGCCATTGAGACGGGATCAGCAGACCTATTTTAACCGATTATTTGAGTTGCATCCGGCGTTCGAGAGCCGCCTACCGGCAAGCTGTTCATATAATGGTGAAATAATGGTGAAATCATGTCAGTCCGATCTGCTGAAAGGGCGGGCTGAAGGCTGCCGCCACAGGGACAAGCAGTGGGGCGCTCTTGGATTCATGCAAGAGAGGGAACAGCGCTTGGAAGCGCGCGCAAATTGCGTCAACCGGAATGCGATGGAGTCTTTCGGATCGGAGCAACAGGTTTGCCTGAGACAAAGGGTTCTTTGCCAAGAGCAAGGGGATGTCCAACCGGAAATGATTTAAGTCGCGGTTTTCGTACTAACCTGCGATCAAGTACCTGTAATTTACTACAGGTGACAAAGCGAACTCGATCAAGTATCTGAATTCCTTAAAGCACAAAGAAATCCAAATGAGAAAGAATTCAAATTACAGAACTCTTGCTCAAGGGGGCGGTTATGAACGCAGCCTTAGCAGGATGCTGAAAAAAGGATCGCTTCTGATCCGTACTGTTTTCGGGAAGTTATTCGAAAAATGTTCTTTGATAAACTGTTAGTGAGCAAGGAAGCCTCCAATTTTGGCCCTACTGGCGCCAATGGATGAGTACGCGGGTCAAACAGAGCGCAACTCCCTTCTTATAGGCCTCATGGAGAGGGATTCCCCTCGCATCAGGCCGCGCTGATCTCCAGGTTTCTCATGCGAAGCAGATTGTAGGCCGCAGTGGGAAAGGTGAAAATCCACCGGACCCTGCTCACTCCCCGGCAGCGGGTTTTGCGCAGGCATCCTGCCGTCTTGAGCCACCCGAATATCTCCTCTATTCTCTTGCGCTTACGCAGGCTGACAGCATAGCCCTCATGACGGGTCGTGCGGCCATCGATTGCGGAGTTCTTCTTTTGAGCCACATGGGGGATGACATTGTTCGCCCGGCATTTCTCTACAAAATCCCTGGCATCATATGCTTCCAGGCGTGTTCCATCCACTGAAAAGTGGGCTGCCGAGAGAAGTCCTTCCTCATCGGCTTTAGCAACTACGTTTTCCAGGGAGCCTACGGCAATATCGGCTTCAATAGGCCGGTCGCGATTCTTGGAGAAAGTCGAGGGTTCCCATACGGGGTCTTGGAAATCAAGCCCCACAAACCAACGGTATAGAAGATTGAAACGGATGTGTTTCATGAGTTCACGTTCGTTGCGAATCTTGAACAGGACTTGCAGCAGCAGTCCTTTGAGAAGCCTTTCGGGTGGGATGCTGGGCCGGCCGAAAGATGAGTACATTTTCGCAAAGCTGTCGTCCAGTGCCTCGAGGCTTTCTTCCACCATTCTCTTAATAGGGCGCAAAGGATGGTCGTCGGAAATCAGGCTTTCTGGACAGAACGAATAAAATAATCCCGGTTGCCGGCGATCAGGCTTTCTCCTTGCTTTCCTTGTCTGATTTGCTCGTATATTCAGTGACTTGATACTACATCAAACCAGACAAAGATGCACGTATCTTCGTTACTTTTTCAGCAACCTGATAGAACGATTGCTCCGCCGGCTTCTTTTCCAGTGTCATCGGGTCTAGGCCGGGAACTGGCAAGGATCGATATCACAGAGGTGGTGTCGATCATTAGCTTCTTCAAAAAAGAAGACCCAATATAAGGCGGTATTCTTGCCCGACAGGAAACCCATTATTCATCTTCAGAGAATCGTGACCTCATGGTCCATTCGGAGAAAATTACTGCTGCTCATACTGACATTTTTACTGCCCGCAGCCGGGATCATCGTCAAGGACGGCTTAGACCATCGAACACGGGAATTGGAGGATGCAAAACACCATGTCATTCTAATAGTTGAGAGTCTGTCAGCCCAGCAGGAACGAATTGCCGCAGGGATAAGACAGATGCTGAGCACCCTGGCGCAGTCGCCCCAGGTTCAAAGCCTGGACGCTCAAGCCTGCAATAAGCTCTTTCGCGAGTTAAGAGATCATAACCCGATATATGCTGCTATTAACGCGTCAACACCTGATGGAAACATGTTTGCCAATGCCATACATTTTGAACCTGGCAGCGTCAATATATGCGACCGGAAACACTTCAAGGATGCCATAAGAACCCTCGATTTTTCACCTGGAGAATACGTCGTAGGCAGGGTCACTAATGTCCCGTCAATTAATTATGGCTACCCTGTCCTGGATGCGGGTAAAAGGCTCATCGCCATCGTGAGTGCCGCGTTCAGACTCACCGAATATGACAGTTTCATAAAGAAGGCAAACCTGCCACAAGACTCCGCAGTAGGGATTTTTGATCATCGAGGAGTGCGCTTGTATCGCTATCCCGAAAATGACGCAGCAGCTTTGGGCAAGCGTCCTTCATCTGGATTAGAGCAGATAGAGGGTCTGGATGAAGGGACGTTCGAGAGGAAATCCGATGACGGCGTTTACCGTATATTTGCTTTTAAGCGATTACGTCTCACTGGAAGTTCGCCGCCATATCTATTAATTGCGGCGGGTGTTCCTAAAGACAAGATCCTGGGGAAAGCAAATTTTGCGATGGCGTGCGACCTGTTAATTCTGGGGCTGGCAGCCGCCATTGCAGCATGTTTGGCGTGGTTTTTGGGGAATGTTGCTTTCACCAGGCCAATCAAACGGCTGGTGAGCGCTGCGCGGAGATTTGGCGGTGGCGAGATGGACGCACGGACGGGTTTATCTCACACCCATGATGAGTTGGGCAAACTGGCCCAATCCTTCGATAGTATGGCGGAATTGCTTGAACGAAGGAATCTGGAAAGGAAGAAGGCGGAAGAAGAGCTGAACAAAGCCTTTCGCAAAAATGATCTCATCCTCAACGCGGCGGGGGAAGGTATTGTCGGCCTGGACGAGAAAGGGACCGTCACTTTTGCCAATCCGGCTGCTGGAGAGATGCTTGGATATGAGACAGAGGAACTTATCGGCAAGGATTTGCACCTGATGATTCACCACTCCTTTCCGAATGGGATCCATTACCCGGTGACGGAATGTCCCATGTGGCAATCTCTCCGAAACGGCGTAAGCAGCCGGGTACGGGATGAAGTCCTTTGGAAAAAAGACGGAGCGAGTTTTCCCGCGGCATATTCGAGTACCCCCATTATCGAAAATGGCCAAGTGGTTGGTGCAGTAGTGAGCTTTCGTGATATCTCGGTGCGCAAGAAGGCTGAGGAGGATCTGCAGAGAGCGAACAAATATCTTGAGAATGTCTTTGAGAACTCACCTGAAGTCATTGTAATCGTTGATAAATCAGGAAGGTTTATTAAGTGGAATAAAATGGCGGAAGAGCTTTATGGATACAATTCTGAAGAACTGCGGGGAATGTGTGCATTCGATTTATATACAGATAAAGAGGAACTCGGAAGAATGCTGATGCGGCTGCGTCAGGAAGGCTCGGTGAAGAAATGCGAAATGATGATGAGAAAAGGAGATGGCAGCGTTGTTCCATTTGAAATTTCTATTGCCTTGCTGAAAGACATTGAAAACAGAATTCTTGGCAGCGTTACTGTCGCAAGTGATTTGAGCGGGATCAAGGAGACACTCGCTGCTCTCAGGGCTTCTAATGACCAACTGAATCAAGAAATCATCGAGCGCAAACGAAGTGAGAAGGCCCTTAAGGAATCGGAAGAAAGATACAGGATTCTGTTTGAGGGTAGTAACCATGGCATTCTAGCGGCCGATATCGAGACGAAAAGGTTTGTATTTGCCAACCCATCCATCTGCCATATGCTTGGTTACAGTGAAAGCGAGTTACTGGATTTGGGCATAGAGGATATTCATCCGAAAGATTCGCTGAACCAAGTCCTTTCTGAACTTGAATCTCAGTTGCTGGGGGAAAAGAAGCTATCCTCTACTCTGCCGTGTCTGCGAAAAGATGGGACCGTCTTCTTCGTCGATATTGCGGGCACTTTTACCTCTATTCATGGGCGTAAACTTGCTGTTTGCTTCTTTTCGGATGTTACCGAGCGGCGGATGGCGCAGGAACAGATAGAAAGCATTGCACGCTTCCCCGATGAAAACCCAAACCCGATCCTCAGAATATCCAGTGACGGCGAACTGCTATATGCCAATAGGAGTAGTGGAACTTTTTTGAAATCTTTAGGCTGGAAACCGGGTGAAACACTTCCAGGCGACTGGCGGCAACATGTGCTCCAGACGCTCAGCTCCGGCCGTTCCAAAGAAATGGACCTGGCATGCGAAGAGGTGGTTTACTCACTGATGCTGGTGCCCGTTGGGGACATGGGGTATGTCAATATCTATGGGCGCGACATCACCGAGGGCAAGAAGGCGAAGGACGCCCTGCTGGAATCTGAAACAAAGTTCAAGAGTTTTGCGGAGTTGGCCCCTGCAGGCATGTATATCGTACAGGACGGGGTCTTCAAGTATGTAAATCCCAAGTTCGCTCAAATGTTCGGCTACACTGTCGAGGAATGCCTGAACGACATGCCTTTCACGAACCTGGTCTACGCAGAGGATTTGACCGAGGTCGAGGGAAACGCCGGAGGGCGAAGATCGAGCGAAGCCGAGTCAGTTCATTATACCTTCAGGGGGCTGAAGAAGAACGGACAGATATTCCACGTCGAGGTTTACGGGTCGGCAATCGTTTATAAAGGGGAGCCTGCAGCCACAGGGACTATTCTCGACATCACCGAGCGCAAGAAGGCCGAGGATACGTTGCGTGAGAGCGAAGAACGTTTCTCCAGATTCTTTCGCGCCACTCCCGTCGGCACCAGTATCACCCGATTGAGCGACGGCCGATTTGCCGACGTAAATGATGCTTTCCTGGGCTTATTTGGCTACACGCGCGAGGAGGTCATCGGTCAAAACCCTTTGAAGCTGGGGATGTGGGCTAATCCTGGAGACCGGGCTAAGATGGTCGAAACACTGCAAGAGAAAGGCAGGGTACAGGACTTTGAAACCCAGTTCCTCAGGAGATCCGGTGAGATCAGGGACGTGAGCGTCTCGTCGGAAGTGATCGAACTGGCCGGGCAGAGGTACATTTTGGGCCTTACGCATGACATCACCGAGGCCAAGAGGGCAGAAAAAGCTTTGCGGGAGACAACCGAAACACTTCAGACAGTAATTGAGGCCTCACCCGTCGCTATTATTCTTCTTGACCCCGATGGGAACGTGAAGCTTTGGAACGCCGCTGCTGAGCGTTTGTTCGGCTGGCGGGAAACAGAGGTGTTTGGACAGTTTCTCCCTTATGTTTCCGAAGACAAACAAGGGGAGTATAGCACATTACGGGAGCGCGTGCTTCGAGGTGAATCATTCAGTGGGGTTGAAGTCCGCTGCCGGAAGAGGGATGGCTCGCCGGTTGATATCAGTATCGCAACGGCGCCAATGCGTGATGCCGATGGTAATATCACCGGTATTATCAGCGTCAATATTGACATCACTGAGCGTAAGCGAGGAGAGGAGGAAAGAAGAAAACTTGAGGAACAGCTTTTCCAGGCCCAGAAGATGGAATCGGTGGGGCGGTTGGCGGGCGGTGTGGCGCACGATTTCAACAACATGCTGAGCGTGATCATCGGCCGGGCGGAAATGGCATTGAAGGCGGACGTTGCCGCCGGCGAACTTCAGGACAACCTCAAGGAGATCCTCAAAGCGGGCCTGCGTTCAGCGGACTTTACCCGGCAACTGCTGGGGTTTGCCCGCAAACAGACCGCCGCTCCGAAGATACTGGATTTGAACGGCACGATCTCGGGCATGCTCAAGATATTGACGCGGCTCGTCGGTGAGGATATCGACCTGATCTGGCAACCGGGACCAGATCTGTTGAAAGTCAAAATTGATCCTTCCCAGGTGGACCAGATCCTGGCCAATCTTGCGGTCAATGCCCGCGATGCCATTCCCGGAGTAGGCGCCATCACCATCAAAACCGAGAAGGTTGTGATCGATGATTCCAATATGGCAGATCACCCGGAATTTATTCCCGGAGAATATGTGCTGTTGACCGTGAGCGACACCGGCGAGGGTATGAGCAGGCAGGTCTGCGAGAATATCTTCGAGCCTTTTTTTACCACCAAGGAACTGGGCAGGGGAACCGGGCTGGGATTGTCCACCGTTTACGGCATCGTTAAACAAAACTGCGGTTTTATTTATGTCGACAGCGAACCGGGGAAAGGAACCACGTTTAAAATATACCTGCCGCGGTTAGAGGATGAAACCGCACGGGTCCCCTCTGAGGAGGCAGACGGCGAACACCCGACAGGCACGGAAACCATCCTGCTGGTAGAGGACGATGAAGCGATCCTGAACATCTGCGAGATGATTCTCGAAAATCTGGGTTACACGGTCCTTGCAGCGCCTACTCCAAGAGACGCCATTCATCTTGTCGAGAATAATCCAGGAGATATTCACCTGCTTATCACGGACGTGGTGATGCCGGAGATGAACGGAGTGGAACTGGCGGAACAGCTTAGAGCGATCCGCCCGAACCTCAAGCACCTTTATATGTCAGGCTACAGCGCCGATGTGATTACCGATCGCGGCATTCCGGACGATGGAGTAAATTTCATTAAGAAACCTTTCCTCAGCGATGATCTTGCGGCAAGAGTCAGACAGGTGTTGGACCACCTGGGATAGATGGCTGAAGGATCGTGTCGGCATTGCTGTCCTGGCCCTTGAGTTGCTGAGGACTCAAAGGAAGCGGCCTTGAACCGGCTGTCGTGCATGGGATATTGTAACGGTACAATGGGGCTGTTATGGTCCAGGGCGATCCCGGCACAGGCAGTACTTTTCGCATCTACATACCGGCCATGCAAGTGAGTTCCACAGGGGATAAAAAATATGCCCAAAAAAAGGGAAATTAAAAGGGTCCTGGTCGTCGATGATGAAGAAAATATTTGCGCCATGCTGACCACATTTTTGCTATCCTGCGGTTATTCGTGCGAGAACGCCACCGATCCGGCTAAAGCGCTGGAATTACTAAAACGAAGCGATTTCGAACTCGTTATCTCAGATATTATAATGCCGGGCATCGACGGCCTGCAGCTCCTCAGTGAAATTCTCAAAATTGACCCGGGGATCGATACGATCATGATGACCGGTCATGCCGTTGTTTATACCTACAGCGACATAATCAGGGCCGGGGCGGCTGATTTTATTGCGAAGCCTTTTGGGGTCTATGAATTAGAGGCGAAAATAGAAAGAATCAGTCGTGAGCGGAAGCTTCAAAGAGAACTCCAGGAATTGAATACCGGGCTCGGGGTGCTGCTTCAAGGGTTGGAAAGAGAAAAACTTAAACTGAGTGCAGACGTAACAGCGAACATCAAGGAACTGATATCGCCATACCTGGAAAAACTGAAGGGGAGCCACCTGAATGCAGAACAGCGCGTGTACCTGGAAATATTGGAATCAAATCTTGTTGACATATGTTCCCCTTTCATTAAAAAGCTCTCTCAGAAACACGCAAGCCTGAGTCCCATGGAATTACAGGTTGCAACTCTCATTAAGGCCGGCAAAGAGAATAAAGAAATCGCAGCAATCCTGGGAGTCTCACTGAATACGGTCATGACCCACCGCTATCACATCCGAGCGAAACTCGGCGTAAAGGGTGAGCAGGTAAACCTTAGTTCCTACCTCACTTCTATGGACCTCTAGTGATGAAGCATCACTGATTCGTCACTTACCAATCACCGTCAAGTATTTCCCGTCCCAGACGATAAAACAAACAACCCCTTAAAACTTTAGAGGGATTTACCCGCCGGGGTACAAGTAGTAAGGGTGCAGTTCCGATCATCGTCACCGAATGAGGAAAGGCAATCATGACAGAACAGGCGAAGAAAATCGGCGAAGCGGTTCAAAGAATCGCAGATCGGAAGGGAAGTATCTGACTTTCTCGCTGGATCAGGAAGAGTACGCGATTGGCATACCCAAGGTAAGGGAAATTATTGGGATGATGCGCGTGACCCCGTTCGGCAGACCCCTGAGCATGTCAAGGGAGTAATCAACCTAAGAGAGGGAAGGTTATCCCCGTAGTAGGGCTCCGAACCCGTTTGTAAGGGTCAGGAATTACGAGTTAGACAAACCTGCACGAGATTTCAGAAAGGGAGAAACAAACATGAAGCGCTGGATCAAAGTCGGTGTTTTCGTTGTACTCAGCATGTGGACGGCAGCCGTCGTGGGTGCTGCCGAAGTGGCCACGAAAGACGAATGTGTGAGTAAGGTGAAGGCGGTTGCCGCCCTGGTCAAGGAACAGGGACCGGAGGCCACAATAGCCAAGGTCA
>JBEKTT010000093.1:0-16522 GCA_049515795.1 Syntrophobacteraceae bacterium
TTTAGAAAAGGGGGGTGTAGTTTGGGCGGCCCCCCTTTAGAAAAGGGGGGTGTAGTTTGGGCGGCCCCCCTTTAGAAAAGGGGGGTGTAGTTTGGGCGGCCTCCCTTTAGAAAAGGGGGGTGTAGTTTGGGCGCGCCGGTAGGGTTCCCCCCTAAAGGGAGCAGGGGGGGGTGAACGCAACTCAGTATTAGATTTCCAAGACCGCTGTTCCGTAAGTATCGCATAATTTTCGCCTGAGTTGCTGCCCGCCGGCTGTTGGAAAAGCCGTTTCTCTCATGGAGAACTGTCTTGCCGTATAGAGCTAATTCGGTTTGGCGCGCAGGTACTGGTTTGGCCAGAGTATATCGGCGCGCAATGCGTATGCCGCGTGGAGGGGCCAGTATGGCTGGCGCAGCATCTCTCTCGCCATCAGTACTACATCGGCCTGTCCCGTGGCTAGAATCTGTTCCGCCTGTACAGGTTGCGTGATAAAGCCGACAGCGCCAGTCGGCATGCCGACTTCTTTTCGAATGGCAGCCGCAAAGGGGACCTGGAATCCAGGGCCGGCCGGAATTTTGGCATAGGGAACCAAGGTGCCGCTCGAGCAATCGATCAGGTCGACCCCAACTTCCTTTAGCTTTCGGCAGAATTCGACTGATTGGGCTAAATCCCATCCACCTTCGACCCAATCAGTACAGGAGATTCGCACGAAAACAGGCAAACGGGAAGGCCAGACTGTGCGTACGGTTTCTGCCACCCTCAGGGGAAAACGGATACGATTCTCGAAAGTCCCGCCAAATTCGTCGGTACGTTTATTCGATAGTGGTGAGAGAAACTCGTGCAGGAGATAGCCGTGGGCCATATGGATTTCGAGTGCCTCGAACCCGGCGTCAAGGCCAAAGCGGGCAGCGGCCTGGAACCGCGTCAGTATATCTCCGATGTCCTTGCTACTCATCTCTCGCGGAACCGGGGAACGCTCGTCGAACGGAATCGGGCTGGGAGCTATCGGTTGCCATCCCCCTGCGCTCTCGTCCAACGGGCTATCTCCCTGCCAGGGAATATCCGTTGATGCTTTGCGCCCAGCGTGCGCGAGTTGCATACCCGGAACTGCCCCCTGGCTTTTTATGAAGGCCGTTATACGACTGAATGCCTTACCGTGGTCAGAAGACCACAGACCGGAATCATATGGCGAGATGCGTCCCTCGGGGGAAACGGCTGTAGCCTCAACCATAACGAGGGAAGCTCCTCCGACAGCCCGGCTCCCGAGGTGAACCAGGTGCCAATCATTGGGCATACCGTCCCGGCTGGAATACTGGCACATTGGAGATACGAATATTCGATTTCTGAATTCGATTTCCCTCAGACGGAATTTGGAAAAGAGCATGCTCATAGATGACTCTCCTCTCATTCAGCCTCAATCTGCGTGAAGCATCTTTTGAACAATTGCGCCGTATTGCCGGCTTTCCTCGTCAACCGGGAACAGATCGATTTCCGAAGGCGACGCAGCCCCCAGGCCAAGCTCGACCGCCCGCGAAATCTGCTCCTGGCCGAATATCCTCCGGTTCATGATCGCAGGATTGCTGCCAAGCACCTTGAGTACCGCCACTCCAACAGCGTCAATTGCCACCCGGTCGGTTGAGGCTAAAAACACGTTGCCTCTGGCCCGTTTCCCGCTCATCGGGCCGCCATCGGTAAAAGCATCGATCCCATCGAGGACGACGAGCTTCGGTTCAAAGGGTGCATTGATTTCAGCGATCATCTTGCGCTGGTGCGGGGAACCGTGGAGATCGCTCATGTAGTTAAATCCGTGCCGGGAAGCCGGAACGACTCCGACATGCAATTTGAGAGACATAGTAAATACGCCGCCGTACTGGTGGGTTTTCAAACAGCAAGTGGAAACCAGGCACTCTGATTCGAGGATGGGGCGGGCTATTCGGAACCCATTCGGCCAGTGACTGTCTTTTGGCTTAAACTCAATCCAGTCTGATTTGGCGAGGTCATCGAAGTTGACGATCCGAACATCTCTTGCCTGTATGAGAGGAATGATCTCCTTTTCCGTCATGACCCGGATGGTTGGCGGATAGCTCCGCTCCCCCAGGCTGATGGACTTTGCGCCCATTTCCCAAAGCTCATCAATCAAGGCCGTTAAGGTGTCGTTGTGAGTTGAGCCCGGGCATGGGTCCGCCGTATTGAAATTGGGCTTGATAAGGACATCTTTCCCTTTGACCGGATTGATTCCCAAGCCCGCAATCGATGCTGTCACACCCCGAGGCCTGTCGGCAGTCTTCACAAAGGCAACCCGATTCATTCGTCACTCCTGATCCATCTCGGACAGTTCCTTAAGTCCAAAAAATTTGAGGTGGCTCGCACGGCCGCTCCGGCAATCCGTCCCGTTTTGCCGATGGCGATCATGACCGGTCACGCTTCCGGATCGGCTTGGACACCACAAAAAGGACGCTGAAGATCGTCCGCGGAAAATAGGTTTGGGCGATTATCAGGGAGAAATATTAAACTTTTCGCCAATTGACGAAAGGTTGTCTTACCAAACTTCCGGATATGCCATTGTGGTGTACAATTCCTCTAACTTAACCTTGTGGCTTCTCTCCATTCCGGCCAAAGCCAGAAACATCTGCTTTTGATCCGGGCTGGTGCTGAATTTGGCTAATGCCTGATACATCTGCATAGCCTCTTCTTCTTCCTTCATGGCCAAGCCTATGGCATCATAAGGTTTCATGTCGATTGAGGGCTTTGGTCTTTCGACAGTTTTGGCCACTTCGTAATCCGTGACCTCGGCAAAATGGAAAGGTTTGGCCCCTGTTAAAAAACCTTCCAAGAAGATCTTGTGTTTTAGCTCATCATCGGCCAACTCTGCGAAAATACTTCTTAAACTGTTGTCTTTGACCTTCTCGCAAATACTTTTGTAGAAATCATGCGCTGCTATCTCGTTTCCAATCGCCATTGAAAGAATCTTCCTATACTCCTCAATCGTCATCGTTGCTCCTTTTGGGTTTAGATTCGGGCTTTGGCCGGAGTCATTGACTGCTCCTAAAAACTGAGAGCATAAATCCTGTGAAGCCTGTTAAATTCAGTCAGCGGCTTGTGGGACGAGGGAAAATATATCCCACCGGCTGTCCGGAGGCAAGGACAGAGCAGTCAGGGATATGTCAATGGGCTGGTCCGGGCAGTTTCCATTCGGATTTCTATAAAAAAGCGCCTTTTCCGGAATGCGGAATCCAAAGCGGCCGATTATCGTCATTTCGACAACGAGCAGGCGCTGTAGGACGGGCTTGTCAACCGGGGAGCTTTATTTCGAGCGCCATGGCGATTGTATTCTTTAGTTCGGTCAAATCAAAGCTCTTTACAACATAGAAGTCGGCCGCAATCGATGTCATGTCATCCTGGAAGCTATCGTACGCAGTCGCGAGTATGACAGGCAGGTCATAAAAATGGTCTTGCATGTCCTGGAGGATGTCCAGACCGTTGTAGTCAACCATCTTTATGTCCAGGATGACCAAATCCGGTTTTTCCTCTTCAATTCTCTCGAAAAGCTTGTAACCGCCCTCCGCCGTGGTGACTTCGTATCCGGCTTCCTTCAGTTCCTCCGAATATAGGAGCCTCACGTGTTCCTCATCATCGGCAACAAGGATCTTCGGCATAACTCAACCCCTTTCTTCTTTAGTCCATGCCTTCATAATGCTCGTCTCCCCGTCTGCGTGTGTTCCCTTATCGAAAAACTATGGTTCGTATCCGTTGAGAACCCACAACGGCACAGAAACGAGTCTACGCAATGTTTGATTGGGAACAGTGCCAAAACGTAGAAAGTGACCAGAAGCATAATTGCGAATTCAATGTAGGAGCCAATCGGATCGGGAAGCGATTTTTGATAATTCCATATCTTCAGCAAAAGAAAAGCGCCCAGGACCCAGAGAGCGAAAACAGCGCACCAGCCGACGGGTCTTTGCATTCTTTTCATCGTCTGCTCCTCGCTGGATGTAAATTGGCTTAAGGCCCATACGGATTGTTCCGGTTTCATCGATAGAACGCCGTGGAATGGGAATGAGTTCATGCAGGAGCTGTGGAGCTTGCTTCGATTGCCGCTTTTTCAGGGTAGCAATGACGTGTTTAATACGAAACTTCAAGGCAGCAAGTGTCTGTCCAATGCTATCGTGCAGTTCCCCAGCCAGCCTTTTTCTCTCATTTTCCCGGACTTCAATAAGCCTGAAAGGCACTAAGCGAAGTTTCTCATTGGCTAATTCCAGGTCCGCCGCGACTGAGCCGTCCTTGCGGTAGTTGCGGTTGCCGGAAAAGGCGGCTCGAGCCTCCTCATCTTGATAAATCGGGCGAAACTCTTCCACGCGCTTACCAACGACCTCCCGGGAGTGCCAGCCGAAGATACGCTCTATCCCGCCCAACCGCCGAATCAGGCGCATATCCGGTGGCCTCGGTTGCTCAAGTTAATTCGCGAAACAGCCACTGCTCATCTATAGCGTTGTATTGTTGCGTGAGTGTGTCGGGTGTGTATCAATTCAGCGGATTCTAAAAATGTGGAATTAGAGTCTATTCGCCGGCTTCACAAATGCGGTCCTGTCTCTACTTGCACAAGCACCCGAAATTTCCGGTCAAAGCCTTTAGTCCCGGCTTCCGGCCTTGCCCGATTGAGGTTTTCACTCTAATCCCGAATAATGCGTCAACTTGAGCCCCAACTGGGGGCGAACTGCATTTCCGGGTCGGATTCCATCCGCAACCACCGTCAGCTTTGCAAACCTGGTTTTGCCTCGGCTTTGATGTGTTTGGGCGGCAGGCCGATCTTAGGGCTTGTCCGTAAATAAAACCTTTGCGCTCGCATCCGGGTTTTGGCCGGCTTTGGCCGCTCCTCAATCGCAAAATCCTCGACGTAGCACAACTACGCCTGCGGTTTTGCTCAATCTTCGCGACCAAATCAGTCTCAAAATCCGGCGCAATCCCTAAGAGGCTTATTTACGGACAAGCCCTTAATGTTGACGCTCTTCGGGATAAAAGCCAAAAGCAGAAGACCGCCCAGAAACAAGACACCAGCAATCACATACAGAGCAGCGGATGGGTTGGCCGAAAAACTCTTGACCCATATCGGAACATTTGGGCCGACGTAGCCGCCCAGATTTCCGATTGAGTTTACAATCGCGATTCCGGCAGCCGCAGCCGTACCAGCCAGAAAGGCCGAAGGGATGGGCCAGAACAGGGGCATCGATCCCAGAACGCCGAGTGTGCCTATCGACAGGAAAATCACGGACAAAACGGGGTTGGAGGCAAATATGCCGCTGAATATCAAACCGAGTGCACCCGCGGTCACATTGGCGAAATAATGCATTCGCCTCTCGCCGGTCCTGTCGGAACTTCGGCTAAGGAGAATCATCCCGATTGTTGCTACGCAGTAAGGAATGGCTGTTATGAGTCCCACACCCAGGTATGATTTGATCCCGAATGCCTTAATGATGGTGGGCAGCCAGAAGGCGATTCCGTACAGGCCGATCGTCAGGGTAAAGTAAATTGCACTCAAGACCCATACTTTTCCACTCTTAAATGCATCGCTAAGTTTTACCTCGTCCTTATGTTTATCCTCTTCTTCGATGTTTTTGACGAGCAGGGCCTTTTCATTTTCGGTAAGCCATTTTGCATCTTTGATACTGCTGTTGAGGTAGTAAATCACCCAAAAACCGACCACTATTGAAGGCACGCCTTCGCTGAGAAACAGCCACTGCCATCCAGCCAAGCCCCATACCCCTGAGAGCATATCCATGATCCAGCCGGAGAGGGGGTTGCCTATTACGCCGGATACGGCAATGGCGGACATGAATAAAGCGGTTCTGGAAGAACGAAGCCTGGAAGGATACCACAAAGTCAGATAAAAGATGATGCCCGGGAAAAAGCCCGCCTCGGCCAAGCCAAGCAGGAAACGCATGCCGTAAAAGGCCCACTCACTTTTTATAAACATCATCGAGGCCGATACAATCCCCCACGTGATCATGATTCTGGCAATCCACCTGCGTGCTCCGAACTTTTTTAACAAGACATTGCTTGGAACTTCGAAGAAGAAATAGCCTATGAAAAAGATGCCGGCGCCCGCAGCAAACGCCGCCTCACTCAGTGATAAGTCCTTGAGCATTTGGAGCTTTGCGAAACCGACGTTCACTCTGTCGAGGTAGGCAAGGATATAGCACAGGAAAAGAAATGGTATCAGACGCCAGTCCACTTTCCTATAGGTTTTTTGTTCAAAAGTCCTGGTGCTTTCCATGTTCTTTAATCCTCAAGCAGGAAGCAGGAAGCAGGGAGCAGGGAGCAGGGAGCAGGGAGCAGTTAAAAATAACTCCTCTTGGTTCTATCCCTACGCGAGGAGATGTTAGCTTGGCCCGACCCCGTTGCGCCGTTGCGCTTTTTGGGTGATCCCACGCGCCTTCCGGTGTCAGAAGGGCGCAATACTTAAACGAATATTGCGCCCTCAGTTCACGTGAGTATCAGTTTACGGTCAGAATCTTGCCGCTGCCCGTAAAAATCTGATTGTCAATCTTTCGTGAGAGTGAATAGTTATCTCTTCCGCCCACCACCACCACCATGGCCGCCGCCATGGCCGCCACCGTGGCCACCACCATGGCCGCCGCCGCCATGACCACCACCATGGCCTCCACCATGGCCTGCGCCACCATGACCACCACCATGGCCTGCACCACCATGGCCTGCACCACCATGGCCTGCACCACCATGGCCTGCACCACCATGACCTGCACCACCATGGCCTCCACCATGACCACCACCATGGCCACCACCATGGCCACCACCACCATGGCCGCCACCATGACCGCCGCCGCCATGACCACCGCCACCATGGCCTCCACCGTGGCCGCCACCATGGCCTGCGCCACCATGGCCACCACCACCATGGCCTGCACCACCATGACCTGCGCCACCATGACCACCACCATGGCCTGCACCACCATGGCCTGCGCCACCATGACCACCACCATGGCCACCACCATGGCCTGCACCACCATGGCCTGCGCCACCATGGCCACCACCATGGCCTGCGCCACCATGACCTGCACCACCATGGCCTGCGCCACCATGGCCTGCGCCACCATGGCCACCACCATGGCCTGCGCCGCCATGACCGCCGTGGCCGCCATGACCGCCGTGGCCACCATGACCGCCGTGCCCGCCGGCGTGGTATCCGTGGCCGCCTCTGCCGCCGTGGTATCCGTGCCCTCCGTGACTACCCCAGCCGACATTGACAAAGAGTCCACCACCGGCCCAATCCCAGCCGCCCCAGCCCCAGCCCCACCAGACTGGTCCAATTTCTATGGCCGGGAAAAACCCAAACACTCCAACCACGCCAAGCTCTATCCCAGGCCAAACGGGGTAATAAGCGTAGGGAGGAAACGCAGGCCACCACCAAGGTCCGTAGACCACTACCGGGTCGTAACGCGGCACATATACAACTTCAGGATTAGCGGGTTCAATCTCGATAGCCTCACCTTTGACAACAACCTTCTGCTCGGCGGTTGTCACGAGATTGCCCGCATCACGGGCCTTCGCCCGCAGTCTCTGAATGGATGCCGTGACATCGGCCTGCTGATTCATGAAAGCGTCGCCCAGCCTTTGTGTCCACGTCATCTCGTCACTCATCATGGCGAGTACCTGCGGGAAAGTCGCCAGCGCCTTAACGCTCTCGTCCCATGGCAGTTTTTCCAAGGCGCTATTGAGCGCGTCCCCCTTGAGGCTCGCGTTTGCCTTTACCCAGCGGTCCGCTTCTTTAACATCACTTGGATATGTAGCCGCGATAAGGATTTGTGCGATCAGCGAATCAGGGTAGAGCGCAACCGGCGCAAGCATCTGGTCGAGCTCTGCCTGGCCATATGCCGTGGCAGAGGTCGAGGTTTGCTGTGAAAGCGCTCCAAACGGGACCATGATAACAACGAGGAACCCGATCAGAGCGCACTTAACAAATGCATTTTTTTTCATGTTTTCTCCTCCTTCATGTTGTACGAGTCCATAAGTCTCAAGCCACTTAGATACCACTCCAATATCTGATCACTTTTCATAAAGCCCATGCTGGAATTTAACTCCGGGCCATTCGAACGCAACGCCTCGGCGGCAGGAAAACGCCAAATCGAGCGTATTCCCGGCGAAACAGGAGGAATAGTTATAATGGAACGGGGAGGCTGGCGTCTTTATTCGAACTCACACAGATACCAGCAGGCACTGCACTTAAATGTCTCTCGGGAAAGATATACCACTTAAGGACCATAAGGAATATACTCTCCATGTCAAGAAAGAAGATAATTTTCCTCATTTAATCTGAATGCTTATGTGTAGAGAGCGATACAGACAATGCCATCGCGCCAGAGACAGGTTGCCGGACCAGCCTTTGGGCCCGGACCGTCCGCACGGCATCGGTGCGCAGGTCATCCGGGGTCATTTTCCCATCAATTTTGAAATGCATTCAACCGCGCCCCAAAGCGGTGCGGGTTTGTATAGAATTTAAATGGGAGAGGTTACAGATTGGTTACAACGAAAAATAGAGCGGGGATTAAGTTCGAGCCATGCTGTGATCCCGGGTGAACCGGCGACCCCGATGAGATGGTATTCGTGCATCTGTAATTACTCGTCCACCAGTTACTCACCTAAGCCTAGAAAGAAAGGGCTACGTCCGGCTAACCTTAACCCTTTAAATTCTCGCTGAATCACGCTGAAGACACGGGGATTTTCAAACAGACGCACCAAGCTTTATGAACTCTGAACATCGATTACTTTTTTTCCTCCAACCTGATCCGCATGTGCCACAGAAAAAAATGAGTCATGATGCACGAGATGTGTATTCGAAAAACATTGCATTCATGTAATAACCTACTAAAATGACCGCTGCTCTTAATATTGGCGTTTTTCATTTACCTTATGCAAAAGGATTACAAATGCCGAAAAAACTCATCGAGATTGCATCAGAAATCGTCCAGACCCAGGTATCCTTAACGTCTATGTCGGCCACCGACATCGCTGCTTCTCTCCGAGAGGTCTTCAGCACGCTCCAGGAACTGCAAAAGGCCGAGGCGGAAGGAATTGAGTTAGCTCCGACTGCCGAAGCAACCGGAGAAGCACCAGCAGAGCAGAAACCCATGCTCACGCCGCAAGGCTCGATTCAGAAAGATAAAGTGATCTGTCTCGAATGCGGTGCAGAGATGAAGCAGCTCACGTCGAAGCACCTGGTCTCCCATGGCATGGGGCAGAAAGAGTACAGGAAGAAATACGGGTTTTCGATGCGAACGCCATTGTCCGCAAAGTCCTTGACCAAAGCGAGAAGCAAAGCAGCCAAACAGAGAGGACTGCCCGAGAAGCTGCAGCAATTTATCGAAGCCAGAAGGCAGAAGAAAGCGGCAACGTCCACCCAGGGAGCTAAAGAGGCCGGCGCAGCAAAGACGCCGAAGCAGACGAGACTTCGGAAGAAGAAGGCGACTTGATTTGCTTTAGCCGGAGAAAGTCCCTTTAGCAGATCGGCGGCGCCCTCACTATCTCAAGCTGCCCCGGCGCCGGGTTGATGACCGACATTTTCAGCAGCCCTTGTAGTTCGCCTCAATCGCTTCGCAGACTTCTGTCTATCCTGGAGGACACGATGACCCGGATCGAACGGTTATTTGGTAAGGCCTGTGATGGATGCCGTTTATGCCGATATGCAAGAGATAATCCCGCAACGATGATCGGTAAGATTATGGCCTGGCACGGAAAATGGTGCCCGGCCTGGAAGGCCCAGCAGGAGATCGAGCGTGAACGGCAGCAGGAGGCGAAGAGGAAGAGTAACTCACGGAAGGGGTTAAGAAAGAAAAGGTGAAAGTTCATTTTGCCGGGCCAGGCCGACCATGCACTTAAAGCGAAGTTATTCCCGGCTTATACCAGGTTGCATTCAAGATGGTGCTCGATGCCTCAAAATCCCCCCTGCCCCCCTTTAGAAAAGGGGGTGCAGTTTGGGCGGTCCCCCTTTAGAAAAGGGGGATGAAGTTTGAGCGCTTCGGGTGGGGTTCTCCCCTAAAGTGGGCAGGGGGGTTTTGAACGCAATTTTCCATGATGCTCGCCTCACCCGCGAATCATCAAAATAAAGTTATTTTGCAGGTAACTCAGTATTCCCTCAGCCTGCTGGGGTAATCGCCCGGCGGTGAGCGTTGTGGGCTGCGCTCCGCTTACGCCCGGCACCCCACCTACAGGTCTGCGCTCCGTTTACGCCCGGCACCCCACCTACGGTCCGTCAACCGATGTGGTTCATTCCGTTCATCCGCCCAAAGATTGATTGCACAGTTCCGTGATGAAGATTGGTTTTATCCCATTTTCCTGGCAGAGCTTCCGCAGATTCAGCAAACACATGGGGCAGAGGAAAACCATGGCTTCGGCCCCATGTTTTACGGCATCGGCAATGTTGCGCAGCTTTACCTCGGAAGCCTTTTGCCTGTCCGTCGCCATGAGAGGGGCCCCGCAGCAGAGCCCGTTCAGTCCTTCACAGTCTCTTTGGACCCGCCTGACCCCAACCAGGTCGAAGAGCTTATCGAGGTAATGGTCTTTCTCGGGAGTGTATCGAGATGCACAGGGGGCCTGATAGGCTACCTTCAGCCCGAGCGCCTTTAACTTCTGTGGCTGGGAGGACAGGGCGCGAAACAAATATTCGAAAAGATGCACGGGGCGGAAAGGAACCTGAAGCTCGTACTGAGCCGCAAGAGAGGTCAGCATGGAGTAGCAGTCGTCGTGAAAGCAGATCACCTCGCCGGCATTCAGATTCGAGAGGTTTTTGATGAAAGGGAGCGCCTGTTTTGCCGTAAGACTAGGTTTTCCAAGGTGAATGTAGCCGACGCCGCAGAAGTAGTCCGCTCCCTCAACGACGGTCAGGCCCTCGAAAAGCGGCCCTTTTAGCTGTTCGCGCACCATCGCACCCACGATGCAAAGATTCACGACAGGTTTGCCCGGCTCTCCCTTTTCGACATGGGTAGCAAGTTCATGTAATTTGGTAAACCGGTCGAGGGCCTCCTGCGGAACTCCAAGCGCCCCGGTTTCTTCCTGGCGGTCATTGAGCAGGTCGAATGGATTGGCCTGAGATGGGCAGACCTGATTGCAGGCCCCGCAAGTAATGCAGGACCCGACGATGGGGGGCGATCCGCCCGCTTTTAACTGGGCGATCTCCTGCCGGGCGCGGTCCGGTTCATAGTGGTTGTAAGGGCAGAATACAAGGCAGTCTCCGCATTCATCGCATCGATCGCTGAGAAACATCGCGGCTCCTTTGGAGTACAGAGAAAAAATTTATGGAATTCCACACCCAGGGTGGCGTCCCGCGAGGCACGGGACTGACCCTAACCCAGGGTGGCGCTCCGCTTACCCTGGGCTGAATTATATAGCCCCGTTGGGGCAAAAATCCAGACCATAGGTACTTGTTTGCCGGAAGGTCCTTACAAAAGGGGGAAGCAAAACCCGGTCCCGTGGGATTTGCCCGGCTACCCAGGGTGGCGTCCCGCGAGGCGCGGGACTGACCCGGGGCTAAATTATATAGCCCCGTTGGGGCAAAAATCCTGATCACATGTACTCATTTGCCGGAAGGCCCTTACAAAAGGGGGAAGCAAAACCTTATGTGGGAATTCCAATCCTTTTTCATCACCTGTTAGGTCAAGAACCAGCTATGTTTCTCCAATCACGGTTCCCATACATGATGAGTCATACCCCGGCAGGGCAGTCAATTCCTCACGCAGACCCCGTGTTTGCAGCAACTCAAGAATGAGCCTTACAGCCCGGTGTTCCATCAGGTCGTGTGGGATTACCAGATCGCAGCGAACCATCTCGAGTGATACAAATCCAAGGCCGTGCGCCATTGCGACGGCCCGAAGTCCGAGCGCGGCGTCTACCAGTCCAAAGGATACCATTTTGGCTCCTTCGTTATGGCTATGGACCAGCCGGCCGTAGCCGTCGATGGTCTCAGGGCTTATTCCAAGCCGGCTCAAATGGTCGTCAAGGAGGACTCTCAGGGCAGCTCCAGGCTCCCGGTTGGCGAATCTAACGCCTCCAGCCAGATCGCCAATAGTCCTGATGCCATGGGGATTGTCCGGGCCAATCATCAATCCCTCTTCGAAGCTGGAAAAGGCGATCACTTTCGCCTTCAATCCGCCCAGTGTTGCGCGGGCAAGCTCAAGGTTGGATTCCGTATCCGATCTATTATGCAGATGGGTCCCGGCCAGATGAGCGTATCCGGACGCAAGCGCTCGCAAGGCCCCGAGGCTCTGGCTGAAACGGCATTGGAGTCTTTCCTCACCGGGGGAGCGTGACACGTGCGAACTCAAAATAGCAAAAGCTGGATCACAGCCGAGCAGCAGAGCCTTTTTATCCAACGCTTCCCCGGAATGCAAAAGGCGCACGCACCGACAGTCGTCCTGGAGCAATCCGTCGGCAGACTGAAACCCCTCACCGGACAGCCACTTGTCATCCAGCGGATAGGCGATCAACCGATCGCGCACTTTCACCAGGGACACTCGGGGGCCACTCGCCCCAATCTCTCCGACAAGCGTTACAGCCCGCTCGCCTGAACTCAAAGCAATGCTGAAAAGGTCCTCAACTCTGCAGCCCAATACCTTTGCCAGCAACAAGGCAACATGAGTATTCGGGACGTAACGGCCCGACTCCATATCATAGATGGCCTGCCGCCTAACCCCTACCAGCCCTGCAAGTTCGCTCTGAGACAGCCCCTTTGTTTTCCGGGCCGCTCTGAGATTACAGATCACAAGCTGCTTTGTCATGAGGGCACCTTTTCGTTTCATCCATTCCACGGCATAGGCGCAAACGAACGATTATGTACTTTATGCATTACGTGTTTGACGTGTGTAAATGGACATATTATCTTTCAAGGACGGAAAGGATCGGTAAAGTCCTTTACGTGCCGTGACTATTATATCCGGTGCGCGCCGGCCTGCAATGGTTGTGTTTGTATGAGAAATAATCTGAATAGCCGGTAGGAATCGTTATGCCTGCTGGAAAAAAGAGGAGATCTTGCCATGAAGTTGAGCACAAGGAACGTCATAAAAGGGAAAGTTATTGAGGTAAAAGAAGGGGCAGTCGCAGCGAAGGTCCGAGTCGATATTGGAGGCGGAACCATAATCACGTCAACGATTACGGTTGATGCCGTGCGGGACCTCGCACTCAAGGAAGGTGACGGGGTATTCGCCCTGATCAAAGCCAGCAGCGTCATGATAATGAAAGAGTAGCATCTGAGAGGACAACCAATTCCAAGATTTGATGCGGGAAATCTTTTGGTTTTCCTCGCCTGATTTCAACTGATGAGCATGCTCAGCGTAATTCCCGGACTTCAGCCCCTTTGGCTAACCCTCAAGGTAGCCGGCGTTGCAACGCTTTCCGCGTTCCTGACCGGTGTCGCGCTGGCTTTCCTGCTCGCAAAGGGCAGGTTCCGGGGCAAAGAGTGGCTGGATGCGTTTCTGACGCTGCCCCTTGTCTTGCCGCCAACCGTACTCGGGTATTATCTCATTGTCCTTGTCGGCAGAAACGGCTGGATCGGGCGCCGGCTTTATGAAGCCTTCGGCGTAACGCTCATGTTCACCTGGCAGGGGGCCGCGCTGGCAGCCACGATTGTCTCACTGCCGCTGGTTTTGAAATCGGCCAGGACTGCCTTCGAGGGCGTGGACCAAAATCTGGAAAAAGCGGCGCTAACGCTCGGGCTGTCCAAGGCGGACGTGTTCTTCCGAGTGTCCTTTCCTCTTGCCTGGCGGGGGATTCTCGCGGGAACGATGCTCGCATTCGCCCGCGCGATGGGAGAATTCGGGGCAACGCTGATGATTGCGGGCAACCTGCCCGGCAAGACGCAAACCCTCTCACTTGCGGTCTATAGTGCGGTTCAGGCGGGAAACGACAGTCTCGCGGCAACACTGGTGCTGATCACATCGCTCGTTTGCATTATCGTTCTTGTCTCTTCAGGCAGAATACTCAAAACCAACTATCTCAAGGAACTCAACCGATGAAGCGCGCCTTCTTCTATCTTGTTTCGCTGCTTTGCAGTCTTATTCTCTCCTTTTGTTTCGTTTTAGCCGCTTCCGCCGAGCAGGAACTGATCGTTTCTGCGGCGGCGAGCCTGACCAATGCTTTCGGCGAGATCGGGAAAAAATTTGAGAGCGCAAGTCCGGGGACCAAGGTTGTCTTCAATTTCGGGGCATCGGGCGCTCTACTTCAACAAATCGACAAGGGCGCGCCCGTGGACGTCTTCGCATCCGCCGACCAAAAGACAATGGACCAAGCCGCTGAGAAAGGTCTCATTATTTCCGGCACCCGCAAGGATTTCGTGAGCAATGAGTTGGTTCTCATCATCCCGCGTGGTGCCAAGACCCCGGTTAAAGAGCTGCAAAACCTCACCGCCGGAGAAATTGGGAAAATCGCCATGGGAAACCCGGAAACCGTTCCCGCCGGCCGCTATGCTCAGGAGGTCCTCACCAACGCAGGGCTTTGGGAGCAACTTAAACCCAAGTTTATCTTCGGGGAGTCGGTGCGGCAGGTGCTTGATTATGTCAGTCGCGGCGAAGTGGATGCCGGGTTTGTTTTTGCAACAGACGCCGCAGTGGCGAAAGACCATGTCAGCGTGGCTCTGGAAGCCCCGAAGCACAAGCCGATAACTTACCCGATCTCGGTTGTGGGTTCGACGAAGAACAAGGACCCGGCCAGGCGATTCGTCGATTTCGTTTTGAGCAAGGAGGGCCAGGAGATCCTTTTCGCGTATGGCTTCAAAAAACCCTGATACGCTCATCCGAGTCGATATAGAGAAAACACTGTCTTCCCGTGGGAGACGCTTTGTCCTCAAAGCGGTTTTTTCCTCACAGGAGGGCTTTGTCGTCATCTTTGGACCTTCCGGGGCGGGGAAGACGCTCACTCTTCAGTCCATAGCAGGGCTTCTTACTCCCGACTCGGGCAGTATCTTGCTGAGGGACAGCGTGCTCTTTGACTCAAAGAGCGGGATCAACATACATCCCCAACACCGCAACATCGGTTACGTTTTTCAGGATTACGCGCTTTTCCCGCATCTTACGGTTTTTGAAAACGTGGGTTTCGGCTTAAGGAAGAGGTGGCCTCAACCCCTGTCCCGACCGCATAGACTTAAGGTTGAGGAGTTCCTGGAAATCTTTGAGATTCCACATCTGGCCAAGAGTCTCCCATTCGATCTGTCCGGAGGCCAGCGGCAGCGTGTGGCTTTGGCTCGGGCACTCATACGCAGCCCGGAACTGCTGCTTCTGGATGAGCCTTTTGCAGCCCTTGATACCCTTCTCCGGGCAAAGCTCCGCGATGAACTCCTCGCGATTCAGGCGCGTTTCAAGGTGCCGGTAATCATGATTACTCATGATCCTGAAGATATCAGGGTATTTGCCCAAACACTGGTGACCTATGAGGCCGGGCAGGTATGTAAGGTGGAAACCTCGCTAAGGGCATCGTAACAGGGTGATGAAAAAGGGTTCTACGGTGGGAGAAACGCCTGAAAATTGCTAATGATTTCGTCATTCCGGCGGAAGCCGGTACGGGGTGACGTCCATTGGGTTTTTCGCCCTGATGTGGGAATTCCAGTCCTTTTATAACACCCTGCTAATGGATATCAATAAGGCCCGGGCATGAACCGGGGCAAAGAACTCCCCCGGATTGCAGTCCTCCCGCCCATGACAGTTGAGGATTCGGGATAGTCGAACTCAAGAGTGTCTTGCCATAACAGGCCCTGATTTTTATAGTTACATGGAGAGTTCGAATCAGGCTTAGGAGGTCGAAATGGCAGAGCAGAAAGAGAAAAGCGGTTGT
Source organism: Syntrophobacteraceae bacterium (assembly GCA_049515795.1). Taxonomy (GTDB): domain Bacteria; phylum Desulfobacterota; class Syntrophobacteria; order Syntrophobacterales; family Syntrophobacteraceae; genus SbD1. The sequence continues at coordinate 15,808 of JBEKTT010000093.1, forward strand.
TTGGAAAACGGCATAATATATCCCCATGGGTCGGAATATTGCATGGATGTATATTGTTTCAAATGCGTCGATGGGGCATGGGAAACGCATCCTTCGATAGGCGCTTTGACAGACCTATCGGAAGTTTTGTAGAGCCAATAGAGCTTTTGGGGGTCGAATCCGACCCGAAATGAGGTCCGGCATCCCTTGAGAGTCAATTTGACTCAGGACAAAGACCCGAAGCGGAAACTCCGGTGTCTCGTCCGGCGTTTTCTGATGGATGCCAGGTTACACTTCGCTTCGGCCACTTCGGCCCCAGAGAGCCGATACAATAAAAGCTGCCAGGAATAGAAAAAACAGGATCTGCGCTAACCATGTCGCTGTTCCGGCGATTCCGGCAAACCCGAAAATCCCGGCGATGATTCCCAGGATCAAAAAAGTAACAGACCAAACCCAACCAGTCATTTTCCATCCCCTCTTTCACCTGCAAAATCGGGCAAAAAATAGTTTCTAAAAGAATTAATTAAGAAATTTCTATAACTTGTCAATATTATGGCGCGAGACGCAGAAATGAATTTTTCACGAAGAAAAAAGAACTCACGCTCCGTTAGTGTCCTGAGTCATTAATTAGTTCCCGAATTAAGGGTAGGGTGGGCAAAAGCAGAGCGTTGCCCACCACTGATTGGTGGGCACATAAAACGTGCCCACCCTACGAAATTTATGCAATGAACTTGTG
>JBEKTT010000094.1:0-16345 GCA_049515795.1 Syntrophobacteraceae bacterium
GCGCTACGCGCTCACACGTCGCAAAGGGAGGCCGGCAAGCATGCTTCACTTTGTGAAGCAATGCGAAGCTCGCGAAGCGTGATCTATACACCGGAGGCACTTCACTTTTTAGAAGCGCCTCACATTGGGCTTGCCTCCAACCGCACCACATTTAGTGTCTGCGCTGTCTGCATGGCTGCGCGGAAAGGGCCGATTCTTTTTTTTGAGCAGATTGTTATATAAGTCTATCGTATGAGGTTGGACAATATGAGAGGAAGCATTGTTAAGGGCATTCTGGGCGGATTGGGAGTCGTGTTTGTGTGGTCCTCTTTTTCCTTCGCACTCAATACGTGGAAGGTAAGCGACTTCTCGGGTGATGTGTCCCTTGGTCGAGGAAATGAGCGGATTGCTGCGTCTGTCGGACTCGATATCGCTGCGGGTGACACGTTAACAATAGGAGGTGGGGCCTGGATTGAACTCGTGTCCACCGGAACATGCGAGGTGTGGGAACTCGAGGGGACCCGGCAGTATAGCTTCACCGAGCATGAGATTTTGAGCGGTCCCGAACGCGATAGAATTCCACCGAATCACCGCCTGTCGGTTTGCTTCGACCCTGCCGGATTCTCAACAGACAAAGCGCAGAGAATAGGGGGCATAATAGAAAGGGGCGGGTCGGCCGAAGACGAATTGGCCGAGATGGGGTCAAAATCTAATGCAGCGCTGATTAACCTCATTATTCTCTATGCGTTGACCGATAAGGATATTGAAAAGGCCGTACCGTACTACGAGGAGTTGAAAAAGCGCGCGCCGGGATCTGAGTTTGTCGCAAGCGTGGCGAAAATCTTCGAAGGAAAGACACCTGCCGGTAAGTAAGGGTTGAAGCCGATGGGGCCGCCGATCGATCATTTTCCGCCAGCATGGGTCGGGAGGAAAGGCAGAGAGAGCCTTAATTTGCGGTATGCCCCGGGGTCAATCGAATCGTAACTTTTCTGTAACCCCTCTGCGGCAATATCCGTAGAAATGCCGAACGGATGAAGAGTGCCCGCAGAGTTGGCAAGGGTTTTCAGCCAGTGGAGACAGGTTGTGACGTTTGAACAGCTTCTGGACCGGGATAAGGTCCTGGAATTGATTGAACGGGGTACGGGCAAGGGCGTCAAGGTGGGCATCCTCGACAGCGGAGTCGATTTCACCCACTCCGCTCTTGCTGACTCAACACATCGATCTTTCGAGGTGCGGGAATCCCAGGGTAATTTCACGGCGGTTGAGGCGCCCGGAACGGACGTTCTGGGCCACGGCACGATGTGCGCCGGCGTGATTCATGGGATCGCCCCTGAAGCCGTACTCTATAATATCAAGACCCTCGACGAGCGGGGGCAGAATTCGCCCGCCAAAGTCATCTGCGGGATCCAATGCGCCATAGCCCAGGGTCTTCATGTGCTCAATCTGAGCCTGGTCTCCCTCAACATGTCCAGAAACACCATTGTGGATATGCTCTACTGGGTGGAGAAAGCCTACTATAATGGGATGATCCTGGTTGCGGCCACTGACAACAAGCAGAAACGGGGGTTTCCGGGTGATTATTCATCGGTCATAGCCGTTGATTTTCAGCATTTTCCGGATTTCAGGTCGTTTAACTACTATCTGGGTAAACCGGTTGAAATGGAAGCAAAAGGGGTATATGTCGAGGCGCCTTTTCCCGGAAACATTTACGTTTCGACCACCTGTACCAGCATTGCCTGCCCGCATGTTACAGGAGTAGTGGCGCGGCTTCTGTCCTCGATGCCCGGACTCACATCCTTTCAAGTAAAAACCCTGTTGATGGCGGCCAGATCGAGCGGCCCGAAAGCATAGGAGGCTATATGGACATCCTTGAGGCAATTGAAAGGGTGAGCAAGGCTGTCGAGGCATTGTCCGACCAAGTCAAAGAATTGAAGCTTCTGGCTTCGAAAGCTCTGCCGTCGAGCCCAGATTCCGTTCAGGCCGGCTGCCCCGAACCCGACTATCAACTCAAGATCGTTGCGGGCTATCTTGCTCTTGGCCCCGGCCTGGAGCAGGACGAACTGCTGAACACCCTGCTGAGCTGCGCGCAGCAGGTAGTGAGGGCTGAAGGGGCGGGTCTGACCCTTTACGACGATCAGAAAGACGTGCTCGTCTTTCGCGCCGCAACGGGGGTTGCCGCCGATAAAATCATCGGCTGGGAGGTGCCCCTTATCAACTCGCAGCACGGCATTGCTTTCAGAATGCGCCAGGTCATTTCATCGACTCCCATGAACAGGGCGATTGACGAGGCTACAGGTGTAAACTACAGAAACGTTCTGATCGCCCCTCTTCTCATCAATGATGAAGCCATTGGTACGGTGTCGGCCGTCAACAAGATAGCCGCAGACCACTTCACCCCGCAGGATATCGAGGATTACACGGGCTTTGCGGAATTGGCCGCTCATATTATCCGACAGCGCATACGCGAATACAATCTCAAGCAGATCATCGAAGGAGACGCGGCCAAAGTCCCCAGGGAACTCGCGGGGGTCAAGAACCTCACGATCGACGCGGACCTTTTGGAGATAATCAAAAACGTAGCCGCGATGGGGCGCAGGGCCCCCGAGATGCTTCCTTTGTGCAAGCAGCTCATTGCGGCTCTGACCAACATGGGTTGATTGACCCAAGCCCAAAAGCTGGAGATTTTTCGTGTGCGAAGACGCCGGCGCTGTGAGAACAAAGAGACGGCAGACAAACATTTTTGTGATGGAGGAGAGGTCATGACCCTTTTGAGGGGCCCGGATGGGACGCTTTACGAAATTCCCGATGGAGAACTCGATCAATACGAGATCGCGCCCGAAGACCTCGTGGACAAGATGGAGGCCTCCGGTGTGAAACCGCCACCAGGAATCAACCCGCAGCAGATCGAACCGCAACGGACTATACCGATGCGCCTTTGTCTGAAGCGGTGATTTAAAAGGGGGCGGCCGCCGGCGGAGACCCACGGATCGTGGGAAGAGGCGCCGGCGCTAAGACGATCGAGAATGTTCGGACTCAGGGGCCAAGTTCCTCGTATGATAGACTTATATAATACCCTGCTCGAAAGAAAGAATCGGCTCTTTCCGCGCAGCCATGCAGACAGCGCAGACACTAAATGTGGTGCGGTTGGAGGCAAGCCAAATGTGAGGAGCTTCCAAAAAGTGAAGTGCCTCCGGTTTATAGATCACGCTTCGCGAGCTTCGCATTGCTTCACAAAGTGAAGCATGCTTGCCGGCCTCCCTTTGCGACGTGTGAGCGCGTAGCGCGGGGGCCGACCGCTCATTTTCGACAGCCCATCCACCCACCTGCGAGACGGGGCGGTAGCGGGAGGCCTCATAAACAGCCTGGAGTGGTTTCGATGCGTATTGAATCTTTTTTTGAACCTATCGTGTATGTGACGGCCAAAGTTACACATGGCTGCAACCAGAAATGTAACTATTGCAAGGTCGATTCGCTGTCCAGCAGATCTATGAAGATGTCGCTGGAAACCGCCAAAAGAGCAGCTCGTTTACTTATCGAGAACTCCGGCTTTTCTTCCCTGTGGTTCAATATGCACGGCGGGGAGCCTTTGCTCTTGCCCGACGAATGGATCGAAGAGGTGGTTTGCTATGCGCGGCAGCTTGCCGATAAGCATTCCAAGGAGATCCGGTTTCCCATAGCGACCAACGGGACGCTGCTGCCCGAGGAACGTCTCCTGAAACTCCACAAGCTGGGAATCGACTTTTCGATGAGCTGCGACGGCCCTCCGCAGATACATAACATCATGCGCGGGCGAGGAGCGACCGTTTACAAGACTTACCAATTATTCAGGAAGCATAAGATACGGTGCGGCATCATGGCGGTTATCAGCAGGGGCAATTATGACAAGATGAAGCAGGTCATGGACTGGTACCGCGAGCAGGCAATCCGCTCTTTTCTGTCAAATTTTGTCGAAGCCCAGGGGCGCGGGGTAAACAATCATCTGTTGACCCCTCGGGAAATGTATGAGAGCGGAGTTCAGATCCTGGACCACATGTGCGAAACCGATATCTCGGTCTCCAATGACGATATGTTGCGCAAGGTAGCCTGGTTTGTGCAAGGCCGCAAGAATGGCGACGCTCTTGCCTGTCCCAATATAGAATGTCATGCCGGTCGGCACATGGTTGCAGTTGATATGGATGGGAGCATTACTACTTGCGGAAGCGCCGATACTTCGGATTACCTGCTCGGTCACATTGATCGCGATATAGATGAAGATCACTATAAGAATATACTCCATCGATTTCATGACAAGGGAAGGTGGCTTATACGCTGCTTTGACTGCGCCGCCAAGCAGATTTGCAGTCATGGGTGCACGACTGCGTGCAACAAGTCGAACGACTACCGGGAAAATATGTGTCAATATACTCGAATGATATGGACACATTTGTGTGAGCATCCTGAAAAAGCTAATCATATTAATGGAATAATAAGCGGGCGTAAGGCACATTATGGATAGCTTGTCAATGGGACGGGAAGAGGAAGCGTTTGGCTTCGATCTCTATACGCCGGTATGCCGATGTTCATGCTCGCCTCGCGGGTGGGTGGGCGGGCTGTGAAGACCGTTGATTGAGGTGTTTGAACCGGAGCAGAACAATTCTAACAAAAAGGAGAAGAGCATGGCGGTTGTGAGAAGTCTTGAAGGAACTTTTTATGACATCCCTGATGGTGAAATCGAAAAATACAAGGTCCCCGCCGATCAGGTGAAGGGTTTGATGGAATCAGCCTGTCAGAAACTGCCACAGAATCCGGTACAGCAACCAGCGGGAGGAGGCAGGCAAACCGGTGGACAGCCCCAGATCCTTGTTCAGGTCATAGTGCAATCCCCCGGCGGCGGCGCTCCCCAGCAGGGGCAGCAGCCTCAAGGACCACCGCCGGAAGGCGAGGAGAAGGTCGAGCCTCAGTGGTACTGGATCAACTGGGCAAACTGGGCAAACTGGTATAACTGGTATTAGTCGCGTTGAGTGACAATCGGGAATCGCTTTCTTTGCGGCCAGATCATAAATCCGGTGACGTATTGGTTCCATGCTGGGTGGGCGCAGCTTTTTCGTGCCCGCCCTGCGCGCCTCGATCCGGGATCCGGGCAGACCCTGCTACCCTTTGGGGCAAGACGCGAAGGCCCGTAGAAACAGAAAACAAAGGGAGTCATTCAAAAAGGATTCCAGTATATGGAAATGCAAAATCCACAAGGTATGCCAGGGGTTGATCGGTTATCCATAGGGCAGAAGGTTTCGAACGCCCTGTTTTTCTTTGCTTACTTGAAGCCTGTTTTATGGATAGCGGTATTGGTTGTATTAATCAACTTGATATCGGCTTCAAGTTTAATACCTATCATGGATTTTGGAAGGATATTAACTGACTACTTCGGGAAAAGAGAGTCGGTGGTGTGGGCTTTCATTAGTTTATTTACCGCACCACAGCACGCTATATATATTTACGTTATTTTGGCGGCGCTGCTCATAGCCGTTTCAGGCGTCGTTACACTTATATCGAATTACTATGGCAGTTATGTGCGGGAGTTTATGTTGAGGAATCTCAGGTTTGACGTCTACAAGAGTATCGAGCACCTCAACATGCAATCAGTGAACAAAAGAGGGGCAGGAGATTACGTACAGGGAATTCACCGGGACGTCTACGCGGTGGATCAACTGTTCAGTGAACTCTTTAACAGGACCCTGCCTCAGACCATATTTGCCGGAGTCGCCTTCGCAGTTTTGCTCAACATCAATTGGGTTATGACCCTGGCATTGTTTGCGGCCGGCTTCGTGCTCTTTCCGGTTTTCACCATCTGCAACATGAATCTGAACCGGCTTTCCGGGTACCTGCGGTACGCCTTCACTGAAATGTCGGATCAGCTGATCGAGACCATAGGGGGGTTCCGGGACATTGTGGCCGGAGGGCGCTTCGACCGGTTTGCGGGCCGGTTCGACGATACCCTGAAAAGATCGCAGGGCAGCGCGGTCAGCATTGCCTGGTGGGGGCAGTTCGGGGGAGTAACGACGACGTCTCTGATGAGTCTGTTCAGTGCGGTCCCGATCATCGTTGTGGTTCCCCAACTGTTGAGGGCCAACGCTGCTGGCCAGCCCGCAACGGTTTCCTCCCTTATCGGGGCCACAATCTCGTATGTACTGTTTCTTCAACAATTTCTGCATATTTATTCGATCATATACAATTTTGTTCAGCAGGCGGCCCTGACCGCCCCGAGTTTCCAAAGCCTGCGGATGATGCTGACGCCCGAACCGAGGAGGTTCGCACAGATCGCTCCTACGAAGGCCGGGGACCCTGCCGCTGGACTGTCGCCCGTTTTGTCCATCAAGTTCGATGGCGTTTCGATGCGCTTCAACGGCCGTGGGATCTTTGAGGGTCTGGAGTTCTCGATCCCGGGTGGGAAGCTTTCGGCCATTGTGGGTCAAAGCGGATCGGGCAAGACGACGATATTCAACCTGCTGTTGCGATTACTCGACCCGACAGGCGGGAGAATCCTGATCAATGATCAGCTTCTGGAACAGATCGATGAGAAGCAGCTCAAGAAATTGATGGGACTTATTCCCCAGGACCCATTTATCTTCAACTGTTCGCTTCGTGAAAACCTTCTGATGGCTTCAGCCGACGGATTGGACGACAGGTTGCTTAACAGGGCCGTCGATCTGGCGCAACTGCGTGAATTCGTCGAATCCCGTGAAGGTGGTCTGGATTTTGTCGCAGGGCATATGGGCAGGAACCTTTCCGCCGGCGAAAAGCAACGGCTCGCCCTGGCCCGTTTGATCGTGCAGGACCCGGAAATCATTATTTGCGATGAATATACCGCCAATATAGATGTGAAGACAGCGGGGCTGATTCACGAGGTGATGCGGAGCGAGTTCTCCAGGCGCACGCGCATCATTATCACGCACCAGTTGTACACGATCAAAGGCGCCGATCACATAGTCGTTCTGGATAAAGGGAACATCGCGCAAGCCGGCACGCACGAAGAACTGTTCGCTCAACGCGGTGTTTACAAGGATTTATGGGAGCTGCAGAAACTTACGTAGCGGCAGACCTTTGACAGGATTTACAGAAAAACAACAGGCCAAAGGCAAAACCTGAATTTGCACCGCAGGCGCAGAGAGCGCATAGTGGCAAAAAGACCTTTGACAGGATTTACAGGAAAACAACAGGCCAAAGACAAAACAGGCGCCATAAGCTATTTTTCAATCCTGTTAATCCTGTTAATCCTGTCAAAATCTCTCTGCGTCATCTGCGTTTTTGCGGATCAAGCAGACTCGGCAAACAGGGCGGATTCGAACTCTGCAGCCGACAGGGTGGTGCGGCTGAACAAAGAAGTTATCAGCCTCTACAGGCAGGGCAATTATGAAGAAGCGCTCGCTCGTTGCATCGAGACCTGCGAGCTTGCGCGGAGCAGCCTGGGAGAGGAGCATCCGGAGTTTGGCAGTTGTATCAGCAACCTGGCGCTGATTTACAAAACGACGGGCAAATACGGTTTGGCAGAACCGCTTTTGAAGCAATCCCTGGAGATATCGAGAAAAGTCTATGGGGAAAACGATCCGGATTTCGTCACTAGCCTCAACAACCTTGCAACCCTCTACTCGGACACGGGCAGGTACGCGGAGGCCGAGACGCTCTACCTTCGGGCCCTGGACATCATTCGGGCGGGCGCGGGGGAAGAGAATGCGTTCTTTGTCAAAAGCCTGAACAACCTTGCCTCGCTTTACAAATCGATGGGCAATTATGTTGATGTGGAGCCGCTCTATAAGAAGGCAGCCGACATTTTGCTGAAGATCTCGGGCGCAGACCAGCCCGACTACGGAGTTGTCCTTAGCAACCTTGCTCAGTACTACTACCTGGCAGGCAGATACTCAGAGGCTGAATCGACCTATCGGAACTCCCTGGACATTATTGGAAAAGCCCTCGGCGAGCAGCACCCCGCATATGCCCGCACCTTGAATAACCTTGGTTCCGTCTATGAAGCCACGGGCAATTATGCCGGGGCCGAGCCGCTCTATCGGCAAGCTCTCCAGATCTTCACGTCAAAACTGGGAAAGCAGAGCACCGATGCCGCTGCTGCGCTGAACAATCTTGCCGGTTTATACAAAACCATAGGGGACTACGACAGGGCCGACTCGTTTTACCGTCAGGCCAATGACATCTGGCGCGCCGCTTTGGGAGAAAATAACCTCGAGTTCGCTGCGGGTCTTAACAACGTGGCGGACCTTTATTATTTAACGGGCAAATTTGATGCGGCTGAGCAACTGTATGTGAAGGTGCTCCAAATCCAGCGATCCAGCCTCGGCGAAAAGCGCCCGGATGTGGCCCTGAGCTTACAGAACCTCGCTGCGCTCTACAAAACGATTGGCAGGTACCCGGAAGCCGAGTCTCTGTATCGGCAGGCGCTCGATATATGGGAGGCGACACTTGGAAGCGGACACCCCAATGTTGCCCTTGCCCTGCACAACCTGGCCTCGCTCTACCATGGGATGGGCAGGTACGGGGAGGCCGAACCGCTCTACCGGCAGGCCCTGGAAATAAAGATTGCGGTTCTGGGCAAGGAGCACCCCGATGTGGCCAACACGCTCAACAATCTGGCGGCGCTGTGCGCGGCGACTTCCCGCCAGGGCGAGGCCCTGGAGCTGATGAAGCATGCTCAAAGCATCGATGACCGTTTAATCCGGCACGTCTTTTCCTTCGCCACCGAATCTCAGCGCATGGGATACATTGCGGTCATCCGGGGGGAGATGCACAGCTTTCTATCGCTGATTTCACAGTATCTGTCAAACTCGCCTACCGCAGTGACGGACGGGCTGGACATGGTGCTCAAACGAAAGGCGATTGTGGCTGAAGCACTGGCGGCCCAGCGGGACTCCATTTTGGGCGGGCGATATCCCGACCTGGCGCCTGCCCTTCGCAACCTGAGGACCCTCAATACCCAGATTGCCCAAAAGATCATGTCGGGTCCCGGTCCAGAAGGCCCCGAGGCCCATCGGCAATTGATCGAAAAGTGGTCAGCCGAAAAGGAGAGCGTTGAAGTCTTCCTGGCGGGCCGCATCCCGGAGATCGACCTGGAGAGGAAAATCACGGAAGCCAATCGGGCCAAAGTTGCCGGAGCGCTTCCCGAGGGCACGGTCCTTGTTGAGTTCGTCCGGTTCAATCCATTCGACTTCAAAGCCATACCCGCGCAGGGACAGCCGATCTGGAAGCCGGCTCGCTATCTGGCTTTTGTCCTGCTCCCGGGCCAACCGGACAACATTCAAATGATAGACCTGGGCGAGGCGGACCTCATCGAAGAAATGATATCAGATTTCAGAGGCGCGATCACCGGAAGGGCCGAAAAACCGGCCGGGGATGCGGCAAAAGGCGTTTTAGGCTCTGTTACCGATGCCGGGTTCAAACTTCGTGAAGCGCTCTTCGACCCTTTAAAAAAAGTTTTGGGCGACCGCAAGCGGCTTATCATTGCCCCTGACGGCGACATATATCGTTTGCCCTTCGGTGTGCTGCCCGTTGACAAAGAGCGCTATATCATCGAGGATTATCATATCAGCTATGTCGGCTCCGGGCGGGACCTCCTGCGTTTTGGCGCGGGTTCGGCCCCGGGAGGCGCCGCCCCGATAGTGATTGCGGACCCGGACTACGATCTCCAGGCCGGTGCGAGAAGCGTTGAAACAGGAGCAGGTGCGGAACAGCAAAGGCAGTCACGGGATATGGTCCGCTATGCTTCACATTTCATGCGTTTGCCCGGCACTCGCGTCGAAGGCGAACGTATTGCTGCCATGCTCGGCGTCAAAGCTCTGGAGGGAGGCTCAGCCACCAAGCGCAACGTTGAAGACGCACGCTCGCCCCGTATTTTGCACATAGCGACTCACGGCTTTTTTCTGCCGGACCAGCAGCGTCCCCCCGGGGGGAAAGAGTTCCAGACGGACCGGGGGAAAACCGGGGCGGCAGATTTGGCCAACCCGCTGTCACGGGGCATGGAAAACCCGTTGCTGCGCTCAGGCCTTGTGCTGGCGGGCGCCAACACCTGGCTTCAGGGAAAGGCGCTCTCCCCGGAGGCTGAGGACGGCATCCTGACGGCGGAAGACGCTTCAGGCCTGGAGTTGCTTTTCACTGACCTGGTAGTGTTATCGGCCTGTCAGACCGGACTTGGCGACATAAAGGCCGGCGAGGGGGTTTTCGGGTTGCGCAGGGCGTTCCTTCTGGCCGGAGCGAAAACGCTTGTGATGAGCCTATGGAAGATTCCGGATGAAGAAACCAGGATGCTGATGGAAGGCTTCTACAAGCGCGTATTGGAAGGCAGACCAAGGGCAGAGGCCCTGCGCGAAGCGCAGTTGGAGGTCAAGGCCGCCTCCCCGGAGCCGCTGTTCTGGGGCGCATTCATCTCGCAGGGCGACCCGGGGTCCTTGCGATGATTATATGCATGCTCGCGCCAAGGAAACTTTGAGTACTTCGTTCAAAATGACAACCTGATCCTCACCAGCTCCTTCGGATTGATCAATCACTCCCCTCGAACTTAAAGGAGAGCTTCACGCGCACGCGATATTCTACAATCTTCCCGTCCTCAATCCGAACGTCCAGCTTGTCCACTTCAGCAATTCTCAGGTCCCTAAGACTCTTGGTTGAAGTTTCAATGACCTCTTTTGCCGCTTCCTCCCAGGAACTTGGACTGGTTCCGACGAGTTCAACGATCTTGTAAACCGACATGGCAATCCTCCTTTGTTTATAGCCACCGCAGAAAACAGGAAAAGGGGGGTTCCCCTTTGCCCTTACCAATCACAAAATTGATTTCACGGCGCAACTGTAAATCCAGGCAGGTCGTAGTGCACGCTTTGCTATCCCGTAAGTGTAAGAGTAATCATCAAGCGGCATATTGCAACCGAAGTTGAAAGGACCATACTAAGAGTATGCCGGCGTTACTCGGAGCGGCTCATTCTTCATCTTGGAGTTGGAGCGAATGAGGTCTGACGTCTGGGAGTTGCACGCAGCGTAAACTCTTGCCGGCAGCTAACCTAAAAACTCCAGGACGTCCTGATTGAATCGCTCTGATGCTTCGATAGGGGGCAGATGCCCGACGTTGGTATAGGTAATGAGTTTTGCGCCTCTAATCATGGTGCTCAGATATAGGCCGTTCGGATAGGGGACGAGTGGATCCTCGGCTCCGTGAACAACAAGCGTTGGCAGGTAGATTCTGCGCATGTGGTCGGCCACACCAGGCCACGTCATTACCGCGCCGAGTTGCCGCTGGTAGGAAGAAAGCGACATCGGTCTGGATTTGGAATATCGCACTACCCTATCGAGGTCTTCGGAGTGGGAATTCATGTAGCCCGGCACCGTAATCATCATAGTAAATACTATACAATCCAACCTATGTTCCAGGCATCTATTCTCCGTCAATCACCCCAAAGGGTAAGAACGAATACGACAATTTGGTGTGGTTTGAATCAATGCTTCACTTCACAGGCAACTTGATCGCTGTGAACTTGACGCTGGCCACTTTCCCTTCCACCTCAACACGATCTTCCTTGCTAGGCGGTGGAGTAAATTCTTCGCCAGGGCAGCAAGCCATTGCTTCCAATTCCTCTGGCGTAAGCAGGTGACGGGCCACAATTTGAATCTCAGCAAAGCCGGCTTCTCTCACCGTCTGCCAGTAGTCGTCTTCAGGAACAGCCCCTCCCAAACATCCCGCCCAAGTCGATTGGAAGCGCTCCTGTAACTCAGAAGCGACACTCTCGGTGAAGACAGTGTCTGAGATAGCAATTCGCCCACCGGCTCGCAGGATACGAAAGGCTTCTTTATACACTGCGTCCTTGTCGGGGCACAGGTTGATGACGCAGTTGGAAATCACCACATCCGCGAAGTCGTCTGGAAGCTGTGTTTTGTCCAGGTATGCGGTGCGGAACTCAATGTTCCTGTCTTGCAAGCCTGACTCAGCCACAGCCTGCTTGGCCCGCTCGATCATCTGAGGCGCGCAATCTATTCCGATTACTCTTCCTTGCGATCCGACTTTGTGAGCGGCCAAGATGACGTCTATCCCGCCCCCACAGCCGAAATCCACAACAACATCGCTAAGCTGAAGGTTCGCAAAACCTGTAGGGTTGCCACAACCTCGAGAGAACTTGAGAGCAATCTCCGGCACTAAGGAAAGCTCCGCCTGACCGTAGAGTCCCTGATCCACTGCATAGCCCGAACCGGGCTGTCTCTTGTTGGGTCAACAGGACTCTTTGCTACTGCCTGTCTCGGCAAACTTGCCATAACGACTCTTTACTACTTGCTTGATCTCATCGGCAATCATGTTGGACTCCTCTAGTGTTGAGGCGATATATTCACCCACCTCAATTGTGCCAAGTCCGGTTGAGTAACGCAATCCCACGAGCCGCCAGACATCTGAGATTGTATGGGAGTGAGGTGCAGAATGCAATGGCTCTGAACCTTGAAAGCGCCTGGCATGAAGCAAGGGAAGCAAATTTTGCGGGATCGAGGGATGATTTGATTGACTATGGTGGCGTTATCACACTTCCACGATACGGAGAAATCAATGAAGAATAAACGGATCACGGCGCCGGCGATGTTGAAGGCAAAGGAGGGGATGGAGGAAACCGTCAGGCAAGAACTCTTGTCCTTGGTCAAACCTGCGCGGAATGTCCCAGTTTAAGGAAGAGATATTTTAAGGACATTCTCCTTGACAGAAAGGGGGGGAGAGGTTGCGTCAATCCTGGCTGGCGGTCCCGGTTCCCAAGCCCCGGATCCTACTTTTTGGTCTTTTCGCCGAGCTTGGCCTTTAAAAGGTCTGCCAGAGTTCCCATAGAATCCGGATTTCCCTTCAAATATCGTGAATAATCGTCCTCGCCTTCGTTATGATCTTCAAGGTCTTCAGACCCTGCCAACGACAAGGAAATACGTTTGTTGTCCCTGTCGACAGAATCGATCCTTACTTCAACGGCCTGGCCCTTTGCCAGCACCTCGTGCGGATGCTTGATCCTTTTGCCCGATCCAAGTTTGGAGATATGCAGAAGACCATCCACTCCAGGCGCCAGCGAGACGAAGGCGCCAAAATTCGTCAATCGAGCCACGGCGCCGCTGTGGCGAGATCCTTGAGGAAAATCCTTTTCAATATTATTCCAGGGATCCGGCAGAGCCCGTTTTAAGCTAAAAGAAAGACGATCTTTGTCCCAATCAAGATTTGTGGCCACCACCTCAACTTCCCGGCCAACTTCCAACAGGTCGTGAATATCCTCCACCCGGTCCCAACTGATTTCCGAGATGGGTATGAGCCCTTCCAGGCTGCCGATCTTTACAAAAGCGCCAAAATTGTGGATGGAGGCTATTGTCCCCATCACCTTCATTCCTTCCGTGAGTAAGCCTTTCTGCTCTTCTCTCCGTTTCCGGCGCTCTTCTTCCAGAACCGACCTGTTGGACAAAATGATGTTTCGTCCCTTCTCGGCGTATTGAATGATTCGGAAAGCAAGATGTTGGCCTACAAGATCATGCGGGTTTGCAGAGTGTTGCAGCCCCATCTGAGAATGGGGACAAAAACCGCTGAGCCCCCCGGCTATCCTGATTTCAAAGCCCCCCTTTATTTCTTTCTCAACAAGCCCTTCCACAGGTATTCCGCTTCGCCATGCTTCCTCCAAATGGTATCGTCCAGCCTCGCCTCCGGTGATCCGGGTCGTAAAACGAAGTTCGTTGGCGCCCGCAGACAGGAAATAAGCCTGGACCATGTCACCTTCTTTGACGGAAAGCTCGCCTTCCTCATCCACCAATTCCTTCCTGTCGAGATAGCCTTCGCTCTTCCCACCCAGATCAAGGAAGATCCATTCAGCCGAGATCTTAACGATCCTTGCCTCCACTTTCTGCCCGGGGTTGAACTGCACAGGCTTCACCAAGCTTCCTGCCAACAGCTCGGCAAAGCTCTCCTCTTCGCTCATTTCATCGAATTTTTCGTTATCCTCATCCATTCAGGCCTTTTACCTCTCCCCAAAATTGAATCTTCAGTCCAGACACCCTTCGCGATTGCTAAATCAATTTTCTTTCAATAATAACGGATCTGGTGCGAAAAGCCAGTTTGACTCTCAATTTCGACAACCATCGAAGATGAATCGGGGGATACGGTTTTTTACACAAAGGCGAAGCCGACCGGCGGTTCAACCTTCTGCAAGATCTTTTGAGTCCGGCCCTAACTCGTCGAAGAGGCGAAAAAACTCAACTATGCTTATATTACAACCGTAGTGAGCGGGGTTCCATGAACAAATTGTGAGCCATGTAGGAGGCGTGAAATGGAGAAAAACATGTGCATTTTTGACGGTAAAGAACATTCCGATGGGTCTGAAGTGTGCGACGCCATGAGATGCATGGTTTGCAGGGATGGAGATTGGCTTTTAAGTTGGATTTCTGACTTTGGGCTATAAGTCTGTTGAGTTTACCCCTGATGTAAGTTAACCGTACAAGAGGACCTTGGTTCGAAGCCAGGGTCCTTTTCTTTTGCACCATCTAACCTTACAACGTCTTTGACCTAACATTCATGAACACCGGGCATCAGTCCACCCCCGGTGATGAAACGGAAACAAGCTCTCATGCGAATCCGTCGTGCTGCACCCTGCCGATTGAGTGACCGGCCCTTTTATCCATTTCGCTTTTATGAGAAAAAGCATACAATGAGCCGATAGCGTCCATTCGTACGGCAGGCCATATCTTCATGCATGACAGTAGTGGTCGAGCGAACTTGAATCTTTCGGCCACCAACAGGTCCCCCGGGATTTAAAGCCGTTCAACAGGGGGCAATTATGCCGACCAAAACCGACCGTATCTCGCTTTACCACATTACATGGGGAGAGCAGTATGGCATTTGCACTCTCTATTTCTGGGGTTGTAACCTGCGGTGCGGTATCTGCCTTCTCAAGAAAGAAGTTTTTGACTGCCATCTCCTTGAAACAAGGCTGCGTATCTATGATCCCTCTTTCGTGAGTCCGAGGCCCCGGAAGTTCCTGACACTTGAACAGACTCTGGAGATTTTGGACCGCCTGCCAATCAAACGGGTTTTTCTAATGGGAGCAGAGCCCCTCTGCGAACCTTTTCTCCCGCAGATACTTGAATTCTTGCGCCGGGAAAAATCCTGCGTTATTTCGCTTTTGACCAACGGAAAGCTAATGCCTCCAGTGCATTTGCTGGACGAGGTCATCTTCAGCATAAAGGCGATCACCCCTTCGTTGCACCGCAATTATACCGGTTTTCCCAATCAGGCTATCCTCAAACATTTCAAAGAACTGGCCGGCTTACCCCAGATAAGGCTTCATGCGCAGACAGTCTTCATTCCAGATTACGTGGATCAAGCCGAGGTCATGAAGGTTGCCGCGTTCATTGCATCGATCAATCCCGATATTCCATTCAGGATAGATGCATACCTGCCGGTTCCCCGCCAACCGTGGAGAGTACCGAAAATCGAAGAAATTGAAGAGCTGAAGAACAAGATTTCTAAAATCCTGCCACAGACGACTTGTTTTCACGGCAAGCAGGGTAGTGAGCCCTTGGTCTATGAGGTAAAAAGAATATTTTAAGGAGCCATGTTTTTAATAGGGAAGGGACGTAAAAGCGGTTCATAGCGACGTGCACCCGCTTTTGAAAACCGGCATATTGCAAAAGACCGACACGGGTCTCTTCGAATTCCCGTTTGATGCCGTGCATGTAGATTTCACGCTCAAAACCGCCTGAGTCTTCGCGAACTCTCCTTCCAACGGGCGAGCAACTCACGGCAAATACGAACCGGCTCGGACCCCTTATGATCCACCCCCTTCTGACCCGTTCCTGAATTTAAATACTTAATGCAATTTTAAGCTCACCTTTTTCCGGATATCCTCATCGGTGCTGCCTTTGGCCGCATCAAGCAGCACCATACGGTGGGATTCTTCGTTAAAACCAAACAGTCTGTCACATCCACAGCCGCTGATGCTCTCAATGATCCAACACCGCGGCGGCAGGGCGGCGCGGCGCAAGTCAATCGCCCGCGATGGCGCCGGTCATCAGCCGGTTCGCATAATAGCGGGAGGCGCCCGGGTGGTATGGCAGGAACGTATTATGGACGAAGTTGACCGGAACGGTTGCGGCGGCGGCGGGATGGGTCTGCACCAGTTCCTGGTGGTTGGCAAAGACCGCGTCGACGATAGCGTAGACGAGACTGTCAGGCAGGTCCTTGTTGGCGACGGCAAAATTGTAAAGACCCACGCTCGCGTAGCTCTTCTTCAATGACGGGTAGACCCCCGCCGGGATGGTGGAGGGGGTCAACTCAGGCATCGCCAAACGCAAGGCGAGGATTTCCTCGCGGGAAGGCTCAACAAATGTGATTTTTTTG
>JBEKTT010000095.1:0-16298 GCA_049515795.1 Syntrophobacteraceae bacterium
AGCTTTGCTCAAGTCCTCATCGAGGTAAAACCACTGACCGGAGAGCCGGATGCGGGAAATCCGCCAGTCCGGTTCGGAGGGAGGGGCGGCGTCGAGCCGCTCCTACCCCTATCGATTCCTTGCAACATGTAATAATTTTATTGACAACGTACTAGTTAGAGTTTATCCGGATCGGAAACTACTTAGGATCGGCGCACTTACATTCCCCCCGGCAACAGCAGCCCTTCTCCAGATCGATGTCTATTTCCCGTCCGTCTTCAAGCTGAACCGTGTAGGACCTGGCCATAACGTTCTGCCGTACGACTTTGCCTTTGCCTTCGGGCAGTTCGACCTTCTTGCCCACTTTGGGCATATCTTTCTTGAGTTCCCTGTAGGTTTCGTGCTCGAACTGGAGGCAGCACATGAGCCTGCCGCAGGCCCCGGATATTTTTGCAGGGTTGAGGCTCAGGTTTTGTTCCTTAGCCATCTTAATGGAGACGGCATGGAAGTTCTTTAAAAATGTCGCACAGCACAACGGCCTGCCACAGCTCCCCAGGCCGCCCACCATCTTTGCCTGGTTGCGAATTCCGATCTGCCGCAGTTCGACACGGGTCCGCAGCCGTCTGACCAGGTCTTTTAGAAGCTCTCTAAAATCCACCCGGCCATCCGCAGTAAAGTAGAATATGATCTTGCTGCCGTCGAAGAAGTATTCCACGTCCACCAGGTTCATCGGAAGTTGGTGGGCGGCAATTTTCTCCAGGCAAAAACCCTTCGCGTCCGCCTCGATTTCCATGTTATTGAAAAGCTGCCGGATTTCATCTTCCGTTGCCATCCGTTCGATCTTCTTTATTTCCTTGGGATGGATTCGGGGGTCCTTCGGGCAAGGCGGCTCGACTACATGTCCCAGCCCGATCCCCTGTTCGGTGTGTACGATTACATATTCGTCCTTCCTGAGAGGGTATTCGCCGGGATCAAAATGGTAAATCTTGCCTCCTTTTCGGAAACGAATGCCAACCACCTTTTCCATAGAGCGAGTCCTTTATGGCCAGGCAAACGCTTTCAAGCGTCATTTGCAGGTTTGCGTTCACTTTGAGACCCTGCATCGCCTGTTCAACATTGTGATATAAAAAGAAAAGACGCTCCGGCGGAACCGACCTTGCCGCCTCTTTCGTCCTGCCGTTCAATTCGAATGTAAGTGAGGCGCCGGGGCTCGCCTCGCGGGCGGGTGGGCGTGCTGTCGAGACCAGCTTTGGCGGCGCCTGACCTTGTGGCGAGCTTTTCGCCCCGGCGACCCGAAACAGGATAAGGTCCCGGACCCACAGCCTTATGAACTCAAGGTCCTGCTCGGCGCTTTCGCGGTTTTTCGCCCAATCGGAAACCATCGGGAAAAAATCGAGGATAGAAAGTCCGTCCAGATTTTCTAACTTCCCGACAACTTTTTTCCAACCCGCCACCCGGTCTTCGTCGGAAAACCATCGCGCTTTCTCGATGCTTCCCGCAGCCAGACGGGCAATCCCGTACGCATGGTCCGGGGAAAGCCCGCCTTCGCGCGCCAGCCATTCGGCCACGATCTCGTCTGCAAGCGGCTGAAAACGCACCTGGCAGCACCTGGAGACTATGGTCGGCAAGAGCATCTGCGATTCGGTCGCAAGCAGGATAAAGATGTTTGCCTTCGGCGGCTCCTCGAGTATCTTCAGCATGGCGTTTGCCGCCGGCTCCATTAGCTTTTGCGCGTCTTGAATTATAACAACGCGGAATTTTCCTTCAAATGGCCTGAAGCGGAAACGCTTCATCAGATCGCGAATCTGTTCCAGTTTGATGAAAACACCCTCGTTCGTGATGTGGATCAGATCGGGATGCAGTCCCTCTTCGAGCTTATGGCACGAGCTGCAACGGCCGCATGAATCATAATCCTGCGGAGAGAGGCAATTCAGAGCTTTGGCCAACTCCATGGCCGCAGCAAACTTGCCGACGCCCGCCATTCCGGAAAAAAGAAAGGCATGCGGAACGGCTTCCTTTTTGAGAAGCTGCCTCAAAAACCGAATTGCCCTTTGCTGGCCGTGAATATCGGTTAACGCCACTTTAGTTTCTCGTTCCGTAAATGTTCACCACGGAGGCACAGAGAGCACAGAGAAAAGGAAAGATCACAAAAGTCTCCGACGTATGTTGTCCGGCGTTCAGGCCGGGTCCGCGATTGACCCGGCTTCGGAAGTTTCATCCCCGGCGGCGCCATCGTTTTGTTTCGGAAAACCTCTGAAAAAATGCCTGCCAAAAATAGTCTCGAATCCGGTCCACGTACTGTCGTCTGCGGCTGAATTCGCCAGTATCCGGTTGATGGCGTTCATCTTTGCATCGAGATCATCAGCCATATGCAGGGCAAAGGCTTCCTTGCTCGCCGGCAGCCTGACCGCCCCGAACTGGGCCTCCCCGTGATGGCTCAGGATGAGGTGCTTTATCAGGAGCGAGGTCTCTTCGGGAAAGCCCTCAATTGTTCGAATCTTGTCCTCGACGATCTGGGTCCCCAGGACCATATGCCCTACCAGGCGCCCTGCGTCCGAATAGTCGATATGTGTATCATATACGAATTCAGAGATTTTCCCAATGTCGTGCAAAAAAGCGCCCGCTATAAGCAGATCGCGATCAAGGTCCGGGTAATGGTTGCAGATTCTGTATACGAGCGTAATAACTGAAAGAGTGTGTTCCAGAAGCCCGCCGATATAGGCGTGGTGCATTGACTTTGCAGCCGGAGCAAGTTTAAAGCGGGTCATGATTTCGGGGTCGGCCAGAATTGCTTCACACAGGCGGCGGGCGAAACAGTCGGCCATTCCTGACAGGAGCTTGCCTAATCGTTCGAAAAGCGCGTCCCGGTCGAAAGGACAGACCGGGAGAAAATCGGCCGGATCGTACCCCCCGGCGGGAACCGGCATTATTTCGGAAATGCTGAGCTGCATCCTATCCTTGTAAAGTTCGGTTCTCGCCCGCAGGTAGACGATATCCCCCGACTGAAAACCCGCCGAGGCCTCAACGGCTTTTTCCCACATCTTGCCGCTGATATCGCCCGTTTTATCCAACAGCTTCAAATCGAGGTAAACCGTTCCGTTGCGGGCAGTTCTCAACTGCTTTTCCGAGGCGACAAACAGGGAAGCGATTTCCAGGTTCGGTTTCAGTTCTGAAATGAATAGCTTGGGCACAGGCCACCTGCCTTGTGTTTCACCAAAATGGATAAGAGCCGGTATTGCGATTTTACAGTTAACATCGTAGTATATCCCGGCCTGACAGTCAAACGGCAGGGAGTTTGGCCTCAAGAAGGCAGAAAGAGAGTTGGTGGATGGCCTTTAATCCATTGAATTTGCTGATACTTATGGTTATAGTGATCATTCCCGTAATCCCGACGTTGTGGGCTATTGTGGATGTGCCAAGACGGCGCTTTTCCAGCACAAAGTCCAAAGTGATCTGGTTTGCGGTAGTTTCCACGCTGCCATGTCTTGGCGCGACTCTTTACTTTTTACTGGTACGCCGCAACACTCAACCGCTTTGATCGCTGAAAGGAAACGGGAGCCAATGCTCGATTTTGTCAGAAAACACTCCAGATCGTGGGGTATAAAAGTTCTTCTCTGGCTGGTCATCATAGTTTTCGTCGGCTGGGGTGGATACCTTTACCAGACCCGCCATGAATACGACATTGCCAGGGTGGGAGATCACTTTATAAGCACCTCCGAGTACACCACGGTCTACAACAATATGGTCGAGGGAGTCCGCAAGCAGTTTGGGGGGTCGCTGTCCGACGAGCTCATGCGCGCTCTGAATCTTAGAGAGCAGGCGCTTCAGACGCTGATTCAGCACTATCTGATTCTTCGAGGCGCCAAAGATCTTGGTCTTATGGCCACAAACGACGAGGTCAGGCTCAAGATTCTCGAGATACCGGCCTTTCAGAGCGAGGGAAAGTTCGACGCAAAACGCTACGAGTATGTGCTGCGGCAGATGCGTATGACCCCCGATGTCTTCGAGCAGCAGATGTCTGAAGATATTACCACCCATAAAGTCCAGGCTTTCATAAAGGGCCGCGCGGTTGTCACTGAAGATGAAATCCTGGCCGACTACCATTTGAACCGCGATCAAATAAAGGTCTCATACGTTGTCTTAGACCCCGCGTCATTCGAAGACAATGTCTCCGTGGCGGAGTCGGCCCTCCAGGGCTTTTACCGGAATCACGAGGATCGGTACATGGAACCCGAAAGGCGTGAAATTGCCTACGTTGTGCTAAACAGGGAAGACCTGGAGAAGGAGATCCACCCGAGTGAGGATGAAATAAATCGCTACTATGAGGACAATCTGGCCCGATTTAAGCGTGAGAAACAGGTGCGCGCACAACATATCCTGTTGCGCGTAAAGCCCGATGCGCCTCATGCCGAAGTGGACAATATCCGGGCGCAGGCCCGGAAAATTCTCGATGAGGCCAGGACAGGAAAAGACTTTGCCGGACTGGCTAATAAATACTCCCAGGACGAAGCTACTGCAAAGAAGAGCGGGGAGCTGGGCTTTTTCTCTTCCAAGCAGATGGATAAGGACTTTTCGGCGGCTGCTTTTGCCCTGCAGCCGGGCGAGATAAGCGAGCTTGTGCGAACTCCACTTGGGTTCGATATAATCAAGTCGGAGGAAATAACCGAGGAGAGGACCGCTCCTATCAAGGAGGTGAGAAGTGAAATCGAGAAGGATATCAGGTCTCAGGGCGCCCAGGATATAGCCTTTAAACAGGCGCGAAACCTGCGCGACCTGGCTTACGCCAGAAAGGATATTGGCAAGGCGGCGCTTGAAATGAAAATGAAGGTTTCCGGCCCCGTCTGGATAACGATGTCGGAAGATCAGCCTGCTTTTCCCGCGCCGATCAAGGCAAAGCTGTTTGAACTCGGCGAGGGCGATGTGAGCGACATGCTGGAACTTCCAAAGGGTTTGGCAGTCGCTCAGGTGAAATCGATAAAAAGACCTCAGCCGATCCCGTTTGAAAACCTCAAAGATAAAGTCACAACGGATTTTCGTGCAGACCAGGCCAGGGGGCTTGCGCACAAGAGGGCCTCAGAGATTCTGGCGCAGGCCAAAGAGAAAGGCAGCCTGGCCGATGTCGCCGGGGCCCGCAATATCAACCTCAGGCAGAGTGAATTCTTTTCGATGCGGGACCCCGATAAAGACTTGAAGCTGCTTCAGGGCCCAAGTCTCAACAGTATCTTCAGTCTGCAGGACTCCAAGCCCTTTCCGGAATGGCCGTTGGAACTGGGCAACAAGTTCGTGGTCTGCCAGTTCCAGGGGAAAAACCCGGCCGGTGAGCTTTCTCAAGAGGAAAAAGCCGAGGTATCCGGCAGGATAGTCCGGCAGAAACAGACGGCAATCTGGAAAGAGTGGCTGACCGAGATAAGTAAAACTACCAAGGTAGAAAGGTTAAAAGAGGTTTAGCCTGGGCGGTTTGAAACTATTCAAATCCACCACAGGGGGTTACGGACAGAACATTCTCACCACAGAGACGGGGCATGGTCCGGTCAAGGAGAGAGCACAGAGAAAAGACAATGGCCATGTGAGAAAAACCGGGAGCAAACAGGGATCTGTCTTTTAGGCGGAAGACGGATCTCGGAAGACGGAAAAGGGACTTCTATGCTCTGTCCTCTGTCCTCTGTCCTCTGCATTAGTTTTGTCTGTTCGTTCAATTGCTTTCCTCTGTGCCCTCTGTGGTGGAATTCCTCTGCGCCTCTGCGGTGTAAAGTAATTTGAAAAACAAAGAGATCAGCGAGCATGCAAGTCGAGTGGAGAGTTTCAGTCAAGGCCAGCGGTTTTTTTCAGCCCACACCCGCTTTTCTTACCGGCACCTGTTTCTTTTTGTGCTCTGCGCGGCCCTTTTCTTCTGGTCGATGTTCTACAGGGCGTCGAATGCAATCATCGCCCCGCAGTTGCAAAAGGACCTCTCGCTCTCGCCTGAGAAGCTGGGAATGCTGAGCGCGTCGTTCTTCTATGCTTTTGCGTTTACCCAGGTCCCCATTGCACTTCTGTTGGACAGGCTCGGAGCACGGCGCATAATGACAGCCCTGACTCTTGTCGGCTCGTTGGGGGCAGTCATATTCGGCCTGGCAGCCGGCTTTAATGAAGCGGTAATCGGCAGGGCACTGCTTGGCTTCGGCATGGCGGCGAACTTCATTGGAGGCATGAAGCTCTTCACGCAATGGTTTTCTCCAAGGGAATTCGCCACTATGGCAGGTCTGCTGACCGGGGCCGGTACCATAGGCAGTATCGCCGCAAGCACGCCCCTTGCCCTGCTGGTCGATCGGGTCGGTTGGAGAGTGTCTTTTATAGCCGTCGGGGTGCTTACGGCAGCCATGGCGATCTTTTTCCATGTGGTGGTCCGGGACAGGCCTTATCCGGCTCAAGGGCTTTCCGGCGAAGTTACCGGCGCCTCCCGAAGAACAAACCTGATTGTCGAGCTGAAGACCCTTTTTTTTAACCGTGACTATTGGCTGATTTCCTGCGGAACTTTCTTCAGATACGGGACCTTGATGGCGATCCAGGGTCTGTGGGCCGGGCCTTACCTGATGCAGTGTTTCAAGCTTTCCCCCGTGCAGGCCGGAAATATCATAACAGGGACCATCATCGGCTACGTCGCCGGTAGCTCCGGTGGCGGGTGGCTGTCCGACCGCGTGCTCGGCTCCCGAAAATACGTCGCAATCCTGGGCCTGGCCGGAATGGCCGCAACAACCATGTGCCTCACCTGGTCACTGGGCCAGCAAAACCCCATTTTTCAGGCGCTCACCTTTTTTTCGCTGGGTCTTTTCGCCGGGATCGGCAATGTTGTTTACGCACACATAAAAGGAGTCATGCCTATCGAGATGGCCGGAATGGCTCTTACGGGCATAAACTTTTTCACCATGATGGGCGTAGGGGCGCATATCCACCTGATGGGATGGGTGCTCCAACGCGTTCCCGTGGAAAAACAGGCAGGACTTGCAGGCTACCAGACTGCTTTTTTGCCTGCTTTTATAGGCTTGGCCGCAGCGACGCTTCTCTATTTTTTCACACGGGAGTCGAAGGAATTCTCAAATTGACAAGTTCTCAAAAAATCCGAGGCTTGAGTTATGAGAATCAACTGGAAGGAAATCTTTAAGTTTCTATCGGGCGCGTTTTTCGTCTCAGCGGGGGTGAACTGGTATCTATCCTGGTGCCACATTGCGGTTCCTTTCTTCGGATTTACTCTGTCGCCCGAGTTTTTGGGATTCCGAGGCTTCATTCATTTTGCCCTGTTTCTGATTTCTTTCTACTTTGGGTTTATAAGAAAATAACAAGATAAACCGTAGTGCAGCGTCAACTAAGTTCCGATAGGTAAGGCGCCCCGCGAACGCCCAACGCGATTGACTTTCGCCCAAAAGGCGGTAAGAGGATCTTCCGCCTAAAGGCGGTATTTAGAGCCCTTTCAGGACAGGAGAGACTCTAAAGCCCCCAGAGGCCGAATTAACAGCAGACAGATACTGTCCTTTCCGGATCTGCGGGTACTCTTTGCCGGGTGACCCTCAAATAATCTCCTTATAAACAGTAGTAATGCGCTCAACCCTCCAAAAGAATTCATGCCCCAAGCTCCAGAACGTGGTTATCTATCAGCCGGGTCTTTCCCACCCAGACGGCCAGAGCGAGCAGAGTCGGCCCGCTTATAACCTCCACGTCCTCGATAGTGTCCGGATTGCAGAGCCGGGCATAATCGACAGTGGCCCCGCCGCCGGTTGTAAGGCAAGTGTTGACGGCTTTCAAAATCACCCCTGCGTTTCTTTCTCCCGAGTCGACAAGCTCCTGGGCTTCCTTCAAGGAACGGTTGAGCCGCAGGGCCGCAGGCCGCTCCTCGGGTTTGAGATAGGTGTTCCGGCTGCTCATGGCAAGGCCGTCTTGCTCCCTGACGATCGGGTGACCGACGATGTCGATATCCATATTCATATCTTTGACCATGCGCCTGATAGTTACAAGCTGCTGAAAGTCCTTTTGTCCAAATACTGCAATATGGGGCTTTACAGCGTGGAACAGCTTGCTGACTACGGTGGCGACACCGCGAAAGAAAACCGGCCTGCTCCTGCCGCAAAGGTTTTCGGTCACCTCAGTGACATTTACATATGTCTGGAATCCCTCCGGATACATCTCATCCACCCTGGGGACGAATGCCAGGTCCGTTCCCACAGCCGTTGAAAGATCGAGGTCTCGGTGAAGGTCTCGCGGATAGCTTTCGAAGTCCTCGGTGGGCGCAAATTGGGCCGGGTTCACAAAAATACTGATCACAGTCTTTGTTCCAAGTTTCCGGGCGGCGCGCATAAGATCGAGGTGGCCCTCGTGGAGAAAGCCCATGGTCGGTACGAAAGCTATGCGCTCCCCGTGAGCGCGCCAGGTGTCCGCCAGCCTCTGCATCTCGGCGACATTTTCGATGGTGCGCATGTCAGCTCCTTAATGTGAAGGTTGAGTGCCCAAATTCTTTTCAATCCCCGTTCCGTCTCACACCAAGTTGCGTTCAACCTGTGTGTATCCATACCCAGGGTGGCGTCCCGCGCCTCGCGGGACGCCACCCTGGGCTGACTTATTAAGCCCCCTCGGGGCATTTCGGCCAACTGGCTCGCAATTTAAGTACCACTATGATCGCAATCTGGTTTCAGTCCATAGCGGGTCCAGGCTGAACGATAATCAGTTGTTATCATTACATCAATCCACGTGCTTGTACATGTTCGATATTTGGTGCTAAACTTTATTTGATTATAGCATCGACCTCAGGCAAATCGGAAGAGCGTTATGGGAAAGGCAATCCCGGGAATCTTTTTCGACAATCGCGACTACGAGTTGCTGAGCCTCGTAAATGACGTACTCGACCGTAGAGAATCCTTCCAATATCTGAAGAACCTCCTCTACCCGCAGCTTCACCCGCGCGGTATCAAAGAGCTGGCGGCCTCGGTGGGGCTGCGAATGGCCTATGCCGCCTTAAGGCTGCTGGAGTCTCTGGAAGCCGGTAAAGCCGATGAACGCATCACTGCCCTGCGTTGCCTGCGTGACGAGGTCATGAGCAGCGGGGAAGTGCACATGCGGAAAAATGCCGCGCGGGTCCTTTTGGAAATTATGAAAGAAATGGTGCGGAGCCGCGACGGCAAAATCCGGCAACTGAAACTGGCTCACGATTTTCGCATGGCGGTTATCGGCAAGACAAGGTCAATTCGCTCCCTTCTGCGCCGGTATCATCTGCTTGAGATGCCCGAAGAATGGAACCAGGCCTCTTTCGACGGTCACGTTCACGATTCGAACACCAAAGGGCGCAAATCGCCATCACATCTTATAATGGACGCCTGGATCAAGGGTATCCGTCGCCTCACCGTAATATATTACAACTATGTGCCGCCGAGGGCTGCCGAAGAGCTTTTGGAAGCCGCCGAGATAATGGGCCTCTCTGTGCGGATCGGCGTAGAACTTTCGGCCAGGTTTTACGGGGCCTACATTCAGCTTATCTATGTACCGGCAGGCTTATCTGATGCGAAAGATTTCATTTCCTTTCTTGCCGACCGGCGGACGAAGTCTTTTATGGAGCACGGCAGGAAAGTTTCCGAGTATCAGGGCCAATATGTTCTGGCGGTTCTTGAGGAATTCAACCGGCGCCACCGGCTGGAGATCAATGAAAGCTACGGGCTGAACCTGGATCGCCTCGATCAGGCCGCGTTTCTTTCCTACGTGGGTGCGGGTCAGCCCTCAATACTTCACTTGGCGAAATTCATACATGACAACCTGCTTCCGGTAATGCGCGCGCGTGTTGAAGAGCTAAGGCCCCTCTTCGAGCAGGGCTCCCTGGAGCAACGCACTAAGATCGCCTCTCTTGTTAACGAGATGAACAAGCTTGACTCGGAGGCGCTGGTGGATCGCTGCCTGAGGCCTGCCCAAAACCCCGAAATTCCCGACCCACATGTGCCTCGAGAAGGTCCCGATGTTCCAAATCTGCTCAGGTTGACACCCTGCGAGCTGTTTGACCGGTTGGCCGGGCTGTCGGCGGGCTACTCCATAACGCTAAACCTGAGCAATCTCAAATCCGAAGATGTGCTGGAGCTTCTCTACGATTGCAAAGGGGCGATCAGCGAGTTCGAGATTTTCAATCTTAAGGATTTTTCCTCCGGAAAGAACGTCCATTATCACGAAATAAACCAATTGCAGAGGGCCATAAACGATGGGAACGTTATAGGCCTGAAGAAACATATCCGCGCAATGATTGAGCGCATGGAAGATGAAGGGCGCAGCCCGGAGCGGATCTCAAAATTCCGTGAAATCCTGCGAAACATCTCGACTCTGCATGCATACTATAAAAAGGGGCCGCTGCGTTCGACAATCGGAAGCGATTCCACCGGCCATTCCCGGCGGCTTCACGGAATGGGGCTTGCCGTATTGGGTACGCTTCCGGTGAGGGCGCAAAGCGAGGTCCGGCTCTCGACCGGTCCTCAGAGGCTGATAATTCCTGTATGGATCGACGCTTTTTTCCGCAACACCTACATCCCGCAACGAGGGTCTCTTCGTTTCTTTCGCCTGCTTTACGGCATTGCGGGCCATATACCGGGGCTGCGCCGCATAGGGCAGAAGCGCGAAGAGGGCTGGGAAATCCGCGAACTCTCGACTCGCATAGTCGCCAGGGGCAACATTGTCACCCTGGGAGGCGTCAGCGAAGACAACAGCAACGGCCTCGAGATTTGTCCGGCAACCAGGGCGCCTGAAACTGAAATATCATGGATTTACCTGAACACCATCCTGAAGGACGCCATGAAGATCGTGGCCGGTTTTATCCCGGCTTTCCTAACTTTCTATCTGACGGCGAACTGGTGGGTGCTTGCATGGTTCGGGGGTTTTATCTGGTTTGGAATAACCGGTTTGAGGAATATAGTGCAGTCGATTTTCGGCGCGGGTGGAATCAGGCGGTCTCCTCTTCTCAAGTGGGACAGCTACATCAACTGGGGAAGGATAAGCGATTCGCTTCTCTTCACCGGCCTTTCCGTTCCCCTGCTTGAATATGCCGTCAAAACTCTTATCCTCGACCGCTCCTTTGGGGTCACCGTCTCCACCGATCCGGTGCTTCTCTATACAATCATGGCAATCGCCAATGGACTCTATATGTTCGGCCACAACAGGTGGCGTGGACTTCCAAAGGCCGCTGCCACGGGCAACCTCCTTTTCCGGACAGTCCTGTCGATTCCGCTCGCCTTTTTGCTGAACCTTGCGGCCGGAGGGGTTGTGGCCGCTTTTGGCGTCGTGGATGTATCCGGCATGCTCCAGAGGTGGGCGGCCATCATATCCAAAGCCGCTTCGGATTGCGTCGGCGGGGTTATCGAAGGGCTTGCGGACCGCCATGAGTTTATTGAGATACGCACGGGCGATTATGCCGCCAAGCTGACTCAGTTATTCGACACATATGCGCAACTGGAGCTGATGTATCCCGAGGCCGACGTTTTGAAGATGCTGGAATCGCCCAGGGATTTCATGCTGAGGCTAAGTTCCGAGGCCCGTGACCTCGAGAAGATTATCATAATAAACGCCCTGGACCTGCTCTATTTCTGGATGTACCAGCCACGGGCGCGAAACGTGCTTTGCGCGCTGCTCCAGGGGATGTCCCACGAAGAGCGCCAAATCCTGCTGCGTTCGCAATCCGTGCTGAAACGAAAGCCGGAGATCAGTCAATTGCTCCTGGACGGCATCGTGGGGAAAAGATTCGCAAGACCTCTTTCCTTTTATCTCGACCGTTCTGAGGAATACCTGAACGCGGTGGAAAAGCTGGCCGATAAGCCAGGCGGAAAAGACGCGCCGCCTGGTGGGCCGCCCGCTTTAGAAGAAGATGCGAGGCGGCCTTGGAATTGCTGAGAAAAAATGCGGGGATTTTATGAGCTTGAGGACTTACGCGGAAATAAACCTGGATAACCTTGCCCATAATATCGGATGCATTCGCGCAAAGGTTGGGTCCGCAGAGGTTATTCCGGTAATCAAGGCAGATGCTTACGGGCATGGCGCGGTATCTGTCGCCAAACGGCTTGCCCTGGAAGGGTGCGCCATGTTTGCCGTCGCCCGGTTCGAGGAGGGGATGGATCTCAGAGAAAGCGGCATATCCCAGCGTATCCTTATGCTTGGCCGGCTCTTTCCCGATGATATTGCGCAGGCTGTAAAAGCGGGGTTAACTCTCAGCATCTTTGGGGAGGAAGATCTGGGCTGGGTCGAGAAGGCCTGCGGGCATTCCCGGGGCTTGCCCGCTTCGGTGCATCTCAAACTCGATTCAGGAATGGGAAGGGTAGGGCTGCTTTTGCACAAGGCCCCGGATTTGTTCGACCGGCTGGTAAAATCGAAGACCTGCGCATGGGAAGGACTCTACACCCACTTTTCGACAGCCGACCAAAGGGACAAGGCCTTTGCGAACCTTCAACTTTCAAGGTTTCGCGAAGTGCTCGCCATGCTTCCACAGCTTGCGAAAAGGCCTAGGATCGTTCACATGGCTGCAAGCGGCGCGATTCTCGACCTTCCGGAGAGCTATTTCGACGCCGTACGGCCCGGAATCCTCATGTACGGTCATTATCCGTCAAAGGAGACCTCCCGGAGTATCCTGCCCAGGCAAGTCATGTCCCTGAAATCATACATCGCTCACCTGCGGGAAATGCCCGGGGGACATCCCATCAGCTATGGCAGGCGGTGGATAACGCCCGGGCTGACCAGGATCGCTGTGCTGCCGATTGGATATGCGGATGGACTGAGCCGCAGGCTCACAAACAACGGAGAAGTTTTGATCCGGGGCAGGCGATATCCGATCGTTGGCACGGTTACAATGGATTACATCATGGTAAATGTTGGAAGCGATCCCGTTGTAGTCGGCGATGAAGTACTGCTGTGGGGAGAATCGCCCGGCGGTGTCATCGAGACACTTGACGTGGCCGAGCGAATAGGAACGATTCCCTATGAATTGACCTGCGCCGTTTCCGGGCGCGTGCCGCGCGTCTATGTGGGTAGAACCGGTTGAGGCCTCCCGCTCCCGCCCCGTCTCGCGGGTGGGTGGGAGGGCTGTCGAGAATGAGCGGTCGGCCTCCGTGCTACGCGCTCGCACTTCGCTAAGGGAGGCCGGGCAAGCCCACTTCACAAAGTGAAGCAGGGCGAAGCCCCGCTAAGCGAGACCTTGACACCATTTTCACTTTACTTTCTGATGCGCTTAACATTTGGCTTGCCTTCAAACGCACCACTTTTAGTATCTGTGCGTTCTGCATGGCTGCGAGCACGGGTCGCCGCTCTTATCATGTCAGGCGCATTTTTTTTTCGAGCAAGGTATTATATAAGTCTATCGTGCGAGGAATCTAACCGGGTGATGAAAAAGGGTCCTCTAGTGGGAGAAACGCTTGAAAGTTGCTAATGATTTCGTCATTCCGGCGGAAGAGGCTGTGTCGCAAACGTAACATTTTTCGTATTTTCCCCCTTTCCTAAAGGGGGGCAGGGGGGATTGTGATTCTCCGATATTACATAGGCGCTTGAAATCCCCCTCGATCTCCCTTTACAAAAGGGGGAAGCAAGACCTGGTCCCATGGGATTTGCCCGGGCTTTACTGAATTACGGCACAGTCTCGGAAGCCGGAATCCAGGCTGTCTCCCGACTAATTGATTTCAAAGCAAAAGACAGTGGCCCACGGCTCCCGGATTCAAGACTTCCGGGACAAGCTTCGCCGGGGTGACGTCTATAGGGTTTTTGGCCATGCTGTGGGAATTCTAATCCTTCTTCATCACCCTGCTAAGGAGCGGATAACTCGAAATGAAAACTCATAAAATCAAATTCCTACCCCACGGCAAAGAAATTACCTGTGCCGATTCCATGAGTGTCCTACACGCCGCCATGGAGGCAGGCGTTCACGTGAACGCCTCTTGCGGCGGGGAGGGGTTGTGCGGCAAGTGCAGGATAATAATCGAAAAAGGAGATGTAGAGGACGGTATCTCGGAGTCTCTCAGCAAGGAGGACATCGATGCAGGTTACAGGCTTGCCTGCCGGAGCCGAATCAAAAGCGACCTGACCGTTCGCGTCCCGGTCGAATCGGAAATCGACGCGAGTGTCTTGAACAGGGTCCCCCCCAGGCGGACCGCCCGAATCCAGCAGATGAACCTGGAAGACCTGAAGAGCAAGGGTCTTTTTATACCCCCCGTTGAGAAAAGGTACCTTGAACTGCCTGAGCCGACAAGCACCGACAATCTCGCCGATACGTCACGTCTTGTCGGTTTTCTCAGGCTTAAACACGATGAACACAGGCTGGTGGTGCGGCTTCCGGTCATTCGCAAGATTCCGGGGATATTGAGAGAAGCAGGCTTCAAGGTTACCGTTACCCTCGCCCGGCCCGTTTTCGAAGGCGGAAAAAGTCATGTCATCAACATAGAACCCGGAGACGCCACCGGCAGAAATTTTGCCTTAGCTGTCGATATCGGCACCACGACCGTTTACGGACAACTGATCGATCTCATTACGGGAAGCGTGCTTGCCGAGCATGGAGACTTCAACGGCCAGATCAGCTACGGCGAAGACATTATTTCGAGGATCATATACGCGGAAAAGCCCGGGGGACTCGATACCCTGCACGAAGTCGTCATCCGGACCATAAACAGGATAATCGACGAAGTAATTGAAATCTCCCGGGTCGATCGCCAGCAAATCTCTACGATTACGTTTGCTGGCAATACCACGATGACGCAGATCCTTCTGCAAATCGACCCCAGGTACATCAGGCGGCATCCCTACGTGCCGGCGTCCACCCTTTATCCTTCCATACGGGCCGTCGATCTGGGGATCGATCTGGTCGACCACGCGACCGCCCTCGTCTATCCTTCCATTTCCAGCTTCATCGGCGGGGACATCGTCGCCGGTGTTATGGGTTCGGGAATACATCTCTCCGATCAGGTCTCGCTTTTCATAGACATAGGCACAAACGCCGAGATTGTGATCGGCAACGGGGATTGGCTTACCTGCGCCGCTTGTTCGGCCGGACCCGCTTTCGAGGGCGGGGGCGTCCAGTTCGGCATGCGCGCGGACCGGGGGGCAATCGAGGATTTCTCGGTCGATCCGCACACCCTGGAGCCAATGATCCTGACAGTGGGAGACGTGAGGCCCAGGGGCATATGCGGGTCAGGCCTGATCAATATTGTGGCGAGGCTTTTCGAAGCGGGAATTATCGACAACCTCGGGAAATTCAACCACCACCTGAAATCAGACAGGCTCAGGGAAATGGACGGCGTTTATGAATACATATTGGCTCGGAAAGGAAAGACTCAAATTGGAAGGGACATCGTCATTACCGAAAACGATATCGGGAACCTCATCCGCGCAAAAGGAGCCATCTACAGCGGGTGCCAGACCCTGCTCGAGGCGGTGGGCCTCAAAATCGCGGACCTTGACAGAATAATACTGGCCGGCGGATTCGGCAGCCACGTCGACATCGAAATGGCCATGACCATAGGGCTGCTTCCTGAAATAGATCCGGACAAAATAACTTACATCGGGAACGGTTCGCTTCTCGGCGCAAGAATGTGTGCACTGACCAACCGGATCAGAAAAGACGTTGTCAATGTAATGAAAAAGATGACGAACTTCGAACTCTCCCAGACGCCATCCTTTATGGCTCATTACATTGCCGCTCTGTTCCTGCCCCATACGGACCTCGATCAGTTCCCAAAGCTAAAGGGGAGGTTGGAACGGACGACGGAGGACGGAAGACGGAGGACGGAGGCAAAACCAGTTGTAATTGAGGAATTAAGGAATTGAGGGAAGGGTGACGAGTGAACAGAAAAAGCAAAAGAAAATAATTCCTTCTGGTTCCATCGCCTCGCGAGGAAGGGTGAAGCGGGATGCGGGGAGCGGGAAGCGGGAAGCGGGAAGGATGGAGGCTAAGGGACGAAGGATTTCCGGAACGGATGACCAATCCGGTCTCCGCGAACCCCAGGCTTCTTACAGCAATGATTTCGAGGCCATTGACCGGCTAATCTGTACCACTTTGTAGTTTATGGAAAGTGGCTAGAGATGTGCGGAGCCGGACGAGACTTCTTAATACAGAGTGGAGCTTGCGATCCGCACTTTGATCACCCAACTGGCGGCGATACATTTCAAGTTGATGCCTGATTGCTTCCAGACTGTTGCGGATTTCTGCGATTGTACTGGTGCCTTGTGTCCGGGTGGCTCCTGGAAGTCGAGGTAGTGGATGGATTGTTTTCATTTTCCGACGGGCCAGGAGATATTCGCGCTGTAAATCGGTTTGGGTGACCTGGACATAGCGCATCGTCATCTGTATGTCG
>JBEKTT010000096.1:0-16249 GCA_049515795.1 Syntrophobacteraceae bacterium
CAAGTTCTGGCCAGCCTGGGGTATCAGATAAAACAGGGTTGGGTTCTACACCTTTAAGGACGATTTTCTTTGGCTTTTCAGTCGGTTGGATATTGTTGTTTCGCCAGTCTCTGAAAGTCCAGTCAGAAATACTACACCAGGAGCAATGAAACATGAGAAATATGTGCCTTTCCGTATCTTTGGCCTCCATGCTTGGTTTCGTGTTGATAACACCTGCACATGCAGCATCATCGGACACCGATCTCAAGGCTTGGCTGGCCGGCTTGAATGGCAGTAGATGGATTATTTATGAAGATACGGATTTATATAAAGTGGCTCGAACTTAATGGCGATATGATTACAACTTGGTTCTACTATAAAACTAATAAACGTGGGGCCGCTGGTACTACGGGGAGGCTGTGGAGTCGTAGGGTTAGGGAAAGGCTATTCATTCTCAAGGATAAGAATCAATATGAGGCAAATGCTGAAGCAGGATGAACCATGAACAAAATATATCTTACAGCGTTGACGGCATTTTGCTGACAAAGATAAGGAAACATCACGATGAGACTTAACATATTATTTGTGTGCGTGTTTGTTGTTGTAACGTTTTTAGCGGTTGTTTCAATCAACGCTCAATCAACCAATCCGCCAGACACGCTTAACCAAAACGTCGCCGACTTGCGGAAGAACCCTTCCGGTACTGTGTTGCAGGAGAAAATCATCAAGCTGGCGCGTGAGATCAGTCCACCTCCAGGCATTCCGGAAGATGCTGAAAGCCGTATGGTGCATGAGTTCCAGGATGCGGCCCAAGCGGGCGAGGTCGACAAGGTCAAGACATTGCTTAAAGGCAAACCCGAGTTGGTCAACGCCAGGGACAACTATGGATTAACGCTCTTGCAATGGGCGGCGCTGGGCCGCCAGAAGGTCGTGGCGGAACTGCTGCTGGCTCAGGGCGCCGACGTCAACGCCAGGGGCAACAATGGCTTAACGGCGTTGCACTCTGTGGCGCGCTGCTGCGAGCCCGACATGGCGGAACTGTTGCTGGGTAAGGGCGCCAATGTCAACGCCAGGGCCGACGACGGCGAAACGCCGTTGCACTGGGCGGCGTGGCGGGGTGATCGACAAATTGCCGAGGTTCTTTTGGCCAAGGGCGCCAATGTCAACGCCAGGGCCAACGGCGGCGAAACGCCGCTGCACGTGGCGGCGCGTTACGGTTGCCAAGACGTGGTGAAATTGCTGCTCGGCAGGGGCGCCGATCTCAGCGCAAGGGACGCAGAAGGCAACACGCCGCTGCACGCAGCAGCGCGTTATAATGGGGAGGCTTTTGCGCGAGGGGCACGTCCGGCGGTAGGCTTTAAGGACGTGACGGGATTGCTGCTGGCCGAAGGCGTCGACGTCAACGCCAGGAACTATAAAGGCGAGACGCCGTTGCACGTTGCGATGGGTTTCGGCCAGAAGAACGTAGCGGAGGTGTTGCTGGCCAAAGGCGCAGATGTGAATGCCAAGGATAAGGAAGGCAAGACGCCGCTGCGCCGGGCGTTGGCTGAAGGCCATAAGTTCATGGCGGACCTGCTGCGTAAGCACGGGGTGAAAGAGTGAACGTTGTGATTAAAGCGGGATCATCAACAAAACCCCAGAAGAGACATATCCGGTTAAACTAGAAAGGAACCTGACATGAAAAAAATACCTTACCTGCTGGTTTCTGTTGCATTCATGGTGACCACTTCTGTATGGGCACAACAAAAGACTCAGAGTGCGCCCCCGCCCCGGCCTGCACCTCAACCGGCACCGCAACCGGCGCCCAAACCAGCACCTCAACCGGCACCTCGGCCCGCACCCCAACCGGCACCTCGGCCCGCACCTCAACCGGCACCGAAACCGGCGCCCAAACCGCAGCTCAATGATAACTATTCGGTAAGCCCCGGAAACCAAGCAACTACCAGCAAGAGTCAAAATGGTCAGGCTCCAGCGCCAAAACCTGCTCCGGTAAAAAAACCCGAACCGGAAATGAAACCTGCTCCAGCACCGGAACAGACAAAGACCATTATGCTTCCCACTTGGCCGGTTCCGGTCCCAGCTCGTGTTCCTGCAAATACACCGGAAAAACCGGATAGTCCTCATGGACCGGAGAATGCAGGCGCAGCCGAAGGTTTAGGTGGTGGCGAATAGGCTCAGAGAGATTTAGACGGCTCTAACTAAAAGTACAGGACCTGTGGTGACCGGTAGCAGCAGTGGTAGGTTAGTCTATTGTTGTACTGGAACGATGAGAGATATAATCGGGTCAATCGGTAAAGTATCCCAATTAACACTTACGGTATATTAAGAAGACATCAGCATGCAAACAAGAGTCATCTACTTAATGGCATTTTGTATGCTTCTTGTGTCCAGCAGCGCTTTTGCTACTAACTGGGTTGAAGTGCCTTGAATGAACGGGATCGTTTATGTTGACACAGACAGTGTAGTTAAACAAGGCGGTACCATCATTTATTGGAGCATGTATCTTAACCAGCAAGGTACCGGTACGTTTAACAATGTACCGGTATATAAGTGGATGAGAAAAGTCGAAACCGATTTGCGCACTCCACGAAAAGGAAGAGCACTTCTCGATGTTCATTTTGATATAAATGATCGACAAATCGGAGCATCGGTCCAGCATTCCAGTTGGTATACGATTTCTGACTCACCAGAGTTAAACGTTGCTCTTTCCTACGCCAAAGAGGGACAAGATACCGGGGCGATCCCGGCCCCTGTTTCGAATCGCTACTAATCAGTTCATAAGTAGTTGGATGTAAAAGGGATAAAATCGCAATGAACCTTACAATTAGGAGAAAGGAAAATGAAAAAGATTTTATTTGCATTGTTTCTTGTTGTTTCGGTGTGCTTTGTTGCAATCGCATTCAATAGCACTATCGTTTCAGCAGTGCCCAGTTGTACAAATTGGATGATTCAAACTGACGGTAGTTATTGGAGAACATGCGTAGGTGACGACGGAAAACAGTATTGTGAACAAAGCAAAAATGGTACTGTCTCCAGGGTAGCTTGTAAGTAAAATAAACGAGAGGACTCAGCCGGGGAAGCGTTCCCATGGCAGAACGCCGATGGCAACGTTCCGGGAAGGCAAAGAAGCTTATAGCGAAAAGAACCTAAACGAGAGTTTTGGGATGTAGCTGTCATTGACAAGCCCAGGAGGAGCCTGACCCAGCGTCAAATCAAGTTCTGTTCAGGACAAATGATGAAATCGCTGGCCGAGCATTGGATTCAAAGGTAGTTTGGTTCGTTCAGTCAGATATCGCCCTCCTTATCTGGGGAACTCAATCCAGCTTTCCACTTTACGTAATAAACCCTTTAAGCAACTGAGATCTCAGGTTCGGAGATAGTCCACCCTTTTTGCAAATATCCTGAGGTTGCTCTGCCGGTAAACAGGTGAAGAAATGATTCGGAGATTTTAACCGGCCAAATTGCCGGAAAAGAGAGCCTTGTGAACTCGCTAAACGCTATCAGCACATTAACAATCGCAACTGATCCGCGGCTGGGTAAGGGAGTTGCTGGCTTATCGCAGCTGCTATGCGAGCCGGTTTTTTGGCCGGCTTTGAAAAAGGCGGGGCAAAAGCGATCTCGAATTCGTTATCACCTTGTCAACTTTTCAATAATTTCCTGGTGTTGCGGATACCTGGCCAGCAACTTCGCCCGCCCTGCAATCTCCACGTCCTCATACTCAAATCCGGGCGCCACCGTGCACCCAACCAGAGTGAATTGTCCCGGGCCCCGCTGTTCAGCCGCAAACCAGTTCCCGGCCTCTATCGCTACCTGGAAAGACTCTCCTTTGTTGAAATTGGGTCCCAGCTTTTTTTCAATCAGATCGCCAAGTGGATCGAGGACGTGGATCGTAAGCGGGTCCCCTTCGAAAAAGCTCCAGATTTCGACGGATTTCAGCCTGTGGAAGGCGGAAAACTGGCCCTTTTCGAGCAGATAGTAAATGGAAGACACAATCGGTCGATTCCCGGTGAAACGGTCCGGGAGGCCCTCCCTGCCGATTTGCTCCGATGCGCGGAAAACCGGGGCGAAGCAGCCACCCTCAGGGTGTTCGGCCAGGTTCAGCTTTTCAATCCAGTAGCCCGCGTTACGTTCCGATCGCATTGTTGCCTCCAAAAAGAGAATGAGCCGCGTTTGCATTCTATCAAAACACGGCCCATCCGCCAGGAGGTAATCGGGACAATGACCCCTTTCTATATGCAAGCGGGACTATGCCCGGTTTTTTCTCATTCCCGATGATGCCCTCAGTTCTGGTCCGCCTTCATCTGTTGCGCTCGTACGGTTGCGTGGCCGTGGAATTCAGCATCGCTCATCCTGCCCTCGACGTATTCGCTCCATTCTCCGAAATTGCTGAAGAAGCAGGCGCCCATGTCAAGATCTTCACAGACCTTCCTGTAAATCCTGTTCGCCTTCTTGGCACGTTCTCTCATCAGCCTTTTTTCTTCCGAGAATTTTTCACCCCCGTCCTTATCCGAGAGGTGTTTCCCGAAGGTTTGCGAGTAGTACAACTCGGAACTCCTTCTGGCCTGTTCATCCATAGGATTTTGGCCCATATCGCCGCCGGCGAACGGGGAACAGGTCACCCTGGGTTCGTCTATTTCAAATTTATTCGTCATTTCAGTCTCCCGGACCTCTATTTAAGCAATTACCGGCGGCAGCTCAGACAATCTGAGGAGGCCTAACCGGAACTTTCTTTGTCGAAAGATAACCACTGTTGATTTCAGATAAAGAGCAGGGCGGATAAAAAAAACGAAAAGGGCGGATGGGCGGATACTGAGATGGGTGAGACTAGGATTTAGGGATTTAGATATTTAGGGATTTACGGGTTAATTCCTCAATTCCTAAATTCCCTAATTCCTCAATTCCTAAATGCGAATCTCATCGCACCTGCGCCTCTCAGCCTCTGCGCGCCGCGCGGTACATTCGCATGACTTCGTCGCGAGTGACAAGGGCTTTGAAGTTGGGGACCTGTTTTTGGATATTTTCGCGGCCGTTCATTTCCTGCCGGTCAACAAGGGTGAGGGCGCCGGCAATCTCGAGTCCGGCCTCTCTGCACGCTGAAATGGCCTGTAGGGTTGATCCGCCGGTGGTAATCACGTCGTCGACTACCGCCACGCGGTCTCCCGGTTTCACCTTTCCTTCTATCGGGACGATTATTCCATGGTCTTTGCTGGTTTTTCTGACAATGAATGACTGGATGGGCCGGCCTCTCAGCCATGAACTGTAGGCGGTTGCATTCGCAATGGGGTCGGCCCCCAGGGTGAGCCCTCCAACGGCGTTAATTTGGAGGTCCCTGAGCGCCTCGAAAACCAGGTTTCCGATCAGGTATTGGCCCTCCGGGTCGAGAGTGACGCGCTTGCAGTTAAAGTAAAACCGGCTCGTTCCGCCGTGCGCCAGCTTGAATCCGGGTGTTTCCGAATATTGGAAGCTATATTCAAGGATAAGTTCCAGCAACCGCTTGCGCATTTTTTTGATATCGGGGATTTGAGTCTCCATTGAGTTTTCCTGATAAAAGAGTATTAATCCGATGAAAAGGGGAATTTAG
Source organism: Syntrophobacteraceae bacterium (assembly GCA_049515795.1). GTDB lineage: Bacteria > Desulfobacterota > Syntrophobacteria > Syntrophobacterales > Syntrophobacteraceae > SbD1. Next base: position 5,561 of record JBEKTT010000096.1, read on the forward strand.
CCGTAGTTTTTTCCCTGATACAGCCCGTTGTTCTCCATATATGCCCGAACGGCTTCAAGATTGCGCTGCTTATCGAGCGCCCAGACCGGCGACACAAGCTCTTCCGGGTGTGGGTCTCCGGTCAGTCTCTGGACAATGATATGCGGAGGCAGGAGCGCAAGGAATTCTCCGACAGCGGCGGCGTAAGCCTCGCGGGAAAGACACGAGTACTCGCCGGAGTTGTACATCTCATCGAGAGTAGTTCCCTTGATCACGTAGAGCAGATGTATTTTTACGGCCTGGACGTCCTGGAGAGCGAGAAATCTTGCCGTATGGAGCATATCTTCGGTGTTCTCATCGGGAAGGCCGAGTATTACGTGCGCGCAAACGGGGATTTTTCTGGCACGGCTACGTTTGACGGCGTCAATGAAAGCCGCCACGCAGTGCCGCCGGCGAATGCGCTCCAGGGTCTCATCTTTTGCCGATTGCAACCCGTATTCCAACCAGATCAGATTGTTTTCACCAAGCTGTCCCAGGTAGTCGAGGGTTTGATCGGTAACGCAGTCGGGGCGAGTGCCTATGCTGAGACCCACGACATCGGGATCTGCGAGGGCTTGGCCGTAAAGGGCCGCCAGCTTGGGCAGAGGCGCATATGTGTTGGAAAATGACTGGAAATAGGCAATGAATTTCTTTGCCTTGTATTTCCCGGCGAGCCTTTCCTTACCGATCCTGATCTGTTCGAAGATGCCGGCAAAGCGTGCAGCCCCCGTTCCGGAACCCTTCTCGTTGCAGTATATGCAACCACCGCGCCCCACGGTCCCGTCGCGGTTCGGGCAGCCAAGGCCCGCGTCGAGCGAAATCTTCTGCACACGGCAACCAAAGGTTTCCCGTAAGTAAGAGTTGTAGTCTCGGTAGAGTCTGCCGGCCATTTAAATCCCCAAATCTTTACAAACAAGCCCGACCTGCGAAGACAAAGGTAACACTTTTCTTGTGATCTCATCTACAAAAGATTGAAATTATACTCTTTGAATTTGAAAAGAGCCGGCTTCCCACACGAAGATCAGGGTTAGATTTTAATGTCTGCACCTCGTGAAGCGTAGAGACCGGCATCCGGGATCGAACTTCCAGCCTCCTCAATCCAGGCTTGCATTGACTGTGCGATTCTGTTATTCTTTCATGTAGGATCAGGGGAGTTTTTTGATGAGTTAAATTTCGATCAAAGGGACAGCATGAGACAGGGGTGGCCCCTTTTGGTGATTTTTTGCACTCTTACCCTGGCGGCATGCGGCAGCACGACAACCCTGTGCGAACGGAACGTTCCCGCAGGCCTTGTGCTTGATTGTCAGGAGAGGCAAAGAGTCGAGCTGCAATCATGCCTGGCGCGTTTCGACGGAACGGAAATCGATAGGTGCGAAAACTCTATCTGCATAACAATAGGGTGCGACACGCTTTTTGAATCCAATTCCGACCTGATTAAACCGGCCACCTGCACGGAGATCGCCACTGTGGCCGAGGTGGTGAAAAAATACCCGGAAACGAAAATAAAAGTGGAGGTTCATACAGACTGCGTTCGCTCTGAGGAGGAAAACATCGCCTTATCCGATTTGCAGGCGTGGACCATAAAGAAGGCCCTGGTCGACAAAGGTGTGGCGTCCTCCCGGGTTACAGCCCGTGGCTGGGGGGAGTCAAAGCCTGTTGCATCAAACGCTACCGAGGCGGGCAGGAAATTGAACCGGCGCATAACGATAATGTTGACGACGCCGAATCAGTCCTGACTCTGCGCCCATACAAACAGCGCGACAGCGGTGGCGACTACCGCGTTGAGCGATTCCACCCGCCTGGAAATGGGAATGGAAAGAGCTGTCTTTCGGAACCTGTCGGGCAGCCCCGGTCCTTCAAGCCCTGGAAGCAGCCCAAACTTTTCAGGAAATTTGAAATCCGAAATTTTTTTGCCCTCATTTGAAAGCGGCACAACCGGCAGGTCCTCCGGCAAATCCCGTATGGAAGGCCCTTCAAGCAGGTTGGCCCTGAAGACCGCTCCCCCCGATGCCCTTACAGACTTTGGATGAAAGGGGTTGGCCGCCTCGGCCAGCATTACGATCCCGGCAGCGCCGAACGCTACGGCCGACCGGATTACAGCCCCTACGTTCTCCGGGTCCTGAAAAGGGACAAAGAGCGTACACCCTGCCGAAAGGCCTTCGGAAGGCGTCCACTTCGGGACCTCGTCTATTTTCACGAGCACTATAGGGTAGGAAGTCCCGAAAAGATCAAGAGTTTCATAAAGAGGGGGAGCGAGTTGATACCACATCAGGTGCGCGGGCGAACCCTCAGGTGGAGGGTTTCGGTCTGCGCGGCTGATCCATGCGGCGCACTTTTCGGGAAGCCCCACAAGCATTTCGGATACCTGCTTTTGTCCGAAAACTAGCGCCTGTAGCTGCTTGCGTATACCTCGAGGCGCGAGGAGCTTTTTCAGATTTCGGTAGGTTTCATTGTTTTCGCTCTCGATGATTCTCACCAGATTTTCCTTTGCGAGCTCAGCCTTTCTGGCCCAGGGCGGTGAATCCAGCCGTTGGAATACAACGAGCCTGCGTTGGTCGGAGGAATTCGGCAAGCGGTAATGATGATCTCCGATTAGCCGGAAACGGCTGCCAAACCGCTCGATCGCCTCTTCTATTTCCTCCTGGCATTGCGGACCTTTCATGAAAATCGCCAATCCGCCTTTGGCAAGCGATCCGACGATTCTTTCCAGGGTCTTGCGAATCGTTTGCACGGCCCGGGTTATTATGCCGTTTACAGGCGCCTCAGTGGAGGCGTTTACGCTGTGTCCCAGGATACTTATCTTTTTCAGGCCCAGTTGCCCTAGGACTGTTTCGATAAATTCGACCCGGTTGCGCCTGCTTTCGGCCAGGATGATCTCTATTTTGGGATTTGCGATCTTAAGAGGTATTCCCGGCATCCCGGCGCCGCTGCCAAGGTCGATGAGAGGCGAGGGCAGGTCGATGATCCGGCCGGGCATGATCGAATCTATATATAGCTTGCGAACCATGCTCTGAAAATTGCTTATCCGGGTGAGGTTCAGTTCCTTGTTGTATTGCCTCAGCAACTGGTGATATTTCCATAGCTGCCCTGTCTGGGCGGGCGGCAAAGAAATACCCGAGGCGTGCAGAATTTTTGAAAGCTGCGCGGCATCGGGTTCAGCGCCGTGTCTGTGTGGCGGCATTGCGGGCAAACTACCTCGTATCATAGACTTATAAATACCCTGCTCAAAAAAAAAAGAATCGGCTCTTTCCGCGCAGCCATGCAGACAGCGCAGACACTAAATGTGGTGCAGTTGGAGGCAAGCCAAATGTGAGGCGCTTCTAAAAAGTGAAGTACCTCCGGTGTATAGATCACGCTTGGCGAGCTTCGCATTGCTTCACAAAGTGAAGCATGCTTGCCGGCCTCCCTTTGCGACGTGTGAGCGCGTAGCGCGGGGGCCGACCGCGCGGCAGGTCTATCACACGCGATGGGCGGGGGCGGGAGGCCTCGTATTATAGACTTATATAACACCCTGCTAAAAAAATCGGCTCTTTCCGCGCAGCCATGCAGACAGCGCAGACACTAAATGTGGTGCGGTTGGAGGCAAGCCAAATGTGAGGCGCTTCTAAAAAGTGAAGTACCTCCGGTGTATAGATCACGCTTCGCGAGCTTCGCATTGCTTCACAAAGTGAAGCATGCTTGCCGGCCTCCCTTTGCGACGTGTGAGCGCGTAGCGCGGAGGCCGACCGCGCGGCAGGTCTATCACACGCGATGGGCGGGGGCGGGAGGCCTCCTTTGGCTCTTCACCCTGGAGTCATCCAAGAACACACAGGCAAAGACAGCTATGAACGGCGACTACTTCTTTCATCCATCGTGGCCGATCTTCCACCGGGACAATCACCTGCTGGTTGTCTACAAGCCGGCCGGTCTCTTGGTTCAGGCCGACGAGACCGAAGAAATCTCACTGCTCGAACTTGGCAAGCTCTGGCTCAAGGATGTATATAAAAAGCCCGGCCGGGTTTTTCTCGGGATGGTTCACCGTCTTGACAGACCGGTTGCCGGAGTCATCCTTTTGTGCCGCACTTCCAAGGCCGCCGCAAGGATCAGCGAGCAATTCCGCACCGGGACGGCGGAAAAATATTATCTAGCGGTATTGGAGGGAGAATTAAAGAAAAAATCCGGCCTCCTAGTCCATTTCATCGAAAGGAGGGAGAACCGGTCGAGCCTGGTGGTATCAGGGAAAACCACAGGGGCTCAGGAGGCCAGACTCTCGTTCACTGTGCTCGATTACGCGCAAGGCCGCACTTTTGTGCGAATCAAGCTCCAGACCGGGCGCCGGCATCAGATACGCGTCCAGTTCGCGCACATTGGCCACCCGGTTGCGGGAGACCTGCGCTACGGCGCGCCCGCTCCGCTTCCGCAAAAACAGATTGCGCTCTTTGCCAAGGAGCTTATAGTCAGCCACCCCGTGCGAGACGAAAAACTCCGGTTCGAGTCCCCGCTTCCCTACGCTTGGCCGTGGCCGGCGTTAAAAGACAAAAGCTGCCTTCCATGGGATTGGAGGGAGCTGGAAAAATACCTGCATCGAGACTTACTACCGGGATTTTTTGCAGTGCCCCCGGATGAAGGCCGTAGATAAGTCAAAGCAATTGAGGTGATTTTCTACCTCTCGACTTTCACTGGTGTCCTGACCGCGTTGGTCAAGCGCACCTCTCCATTTGAAAGATACTCAACCTGGCCTTCGAGCATGTTGTAGCTCGCTTTGAGATCGGCCGGCCGAATTTTGACGATCAGCCTTCCAGGGAGGTCCGTATTGATGTCTGAGGTTTCGGCGCAAAACGGAGAGGAACCTTGGCCTGGTGAGGAGGTCCATTGCGAGCACGGGCCACCCGTACCAAAAGTTCCGTTCATCGCATAGCAGTAAAGAGATGGCGAATATGAGGAAATCTCATTGGTCAACCACCGGAAGCAAACCCTCCTGATCTGTGGCGTTTCCTCGGAATCGATTGACAGAATTACGTCATAAGGCAGATCTTCGAGCACATACTCCGGCATCTGGATATCCGTCAACTTCACCTCGCCGGGCGGGAGTGGTTTCAGCAGGGAAATCTGAGGGCCGGAAGCGCACGAAGCAAGCAGAAGGATTGCGGCAATGATCACCAAATACCTTTGAGTATTTTTCATCTGTCTCCCTTTCTATTAGGTTGACGTTGCGCCTAAAATACAGATTCCAAAAAGGAAAGTCAAATGACAGAGGCTGATTTAATATTTATCTTCTGAAATCATTCGGCATAAAATATGGCCTTACATTATTTATATTTCGAGGGCGATATGCAAAGCGATCAACAGAAGGGTAAAATGGCCTTGCGGCGCAAAAGCGGGAGCCCCAGCCAATCCGAAAAAGGAAAACGGGTTACGGCCGAAAGTGCTAAACCAAAGAAAGGCAAACGCTTCGAGATAGACATCTTTCGCGATTGGTGCAAATCGTGCGGCATCTGCTCTGCGTTCTGCCCGCGAGGATGCATTATGCTCGACGATGACGGCGCTCCGACCAAGATAGATTCAGGCCGGTGCACCGGGTGCGGGTGGTGCGAGCTGCACTGCCCGGATTTTGCCATAAGCGTGCACCAAAGAAATGAAAAAGCCGGGACGGAGGATGTATGACAAAAAGACCTCCAGGACGCCAGCTTGTTCTTCAGGGCAACGAGGCCATAGTCGAGGGCGCCCTTGCCGCCGGCTGCCGTTTCTTTGCCGGATATCCCATAACGCCGGCCACCGAAATCAGCGAGGTGATGTCATACAGACTGCCCGCTGTCGATGGCGCCTTCATCCAGATGGAGGATGAGATCGCAAGTCTGGGCGCGGTTATCGGGGCCTCCCTTGCCGGGGTGAAGTCGATGACCGCGACGAGCGGCCCAGGTTTTTCTTTGATGCAGGAGAACCTCGGATTTGCCTGCGCGGCCGAGGTCCCGTGCGTAATCGTTAACGTGATGCGCGGAGGTCCAAGCACAGGGCTGCCCACCAGAGTTAGCCAGGGCGACGTGATGCAGGCGCGGTGGGGAACTCATGGAGACCATCCGGTGATCGTTCTGGCCGCATCCACGACCCAGGATTGTTTCACCACTACAGTGCGGGCATTCAATCTGTCGGAAAAATACCGCACCCCGGTAATCCTGCTGGCCGATGAGGTGGTGGCGCACACGCGTGAAAAAATCTACCTGCCCCGTCCCGAAGAGGTTGAGGTGATCGACCGTATAAGGCCAAATATGCCTCCCGACTGGTACATACCTTACGAGGATAACAGCCGCGGGGTCCCGCCGATGAGTGTGTTCGGCGACGGTTACCGGTATCATGTAACCGGGCTCACTCACGATGTGCGTGGATTTCCAACCGAACGGTCGGATGAGATCGCCGCGTTTATGGGCCGTCTTTTCAGAAAGATCACTCAGCACCTCCTCGATATTCAGCAAATAGAGGAAGAAATGACAGAGGATGCGGAGGTACTGGTGATCGCATATGGTTGCGTGTCGCGATCTGCGCGCCGGGCGGTGAGGGAGGCTCGCGAACGTGGGGTGAAGGCCGGGCTTATCCAACTTATCACGCTCTGGCCCTTTCCCAGGCAGGCGGTTGAACCGGTGCTGCGACGAGCCAGGGTGGCGCTCGTCCCGGAACTCAACATGGGGCAGATGTCTCGAGAGATCAAGAGAATAAGCCAGGGAGCGACCCGGATCGAGACACTAAACCGCGTAGACGGCAATCTGATAACCCCGGGCCAAATCCTGACTCGGCTGGTCAGAATGTAATGAGTTTTGAGTTTTTAATTTTGAGTTTTTAGTTTTGAGTAAGAAATGGAGTTTGGCTGAGTATGTATGTCATAATCTCACAGATGCGCAGGGCTGGGACTCCGTATCCTCCAATATCGCCGAAGGTCAGGCCAAAAGAGTTTTGAGTTTTGAGTTGGGGAGAGATGCGCAGGGCTGGGACATTCCCAGCCTGACTAAAAACTAAAAACTCAAAACTAAAAACTGATTCGGGATTTTAACAATGGCTGAAGTTACAAGGCTGGTCCATAAATATCTGCGGCACGACAAAAAATTCCCTCACGTCTGGTGCCCTGGATGCGGAAACGGCATCCTGCTAGGCGCCCTTATTCGGGCAATCGACGGCACCGGGCTGGAAAAAGACGAAATCGTCATAGTATCCGGGATCGGGTGTTCAGGTAGGATATCCGTTTATGTCGATTTCAACACCCTGCACACGACACATGGGCGCGCTCTTACATTCGCCACCGGTATAAAGCTCGGCAATCCCAAACTCAACATCATTGTGATAATGGGCGACGGGGACGCTACGGCAATCGGAGGCAATCATTTCATCCATGCCGCTCGCCGCAATCTTGACCTCACCGCCATCGTAGTAAACAACAATATCTACGGAATGACCGGCGGGCAGTATTCCCCGACAACCCCGTACGGAGCGTTCGCTTCCACTGCACTTTACGGAAACATCGAACATGCCTTTTCTATTGCCGAACTGGCAGTCACGGCGGGGGCCGGCATGGTTTCAAGGGGCACGGTCTTTCATGCTTCGATGCTGGATGAACTGATAGGTAAGGCGATCCTCAAGCGGGGTTTCGCAGTGGTTGAAGTAGTAAGCCACTGCCATACTCAGTACGGAAGAAGAAACCGCATGGGCGGCGCGGTGGAAATGCTTCGTTGGCAGAAGGAAGCCGCCGTTCGGGTGGAAAAAGCCAAAGAGATGACGCAGGAACAGCTCCGGGGAAAATTCACTGTCGGTATTCTGGCCGACCGGGACCTGCCGGTTTACACCCAGGAATATGACAAGGTGCGGGAGGCGGCCAAGGCCATGGTGTCGGGGAAGGAGAGACCCAGTGGCGCGATATGAGATACGCCTGAGCGGCTCCGGAGGGCAGGGCCTGATTTTCGCGGGAATCATCCTTGCCGAGGCGGCCGGAATACATGACGGGAAATACGTCTGCCAAACCCAGAGCTACGGCCCGGAGGCTCGTGGAGGGGCAAGCAAGGCGGAAGTAGTGATAAGCGACCGGGAAATTGACTATCCGAAGGCCATAAAACCCGACCTGTTGCTGGCCATGAACCAGAAATCATGCGATGCTTATTTCTTTGACCTCAAACCGGCAGGAATGCTTATAGTTGATTCGACATTCGTCAGCCAGCTTCCCACTACGCGGGCCATCGCGATTCCCTTTACGCGGATAGCCCGTCAAAAGCTGGGGAAAGAAATAGGGGCGAACATTATAGCCCTTGGCGCCCTTGCCACGCTTTCCGGGGCTGTCTCCCTCAGCAGCCTCGAGGCGGCGGTCATGAGCCTGATTGCCAGCGGGACCGAAGATTTCAACAGGAAAGCCCTGGAACTCGGCATCGAATCTGCCAGGGACGCACTCAAAACGAAGGCGGAACTTGAGAATTATGAAGATTCTTCTGACTAACGACGATGGAGTTTTCTCGAAAGGAATAGAGGTTCTTTTCCTGGCGTTGTCCGTGGAGCACGAAGTAACCATCGTTGCTCCGGAAACAGAACAGAGCGCCGTGGGGCACGCGATTACCTGGCTCGATCCTCTGCGCGTCAACATGGTGAACCGAAACGGCCATTTTTTTGGGTATGCCCTGAAAGGGACGCCCGCCGACTGTGTAAAAATTGCAATAGGCGAACTGATGGACCCGCCCCCGGAGATTGTTGTATCAGGAATCAACCTCGGGGCGAACGTGGGAGTAAACGTAATCTATTCGGGCACTGTTTCAGCGGCGACCGAAGCGGCCGTTCTCGGCATCCCGTCGATAGCCGTATCAATCGATTCTTTTACGCCGGCCAGTTTCAGCGCCGCAACAGAATTCATTCCAAAACTGGTCGCCATGGTTGGAAAAGAGGGGCTGCCGCCCGGCGTATGCCTCAACGTCAACATCCCGGACCTGCCGGCGGATAAAATTTGCGGAGTGCGCGTAACCAGGCAGGGCAATCTCAAGTGCCTGGAAAAGTACGACCGCCGGATAGATCCGCGAAATCACGTCTACTACTGGCTCACAAACGAATCTATCCAGCAGGACGACGACCCCGGCGCGGACTCCCATGCACTCGCATTGGGATACATTTCCGTAACCCCCATCCATCACGACCTCACCAATTACCCTATGCTCAAGAAGCTGAGGGAGTGGGGTTTATAATCAAGACTACGAATAACTGAACGGTGGCCTACACGAAGAATAGAACTCTAAAATGGAGACAGTCATGCGCTGGTACCACTACCTGGCGTACTTCCTCGGGGGCGCCTTCCTCGCGAACGCGCTGCCCCATCTCGGCAATGGGGTCTCGGGCCATGCCTTTCAGAGCCCCTTCGCGACCCCGCCCGGCGTAGGATTGTCGTCCTCGACGGTCAATGTCCTGTGGGGCCTGTTCAACCTTGCTGTCGGCTATCTGCTTGTGTGCCGGGTCGGGAACTTCGAACTGCGCAAGACCAGGCACGTCCTTGTCCTCGGAGCGGGCATTCTGGTCTTTTCGATCCTGCTCGCTCATGCATTCGGCCGGTTCTATGGGGGGCTGTTGGCTAAATAAGACAAAGAGTTGCCTAAAGCTGGAGATGGGACAGAGGGCCTTCAGCCTTCGAAGCAAGGGCCCTATCCAGCTTCCTGTCCATCCCCGTGCATCCCCCGGCCGAATCTTTCTCGGATGTCCTGCTGGAGCTTAAGCCATGCAAGGACGCGGAGAGAAATAGCGGCCAGCAGGCTCCGGCTCATTCCGCATGGAACCCTATCCGCGCACTTAAACAGAGTGTCATGGGAGTGGCGCGGGTAACGTCTTTCTTTATGGGCAACAGAGCGTATTGGCTAGTATCTAATGAAAAGGGAGGGTGGATATGCTCAATTGGCTTAGATTCTGCTGTATTACAATCGTCATTATCTTTCTCGCTGGGTGCGCTACTGGAACTGAACAACAACCATCACAGTCTTCTATCGACTACAATGAAATAAAATCTGCGAAAGAAGATTATGATTTTAAAGCTCAACAGTTCACTTCACTAAAACGTGAATGCATTGCATCGAAAGATCCAGCTTGCGTAGCCAAACTTGAGCTACTAGCCTCTGAAATGCAGCACGATCTTGGTTCTCTTTTAGGCAAATCAATATACTTAAGCAGCACTTCCGCTGCCATATGTGGTGAGCAGGCTTGCCGTGCCACACTCGAAACTGCCGACACATATTCTAGTATTGGCGATAAAGAAAACGCCAAAAGAGTCTATAGAGAAGTTATCACCTCATTCACTGGTACGGTATATACTGGATTTGTCAAAAAGGCATAATTTGCACTTGAAGACTTGAAAGCTGAGCAGCAAAAACAAAATCGCTAACAATAAATACAATCTAACAAACTTAGAAAATGACAAATATTTAGATGGGTAAAACCACAAAGAAGCGGCGTATGATCCTACTTGAGTTTTCCAAAATTCTAAACTGGTATGATATTTTTCTTTTAAAATCGGGATATTGGCAGTAACATTAGTGTAGTGGTATTATTTATGTGTTTTAATACTTGACTTGTCAGGATTGGCAAACCATAATGCAGGGTATGAGCGAAAACAATCAGACCCTGGGCGCCATTATTTTTAAGCAGCGTGGGAAACACCGCTACTATTACTATTCGCGTTCCCACCGGGTG
>JBEKTT010000097.1:0-15954 GCA_049515795.1 Syntrophobacteraceae bacterium
CGCTGCGGCGGCGGCCCCGCGCATGCGGTGGCTTGCCGCCGACAGCGCCGAGCGCTCGGCCTCGCGCGCCCGCGCGTGCGCCTGTGGTCATAGACAGGTCATGGAAAGCCTGGAGATCGAGGGGAAACTTTCCCCCACCTGGCAGAGCCTGGAGTTATTCGTCGTTCTTTGAACGCAAATTGGTATAAGAACTCCACGCTCCGCGAGGCGCGCAGCGCCTCCGCAGCCTAACCAAGCTTTTTTGTCAGGTTGATGAAATCGCTTCGCTCAAAATCCAGGGTCCTGAAAAAGGAAAGCAAATCCGTGGAATCCCACCTGACGGAGGTATAAACGCGTGAAATACCCTGCGCTTCGTAGGATTTAAAGGTTTCAGCAGCCAAGCGCGCGCCTATGCCCTGGCCCATATACCTGGGGTGTACGCCCATGGTCGCGATCCAGGCGCTTTTCTCTATCCCGAAGCCCAGCGTTAGAATATAGCTGATCATGAATCCGACGACCCTGTCGTCCAATTCCGCAACAAAGCAGGCCGAATCCTTCCCCTGGGCTTGTGCCTGAATCAGTCTGGCGTAATCGGCCTCGACTGTTTTTTTCGTGATCTCGCAGTAGATCCTGGATATTTCCTCGGAATCTTCCGGTCTCATCGGCCTGATGCTTGCAACTCTGTCATCTGAATCCATATCTTCCCCATGTCTTTCCCGTGGGATTTCAATCTATTCGTATTACTTTGACTCGATGGCCGACCCAATCCGGAGGCAGGTAAATCCTGCCGCTGTTTCCGCTGAGCTTGACCTGTTTCTCAAGCATCTCTTCGCCGAAGACTTCGAACTTGACCATCTTGTGAGCAGCCTCGGGAAGGTTTTGCGGATCGCGCGCCGCTTCGATCGGGGTGTCTTCTGTATTTGTTTCCATCGGCTCTTTTACCTGCCTAAGTGACAGCTCCTTCTGAAAGCAACACCCTCCGGGGGCCGGAACAGTAATTGCCGGCAACGGACGGTCATTCATTGCACAACTCTAGCAGTGTCAACTAAGTTCCTATATGTCAGGACCTACAGGCCGTCATTCCGGCGCAAGCCGGAATCCAGCGTTTTTTCAGGTGGTTAAAAGCACTAGACCCCGGCCTTCGCCGGGGTGACGATTCCTTGTAACATATGATAACTTTGTTGACAACGTACTAGTGTCATGAGTCACAAGTTCATTGCATAATTTTCGTAGGGTGGGCACGTTTTATGTGCCCACCAATCAGTGGTGGGCAACGCTCTGCTTTTGCCCACCCTACCCTTAATTCGGGAACTAATTAATGACTCAGGACACTAGGGTACCATTAGCCTGTGGAAACGGTCAAGGCATTGTGGATCGCCGCTTAAAGAGCGCAGGCTCAACAAAGGCGGTAGGCCCCGCCCCGCCGCATCTCGCCTCATCCTATTCTTATCACCTTTACCCGGCGGCCGACCCAGTCCGGAGGCAGGTAAACCCGGCCGCTGTTACCGCTGGGTTTGACCCGCTTTTCGAGCATCTCTTCGCCGAAGACCTCAAATTTAACCTTGTGGCGGGCTGCTTCGGTCTTGTCCCCCTGCGAAGAGTCGGTATCGGCCGGTTTCACCACAGCAGTTTCCAAGTCGGATCTCCCCTCTTAGTTCCTCTATCAGTTCAAAAATCTGAAGCGGTCCCTGCCCCTGCATAGTTTAGCGTCGAGGTCCCCGCTGCGGCGATCCTGGCTGGCGGCCCCGCCGCCCCGCGAGAGCCTGCCCCGGACCTGATCCGGGGTGGACGGCCTGTTTTTCCCGGCGATGAAAGTTGATCTTGACTAAATACATTATAGCTGTATTATAGCTCTTGAGCCGTTTAGGTCCAAGCAAAAAATATCCTTAGTAAGATGGGCTCAGGGTAAACATTTACGGAATCGGGAACAGGGAAAGCCATGTTACTGGAAGGAAAAAGCGCGATTGTCACAGGCGGATCTCAGGGTATCGGTGCCGCAACATCTGTCGAACTTGCCCGTGAAGGGGCGAACGTATGTCTGACATACCGCAGGCACGAGGAGGAGGCGCAGTCCTATGCCCGGCAGATCCGGGAGATGGGCCGCGAGGCCATCGCCATTGAGTGCGACATCTCAGTGTTCGCCCAGGCCGAACAGGTCGTTAAGCAGGCCGTTGAAGCGTTCGGCCGTATAGACATCCTGGTCAACAACGCCGGGATGAACTGGGACGCCGTATCCTGGAAAATGACCGAAGAGCAGTGGGACAGGGTCCTGGAAGTCAACTTGAAGGGCTACTTTAATTTCACCCGCAATGCGGCCCCGCTGTTCAAGGAACAGAAATATGGAAAGATAATAAACATTACCTCGATAAACGGTCTTCGCGGAAAGTTCGGTCAGTCGAACTATTCGGCCTCCAAGGCGGGCATAATCGGCTTTACCAAGGCGGTGGCCAGGGAACTGGGCGCGTTTAACGTCAACGTAAACGCGGTAGCCCCGGGCTTGATTGAAACCGCCATGCTGCGGGAATCCTCCATGCGGGACCAGGTAGTCGAAATGGCAATGGCGGAAATCGTTCTCAAGCGGTTGGGGCAGCCCGAGGACCTGGCAAACCTCGTCGCGTTTCTTGCCTCGGACAAGGCACGCCACATAACCGGTGAGGTCATCAAGGTCGATGGAGGGCAATACATCTGATCCTGTTAATCCTGTAAATCCTGTTTTAAAAGCTTTTCTATCCTTGACCGGACTATGCCCGGTCCTCTGTGTCTCATTGGTAAATAGCTTTTCGCGTCTGCGGTGAATGATTACCGCCGATGAACGGGAGAACCGACATGTCCGATCTCAAGCACCTCAAGTTTGAAAGAACAAATGGGGTGGCGCGCGTTACTCTGGCGCGTCCAAAGCACAACGTGATGAACATCGATATGATGAAAGAACTCAATTCCCTGCTCGAAGCGCTGGGCTCGGACGACGAACTCAAATGCCTGGTGCTCCTCGGTGAGGGCAAGAGCTGGTGTGCCGGAGTTGAAGTAGGCGATCACAAGCCGGAGACGGCGCCCGGCATGATAGCGGCTTTCGACCGCATTTTTGAGCTGATCGACCGGTTGGACGTACCCACCATTGCAGCGGTTCATGGCGCCTGCCTGGGCGGGGGCATGGAGCTTGCCATAGCTTGTGACATCGTGGCCGCCTCGTCAAACGCCAGGTTCGGCCAGCCGGAAATCAAGCTGGGCTTTTTCCCGCCATATGCTGTGGTGCGGCTTCCGGAACTGGTTGGGACCGCGAAGACCATTGAAATCTGCACTACCGGCAGGATTTACACTGCACAGGAAGCCTTAGGCCTGGGGTTTGTCAGCAATGTTGCAGATGAGGAAAACTTCAGTCAAAAGCTCGACGGCCTGGTCGAGGAGATCTGCGGCAGCAGCCCGCTGATTATCCGTATGAACAAGCGCGCGGTAAAGATGACCAAAGGGTGCGAATTCAGGGAAGCCGCCAAAAAAGCAAACGACTATTTCCTCAACTCGCTCATGAAGACAGAAGACACCATGGAGGGAATTCGGAGTTTTGAAGAAAGACGCAAGCCAGTCTGGAAAAACCAATGAATTTCGAGGCAAGGCCAAAGGCAAAACGGGGACAGGGAGCAAGGAGCAGGGAGCAAGGAGCAGGGAGCAAGGAGCGGGAAGCAAAAACCCATTCTCGCTTCCTGCTTCTCTTGTAGAGGGAGATACGATGGATAGGCGGCAAAGGCCGGCGCTCCTGATAATAGACATGGTCAAGGATAATTTCGACGAAGGAAAAAACCTTCCCATTACCCCCTTCGCGCGGAGGATTGTTGGCCCGATAAACAACCTGATCGGTGTCTTCAGGAAGGAAAGGTGGCCCGTTGTTTTCTCGACGGACGCATTTCGAAATGAGGACTTCATTTTTACGGGTCGAATGAAGCCCCACTCCCTGGCTGGGACCGAAGGGGCCGAAGTTGTAGAACACCTTGACAGGAGGCCGGAGGATCTGTGGCTGCCAAAACCGAGGTTCTCCGCCTTTTTTGGCACCGATCTGGCTCAGAGGCTGAAAAAAGATAAGGTTACACTCTGCGCGGTAGCGGGCATTGCGACCAATTTCTGTGTCCTTACCACCGTTATGGACGCCATCTGCTACGATTTCCAGGCTGTCTTGCTGGAAGACTGTTCCGCCAGTTGGTCGGAAGAAATCCATGGCCAGACCGTAAACATCTACCGCCGCAATCCCCTCTATCCATTACTCAGGGTTTGCAGTTCCACAGAACTTGCGGCGGACCAAGGCGCCGGCGTCCCCGAACAACGGCGTGCGTGAAGACCTATCATCACCGGCGCCTTAATTTGTTGTATTGCTCCAGGCTCATGTACTCCAAAGCACGCAATGAAGAAGACAGCTACTTTTTCAACATCTCCTTTCCGCAACACTCGAGGGGGGCATGGCAGCTTGGTTCGCCCTGCCCGCAACTGCATGGCTTCTCTACCTTGAGTTCCAGGCCGCAGGTCTTACATTCCATGATATCTCCCATACACATCTCACCGCAACTCGCCATTTTCCGACCTCGTATTCTAGACTTATATAATACCTTACTCGAAAAAAAATGCGCCTGGCATGATAAGAGCGGCGACCGTGCGCGCAGCCATGCAGAACGCACAGACATTAAACGTGGTACGTTTGAAGGCAAGCCAAATGTGAGGGGCTTCCAAAAAGTGAAGCGCGTCCGGTGTATAGATCACGCTTTGCGAGCTTCGCATTGCTTCACAAAGTGAAGCATGCTTGCCGGCCTCCCTTTGCGACGTGTGAGCGCGTAGCGCGGAGGCCGACCGCTCATTCTCGACAGCCCGCCCACCCGCGAGACGGGGCGGGAGCGGGAGGCCTCCTTTGACCGTCTGATACCAGGTTGCATTCAAGATGGTGCTCGATGCCTCAAAATCCCCCCTGCCCCCCTTTAGAAAAGGGGGGTGTAGTTTGGGCGCTCCGGTAAGGTTCTCCCCTAAAGGGGGCACGGGGGGTTGAGCGCAACTCAGTATGAAAAGTTTTCGAATCCTGCTAAATTAGTGACTGTCTATAGGATTTCAACCGTGTCCCGGCTGCTTTCCGCCGTAATAATGCACCAAATGTGTAACGATAGGCGCCAAAGCGCAGTTTTGCCGTCCACAATTCATTCGAAAATGCCAAGCCTTCACCAAGGCCCGCTCAAATAGACCACAGAGGCACAGAGAAAACCAAAATCCAACAGGATCGACAGGGGTCTCAGGACCCAGAAAGAGCCATTTCTGTTAGTCCCGTTAATCCTGGCTAACAAGGCTTTTCTCTGTGTCCTCTGAGTCTCTGCCTCGAAAAGGCGTGGTGGGCTGCGCTCCTCTTACGCCCGGCACCCCACCTACGGATCTTTTCATGGTTTAGGGTGTCGCAACGGGACATGAGATGCTGTGGTGAGAATCTTTTGTCCGTGCGTCTTAGCGGTGAACGGATACTTCTCGCCCGAAAGGCGCTCGGCCTGCCCGTCAATGGACGGGTTTAAGGGTTTCGTTTGCTTTGCCGCTCCCCCAGATACCGTTGAGCATTCCGTCGGCCCCAATTCGATACACTATGACCCCGTTCAAGGCCCCATTACCGTTCCTGTTGATAGTCAAAGTCTTTCCCAATAGAGTGCCTGTGCCCGTAAAGGTATGACCCGCAATCTTCCACGTAACGGAGTACCTGTCCTCGCTCCGGGCAATCCCTGCCGTCCCGTTGTACTTAGTGCCGTTGGGTTTTGTTCCTTCAAGAGTGTAGTTACCTTCCAGTCTTACCTCGGAGCTCTTCAGCCGGGTTTTGCCGGGGGGCGCAGGCTTTTGCGGGGCTGTTTGCTGCTCGAACAGGTACTGCCAGGGTTGAAATGGCTTACCGCCGGCGCCGGGAGAAACTGAGGGAGTTGTTGTCGCCGTTACGCTCGCCATATAAGATTTTGCGCTGGCGTTATCGGGATTTGCCTCCAGGGACAGCTTGAAAAAGAGTTTGGCTTTATCGAGGTCGCCCTTCTTCATATAACAGGTCCCAATGTTTGCAAGCACTGCATCTCTATTGCGCGGCATGTGACTGAGACTGGCCTCGAAAGACTGGATCGCCATATCAAACTCAGTCTGTCCCATATAGACATTACCGAGTTCATAATGAACCTGTGCAGCGCTGCTGTTCAGGCTCAACGCCTTCTTATACTGCTGTATGGCCGCCAGGGGGTCCTTTCTGGACACGAGAAGGCGGGCCAGGGAGAGTACGCAGTCATAATTGTTCGGATCAAGAGTCAAAGCATCCTCCAGGAGCTTTTGAGCCCCCTGCGGATTGCTTGTAAACTGTTTTTTAGCTTCGAGAAGCAAATCTTCGGTAGAAGGCGGGCGCTGGTCTGTTTTTGGACCTGGCTGGGGGGCTTGCGGCTGCCCTACCCCTGGCTGGGTGTTAGCAGGTATAGTTGCAGGGGGCTGGACTTGCTGTAATCCTCCAGCCTGCGGCGGGACAGCCGGTTTCGGGTTTTGCGCCTGTATACGGTTGAAGTGCCACAAAGCAGCTCCACCGGCGCACACTACCAGCAACAGCAGCAGGACGATCGCCGGTATATTCGGCCTTGACTTTTTGGCTTCCCGTAAGTCTTGCCTGGCCCCCTCACGGTGATGCGCCGCTTCCCCTTTCGGCCCGGCGGCGTAAATCTGTTGCTCAGACGGGTAACCATGGGGGTCGGAGACATGCCCGATCGCTGGAGCGGCGGATTCCGGCTGTTCAGCCAGCATGGTTTTATCAAAAGAGAGTTTAGATGCTATTACCGCTTCGGAATCTGTTGGGGAGGCAGAGGCCAACGCCTTCACCTCCTTTAGCATTTCCGCCGGTTTCTGATAACGCTGGGAAGGATCTTTGGCCAGGGCTCTGAAGATTACACGGGCAACTGCTTGTGGAATATTTACATTGACGATATTTGGGGGAATCGGATCTACTTGTACAATCTTATAGACGAGGGTCGCCGTATTTTCTGCCTCAAATGGTTTCTCGCGGGTCAGCAGTTCGTAAAAGACAGCACCCAGAGAAAAGATATCGGAGCGGATATCCACCTTCTTGCCGGAAATCTGTTCGGGAGACATATAAAACGGAGTTCCAAGAACCATCCCTGTGACTGTCAATGAAAGTGAAGGAAGTTTGGCGATGCCAAAATCCATGACTTTCACCCTGTTGTCTTCCGTAATCATGATGTTGGACGGTTTGATGTCCCTGTGCACGATACCTGCGTTGTAAGCAGTCTGAAGAGCCAGCAGGATTTGTTCGAGAATGGGGATTGCCTCCTCTATGGGTATAGCTCCACGCTCCTTAAGAATTTGGCTCAGGGTTTTCCCTTGAATATATTCCATGCAGATGTACTGAAATTCGTCCGTCTCCCCGTAAGAGTGGATGGTTACTATATTGGGGTGCACAAGATTCCCGGCAGTCTGAGCTTCGTGTATAAGCCTTTTCTGAGCTTCTGCTCGATGGAGGGCTTCGGTATCCGTTGCATCTTTGGAGTTTTTGGGAATAAGCTTTAATGCGACAACTCTGGCGAGCATGGAATCGTAAGCCTTAAACACCATGCCCATTGCCCCTTCGGCAATGAAGGACTCCACTGTAAACTGATCTATGTGTTTTCCGATAATCTTGTCTGTATTGACCATGAAATTCTCACGAGCAGGTAATCAAACAAGTTGGGAATCTCCCGGAGCAGGGATCATCCAGGCGCCCACCGGGACTGCCAAGCCACATAAAACCGGACGCCTTTATCAAAGAGTAACATACCGGTCCATCCCGCACAACTTCTTACGCCCTGTGAGTGCGATTTTATTAAGCACTTCCCATGGATCGAGCTTTCCTCGTCAAACAGCTCCTAACTACAGTCTCTTGCGGTTCCCGTGGCTGTCGCACGAGCCAATTGCAAATCCTTGCGGTTTGCACAGAAAAATAGGATAAAAGACCTACAACTTATTTTCATGGAGCCGTATGGCGAAGCTGATCGTTAAAGATGGCAACGGGATTCGAGAAGTCACACTGGAAACGGTCAACTCAGTCGGACGTTCTCCAGCCAATCAAGTGCAGATTTCCGATCCGCTCGTCTCCAAACAGCATTGCCTGATTTTTGCCGACCAGAATGGCAATTATAGTATCAAGGACTTAGGCAGCCGGAACGGGACCTTTGTCAACAAAAAGCGTATCCTGGGTGACATAAGTCTTCAAAATGGAGACGAGATCTCTCTGGGCGAGACATCCTGCATGTTCCAGCTCACGATGGCAGGCAGCCTTGTGGCGCTGGATGACGAACGCTGTCAGATCATGGTGTTCGATCAGATTTACCTTAAATCTTTACAGCGAAGCCGCTTTCTCCCGGAAAAGGAAATCACGGATGAAAAAGCTCTTCGCGCTGATTACGAAAAGCTGCGAATTGCTCATGAACTTCATCGGGATATTGGCCTTGAGCTCGGCCTGAGCCGAATTTTCAATCGAATCCTTGCCCGCACTTTTGAGGTTTTGGTGTGTGACCAGGCCGTAATTCTGATGGCGGATGCAACGGGGAATATGGCCATCGAGGCGTTCAAAACACGAACGCATAAAGACAGTGTGGTCGTTTCCTCGACTGTAATCAGGCGAGTTCAAGAGAACAAAGTGGGAATAATAAGCGCAGACGCCCTTGCCGATGAACGTTTTCAGGGCGCCGCCTCAATCGTCAGCCAGAGAGTGCGCTCCTCGATGGCCGTTCCCATACTGCACGAAGAAAAGCTGCTCGGCATCATGGTCATCGAGTCCTCTGCGGCAGTCATGGCATACACAAAGAAGGATCTTCTCCTCTTTAACAATATCGCCATGCAGACAGCAAACCTGATCAAGATGGCCGAAATGGCGAAAAAGATAGAGACCGATGCCGTCACGCGCGAAAGATTTCAGCGCCTGCTTTCCCCCGATCTCGCCGAGATGGTCGTTTCCGGCAAGCTCAAGGTGGAAAAGGGCGGCGAGGAGCGCGTCGCCACGACTCTTTTCGCCGATATACGCGGCTTCACCTCTATGTGCGAAAAAATGGAAGCCTCCGAGGTCCTCATCTTACTCAACGAGTTCTTCGAGATTATGGTGGAGATCGCTTTCTCTTACGAGGGTACGGTAGATAAGTTTGTGGGAGACATGATCATGGTTGTCTGGGGAGCTCCGGTGGCTCATTCCGACGACCCCCGCCGAGCAGTCCAGGCAGCGTTGGACATGCAGGCGGCCCTGGAGCGGTACAACACCTCTCGCCAGCACCCGATCCGCATCGGAATTGGTATAAACACCGATCGACTCGTCGCAGGATATATCGGATCGACGCGCACCATGAGCTATTCGGTTATCGGGGATGCGGTCAATATCGCATCGAGGCTTTGCTCTGCTGCAGGTCCGGGGCAGGTGCTTATATCCGAAAACACTTATCGGAATATACGCAAGCTCTTCGATACAATCGAGTTAGACCCCGTGAAGGCCAAAGGGAAATCAACGCCAATCAAGGTTTTCGGCGTGCTCGGTTCGAAGCGGGAGCCCCATACGGCCATTGACTAAATACGACCTCACGGGCCATGCCCGCCCCCCGCGTCTTGAGACTGACGCGGAGAGGGGGGATTCGATGTTGTTGATTTAAGGATTTAGCGATCAGCAGCCCTAGAGCTGTTTGGGCCATTCCGCATCGTCAAGCCTTTCAACAAGGTAGCAGAAGTTGTCCCATTCAACCTCTCGCCGACTTACCGGACAGCGCAGCCGTACCTTTTTTTCCTTTACCCCGATTACTTCCCAGTCACCCCGGCGAGAACCGCCTCCAATGTGGATCTTTTGGCCGACCTCAAATGGGTATGGATGGAAAACAGTTACGGTCTCTTTGGCCATAATCCAACTCCCTGTGATTGGCCGGAGGCCCTTACCCCTTTTAGCGATACTTCCAAGAATGGCATGCTACAGGTCGAGGCATTCCCTTATCTTGTCTTCCCTGAAACCCACAATGACCTTATCGCCTATAATAAGTGTAGGGAAAGAACACATTGGGTTGATTTCCCTGATCTTCTCCAAAACGATCTTCTTTTCCTCCCCTTCCAGCCGATCCACATAGATACAGTCATACTTTACCCCACAGCCATTCAGGAACGTCTTGCAGTTTATGCAGTGGATACAGGTACTTAAAGCGTAAAGTGTCACATCACAAGCATCCATCCCCGCACCTCTTGTCTTCGGTTTGTTTGACCCCCGATCTACTCTGCTCCCACCCGCAATCATGGACAGACCAAGGACTTCAGGAGTCCAGTTTTTCGGACTCCACCCTGGCAAGGTCAAGCTTTGCAGCGAGCAACTTCCTATAGAGTGACTCAACTCTTGCAGAGTTCTTGGCCACCGCAGCTTTGAGCAGGTCTCCCTCCAGTTCAGCCACTTCCAGCCGCTCATAATAATCCAGAGTCTCCTTGAGATGAGCCAGAACGATCTTGCCGGTCAGAAGGGGATGGTTATTCGTCACATTAGCATCCTTGAACCGTACTCCATGCTCCAGTTCGACTTCGAGGCCCCTTCTAAAGCTTTCGACACCAATATTCATTCCCTCCGTGTTTACCTCGGATAAGATGATACGGGCCTCCTCAGGGAGAACCGCCGAATCACCCCGTGTCGTCCAGTCCCTTATGTTCAGGAGCGTGCACACCCGTTGGACCTCTTCAACCGTCACGTATGTAGGTATTTCCATGAAAACCTCCGTTCAGATGTATAGAACCTGTAATCTAACCATTAACAGCGCTACGGGAAAATCTTCCCATTTAAGTCAAAAGATCCCGATTAGATGGCTATCTCCATCTTGGAGTATAGATGGGGGCCAGCTCGGCAAAACCGTTCAAGTCGGGGTCAATGATCCTTTTGCATCTTATGCAGATCAGGTCAGGATGCGGAAAGGGCCGATCGCCGTCGTAGCGGTTGTGGTCGCTGCTGAACGCAAGTTCCAGCACTTCTCCCAGTTCCTTGAGAAGCGACAGTGTTTTATACACCGTGGCGATACTGATGGTTGGAAAATTGACCTTCATCTGTTCAAATATCGCTTCGGCACTGTGATGGTTCCTGCTCTCAGCAATGATCTTCAGCATTGCCAGTGCGGTACCCCGTTCCCCTGAGCTTTTGGAGCATGGTGTTAAAGCGGCCCTGAGAGCTTCTCATAGCTAATCCAATCCGGATCCTTATGGATAATTATTATCAACAAATAGTGAGTCTGTCAAATATAAAAAATTCCGCATGAAAATTCCCGCGAAATCCTGGAAATTTCGCCCGAAATGATACCTCCGGCTTTGCAATAGGGGCCGGACAGCATTGAGGGACAAAATGAAGCAATAAACAGGGGCAAAAAAGGAGAAAGCCAGGTGGGGCCTGGCTTTTATAGGGTGTATGGTTAACGGGTCCCCAAAAACCAAAGCTTGAGAAAGGGACCCAATCTAATGGTCGCAAAATAGCAGATTTTCCCCTTTTGGAAATCAGGTCAAGCGTGTATTTTCCATTTACTAATACAGTAATATGAAGGTGGAGTTCTACCCGCTCTTCCTTTTTTTGTCTGCCCGAATCTGGAAAATTTCCTGCTCAACGGTGAGTAAATGTTGGGTCTTCCGGCAAATGAGTACCTGAGATCTGGATTTTTGCCCCGAAGGGGCATTTCAGCCAGTGTGGCAATTTAAGTACCACTATGATCGCAACTTGGGATTACATATCGTCTCAGCCGTTGTTTCAGCCAGCTTCATCACGTCCTGATGGCTTGCGACTTCCCCCGGTTCATTAACTCCTAACGCACGAATGACATGACTCTCACCAAAGCCGCCGTAGGTTCGGGCGAAGAATTGGAATTTTGGGTAGATATCGGCAAAGTTGTTTGGGTCCGGATTGTTCTGAGCGAGAACGAAGACCAGTTTCTTCCCCGGCGCAAGGCGTGTTTTCCTGGGATTGGTAATGAAGTCGGGCACAAGGTACGAGTAGGTACGATCGATGAACGTCTTTAGCTGAGAGGAGATATCCCCGAAATAGACCGGCGAGGCCAGCACGAGAACATCGGTTTCACGAACCGCTTCCAGAACTTCCGTGAGATCATCGTTCAGCGCACATCTGTCGAGCTTGGTCTTGCATGCCATACATCCCTGGCATCCACGATATTGGAGATTGTTCAGGGTAAAAGTCTTCACTTCCGCACCCAGCCCTCCGGCGGTGCTGCAGAACCGATTTGCGATGGTAGCACTATTTCCTTTTTCTCTTGGGCTTCCGAGCAAGCAGACGATTTTCATTTCACTCTCCTATGATAGACTTATATAAAACCCAGCTCAAAAAAATGAATCGGCTCTTTCCGCGCAGCTATGCAGATAGCGCAGACACTAAATCTGGTGCGGTTGGAGGCAAGCCAAATGTGAGGTGCTTCCAAAAAGTGAAGTGCCTCCGGTGTATAGATCACGCTTCGCGAGCTTCGCATTGCTTCACAAAGTGAAGCATGCTTGCCGGCCTCCCTTTGCGACGTGTGAGCGCGTAGCGCGGGGGCCGTCCACTCATTCTCTACGCTCCGCGAGACGGGGCGGGAGCGGGAGGCCTCGTATGTTTGGCCAGGTAGGTAATTTGTTTCATGACCATTTTGTCAAAGACGCTGTCGGGGAGCAGCCAGCGGAAAAAGAGAAAGAGCTTTGCATGACAGGGCGCCGCATAGCGAGTTTTGGGCCTGTTCGTTTCCAGGGCGTGTTCGATGACTCGAGCAATGGCCTCGGGTGAAGCCGGGGCCATTGGCCACTTGCCCCGGCGACCGGCGGTTTCCAGGACGTTAGCCATGTCCCTGGCCAGTTCGCTGTACGGACCGTTACCGGAAACCGCAAGGAGATTCTCTTTAGCGATACCGCTCCAGGCTGTCGAGACGCTGCCGGGCTGAATCACCACCACATCGATCCCGAACGGCTTGACCTCTGTTCTTAATGAATCGGAAAGGGCTTCCAGGGCAAATTTGGTGGCATGGTACCAGCCGCCCATCGGAGTTGTCAAACGACCGCCGATAGAACTGACATTGACGATCCGTCCGTTCCTCTGCGCCCTCATGTGTGGCAGGACAAGGCGGGTCAGGCCCATCAAGCCGAAGACATTCACATCGAACTGGCGCCGCGCCTCTTCATCCGGCACTTCCTCCAGAGCGCCGTAGGAACCGTAACCTGCATTGTTAACAAGAGCATCGATGCGCCCTTCGTTGCGCAGGATTTCTTCGACGGCGGCACGGCACTGAATCTTATCGGTGAGATCGAGCTTCAGGGGGATCGCGCCGATGCCGGTCAAGTCTTGCATTGACTCGATGCGGCGTGCGGACGCATACACCCTCCAACCCTTCCCGGCCAGAATGGCAGATGTGGCCTTGCCGATACCCGAGGAGGCCCCTGTAATCAGTACAACCCTTTGAGCTTTGTTCATACCGTTTCCTTTTTGG
The DNA here is from genome assembly GCA_049515795.1 of Syntrophobacteraceae bacterium. Lineage (GTDB taxonomy): Bacteria > Desulfobacterota > Syntrophobacteria > Syntrophobacterales > Syntrophobacteraceae > SbD1. The sequence goes on from JBEKTT010000097.1 coordinate 13,458, forward strand.
TTCAAGAGTTTCATGATTTGATAACTATCGAAATGTACCCTAAAATAAAAAGCCTGCAAGCTGGGGCGGTGGGACCGCCAGCCGACTTGCCCACTGTCTTCGGCGCGGCTGATCGCCCATTTCGACAGCCCGCCCGCGAGGCAGTACTCATTCCGGCTAAAGCCCATAGCCGTCGACTTAAGAATTAGCAGGCAGAACATTCGTCTGCCGCACCCTTTCCTCGTGCCTCCTCCGTGTTCTTCACCCCGCTGCGCTCCCTCTTCGTGGTTGCCAGCTTAGAATGATCTTCTCACCACGAAGCTTGCGAAGAGCACGAAGGTTCTGCCGAGCCTGCCCCGGACCTGATCCGGGGACGATAAATCCCTTTTCCCAGGGCAAGAAATCCGAATCGGAAACCAGCAGTGTCTCATCTGGAGTTCCCCGATGGACACTACTTAGCCGGGCAGGAGTTTATTTACTTCTTCCCAGGTTTCGGGCACCGGCCGGGCGATCAGAAACTTCCCTTGACGCTCGGTGACGATCAGGCCGGCGTTGACCAACTCCTTCAGGTGATGGGAGATCGTTGGCGCCCCGATCTTGAGATTGTCAGCAATAGCGGAAACAACACAACATTCATTGGCAGCGAAGCTTTGTTGCTCACCCCTGGCAATACTCAAGTATATTTCCAGCCGATTGGGATGTGAGAGCGCCTTGAGAACTTTAGCGGCCTGTTTGATGTCCATATCAATCCTTTTACGTTTCGACAACTATCGAAATGAAGATAATCCGTTACCATTTGCCCGTCAAGCACTTTTTTCACTCTCAACAGGATTTACAGGCCACCCGCCGCCGGCCCCGCCTCGGGGGTGGGTGGGCTGTCGAGAACCCAATCTGGGCCGGCGCGGGTTATGCCGCGTAGCGTACTAATGTGCGCGTAGCGGCTTTATATAGGTTGGAACGTTCGCGCCCCACAATAGCGGTTCACAGGTTCTCCTTTCTGCATTAGAATAGGTGAAAAGGTAAATTAGCCGATGCAGGAGAAAGGCCAGTGCTGACGAGGACCATCGATGTAAGAAAAGAGCCGCCGGATTTGCAAGGTTTATTATCGCTTGTGGCACAGGGACCGGAAGTGGTGCTCACGGAAGGTGATATTCCCATAGCTCGTCTCGTGCCGGTCGGCAACAGAGTGGCCGGTCTACATGCCGGAGCAATCTTGACGAGAGAAGACTTTGATGAGCGGCTTCCGGATGAATTCTGGACTGGAAGCGCTTAGTTGGCGAAGTCTTTCTGAAGGTGAAGCATACCGATGGTTAGGAAACGGCCCGGAAAAATTGATAAGGTGCTTGCTGAAGCGAAAGCATTGCTGAGCGCAGAATACGCCCATCGCCTGAAAGGGATCGTTCTTTTCGGTTCCTATGCCCGCGGGGACTTTACAGAAGAATCGGATATCGACTTGTTGGTGTTGCTGAGCCATCTTCCCGATCCTCTTGCCGAAGACGAGCGCATCTTCCCGGCCATTTGCGACCTTTCACTCAAATACGATACCGTTTTGTCGATCGTTCTCATGGATTTTGATGCGTTCCATTCCAGGAAGACCCCCCTTATTCTCAATGCTGGAAAGGAAGGGGTCTGGATATGACAGAGGCTGTCCTGGAACTTTTGGACAAAGCGGTTCAGAGCATCCGTGCTGCTGAACTGCTCCTGAATGAAGGCTACTTTAGTTTTGCAGCGAGTAGAGCTTACTATTCCATGTTCTACGCAGTAGAAGCCTTGCTGTTGAGTCGTGAACTTTCCTTTTCCAGGCATTCCGGCGTGATGGCCGCCTTCGGAAAAGAGTTTGTCAAGACCGGCGCTTTCGACGGTCGTTTTCACAGGTACCTTCTCCACGCGTTTAAGCTCAGAAATGCCGGTGATTATGGCGCAGTCCAGGCCGTCAGTGAAGAGAATGCGCGTCAAGTTATCGAAGAGAGCCGCGAACTGCTCGCGGCCACAGAAAAATTTCTTAAAACTGAGAGGAACGGCTGAGAGACGATCAAATTTTCTCAGGCATCTTCATTTCTGCCACTGCACTCTTCTGGTCTTTCTGTTGAGGGCAGGCAACTCGAAAGCGTCACAGTCAGACTATCTACAAGACGACCCAGCGCTATACACCTGGAACGCTTCCATCTCGATGCTCCGCGAGGTGGGGTCTTAAGCCTGACAGCGACTCATTCCGGTTTCTGGCCTCTCCGCTCCAAGCCCTCCAGGGTTCTGCTAGATTTGGTTTGATACCGCACGATAAAGTGTGACTTGACAACAGGAACCATCTGATCAAATGTTGTAACTCTTTTAACTCGACAAAATGTGGGTCTTCCGGCAAATGCGTACCTATGTTTGGGTTCTTGCCCCGAAGGGCTACATATAATAGCCCAGGGTAAGCGGAGCGCCACCCTGGGGTTGTGACGCCAACAAGAACCAGTTTTTACCCTGTAGGGGTTGCATAGCCGATCCCTTGCTGTTTAAACGCGCCGTGATTTCA
>JBEKTT010000098.1:0-15935 GCA_049515795.1 Syntrophobacteraceae bacterium
GCCCCCACGGCCCTTAATTTATGCAAAACGGGGCTTATGTGGACAGGCTCACCTCAAAGCCTGCCACAACCACACCATGGAATAATTCTTGAAAACGGCTGCCAACATACACTCCTGTCAATGTGGATTTTGTACTTAATACAACAAAAAGCTCAATGTCAAGGAAACTTTTTATATCTTCCTCCACCTGGCCGAAAAGAAACCGTCCACGTCATGCTTATGAGGCCAGGAACGAAAGTAAGGTCCCGATACCATTTCCCGGCAGGCGTAAGGCAGGTTTTGGGCCGCCGATTCTATTGCAAGTTCCGGGTGTGATTCGCTGAGGTGTTGGGCCACTGATTCGTTTTCGTCCCTTAAAACCGAGCAGGTTGCATAGACCAGTACTCCGCCGGGTTTTAAAAACTGTGCGGCATGAGAGAGCAGCTCTTTCTGGAGCAGGGACAGCCGGTAGGGATCTTTTATGTGCCTGCGCCACTTGATGTCGGGTTTTCGCCGCATCGTCCCCAGGCCCGTGCATGGGGCGTCAAGCAAAACGCGGTCAAAAAAACCGATCGATTCGGACCCAAGCATCATGACCTCTTCGGCAAGAGTGCGGATTATCGTTATCCCCTGCCTGCGGGCGTTTTTACGCGCCTCTTCGAGTTTCCAGGCCGATTTGTCAACGCAGAGCACTTCGCCCTCGTCTTTCATCATCAGGGCAATGTGAGCCGACTTAACGCCTAAACCGGAGCAAAGGTCCAGGACGCGCTCTTTCGGCATAGGGGCGAGCATAAAGGAAACCATCTGCGAGGCCTCGTCCTGCGCCTGCAGCCAGCCTTGGCGGAACGCGGCCGTCCCGGTCATGTCCCGCCTTGGCGCCTTTGCCCTCAGGGCCTGTTCCAGCCAGGGTGAAGGCGCAGCCACGATTCCTTCGGCCTTCAAAGATTCGATTGCCTCTTCGCGCGAGGCTTTGAGCGTATTGACCCGGAAAACCGCCGGGGCGATCCGGTTGTTCGACTCACAAAAAAGCCCGGCTTCTTCGATGCCGATCTCATCGATCAGCCTGCGTACGAGCCAAACCGGGTGTGAAGTCATCACCGCCATATGCGCCGCCGGGTCCTTCAGCGGGTCGGGCCAGTTCCACGGCGAGCCGCCGCGGCCGATTTGCCCGAGGCCTTCGGCTTCGGGCGGAGTTTCGCTTCTTCTGGCCGCCTCGCGCAAAATTGCGTTTATGAACCTGATAACATAAAGGGGCTGGCTGCTTTTGGCGATGTCAACCGTATCGTTTACGGCTGCGTGGTCCGGTATGCGGTCGAGAAAGAGAATCTGATAGAGGGCCAGCCGAAGGAGGACCCGTACAGCCGGAGCGATCTTGCCGGGTCTCGTCCTGCTAAGCTCATCGATGTGCCAGTCGAGCCGGCCCTGCCAGCGCACAACACCATATACAAGCTCGGTCAGAAGCGCCCGGTCACGCTCATCGAGCCGCGAATGGCGCTCGAGGGCGGTCCGGATCAACCGGTCGGGATGGGAAGCCTTCTGCTCGATGTGCAGCAAAATCTGGTAAGCCAGGGTTCGTGAGGTGACCATATAAAAGCCGTTGCCGGCGGCAGGCGGTGGGACCCGCCCCGCGGAGCGTAGAGATTGGCCTTCAGCGGCGGACGAGGGAAGCGCCGCAGCCATGATCCCGCCAGCCGACCCACCCGCAAGGCGGGCGGCAGCAGGTTCTGGGGGCGGCTGGCGCCGCGCATGAAAAGTTCATCGCGGGCATGGCCCGCTCATTCCCGGATGCCTCAGTTTTCAGAGCGACCCGGGAACCCCGGAAGGACTTCTCGAAGCACCGATTCGACCCGATCCAGCGCCACCTGAGTATTGAGGCATGGTCCGAAGGGGCGCTGGTTGAAAATACCGTAAACGGGCAGCGGGGTGGTATCCTGGATACCGCTGGTCAGGTCCCGCTCGCATGCAACGGCTATAATCAGGTCGGGACGAGTCTCGATGACTATCCGGCGCGCAATGGTTCCTCCGGTGGCAACCGCGATGTGCACGCCGTATTTTTCCGCAAGCCCCAGAAGGTCCTTTATGCTGCATTTGCCGCAGCGTTTACAATTCTCCACCCGGTGGGTGATCTTCACCAGGCAGTCTTTATCCTGCAGGCAGTGCGGCATCAGGAGCAGGACGGAGCGTGGGGGACTTCCATTGCGGCATTGGGCCAGAACAAGCTCGTTGTTTACGGCCACGAACGCATGCTGGACCTGTTCGCGGCGAAAGCCCGCCAGCCTGCCGAGACCGACCAATATGGGCAGCAGCAGCTTGATGGCAACACTGCGGAGCTTCCGCGAAAAAGAAACATCACGGCCCAGGGCGAAAACGGCGGCCAGGAGCCCGAGGCTTCCGAGCAGCACGGCGCCAACCAGGGCGGTAAGGATTGCCATTATCAGTGGAAGGTGGACGGAAATCCTGCTAAAACCGTAAAAGGGCACTACGTAGAGAAGGATCAGAACGGCGGTGGCGATGATCCCGAAAAGCGCAACAAGAGATATTACGATCCGCTTTTCGGAACCGGCGGCAGGCTCGCTGAAGAGAGGGAAGGCTTCTTTTGGGGGCGGTTCTGTTGGGTTTTCCACGTGAGTCATTCCAGAAACGAGCCTCTCGGTATAGGCCTGCCGCAAGTGAATTCACACGCCCGCATGCGCCGCAGGCCCTCAAGTTGAAGCTCTCCGACACACAGGGACTGACCGCAGCCCCCGGCAACTATAAGGCCGCATTCCGCCATGCCCACCACCTCGCCCGGAGCTCCGGCTGCCGCCCAGGGAAATGAGGCAGCTCGGAAGCACTTGACCCTTTTTCCTCCCAGCGCAAACCACGCGCCCGGCGCCGGATCAAACGCCCGGACCTTGTTTATAATATCTTTTGCCGCAGAATTCCAATCAATCCGAAGCTCCTCTTTTCGGATCACAGGGGCGTAAGTAGCCAAACCCTCATCCTGAACCCAGGGTGCGAGCCGTCCGGCAGTCCAGTCGCGCAGGGTATCGGCCAAAAGCTTCGCGCCATGTTCGGCAAAAGTTTTGTAAACAGTCCCGAAAGTATCCTCGGGACCTATCGGGACTTCTTTTTGCGAAAGCACCGGTCCGGTGTCCATCCCGGCGTCGAGGAGCATTATTGAGATGCCCGCCAGGCCCTCCCCCGCCAGTATGGCGCGCTGGATGGGGGCGGCCCCCCTGTAGCGAGGTAAAAGAGACCCGTGGACGTTCAAGGTTCCGAGAGGGAAAATGTCAAGGAAAGACTGGGGAAGAATCTGTCCGAAAGCCACCACCACAGCGCACTGCGCGCCGTATCCCCGGATATTTTCGATAACTTCGCCGCCACGGATGCGTTCGGGCTGGTATATAGGAATCCCTGCCGCATTCGCGAAGGTTTTGACAGGTGATTCACAGATCCTGCGGCCCCTGCCGCTCGGGCGGTCGGGCTGGGTGACTACAAGGCGGACCCCGGCCTTGCATTCCAGCAATTTCCGCAGACACGGCACGGCAAAATCCGGGGTCCCAAGAAAGACTAGTCCAGGCACAGCAGCGGTTCTTCCCCTTGCTCCTTAGATTTCTTTTTCCACCTTCTTTTGAAAATGTCCCTGGCGATCGGGCTTATCCGGTCGATAAACAGTTTGCCTTCCAGGTGATCCATTTCGTGCTGGAGCGCAATCGCGAGTAGGCCCCCGGCGGCTATTTCGATCTTTTCGCCCCGGCGGTCAAGGCCGCGCACCACGACCTCTTCGGGCCTCGTTACATTAGCATAATACTCCGGCACGCTGAGGCAGCCTTCCTCGAACGTTGTCTCGCCTCGACTACTTACCATCTGGGGATTTATTAGCACGATCAGCCCGTATTCGGATTCCTCGCGCTGGATATGTATTACCAGCAGACTGAGCGGGCGGCCCACCTGGTTTGCCGCAAGACCGATTCCCGGCGCGTGATACATCGTCTCGACCATGTCGTCTATGAGACGCTGAATGCCGTTGTCGATGTTTTTGACCAGTCGGGCCTTTTGGCGCAATACAGGGTCAGGATATATACAGATTTGTAGAAGCGACACTTAGACATTTCCTTTAATAGTGGTTCGACGCTCCGCGAGGGCCGCCAGCCATGACCGCGACGCGAAGCCGTGCGGGCGGCGGGGCCTGCACCGGACCCCGGACCAAGTCCGGGGCAAGATCTGATCCGGGGGCCTCAAGTTACTTATTGTAAACCGTTGGACCACCATTTTCAACGGCATCTTACCGGATGCCGGACAAAGACGAGTCATTGAATTCATTCCTCAATCCCTTGTAAGACAGACTTATGAACAACACTGGGCAAGAAAATGCCATATCGATTGCGGGCACCCCTCAGCGATAATCTGGTCATAATCTGGTCATTCCTTTTACCGCCTTTAGGCGGAAGATCAATTTACCGCCTTTAGGCGGAAGTCAATCGCGTTGGGCGTTCGCGGGGCGCCTTGCTTAATTTAACTGACATTTGAAAGACACTTACGGACATGGAACCGGATTTGGGCAGTCCGCTATCTTCACCGCGATCGGGGGCCTTTCCGTTCTTATAGGCATCACGCCTGCCGCACTCGGGATAAAGGAGAGCCTGCTTATGTTCAGTTCGCGGTTTCCTGGAATCACACAGTCGCAGGCGCTTAAGTAAAAGATGGTGGTCTAAATTTTAATAAGGTTTCTGCTGGTACGGTAGGTTTTATAGCAGGCAGCTGCATCTTCCCCCGGTTCCAGCCATGACCCCAGGTGGTCGGGAAATGGGAGTTCCGGGACCCCGCCACCTATTACGAATAGAAGCCTTATTACCTCATCCGTAATTGCTTGCGCTGCTCTTTGCCCTCGACCTTTGAATTCAATCAGGTCGAGGTAGATCTGCACTCAAGTTTTTGGGAACTCTCGCTTCAGAGACGTTTACCAACTGCGCAAAAGAATTAACTGAAAGCCAACAAATGCTTGACAAACAAAATCAGGCATGGTTTTCTTTATTAGAAACTAGATTTCATAATATGAAATGAGTAGCCACGATGACGCTTACCTCCCTGGAAAAATCTATCAGGATCGTAGAACTTCTAAGTGAGCAACCCAGAGGGCTAAGACTCTCAGAGTTGAGCAGCCTCGTCGGTCTCCCTCAAAGCTCTGTCCATCATATTTTGGCTACCCTCGCTCTATATGATTATGTGGCTCAGGACCCAGACACCAAGAAATACTCCCTTGGGTTCAGGTTTCTGGAAATCAGCAGGCGCGTTTTGAACAATACTGATATCCGAGACGTTGCGAGGGAGCACATTGAAAACCTTCATAAGACCTGTCAGGAAGCAGTGCACCTGGCCGTTTTTCGCAACAAAAAAATAGTCTACATCGACTTAATTAGCAATCCTTCCGGACTTTCGCTGGCCACCTACGTTGGATTCGCCACCGAGGCACATGCCGCCGCCGGTGGTAAGGTTCTTCTTGCCGGCTTGCCTGAAAAGGAATTTAAAGATATTTACCCCAATGGTCCATTGAGAAGTTATGGAAAGAATACGATAACAGATTTATACAGCCTGACGATGGAACTGGAAAAGGTGCGGAAGCAGGGGTACGCCATAGACGATGAAGAATATTACGCTGGTGTAAGATGCGTTGCGGCACCTATTAAGGCAGGCGGAAAGACTGTTGCTTCATTGAGCATCACCGGCTCTATCTTTACAATCACTACGGAAAGAATCGAGCAGGAGCTCAAAGGTCTGGTAATGGCTACTGCGCAGAATATTTCCGCTCAGTTGAAGTGGTAGCGGGGGCAAATTTTTTTTGCGGATTACATGAAACCCCTTTTCATAGTATAAAACATTGTAAAAAGAAAGCTGTCCGGATGAAAGAAATAAGGATTCACGGCAGAGGTGGCCAGGGTTCTCTTGTGCTGGCACAGTTTATGGCTATCGCAGCTCTCGAGGACGGTAAATACGGTCAGGCCTTCCCGTTTTTGGGCGGGGGTGGAGAGCGAAGAGGAAAGCCGATCGTGGCGTTCTGCCGTCTGAGCGGAGCACCCATTCGCCGAAGAAGCCGTGTCGCTGAGCCAGATTATGTTATTGTGCAGGACCCGACCATATTAGAGGAACTGGATGTATTAGAGGGAATGAGGCTCGGCGGCACCGTTTTAATCAACACTGAAAAAGAGATTGACAGTCTCAAATCCAATGAGCGTCCCGCTGCTATCTACACCATTTCAGCAGACAGTCTGGCTAGAAAGATTCTTGGGCGTCCGATTATCAACACCGCTCTTCTAGGAGCATTTGCAGCCCTTACTGAGGAGATATCTCTCGATGCTGCGCTAAAAGCTGTCAGGAGCAAATTCCCGGGGTCGATGGGGGAGAAAAACGCCGAACTTGTCAGCGAGAGCTATCGGCGCATCATGGAGAAAACATCATGAAACTAATTCCGGGTGCAGTTGTCACGGGTGGGACCTCGCTTGCCTATAAGACCGGGAGTTGGCGCGACCAAAAGCCGATAATCGACCGCGAACTCTGTAAATCCTGCGGCATCTGCGAAGAAGTGTGTCCCGATGACTCAGTCAAAGCGCAAATGGGAATCTATTCCATCGACTACGAATACTGCAAAGGCTGTGGACTCTGTGCATATGAATGTCCGGCCGGCGCCATTCAGATGATTGCGGAGCAAAGATAATGTGGCCCGATGTAGTCATAGAAGGTTCTGAAGCGGTTGCCCTTGCCGTTAAAGCGGCTCGTCCTGAAGTTATCTCCGCTTATCCAATCAGTCCCCAGACCCACATAGTCGAATCGCTCGCCCGAATGATCGCCAATGGGGATTTATCCGCCGAGTATGTGCGGGTTGAATCGGAGTTTTCCACAGCGAGTGTCCTCGCGGGAGCATCTGCCGCCGGGAGCCGCTCTTATACCGCATCATCATCACAGGGGCTTTTGCTGATGACGGAGGTGATATATGCGAGCGTCGGTATGCGGCTTCCTTTCGTCATCACCGGGGTAAACAGGGCAGTATCTGCTCCAATCAGTATACAGATAGACCACCAAGATACGATTTCCCTCAGGGACTCAGGCATCATCCAATTCTATGTGGAAAGCGTTCAAGAGGCCTACGATCTCCATATTGCCGCTTTCAAATTCGCAGAAGATCCTGAAATTCTCCTACCTGTAATGGTTTGCATGGACGGTTGGATTTTGACTCATTCATATGAGCGCGTGAGTATTCTTGAGCAACAGGAAGTTGATAAGTTCCTGCCACCCTATCGCCCTCTGCATTTTTTGAACGTAAAGGAACCCAAAAGTTGGGGTTCCTATGCCGAAGATGACGTGCTCATGGAATTTAAATATTCCATTCATTCCGCCATGCTGAAGGCGAAGGCCAAAATAGAAGAGATTTTCCAGGAACTGGCAGAGATATCCGGCCGCGATTATGGGGGTTTGATAGAGGCTTATCTGACCGAAGATGCAGAGACTATTCTCGTTGCCTTGGGGTCAGTGACGGGAACCATAAAGGACGCAATCGATCAGATGCGCGCCGGAGGGAAGAAGGTTGGGCTTGTGAAGATAAGATGCTATCGCCCCTTTCCTTACGAAGACATTTTGAGTGCAGTCCGGGGAGCCAAAGCCGTTGCTGTTGTGGAAGCAAACTTTTCGATGGGGTGTGAAGGGGCTGTCAGTTTGGACCTCAAAGCCAAGTTGTGCGGAGACCCCAATGCGCCGAAAGTTATAGATTTCATTGCGGGCTTGGGCGGCCGCGACGTGAACATTAAATCTGTGTGTGAGATCGTTCAAAAGACAGAGGAGATGCTCAGAGCCGGGATTGCCACAACAGAGTCTTGCTGGGTAGGACTCAATCAAGCCATCCTACCGTGAAGAAGGAATCGAAATGACCACTGTTTCGCTTAATAACAAAGAATCCCTGTTTGTCTCAGGGCATCGGGCATGCCATGGCTGTGGGATGGCCCTGGCCGTCCGGCATATCCTCCAGGCGACCGGGAAAGACGTTATAGTGGTGACACCGACGGGTTGTCTTGAAACCTTTACGTCACCTTATGGTTTTTCCCCATGGCGCGTTCCCTGGATTCACCACCTTTTTGAGAACGGCCCGGCAATTGCGACCGGCATTGCCGCTGCCCTGAAGGCTCAGGGGAGGAGCGAAGAAAGGGTGGTTACAATGGGGGGTGATGGCTCAACCTTCGATATAGGATTTGGAGCACTATCAGGCATGCTGGAGCGAGGAGAAGATGTTCTCTACATTTGTCTGGACAACGGCGCTTACATGAACACAGGAGGCCAAAGAAGCGGAGCAACTCCGTTCGGTGCATCAACCACCACACATCCGGCAGGGAAATGTTCCACGGGGAAACCCCAGTCAAAAAAAGACCTCCCGGCAATCATTGCGGCTCATGGTGTCTGCTATGTTGCGACTGCTTCCGTTGCATTTCTTGAAGACCTGAGAAGGAAAGTAAGAAGAGCGATGGAGTTTCGCGGTCCAAGATACATTCAGGTCGACACGCCTTGCCCCTCAGGGTGGGGATTCTCCCCGGAGCTGACACTCGAACTCGGCAGGTTGGGAGTCAACTGCGGACTCATACCTCTTTTCGAAATGGAGGAAGGCAAGATTGTCAGTGTTCGCAAGATCAAAAGGAAAGTGCCAGTTGCGGACTACCTCAAGGCTCAGGGGAGGTTCGGACACCTTTTTAGCAATGACGCTGGAATGGCGGAAGTCCCCAGACTGCAGGAAAGCGCCGACAACAATATCGCAAAATACGCATTGGAGGCAACTGCGGCAAAGGGTTCCTCAGTTGGCTGAAAATAAATTAATCCGCTATTTTGAGTATGGTTAGCCCAAGTGCGGTTTCATTGGCATTCACGATCAATTGAGGAAAATCAAAGTGATAATAGACAAATTCAGGATCGATGGCCAAGTTGCCGTAGTTACCGGAGCCACCAGGGGATTAGGGCGGGCAATTGCACTTGGATTAGCGGAGGCAGGGGCTGATGTCGTTGCAGTAAGCAGAACTTCTGATCCGGAGCTTGAACGCTGTATTCTGGGTTTGGGACGAAGGTATGTTCATCTGCCGGCCGACCTCACCAAAAGGCAGCAGACTAAACAAGTGATTCTATCCGCTTTGGAAAGGATGGGAGATGTGAACATACTTGTAAACAATGCAGGAATCATCAGGCGCTCTGCTGCTATCGACTATTCTGAAGCTGATTGGGATGACACCATCGAAATCGATTTGACCAGTGCTTTTATACTTTCCCAGACTGCTGCGCGGGTGATGCTCGAAAAAGGCAAGGGAAAAATTATCAATATTGCCTCCGTTCTGGCCTTCCAAGGTGGGATTGGCGTCATTGCCTATTCCACTGCAAAACACGGTCTCGCCGGATTGACAAAGGCCCTTGCAAACGACTGGGCAAGTAAGGGCATTAACGTAAACGCCATAGCACCGAGCTTCTTCGAAACTGATCTCACGGAAGCTATACAGAAAGATCAAGAAAGGAGCCAATCGATTAGAAAAAGGACGCCTGCCGGAAGGTGGGGAGTGCCTGACGATATAACTGGTGCGGCACTGTTTCTGGCTTCCCCGGCATCAGACTTTATTCATGGTGTCATTCTTCCCGTGGATGGGGGCTGGATGGGGTGGTAAGGGGAGGCCACTTTTACGCGTAATGAGCGGGGGGCCAGGTTGTCAGAAATCAAGAATCGAGCTTCTTCAGCACTATAGCCCCAGGCGGCGTATCGCTTATAGAGCCCGCAGATGTGGCAGAAATCGAAATTGAAGGGATAGGAAGATTGAGCAACACTGCCATTGATCAGTCCTGCCGGCAGCTGAATTTGTATGGAGAAAGTCCCACTGAGAATTTTTGGACCTCCGAAGTGCTCTCAATGTGTTCCTATCTCTTTCTCGCTTATCATGAGCAGTTTCCTGTTTTGGAAGATTTTCCTGATCAAGAAAACACCATTTTTAGGAAAACCAGCGGAATCTTACCGGGCTTTCTGATGTCTCGCTTCTTCCAAATCATTGGCACGCCGGGAAAGCCTTGCTGAACAAATCACCCGAGAAAGATCGTCAACAAGCGACCGGCCGTTGCAGCACTGCTCAAAGGAATTGGCGGCGGCACGGCCCTGCCACTACGGCCGCAAATTCTGTGAGAACAAATCCCCTCGTTGAGCAGTATTGTCCGGCTTGATCGATACTCTAAACCGCACAGTGCCGGGGGAGGGCGACCGGCATCCGGATAGTTTATTGAAAAAAATACCGGTGTTGTTAAAATAGCGTCGGCATGAGATATTCGGGACCTGACTGTTCTTCCTTTTCAAATCGGAAATTTCAAGTGTCTCATCCGGTGTTTTCGGATGGACACGAGCTGTTCGAGACCTGATTGTTCCTCCTTTCCGAATCGCAAACTGCAAGTGTCTCATCCGGATGGACACAAGATGGTGTTTCATCAGAAAGGCGGCAGGGGCGGGAAAGCGGAGAGGCGGGGGCAAAACCCTCACAACCGGTGTCAGCTCATCCCCACTCTCCGCGTCAGCGCGTACATGGCAGGCCCTACCGCCCTTTCGGGCGGCAAAGCCGATAATTAAAAGATAAGCGGGGCACTTATCATTTGCCGGAGCAAGAAAAGTTCCCGGCCTTTTGTTTGGATGGAAAGCGGATGCTGCAAAAAACTCTGCAGGTTCAGCACGGCCTTGAAACGGTCAACGACCAGTTCACCGCCTTTAACGGCCTGGTTGATCGAGGGAAGATCAACGGGCCGGAGCTGGAAAAAATCGTTCGGGAGTCCGAGGGCGCGCTAAGGCGCATCGAAGAGTCGATATTAAGTCTGGGCATCCCGAAGCATGAAATCCTGCTTTGCCTGAGCGAGCATTATTGTCTTCCGTTCGTAGAATTTAACGAGAGCCTGCCGGCGCCCGGCAAAATATTAGAGCGCCTCGATCTCGAGGAGCTTAAGCGCGATCTTTGGTTCCCGCTTTCGGCAGGGATGGAGGAGGCCCGGATCGTCGCATCCAGTCCATGGGACCCCGAACTCCGTGAAAAGATCAAGGAAAGTCTCGGCGCCCTTTCGATCAGCTTCGTGCTGGCTCTTCCCTCCGACCTCACCCGTATGATCGAGCACGTTCAGGACGTCAATCCGGGTTTCCCATCGTCAGCCGGAAGGACCCCTCTGGCCGGGCTTCGCACCAGGCTTGCAAGCGACCGGACAATCCTGGCCTGGTACAGAACTTCAATAGCAAAGGCTCGAACGGGCCTGGCTCTCATGCGAACGGGGATTTCCTTTATCGCCATCAGTCTTACTCTGCTAAGAATTTTCGGAATCGGCTATCTAAGCATCATCCAGGCGCCTCTGCTGTTGGTGGGTATCATCATGGCTACGGACGGCCTAATGTGGTATCTGCCCACAAGGAAGCTGGAACCGGGTGAAATAGGCTCCGTGCCTACACGATCCACCTTCGGGACCACTATTGCCGAGCTAAAATCGACCAAAGAAGGCCATGTGCTGACGAGGTCTGAACCGATCAAGGGCGCAGAGCAGCTTCGGACCCGGTGGAACAGGCTCTCTCCGGTTATGAAGCGCCGATTCTTCGCAATCGACAGGACCGACCTGGCTGAAGAGAGGACTTTCCTTGCGGCTTACAGGACAAAGATGGCAAGGGCCCGGACCGGCCTGGCCTTCACCAGGACCGGCAACTCCTTTGCCGGCCTGGGCATCCTGCTTATCAGGCAATTTCCACCCGGCCTGTGGACGATCTTTTATGCCGGCATGATCTTAACGGGCTTGGTCATGTTTCTGGAAGGCGCCCGATGGTACTTTCCCGGAAGGCGCGCAGGGCTTGAGAGCTCCAAGACCATACGCCAAATCGAGGAGAGCACTTCCATATGGGATTTCATGTTCCGCGCTTTCAGCCGGCTCGATGACATGCCGCCCAAACTGATGGTCAAGGGGACACATGCCCCGGGCATCTGGGGCACAACCGGCCTTGCTCTGGAACGCACTCTCCTTGCCGAAAGGCGCAACGTCAAGTCAAGGCTCCGAACCACGATGGCAAGGTCGAGGACAGGCCTCTCATTCATCAGGACGGGAACCAGCATCTTTTCCGTCGGTTTAGGTCTTCTTTTCTATTTTGGCTGGGGCAATATTTTATGGACGCTTTTTGATTTCCTGCTGATGCTTGCCGGCCTGCTTTTGATTGCCGACGGCCTCTACTGGCACATATCCGCCGAGCGGACGAAAAGACAACTGCCTTATTGCTTCGAAGACCTGGAGATCCGCATGCCTGATTTCGGCAAGCCGACCCAGTTCTGGAAAAAGGTGATATTTAGCTATGATGACAATGAATGTAGCTGAATCCTTGGAGAATTTTCAGGCCCTGGTGGATTGGGGGACTATTACCGCAGGTCAACTGCGCTCTGCGGGGGAAGCGGCGCAGGCCAGGGACGTGGAAGTAGAGGAGATTCTCCGCTACGAGTTGGGCATTCCGCGCCGCAAACTGCTCGAAGCCCTTGCCAGCCACTACCGCTGCGAGTGGGTGGAGTACGACGAAAGACTTCCGGTGCCCCCTGAGCTTCTTGCCGGGCTGGACCCGGCGAGGCCCTGTTCAAACCTATGGTTTCCCGTAGCATTGGACGATGGCACCGTGGTCATAGCGGCCCGCGATCCCGGCGACCCCCTGATGATCGAGGAGGTTGCAGACTGTTTGAAAGCCGGAAAATTTCGGTTCCACGTTGCTCTTGCTGAGGATATTTCCCATTTCATAGAGGATTTTCTGAACTCCGATCCCGGTCATCTTATCGGAAACGAAAGAACGGCCCTTGCGCTCTGGCGCAATACAATGGCCCGATGGAGAACCAAGCTGGCGAGCTATCGGACGGATTTCGCCAGGGTAAGGACCCAATTGAGCCTCCTGCGGGGAGGCCTGACGATGATGATAATCGGAAGAACGCTGCTGCGCAGCGGCAAAGCAATCCATTTGGCGCCGATCTACTGGACGATGATTGCCGTTGGTTTGCTGCTTATTTCTCTCGGACTGCTAAGTTATCTCAAGGTCAAAAAATCCATTTTCCGCCCCCCAAGGCATGAGACGCTCGTAGAAGTAACGGCGGCAAGCCTGCACTTTTTGGAAAACTACCAGTTTGCCGAAAGGGGAAACCCCAGCGGCAAAGACGGAAAGACGATGCTGGCCCGGCTTTCGGATATGGCGCATCGCACAGTGACAATCATTGAACCCTCACGCGACAACAAGCCGCGCTCGCAGCTCGCACACGAGCGGAACCTTTTCGCCGCGCAGCGCACCATAGCGGCATGTTACCGCACCATTTACTCCCGCGCCAGGACCGGTCTTTCTTTCATTCGCACCGGGGTCTCCTTTGCAAGCGTCGGGGTTGGCCTGATTACCTATTTCGGCGCCAGCATGCTAAACATGGTGGATGCATTTATAATTCTGGCCGGCGTGCTGATGGTTGTTGACGGTATATTATGGTCCTGGCCTGTGAGAAAAGAAAACTACGAGGCCCTCAAATGCGCGGTGTCCTTCTAGCTAGTTTCCATCCGGAAAGGGTCCTTTTCCGCCTTGGGGCTTGGGAACCGGGACCGCCGGGCAGGATCTCGACGCTCCGCGAGGCGGGTGGCCGCAGAGGCTTCGGCGGGCTCGATCACCAATCTCGACAGCCCACCCACCCGCGAGGCCGTACCCCTTCCGGCTTAAGCCGGCAAAAGGATCTTCCGCCTAAAGGCGGTAAGAGGAATGACCAGATTAAGACCAGATTAAGACCAGATTAAGACCAGATTATCCCTCCTTTCCGAATCGGAAACTGCGAGTGTCTCATCCGGTGTTTGCGTTTCCGGATGGACACTAGCTAGGTAACTCCGCACGATGGAAGATTTATGAAGATAGTCCACAAAATAATGGTCGCCAATTTCGTAAACATTCTGCTGATAGCCATGACCGGCTTCTTTGCCTACCGCAGCCTGGACCAGGTGCTGACAAAATTAAGGTTCATGGAAATTGCCGAAGACCTCAATTCATCTTTTCTCGAGATGAGGCTCGCAGAAAAGAATTATTTCCTCTATGGAGACAGATCGGCCCTGCCGGAAATCGAAAAGAAAATCAGCGCGGTCTTTTACGTCATCGAAGATTCCGGGCCGGATATCCTTCGAGCAATCGGCAAGGGCAAAACAGACCAGTTGGAGTCAAGCCTTGCGAATTACCGGCAGGCCCTGAAGCAGGCCGAAGTCGGCGATATGGCTGTGCAGACCAGCGTTCGGGAGGCCGGCCAAAAGCTGGGAGCATTTACGAATTATCTCACAGTCACCGAGAGAGCAGAGGTGAACCGAATCATCACGGGCTCAAAGAAAAGACTCTCTTTGTCTCTGGCATTCATCCTGCTTTCCGCCGTCGGCATCACCAGCCTTATGTCCTTCAGGGTCCTCAGTTCTCTCAAACGGATAGAGAAAGCCACACATTTCATATCCGAAGGCGATTTCAGCAAAATCGAACCGAACAAATCCCGGGATGAATGCGGCCTCGCTATTTCCGCGCTCATTTCAATGGCTCAAGAACTCCGGAACCGGGAAGAGCAGGTCCTGGAGGCGAGAAAACTTGCTTCAATCGGAATACTTATTGCGGGCGTGGCCCACGAGGTCGGAAACCCGCTCAATAATATCTCGATGCTGGCGCAAAACTTTGTCGACCTCTATGATAACATGGGCCGTGACGAGCATATCGAATACATGAAAAGAGTCGAGGAGGAAACAGAGCGTATTCAGCGCATAGTAAAGGATCTGCTCGATTTTGCCAGACCCAAGAAACCCGACCTCAAGGAAACCTTCATCAACAATGTAGTCCATAAAAGCATGCGGCTTGTCCATAACATGATCTGTATCTGCAACATCGAGGCGCAGCTTGATCTGGGGGATGATCTACCTTCAGTCTATATAGATGAACACCAGATCCAGGGGGTACTGATCAACCTGCTCACCAATGCGCTTCATGCTTCATCGCCGGGAGACCAACTGCGCCTCTCAACCCGTTTTAACCCCGGCACCAGCCGAGTGGAAGTGGAAGTGGAGGATGCCGGGAAAGGAATAGCCCCCGAAATGCTGCCCCACATCTTCGACCCTTTCTTTACCACCAAAGGGGCAAGCGGAACCGGACTGGGTTTATTTGTCAGCTACGGAATCATCAAAAATCATAATGGAGACTTGAGGGTGAGAAGCGAGTTGGGGGCTGGGACCTGCTTCACAATGGAACTCCCCGTTTACAGACAGATCGAGAGGAGCGAACAATGTCTGGTTTCAGGATTATAGTGATCGACGACGAGAGGATTGTTGGACAGATGATTAAAGCTGCCATGGAACCGGACGGCTATAGAGTGGAAACCTTTCTGAATGCGGAACCCGCATTTGCGCGGCTCAGAGAGGAAAAATTCGATGTGGTGATCACTGACCTCAAGATGAAAGGCATCGATGGGATGGATGTCCTGCGGACAATCAAGACCGCCTACCCCGAGGTCAAAGTTATAATGATAACAGCCTTTGCGAGCCTGGATTCCGCGGTTGAAGCCATGAAGAGCAGGGTGGACGGTTTTTTCGCCAAACCGGTGAAGATAAAAGACCTGAAAGAATGCGTCCAAAAGCTTCTGAATCGAGCCGACACGACGGCGGGCTGAACCAAAGATGCCTAACCACGAAGGGCACGAAGGGAGCTGGAGCCTGACAGCAGCCCGGAATTTTTGGCCGCGCACGAAAGATGCCAAAAGATCCATGCCACGCAAGGTTTACGCACATAATCCGGTTATAACTTTAAAGACACCCCATCTCCTGGATCCTGGGTGCGGCCGCCGCACCGGAGCGGTTCCACCAACCGCCGCCAAGCGCCATGAATAGAGCTGCACTATCGGCAAAACGGTTTGCCCTGGCCTGCGTAAGATTTATCA
>JBEKTT010000099.1:0-14964 GCA_049515795.1 Syntrophobacteraceae bacterium
GTATCAGATAAAACAGGGTTGGGTTCTACACCTTTAAGGACGATTTTCTTTGGCTTTTCAGTCGGTTGGATATTGTTGTTTCGCCAGTCTCTGAAAGTCCAGTCTGAATGTCCTCCCCGAGACTCTGGCGGACTTCCCGGTGATGGCCGCGACGGGAACAGAGGATGCGCAGTGGTCATCTATCGTCGCGTGGACAGTGCACACGCTGGTGAGCGCGGAGAGGCCGAAAACCCGGTGGTACGCGGGGGGCCCCGGTGCGATGCCGATCGCTGCGAAGGAGATTGGTTTGGACAAGGACTGGCAGCGCCGCGTTCTTGCGGCCGTCGGCAACTACGGGGAGATCTTCGAGCGCAATCTCGGCAATGGCTCCGCGCTCAAGATCGACCGCGGCATCAATGAAAACCATATTCGCGGGGGACTGCTCCTGAGTCCGTTCCTCGAGTGACGGAGAACGAAGTGTCAATGTTTGAAGGCCTCCCGCTTCTGCCCCGTCTCGCGGGTGGGTGGGCGGGCTGTCGAGAATGAGCGGTCTGCCTTCGCGCTACGCGCTCACACACGCCGTGAAGGGAGGCCAGCAAGCACGCTTCACAAAAGTGAAGCAGTGCGAAGCTCGCGTAGCGTAATTAACACACCATTTTCGCTTCACTTTCTGAAGCGTGTAACGCTTGGCTTGCCTCCAAACGCACCACACTTTCTGTCAGCACTGTCTGCATGGCTGCGCGGAAAGAGCCGGTTCTTTTTTTTGAGCAGGGTATTATATAAGTCTATCATACAAGGATTACCGGGACTTTATCATATGTCTGCTTTCAGCAGTATATCACTTCCCACACTCGCCATGAGAAAACCAAATGATTTTGCACGTCTGGAGAACCTTGTCCAGTTTTCTTCACTTAAGCCATGCTCTACTGTCGTCAAGAGCAAGCATCTTTCGAGACTGTTGCTTTCCTTAAGCAAGAGAAATTGCCTGTGATTGCTGAATGCAAACAATACCCAGCCGTTAGTCAACAAATAATTGTAGGATCCTGGGTATTCCTCGATAAGTTGCCTGGAGGTGTCCGCCACTGCCCCGAAGAGGCCGGAGATATCACTGCTTCTTTCGTAGCGGGCCGCGATACCATCCAGAAGATACTCAAAGGTCCTTGCCGAATCACTGACTACATCATCCAATCGAACCCTTTGACTTCGATAAGACTCTATAGCAGGAGCCTTCCCATTGTGAGCGAAAATCCAGTCTTGACCTTTTAATTGAAGGACAAAAGGGTGGGCATGACATTCATCGATGGGACCGCTGCTTCGTAAACGTACATGTGCGATGATGAACTTGCTGGAGACGACTCGAGCGAGCCTCTGGAAACCATCATGGCACCTTCCTTCCTGATAGGCCTGGGCGGCTGATTTCTCTACATAAGCTCGATTCTTTTTGAAAAATCCGATACCCCAGCCGTCCATATTCCTGCCAGCTTTAGCTGCAAAAATCGGCAGAGATTTAGGCGCCGAATAATTTGTCGCTGCAGACAGGGCGAATAAGTCGCACATAACGGGATCTTACCTGTCATCTTATACAGGGTTGAATTCAATCGATCGCCTTTATGGGGCGGTCGTTCTACAGGCACGATTCCAGCCTGCCCTGCCTGCCTGCCGGAGTGTGAATTTTAGAGAAAAGTCTCTTGCGCCACATTGCCCAGATATAATACGTCTGGTCCCGCCGCCACCAGAAGCTTTCCCAGGGTGTTTCTTTCCGGTTCGACGGCAATCCACTCTTTGTCACTCAGTCCTTCCCCGATGGAAGTGAGGACGAGGCTATTTCCATACTTTTCCGATTCCTTTAGGAGCATCAAAGTCCGAAAATTAGAAAAGGCAAAAAGAACTGATTCATTGGCTAGAAAAAACGAATAATGCCCAGGATAGTCTGAAAGTAAGTTCCTAATGCTTTTTACAAGCGATCTGGCGAGACTTTCGTAAGGAGTGTACCGCAAATAACCGATCAGTTGGTCCCTCAAGTATTCAAATACCCTGGCGGAATAAACATCAACATCTATCCTAGGTTCGTTAGTTGTTTGATAATCTTGAATTCCTTCTATCAATCCGATATGCACAAAAAGCCATACATGGTTGAGGAACGATAAAGAAAATGGATGATTCTGAGCAGTATGAAGTCCACCGCTCAGCGGACAGCTAATGTGCGAGACAATGATTCGGCTGTCTACAACCCTTGCCAGCCTCTGGAAGCTCTCGTGGACCTGCTCGCTGTTATAGACTCGCTCTGCTGATTTCTCCACCAGGGCCTCGTTGTCACGATAAAATCCGATACCCCAACCGTTCATGTTCCGCTTGCCCTTTTCCGCGAATATCGGCAAGTACTGTTGGGCCGTATAATTAACTCCCGCCGAGAGCGCAAAAATATCGCACATCTTCTCTAATTCCCCTGTACAAAGTGAGCCCTTGCGATTCAGCCCAGGCTGAGTTGCAACCGGAACATAAAAGTCACTACAGCTTCACACCCAACGGCTCCTCACTCGTCTTCGATATAACAGACTTGTGTGCAACCCAACCGTTAATGCGATTCATATGGCCAAATGCCAGATACATTTTATATATCGTTTTAATCCATTTATTTGCATCTAAGTGATAATCGAGTATTGGTACATGTCCAGCGCTCAGTTCAACCAAGAACTGTGTGAAGATAATCCACTGCATAGCTTCATCTATTTGCTTGAGAACAGCAGAGTGATATCGGAATTCAATAGTGGATCGATACCAATACGAATGCAAATTGAGCCCATGGTAACGTGTCAAGTCATATCTGTCAGATACCTTGCTAGCCGGATCATATCTATTTATCTGGGAATACCATAGCTCTTTGATCTTACAACCGTCCTTCTTGCATGTATCCTCACAATCACCCAATTTACGGAGTAAATCGACATCAAGATCCATAGGGCGGCAAGTTGTTTTATCGATCCGGCCCCCAGCGATCAGAAGATAAATATAGTCCTCCATCGAACAGACAATTCTTATGAGCTCTTTCAGGTGTTTACATTCATAATGTTTAGCATCCACGCCGTGATGAACGTGAAATCCACATGATTCGTCTATTTGAGCTCCTCGGATTTCGCTGAGCAACTGGAAGAAGCGATACGATTCCATTAATCCATCAAAGCCACGCAGTATCGGGCTTATAAGTTCCACGCCGCCTCGGTGGACTATGGAAGCATCTTCTTCAAGATGCCAGGAATGCCTGTCCGCGCCAAGATTTAGTCTGTAGTCATCTAGTAATTGAAGGAAACTTCTGCCATCCCTGGCTTTCGAATGGATGTTGTAAGGTTTGATTATGCCGTTGTCAGGCGGTAAGATGTAGTAGTCCAGGCCATAGAACTCGATTTCCACTCCGAAAGGCCTATCCGTTAAATAGCACAACATCGGGTACTTCTTCTTGAGTTTTGCTACCAACTCTTGATGCCCTTGCATATGTGGCTCTTCCTCACTTTATTATAATATCTCAACTAGCTCGATTTCAAATTTGAGTGTTTTTCCCGCAAGCGGGTCATTTGCATCAAGAATCACGCTGTCTTCAGTAATGGCCGTTATAGTCGCAATCGTCGTTTTCCCCTGGTTTGTACGAATCTGCAGCCTCTTACCTAACTCAAGATTCAGGCAGGCCGGAGCCTGGGCTCTATTCATCATGAACACAAATTCTTTTTTGTGCTGACCATAAGCCTCTTCCGGAGGAATTGAAATGCTCCTGGTGTCTCTTACATTCATACCCATGACCGCCTGTTCAAATCCTGGAAGTACGCTTCCCTTACCAACAGCAAATTCAAACGGCTCTTTCTCCTGGTATGTGGAGCTAAACACCGTGCCATCCTCCAGAGTTCCGTGATAATGAACCCTTATCATATCTCCTTGCTTTACCTGAGCCATGGGTTTCACCCTTTCGTGAGCCTCATGAAGTTGAGAGGGTCAATCGAGTTCCCGCCCCCTCAGCTTAATTCATAATAAGCTTAACACATTCGATTCGACCTTCACAGAGCGCATCTTCAATTTTGCATCAATGAAGTAACACTGACTGGAGAAGTAGTCCAGTTCCTCGTTTCGGGCGGCATAGCCACGTACGCCTCCGCGCTAAAATCCCCCCTGCCCCCCTTTTTGGGGACTGTTTGGACCGGCGAAAGGGGTCGAGTTTTAAACGCACACTCGGGGCTTGATTGCAAAGACTTTGCACACTATTGCACTGCTAAGATAGACGTATTTCATACACTCTCACTGATTCCCGCCCATCAAACCGGGGAGCAAATATGATTTTCTAAGTTTTTTGATCTTAGCACCGCTAGTATTTTCCCGTTCCAGATCCAGCGGCCGGGTGGTCATACCGGGAGTTGTTTCCGCAGTCCATATGCTGTCCCCGGGACGGCGATGCGTTATCATTGCCGGCGGGCACAAATCTTGTATAACCAATAGAGAGCCCCTTTGAGCCTCATCCATTCAGGAGTGCGGCTTTAGAGTGCCTGGACCTGCAAGCAGTGTAGGTCACAACTACGCGCAGCGGAATTGGCGGTCTTCTAAAAAGGCCGATGCGCAGGACCGGGCGGCTGATTGGCGGCTTGGTCATCAAGAAGAAATGGGGATTCCAGTTCCATCAATCTCGGCAGATCCATTCTTCAGTCCTCAAACGCGAGTTCAACAAAGCGATTTTTCGATTCCAGCGCTCTTCGGCACCCGATCCTGCTTCTTTCCCATCCTGGCTGCCCTTCTCGTACCCATGCGCCACGTTGCCACCGCCTCAGTGGGACTTAGAGGGTGTAGTCAACCGAAAAGATCAAATTCATTTACTCGGAGACCCTCATATAATGATAACTCAAGATGTTCGATTTTCCGTTCTGGTTCTCAACAACGAAGTTCGCTGCCACATTCTGAACCTGCTGAGGAAGAACGAACATTTTAGCGTCGGAATTGTATCCCTCGACGAGCTTATAAATCCCTCGAAAAGAGAGGCAAACACTATAATCCTGATCGACTGCGAGGGTGTGCTCGCATACGGCGTAACGGTCATATCGAAGCTCAAAACATCCTGCCGCGAGTGCAAGCTCATTCTGCTGTGCAGCCAGGCTCACCGCAGTATGATCAAGCGCGTTATGGAACTTGGCGCCTATGGCTGCATAATTGAACCATACCAGGAATGGGAGTTTTTGACCATGGTCAGGCTGATTCTGAGCGGTCAGAATATTGATAAGAAAATAAAGGTAAAACCAGGCAGGGGGCAAGGAAGAAAACCTCTGGAGAAGTGACTCCCGCCATCGCTTCCCGCGCAAAACCTCATATCCACACACCCGCGTCTGTAAAAGCGCGCCTTTTCCTTTTCGATCCTCGTGCAAAAGATTTACAACTTGACCCGATTTGTCCTGGAGCGCAACTAGCCACCAGCCAAGCACAGTGACTCCGGGCGTCCGGTAGATCGTGAACGCTCCGGGAGTCACAGGCCTGCGTCTCCTCCCTGCTCAGAGGCAACAGGAGGGGACCCGTTTTTAATGAATAAGAAACGGACTGCACTATGAAGAACCAGCTAGGAGAACAAAGAGTCGGGGCGATTCAAATTCTTATCATGTGACCGCACGAGGATCAGGAGGACACAGAGTCAAACCTTGAAAACTTATCTGAGTAAGCGGCGCAAAAGTTTGCCGGTTGGCGTCCTCGGCAGCTTATCCATGTATTGAACAATGCGAGGGAGCTTGTAAACGGCTATGTGGTCCCTGAGAAAGTTATTGATTTGTTCGGTCAACTGATCGGAGCCGGTAAATCCTGGCTTTAGCTCGACGACCGCCTTGACTATTTGCCCTTTCTCGGGGTCGGGGATACCGACTATGCCTACATCCGCTATCGCCGGATGCTTCGCCATCGCTTCCTCAATCTCGGACGGGGCGATCCGGTAACCGGAACTCTTGATCATGTCGTCTTCGCGAGCGACGAAGAAAATGTTCCTATCCTCGGCCATGTAAACCGCGTCGCCCATTTTGTTCCAGCCATCAACCACACCCGATTTCTGCGACTTGAGCAGCTTGTCGTTATTGTCGTGAGGTTTCCAGTAAAGAGTCCCCGAAGGGCCTTGGAGTATCATGCTGCCCACTTCACCTGGTTTGCAGTCTGCGCCGGAGGCATTCACTACTCGAACCTCAACACCGGGGAGGGACTTTCCGATTGAGTCTGGGACGGGCTGAGCATTCATGGTGTTGGAAGTGACCAGATGGAGCATTTCCGTTCCTCCGAGTCCCTCCCAGATAGGCTTGCCGGTAAGTTTGGTCCAGCCCGCAAGTGTTTCGGCGCCAAGCGCGTCGCCCCCAGAGGTGTAGAGCCGCACCGAACTGACATCAAAGTTCTTGAATGCCGGGAATTTAAGAAGCGCACGGTATGCGGTCGGGAGCCCTGTCAGCACTGTTATCTTGTGCTTGCCGATCAGGTCCATCATGTCGGGTGGGGCAAACTTCGGAACCAGAGAGATGGCTGCCCCGCCTTCGAACGGAATGAGAGTGAAAGTCCCGAAACCTGCCGCAAAAGATACGGGCGCCGCTCCCCCCAGCACGTCGCCAGGCTTGAGTTGATACACGTGCCGATTGACGATGCGGGTTTCGATAACGGTGGGGCGGACAAAATGAACGCAGCCCTTCGGCATTCCCGTGGTTCCCGAAGTGTAGAGTATTACGCCGATATCGTAGGCATCCAGCATGGTGGCTTCCAGATTCGGCGACCCCTTGGCAAGCATTTCTTCAAAGACCAGGTTGCCGGCAGCCTTAACCTGCTCCGGAGCACCCCCGATTACGATAACTTTAGTACCGTACTCAAAGTTTGGCTTTGCCGCCTCGACCTGCTCCATTAGCGGAGCATTCACGACGAAGTACTTCATTTCGGCATTGTTGACTACAAAAGCGATCTCTTCGCGGGACCACAAAGGCGATGTCGGGACAGGGATGGCCCCGATTTTCTCAATGGCGAAGATTGTTACCAGGGACGGAGGGGCGTTTACCAGCCGAATGCCTACCCTGTCCTGAGGCTCCACTCCAGCTTCTTTCAGAGCGTTGCCGAACTGGTTGACCATTTTCTGGAGCTGCGCGTACGTAATCTCTTTGTCCATGAATTTGACCGCAACATTGCCTCCCCCTCCCTCCCTGACGTGCCGGTCAAGCAGAAAGTCGGCCAGATTCAGTTTGTCCGGGGTGCTCGCAAATTCCCCGGGAGTGAGGTATTTCGGCCAGGTTTCTTTTCCTGGCAAATAGTTTTGTGGTATTTTACTCATGCTTACTCCTTCCTTCGATCAGTGAATCACATAACAACCCATTACCAGTTGTGCTGCAAACAAACCGCGTAAAGAGGGGCAATAACCGTGCCAAATCTACCACCCGCAGGGGCCTCGCCACAGACCCAAAACTGCGACGCATCGCCGGCCTGGCACGATTCGTGTTAAGCACCTATGAAACCCCTGGAGTGTTTCCAACAAACTAAGTCAAGGGAGCCACTGATGCAAGAGCATTCCCCGGAGACGGGAATCGACCTCACGATAACGGTGCACTTCGGGGATACCGACCCCTATGGGGTCGTTTACTTCGCATCCTATTTTCGATACTGCCATCAAGGTATTGAGGAGTTCTTAAGCCACTTCGGACTGCCTCCTCATGAAGTCTTGAAAAACCAGACTGAAGGGTTTGGCCTGCCGATTGTTTCAGCGGCCTGCGATTTTCTCAAACCGGTCAGGTATGGCGAGAAATTGCGCCTGAAGGTGTCGCTTTCCAGGATCGGGAAAAAATCGCTTAGCTTCGATTTCAGGTTCTACCGCCTGGGAGAGCAGGACCTTGTCGCCAGGGGTAATGCGACTATGGTGGCGATAGGGACGGACTGGCGGCCAAGGAGTATTCCCGAGCAAATCCGTATGGCCGTTTCAAAAAAGGACCCTTGAGCGCCTCTCGTGGCTTGACGACGGGGGAAACTTTCCCAGTCTGAAGCGGCGCCTGCGTTTTGACCACCACTTCACCTCAAGAATCTGCCATTGCGGCGCTGAGCAAAGGGGCACCGGGTAAGTGCCCACCTACCCTCAAAACCCCGTTCGTGGTCAGTGGAAGCTTTTTGTTGCCCAACATAGGCAATACCTATCCATGAAATAGGCGGAATTTTATGTTATTTTCAAAACGTCCTTGAGGGGTCGGGCATTTGTAATTATTATCCTTCCTGTGCTATCATTATTTTTCTGATAAAGCCCAATTCTCATAATCCAGTGAAGGTGGCTTGCATGTTTCACTTCGGAAAAAGAAATACACTTACCGGTCTTGCCAGAACCTGTGGGTGAGCGGCTAAAATAGCTCCAACAGTTTTGTTGGAGGCCCTGAAAGGTTTGCCGGCCTCTTCAGACCCCAATCTTCTTGTCGGCTTCGACACGAGTGATGATGCAGCGGTCTATAGGGTATCGGATGAAATTGCCCTCATATCCACGGTTGATTTCATAACTCCGCCCGTTGACGATCCCACATGGTTCGGCCGCATTGCCGCCGCCAACTCGCTTTCCGATATCTACGCAATGGGTGGGCGTCCAATTACCGCATTGAATCTCATCATGTTCCCATCGAGAAAGCTCAGCATGGAGATACTCAAAGGCATCCTGCAGGGTGGGAGCGAAAAGGTGGCCGAAGCAGGGGCATCGCTGGCAGGCGGCCATTCCGTCGAAGACGATGAGCCAAAATACGGGCTGGCCGTAACCGGCATAGTCTCCCCAAAACGGGTCCTCACCAACGCAGGCGCCAAGCCCGGCGACCTGTTGATTCTCACCAAGCCTCTCGGAACGGGCGTCCTATTTAACGCTTGCAGATCGGGAAAGCTTCCCTTGAGGGATCTGGAGCCGATATTACCCCAGGTGGCAGCGTTGAATCGCACGGCAATGGAGATCGCCCTTAAATTCGAGGTGCATTCCTGTACGGACATAACGGGTTTCGGAATTCTGGGACATACACTTGAGATGGCCATGGCAAGCTCCGTTAGGATCGAGCTCGAGTTCAGCGCCCTGCCCTCCTATCCAAACTCCGTAGATATGTACCGCAAAGGTGAAACAACGGGCAGCAACAGGGCGAACAAAAAACTCGTCGAGGATTTCCTGCATATCTCTGCCCGGCTCTCCGGGCAGCAGCATCAATGGCTTTTCGATCCCCAGACCTCCGGCGGCCTGCTCCTGTCCGTTCCGGCATCCCTGGCAGAAACCATTCTCAACGAACTCAAGGGCGCGGGAGTAAGTTCTGCCTGCGTGATCGGAAAGGTCGAAAGCAGCCGGCATCCGGAGATCAGACTTGTTTAGCGGCACAAGGCCACGAATATACAAATAAGCCACTTGATCCCTTTTGCCTTCGAACACCCCTTTCAGGGGCGATTCAGGCCCGGTGATCCCTTTCACTTCAATGCAAAAGGGACTTATACTCGGGTTTGATGACAAAGTGAATTTATCCTCCGTCTGCCGGCAACAGCGGACATTATCTGTTGCCAATCCTAAAACCCAAAGTATATTAAGAATATGCATAATTTTTGGACATCATTAAGAAAGCCTATTTTTGCCCTGGCGCCCCTTTCCGGAATAACCGACAGCGCGTTTCGCCGGATATGCAAGGGCTTCGGGGCAGATATCGTATACAGCGAACTGTCGAGTTCCACCGCTTTTGCATATCAACCGGAACCCACGCTGAGGATTATGCGTTTCAATGATTCGGAGCGCCCTTATGTCGTGCAGCTTTTCGGGAATAATCCCGAACATTTCGCAACCGCTACCCGATTTGTCAGTCGGGAAATCAAGCCTGACGGGATCGATATAAACTTCGGCTGTCCTATCGCAAAGGTGTTCAAGTGCGGAGCGGGAGCGGCCCTGATGACAAATCCGGCCCTGGCCAAAGAGGTTATCCTTAGCGTCATCGAAAATACGCCTCTGCCTGTATCAATAAAGACCAGGACCAGCGTCAAAGAAGCAGATCTTCTGAGCTTCCTCGATTATGTCAGCGACCTGGACATCAAGTCCATAATGATCCACGGCAGATCTTATGCTCAGGGCTTCTCCGGACCAAACGATATCGAGACGACCCGAAACGCCCGCGCCCACTTCAAGGGGATAATCCTTGCAAACGGCGGGGTAAGAAATGCTGCTCAGGGAGTGGAATTGCTTGAGAAAACAGGGGCTGACGGATTGGGGATTGCAAGAGGAGCACTCGGAAATCCGTGGATTTTTCAGGAGTTGAAAACAGCTTACACCGGTAACCGGAATGGAAGGCCAACCGCTCAAGACGTTTTCAGGACGGCAATGGAACACGCGAGGCTTGCAAACAATTTGAAAGGCAAGCGTGGAATCATCGAGATGCGAAAACATCTGGGCTGGTACCTCCAGCAAGTACCCGGCACAAAAGAGCTGAGACAAAAAGCGGTTAAGATATGCAACCTTGAGGACGTGGCCGAATTGCTCGCGCAGGCGAGGGATTGACCTCAGACCCCCGGGTGGCGAGCTGCGGATTACCGGGAGCGGGGAGCAAAAAATCTTCTCGGCGGCTCCGCGTCCCCGCGTGAATCATTTCTCCATCAGCACAACAAATGGTATGATTACAGGGTAATGACCCAGGATGGACGGAATGTTAAAGTGATTTGATACTTCCTAAACAGGGACGCTTGAAACGATGTGAGGCAGGAAATGCTATTTACTCGAATAACGGTAAATCCCAATCAGATGGGCGGAATTCCTTGTCTGCGCGGTCTGCGAATTCCCGTAGCTACCATAGTTGACATGATTGCAGATGGGATCAGCACTGAGGAAATACTTAAAGCCTATCCCGATCTTGAGCGGGAAGACATCACAGAAGCCCTCCGGTATGCCGCTGAAGCTGTCAGGGAGCGTGAATTACCTCTGGTCAGGGTAGCATGAGATTTCTCATTGACAACGCTCTCTCGCCTCTGGTTGCTGAGTTCTTGTGCAATGCAGGCATGGATGCCGTGCATGTGAGGGATATTGGTCTGCAAGCCGAGGAGGATATGGTGGTTTTCGAAAGAGCCATCGCAGAAGATCGCGTACTTGTGTCTGCCGACACTGATTTCGGCACGATATTCGCCCTCTGGCAACATTCCAAGCCGTCGCTAATCCTGTTTCGACGTGGAACAGAACGAGGCCCCCAAGAACAGGCGAGGCTCATAATCGCCAATCTTCCCCACTTGAGCGAAGCACTGGAAAAGGGCAGTATCGCTGTCTTCGAACAGAACAGGATACGTGTACGGGCCCTGCCCATTTCTTCATAGGTTTTCGCCCAACAAGCAGCTAACGGGCAGCAGGGAGTGAAAAACCTTCTCGGCGCCTCCGTATCGCGTAAATGATTTCTACATCAGCACAAGAACAGGGTAACGACATCAATGGAAGAAAAACGCGTTCGTGCCGCTTTCGCGGCACAATTGCCAGCGAGCAAAAAAACGAGTAAAAACAACGAGCAAAACTAGACACTTTGTTGTATTCTGTCCATATTTGAGCCGAATTCTGGAGTGAAAGGTGAAAAATGAAAAGAGTTGGAATTATTATATCGTCACTATTTATTATAATTTTGTTACAATCAATAGTTAATGCTGAAACGTATATTAATTCTATGCTCAAAATTAAGGATAAGCTTTTACAAGTGGATAGGGATCTTGGTGATTTTCTAGATGTAGAAAACAGTCCTTCATCTGAGCATGAGTGTGCAATACTTATACACAGCGGAATGATCGAGCTTCTTAATCACATTTTACATTTATATGACATGTTGACAATTAAAGATATTATACCAAATAAAGATGAGAGTAACTTTGTTAGGTCAAAAATAGATACCCACATAAAGCATATGAGTGAAACATTAAACAACAATATTGTATATCTTAATAAAGTGATGAGTTTAAGTAAAAGGCCATCATTAGTTTCAATTGCTAACCAAGTGATAAATGAATATTATAAATTACAAAAGCTACTTAAAAATATAGAGCAAGAAAATAAAGTGGCCGCGTCTCTTACCGGAACATTCGCAGTCACTGCCGCTGCTGTGGCAATGACAGGAAGTGAATTAAAGGCGGCTCATGAATTTGATTTTTGCTGGTACGTTAGGGGTACCCTGTGTGCAATCCTCCGGCGATCGGAAACGCCCGAGCACCCGCCTGAGGCTTACATTAGGGGGTTCTTCGATGCCGGTGATAGTTTGGTCTTTGGATCATTGTCGGAAAGCGAAGTCATCGCATGCCCTCGGCCTGGGGTAACCGATCGACAAATTTGCGACGTAGTGAGGAAATATCTTAAAGATCACCCCGAAGAACTACATTTGAACGCTGCCATCCTAATAGATAAAGTATTGCGTATGGCTTGGCCTTGTAAACAATAGTGGACAGAACAGAACGCTCTGCCCTTTTTCGCTTCGATTAAATAACTGGACAAATGAGCGTAAAGTGTCCCGAATCAGAAACCAGCCCCCGCGCCGCGTCTAACGTTGCGGGCTGGCCGACACCTCGAAGACTGGACAAAAAAACAAACAACCTGTGTTGCCGTAGAGGGCCGCTTGTCTTTTTGTCCAGTTTTGCCACTTCGCCGCCCTTGGGAAATCGGGGCCTTGCGGGTCGTTTCCCCGCGCACACGGGACAATTTACGGTCAATTGTCCATATCCCTACCATACGATAAAATCAAAGACCCTTATGCGTGGCTCGTATTGGAGGCATGGGTGTTCCTAGCCGGGCTAACCCTTTCTTTCCCCCTTGGCGCTTTTGACGTAATTCACCATGCGCTTCCGCGCGAAATCTTCGCCCCGCTCCTTGTACTTCTCTTTATAGAAGGCCCAGATTTCCTCCTCAGTCTTGCCAGCCGCGAGCATTTGTTTGGTGATCTTGATTACTAATTCGCGGCGATACTGGGAAACTCTGAATTTCGCCCGCGCCCGTGCCCAATCTTCGGGTTCGTCGGGTTTACGGTAACGGATTGCCTTGAAAACCTCTTCCTCGATTTCCGCATCATTCATCGTGCCCGCCTTCAGCAGATTCCGAATCCATTCGGCCTCACTGGGAGCGCGAGAGTTGCCTTGAGGGTCAGTTTCCATCGATGTCTTGCCGCAATCTGCGGGGCACCAGGACTCCGGCTCCTTCTCGCAAAGCTTACGGAGTTTACACCCAAATATTATTGGTAACATGATGAATCCAGCTAAGATGGATGAGCATCCGATCAAAATTACCAACCAGAACGTGATCTCCCCTGCCTTCTCTATGCTCGCTATGCTCGCTGTTATCGTTACGAACGCAATTCCGATTAGAAAGGCAAGCCAGAATACCTTTATAATTTCCGGCGGTATGCAATAGCATTTGAGAAAAGCCTTCTTAGACTGAGGCCAGCCTTTGAGAATGACATCCGTAAGTTTAAAATGTACTTGGAGCTTAGCCAGTTGAAGGACTATGCACCGATAGTTGTAGCCAAGGGCAAGGGAATAAACTGCGCCCAAAAGGAGCAGCAGTTGGATTCCGATGGTTCCTGCGGTTAAAATTAAAATTGTATCTCTTGCTTTAAGGAGCAGCCAAAAGAATCCGCCAAGAGCCGGACCTAGAATAGCCAAGTATCTGAAGATTTCTTCTTCTCGATGACGCAAGGCTTCGATGTGTGACCTCTGCATGCCCTCAAGGGTTGAATTCTCGGGTTTGAACATTGTTAGGCACCTCCGTTACGGGACACTTTACAACATACTGTCTAGTGTTGCACGTTGTTTTTACTGGCTTTTTTGCTCGCTGGCATTTGTGCCGCTTAAAGCCCTGTAAAGCGTTCGCCGCGAGACCATGAGGGATTTAGCTACATGATTGGGGCCTTCCCCCTGCTCTATCAGCTTGCGGGCATGGGCGACCTGTTGCGCGGACAGCAACCGCTTGCGGCCCATCCGTACCCCACGAGCCACAGCCGCCGCCCTGCCCGCCCTTGTCCGCTCCTGTATCAACGACCGTTCAAGCTCCGCGAGAATGCCGACCATTTGCCACATGGCGCGGCCTGTTGGCGTTTCCGTGTCGATTGCTTCCGTTAACGACTGGAAGGCCACGCCCCGCGCTTTCAAATCATCGAGCAGGGCGATAAGGTCACGCAGTGAGCGGCCTAGCCGGTCGAGCTTCCAGACCGTCAGCATGTCACCGGCCTTAAGAGCCTTAAGGCATTTTCCCAGCGCTGGCCGTTTCGTGTTTGTACCCGTGGCCTTATCGGTGAATATCTTGCCACACCCTGCCCGCTTCAAAGCCGTCAATTGCAAGTCGGGGTTTTGGTCTTCCGTGGAGACCCGCGCATACCCTATTTTCATAACCTATTTTGTCCTTGGTTTATGACACAGCCAAGTCCTTGATATCACAGACACGCGTTTTAGTGTCAAAAATCTTGATTTACGGCACGACCCCGGTCGGGTTTTCTCGGCAAGGCAATGGGGAAAAGAAATCTTGCATGATGTATTTATATTGTGTAAATACGTCAAATGCGTTATACTTGGACTCAAGAAAAGTACCGTCAGAATCTTCGACGGCATGGAATCGCCTTCGAGGATGCACAGCGGATTTTCGAAGGGCTGACCGTCTAACGGGTTGATGACCGTTTCGATTATGGCGAAGTCCGAGTGTACGCCAGTGGCCTTGTGAACGGCATGGAAATCACCCTGATCTACACCGGCAGAGGCGATGACGAAAGACGCACCATATAAGCGTGGAAGCTAGAATCCCATGAACGACGCTACTACTGGAAAAAAATTGAAGGCCGCTAAGGGTACGGATTGGGAGCGGTTGCGAGGCAAGAGCGACGCGGAAGTGCATGCCGCTGTCAAAGCTGATCCTGACGCACGTCCTACGGACGAAGATTTCTGGAAGGATGCCAAGGTCATTTTGCCG
This sequence comes from Syntrophobacteraceae bacterium, assembly GCA_049515795.1. Classification (GTDB taxonomy): domain Bacteria; phylum Desulfobacterota; class Syntrophobacteria; order Syntrophobacterales; family Syntrophobacteraceae; genus SbD1. The sequence continues at coordinate 14,903 of JBEKTT010000099.1, forward strand.
CGCCGCAAGGAAGTCGTGACAATACGGCTCGATGCCGATCTGCTTGACTGGCGTCGGCAGCA
>JBEKTT010000100.1:0-14833 GCA_049515795.1 Syntrophobacteraceae bacterium
GTCGATGTCGCGCACAGGGTCCGGAATATATGCGTCGATTGCGTCCATGAGCTCGAAAACGCACTTTGCGTCCTCGCTGTCCACATTATCTGTTTCGAGCGCCTTCAGTGCCGAGCCTTTGATGATCGGGATATCGTCTCCGGGAAACTTGTACTTGGTCAGAAGCTCGCGAAGCTCCAGCTCAACAAGCTCGATAAGCTCGGGATCGTCCACCATGTCAACCTTGTTCAGGAATACAACAATGTAGGGAACGCCAACCTGGCGGGCTAGAAGAATGTGCTCGCGGGTCTGAGGCATCGGGCCGTCGTCGGCGGCAACCACCAGGACCGCACCGTCCATCTGAGCCGCCCCGGTGATCATGTTCTTTATATAGTCCGCATGGCCGGGGCAATCCACATGCGCATAGTGGCGCTTGTCGGTCTCATATTCAACGTGGGCGGTTGCGATGGTGATGCCGCGCTCTCGCTCCTCGGGCGCCTTGTCGATCTGGTCAAACGGAACGAACGTGGCCTTGCCCTTCTTTGCAAGTTGCTTTGTAATCGCTGCGGTAAGGGTCGTCTTCCCATGGTCAATGTGACCAATCGTCCCCACATTTACATGTGGCTTTGTCCGCTCGAATTTCTTTTTAGCCATTAGGGAATCCTCCTCGCCAGGCTCTCAGATCATGCCTCATATCTCTTAAATTCTTTTGCCGCACGTAAAATCAACGACTACCACCTGTAGTGCGCGAACGCCTTGTTGGCGTCAGCCATTCGATGGGTATCTTCGCGTTTTTTCACCGAACCGCCCCGGTTCTGCGCCGCATCCATCAACTCGCCCGCCAGCTTCTGAGTCATGGTCTTCTCTGAACGCGACTTGGCGTAACTTATGATCCACCTCATGGCCAGAGCGTCACGTCGCTCCGAGCGCACTTCCACGGGGACCTGGTAAGTTGCTCCGCCCACACGCCTGGATTTGACCTCCACAACGGGCCTTACGTTTTCGAGAGCTTTATGGAATACGTCGAGCGGGTCCTGCTTTGAGCGCTGCTCTATCAGGCTGAGGGCCAGATAGAAAATCTGCTCCGCAGTGCTCTTCTTCCCGCGGCGCATGACGTTGTTGATGAATTTGGCCGCCAGCCGGCTGTTGAATTTGGGGTCCGGCAGTACATAGCGTTTTGGGACTTCTCTTCTCCTGGGCATCCCTTTTCCTTCGATTAATTCTGTGTTTTAAGGCAAAAGAGAGGCCATGGCGACAAACCAAGAGCCATGGCCCCAGAACTTTTCGGATTCTGGTTACTTTGGCCTTTTGGTACCGTACTTGGAACGGCCCTGCTTGCGATCTGCAACTCCCAGCGCATCGAGAGTGCCTCGAATGATATGGTACCGGACACCGGGAAGGTCCTTTACACGGCCACCGCGAATGAGCACAACGGAGTGCTCCTGCAGATTGTGCCCGATCCCCGGAATATAGGAGGTAACTTCAATACCGTTTGTCAGACGGACGCGGGCGATTTTGCGCAAGGCCGAATTAGGCTTCTTGGGCGTCGTCGTATATACGCGAACACAAACTCCGCGCTTCTGAGGGCAGCTCTGAAGGGCGGGGGTACTGGATTTTTTCCGGACCTCTTCCCTTCCTTTTCTGACCAACTGGTTGATAGTGGGCATTCCAGTATTAAGCTCCATATAAATAAATTAAAGAAGGCTCGGCTCAGACAGAGTATCGCGGCTTTCCGAGCTGGAAAATCCTTTCTTTTTAAAGGAACCTGACCTGAATGTCAAGCCCAAAACCAATGTCACTCGGTGGATATGGATCTCGCATATCGCTTTGGACTTCCAACATCCGGCTTGTCTCTCACTTCCTTACGTCCCGGTACTGCCTGAGTCCCGAGCCGGCAGGAATCAACCTGCCCATTATGACGTTCTCCTTAAGTCCCAACAGGTTGTCAACCTTTCCGGCGGTAGCAGCGTCGGTGAGCACCTTGGTCGTCTCTTGGAAAGAGGCCGCCGAGATGAAGCTTTGGGTGCTCAAAGATGCCTTGGTGATGCCGAGCAGCAGAGGTTCTGCAACGGCAGCTCGCTGCCCCCGGCCAACAAGCTGCTCGTTAACTTCCTCGAAGATCGGCTTTTCCACATGCTCGCCCAGAAGGAACTCGGAGTCCCCGGGATCGGTGATTCTGACCCGCTTGAGCATCTGTCTCACAATGACCTCGATATGCTTGTCATTGATCTTGACGCCCTGGAGCCTATAGACCTGCTGGACTTCATCGACCAGGTACTTGGCAACTTCTTTTTCGCCAAGGACCGTCAGAATATCATGGGGATTAGGCGAGCCGTCCATAAGGGCCTCGCCCGCGCGCACATAATCGCCTTCGTGCACGCTGATGTGTTTGCCCTTCGGGATCAGATACTCACGCGGGTCTCCCACTTGGGGAGTGATTACAACTTTGCGCTTGCCCTTGGTGTCTTTTCCGAAACTCACCACGCCGTCGATTTCGGTAATAACGGCGTTTTCCTTGGGCTTGCGTACCTCGAAGAGTTCGGCAACCCGTGGCAGACCGCCGGTGATGTCCTTTGTCTTCGTGGTCTCGCGCGGAATTCTTGCAAGAACGTCTCCGGGGAAAATCTGATCACCTTCGGTCACCATCACGATGGCGCCGACCGGCATGAAGTAGCGTGCCGCGCCGCCTTCACCAACCTTGGCCGTTCTGCCTTTTTCGTCCTTGATGGAGATCCTGGGCCGTACGTCGGATTCCCGGAATTCGACAACCACCTTGCTGGACTTGCCGGTAACCGGGTCCAGCTTTTCCTGCATGGTCTGCCCTTCGGTGATATCACCGAACTTTACACTACCTGAGACTTCGGTCAGAATCGGTGTAGTAAACGGGTCCCATTCGGCAAGCAATGACTCCGGATCGACCCGCTGGCCTTCGGCAACCTTAAGCTTGGCCCCATAGACGATGACGTATCGCTCCCGCTCGCGGCCGGTTTCGCTGATGATGCTGATTTCACCGTTGCGGTTCATGGCGACCAGATCGCCCTCGCGGTTGTGAACGATATGGAGATTGAGAAACTTGACTGTACCCGCGTAGCGATTGCTGATCGATGTGCGCTCGATGCTCTTGCTGGCTGTACCGCCGATATGGAACGTACGCATGGTAAGCTGAGTTCCGGGCTCACCGATGGATTGAGCGGCTATAATGCCGATCGCCTCTCCGATTTCAGCCATTTTCCCCTGCGCCAGGTCGCGGCCGTAGCACATGGCGCAAACACCCCTGGGAGACCGGCAGGTAAGAGCCGAACGGATATTCACCTTTTCGATCCCAGCGTCCTCGATTTCGATGACCTTCTTCTCATCTATCTCTGCACCCATCGGGACGATCACTTCCGCTGTAACCGGATCGACTACGTCCTCCTGTGCCGTACGGCCAAGGATGCGGTCTCCCAGCCTCTGAATTATTTCACCGGCTTCCAGCAGCGCTTCCACCTCGATTCCGTCCATCGTGCTGCAATCGTTTTCCGCTATGATCACATCCTGGGACACATCCACCAGACGGCGTGTGAGGTAACCGGAGTTCGCCGTCTTGAGGGCGGTGTCTGCAAGACCTTTTCGCGCGCCGTGCGTCGAAATGAAGTACTGCAGAACCGTGAGACCTTCACGGAAATTGGCCGTGATCGGGGTTTCGATGATTTCGCCCGAAGGCTTGGCCATAAGTCCGCGCATCCCGGCCAACTGACGCATCTGGTCCTTGCTGCCGCGCGCCCCTGAATCCGCCATCATGTAAATCGGATTGAAGGATTCCACACGCATTTTCTCGCCTTGGGGCCCGAGGATCTCCGTTGCTCCAATCTCTCTCATCATTTCGGCCGCTACGTCTTCAGTCGCCTTGGCCCAGATATCGACAGCCTTGTTGTATTTTTCACCCTCCGTTATCAAACCCTCATTGTACTGCCGCTCGATCTCCTGCACCTGGTCAAAGGCAATTTGAAGTATTTCCGACTTGCGCTCCGGAATGGTCATGTCTTTGATCGAAATAGAGATACCCGAACGGGTCGCATAGTGGTAACCGGTATCCTTGAGTCTGTCAGCCAGGATGACCGTGGCTTTGACTCCGGCGCTCCGGTAGCACGTATCGATCAACTGGGCAAGGGCCTTCTTGTTCATCACCTTGTTTACGGCTGAAAAACTAATCCCCTCCGGTAGAATCTCCGACAGGATCACTCGCCCGACGGTTGTTCTGACCAATTCCTCGGCAAGAACCTGACCTTTGCGGACTTCATCCCCGGGCTGAACCATTATTTTGCGAGACACAAAGGGCCTGCCTTCGGTCAGCGCATAGGCCGGCCTTTTCCCGTCAGCTTTCAAGGCGATCTCTTTTTCGCTTACGTAATCGATGATTCCGTCTTGCTCTGCGGCTATGCGGAACCGAACGACGATGCCTGCATGCAGGTCTGCCTGTTCAGCATCAAAAGCCGAGCGTACCTCCTCTGGACTGTTGTAGACCCGTATTTCGCCCCTGGCCATTGACTGCTTGAGCTCCTCGGTGTCTGCGAATGGTAAGGTGGACCCTTGGGCGAAAGGCTTTTCGCGGGTCATGTAATAAATCCCCAGGACTATGTCCTGAGAGGGCACGATGATCGGGTCGCCGTGTGCCGGGCTGAGAATGTTGTTGGTGGACATCATCAGTATTCGCGCCTCGGCCTGTGCTTCGATTGAAAGCGGCACGTGAACGGCCATCTGGTCGCCGTCGAAGTCGGCGTTGAAGGCCGTGCAAACCAGCGGATGGAGTTGGATGGCCTTGCCTTCGATAAGTATGGGTTCGAATGCCTGGATACCCAGCCGATGCAGGGTCGGAGCGCGGTTGAGCATTACCGGGAACTCCCGGACCACTTCATCCAGGGTGTCCCATACCTCCGGTGTTTCGCGCTCGACCATTTTCTTGGCCGCTTTTATAGTGGTAACGTAGCCTTTTTCCTCAAGTTTGTTGTAAATGAAGGGCTTGAAGAGCTCGAGGGCCATTTTCTTGGGCAACCCGCACTGGTGGAGCCTTAGATTGGGGCCAATAACGATCACTGTACGTCCCGAATAGTCAACCCGCTTGCCCAGAAGGTTTTGCCGGAACCGGCCCTGTTTTCCCTTGAGCATGTCGCTCAGGGACTTGAGGGGGCGCTTGCTCGCCCCTGTTATGGTTTTGCCGCGACGTCCATTGTCGAACAGAACGTCAACGGCTTCCTGGAGCATCCGTTTCTCATTGCGGATAATGATGTCCGGGGCGTTGAGTTCCTGAAGGCGCTTGAGCCGGTTGTTCCGGTTGATTACGCGCCTGTAGAGATCGTTGAGGTCACTGGTGGCAAACCTTCCGCCATCCAGGGGAACAAGGGGCCTGAGGTCCGGAGGAAGAACGGGGATGACGTCCATGATCATCCATTCCGGCCGGTTTTCGGACTCGCGGAATGCATCGATGATTTTCAGCCGCTTTGCAAGTTTCTTACGCTTTGCCACCGAGTTGGTCTTCACCATTTCTTCGCGAAGCTCCGTGGCAAGCTTCTCCAGGTCGAGGCTGGCGAGTAACTGCTTGATCGCCTCGGCGCCGATGCCAGCGGTAAAACGTCCCCCGTGTTCCTGCACCAGTTGACGATAGCGTTCCTCGGTAAGCAACTCTGCCTTTTGCAGGTTCGTTTCACCAGGGTCCAGCAGTATATACGAATCGAAATAAAGTACTTTTTCCAGCTCCCGAAGCGTCAGGTCCAGCAGGTTTCCGATCTTGCTTGGCAGACTCCTCAAAAACCATATGTGAGCTACCGGAGAAGCCAGCTCAATGTGGCCCATCCGCTCGCGGCGAACCTTGGACTGAATGACCTCGACCCCGCACTTTTCGCAAACCACACCACGGTGCTTCATCCGTTTGTATTTGCCGCAGTTGCATTCATAGTCTTTGATCGGACCGAATATTCTGGCGCAGAAAAGCCCGTCTCGCTCGGGCTTGAATGTGCGGTAATTTATCGTTTCGGGTTTTTTCACTTCGCCGTAAGACCATTCCCGGATTCTTTCGGGAGATGAAATCATGATTTTGACCGCGTTGAAATTCAACGGATCTTTCGGTTTGGTAAAAAGAGAGTAAAGTTCTTTCAAAAGGACCTCCTTGCGTGGTCAAAAACTCGATGGATCTACATGACCACTGCTTAATTGCCTTCCTCTTCTTCGAGGAGCCTGACGTCCAGAGCGAGCGCCTGCAGCTCCTTTACCAGAACATTGAAGGACTCCGGCAGTCCGGCCTCAAGGGTATTGTCGCCTTTCACGATCTTTTCGTACATTCGCGTACGCCCAGCCACGTCGTCGGATTTGACAGTGAGAAATTCCTGGAGCGCAAAGGCAGCACCGTAGGCTTCCATGGTCCAGACTTCCATTTCACCCAGGCGCTGTCCTCCGAACTGAGCTTTTCCGCCGAGCGGCTGCTGGGTGACTAGAGAGTAGGGGCCAATGGACCTTGCATGGATCTTGTCATCCACCAGGTGGTGGAGTTTGAGCATATACATGACGCCCACGGTAACAGACTGATCGAAAGGCAAACCTGTGCGTCCGTCGAAAAGGATTGACTGGCCGGTTTCGGGCACGCCGGCTTCCTTGAGAAAGCCCCTGATCTCGATCTCTTCGGCTCCGTCGAAAACAGGAGTGGCCACATGTATGCCCTCTTTGAGATCGGGAATCAGCTCTTTAAATTCCTGTTCCGAGGCGTTTTCGAAAAACTCGGCGTACTCAAGATTATTATATATGCGCCGAAGCTTCTCATCTATTGTCTCGCGCTCCTTGGCTTTGCGCAGATACTCCTCGAGCATTGCCGCAAGTTGGTGGCCAAGTCCCTTGGCCGCCCAGCCCAGATGAGTCTCCAGCACCTGACCGACGTTCATACGAGAAGGGACGCCAAGCGGATTCAAAACAATGTCCATGGGGGTCCCATCGGGAAAGTAGGGCATATCCTCGGCGGGAAGGATCCTGGAAACGACACCCTTGTTTCCGTGCCGCCCGGCCATTTTGTCTCCCACCTGGAGTTTTCTTTTCACTGCGATATAGACTTTCACCATCTTGATGACGCCCGGCGGAAGCTCATCGCCTCTTTTCAGCTTGTTTATCTTTTCCTCGAAAAGCTCCCTTACGGCCTGGACCTGCTTGCGGCAATTGGAAGAGATCGCCTCCACTTCCATGGAAGACGCCGGCGCCTTGGAGGCGCTTATCTGTTCCCAGAGTTCGCTGGGAATCTGGAGGAGCGCCTCTTCGGTCCATGGATCTCCCTTTTTGAGATAAACCTTTTTGCCGTCCTTAACGGAAGAGTCGCTGTTCTTACCCTGAAGCGCCTGGGCCATCTGCCTCACGGCAGTCTTTCTTATGATGTCCAGCTCATCGCGCTGGTCTTTCATGAGCCGCCCGATCTCCTGTTCCTCTATCTGGCGGGTCCGTTCATCTTTTTCGACACCCTTTCGAGAGAAAACCTTGGCGTCGATTATGATTCCCTCGACCCCCGGCGGAACGCGAAGCGAGGTGTCTTTCACATCGCTGGCTTTCTCACCGAAAATCGCCCTTAGGAGTTTCTCTTCCGGGGTAAGCTGCGATTCGCCCTTCGGTGTGACCTTGCCCACAAGGATATCGTTGGGCTTGATATAGGCGCCAATCCGAATTATCCCGCTGTCGTCCAGGTTCTTGAGTGCTTCATCCCCTATATTGGGGATGTCTCTGGTGATCTCTTCCTTGCCGAGCTTGGTGTCTCGGGCCACCACTTCGAATTCCTCGATGTGAATCGAAGTGAAGACGTCCTCCTTCACTATGCGTTCGCTCACAAGAATTGAGTCTTCGAAGTTATAGCCTCCCCAGCTCATGAAGGCCACCATCACGTTGCGTCCGAGCGCGAGATCTCCGTGGTCGGTGGAAGGCCCGTCTGCAAGTATCTGGCCTTTCTTTACGAAGTCGCCCTGTCTCACCAGAGGCTTCTGATTGATGCAGGTATTCTGGTTCGAACGCTGGAATTTGATCAGCTTGTAAATGTCAACCCCGCTTCCGATATCGATACTGTTGGTGGCGCGCACGACGATCCTGGTGGCGTCCACGTATTCTACAACGCCCTCGCGCTTGGCCACTATCGTGACGCCGCTGTCCTTGGCTACTATGCGTTCGATCCCGGTCCCTACCAGCGGGGCGCGGGTCTGAATAAGAGGCACAGCCTGACGCTGCATGTTGGATCCCATGAGCGCGCGGTTTGCGTCGTCGTGTTCCAGGAAAGGAATCAAGGAGGCGGAAACGCTCACGAGCTGGTTGGGGGAAACATCCATGTAGCGGATCTCGTTGGGCGGGACCATGACAAATTCGCCCGCTTTTCGAGCGGAAATCTGTTCATCCCTGAAGCCGCCTTCTTCGTCGAGCGCCGCGTTGGCCTGCGCGATCGGGTAATCCTTCTCGTCCATGGCAGTGAGGTAGTTGACATCCGAGCGGGCTGTCGAGCTTTCCACCTTACGGTAGGGGGTTTCGATGAACCCGTAAGGATTTACCCGCGCATAGGTGGATAGAGACACGATCAGGCCGATATTGGGACCTTCAGGGGTCTCGATCGGGCAGATTCTGCCGTAGTGAGTGGGGTGTACGTCGCGAACCTCGAAGCCCGCCCGCTCGCGTGTCAGGCCGCCCGGCCCAAGGGCGCTCAAGCGCCGCTTGTGGGTAATTTCGGAAAGCGGGTTCGTCTGGTCCATGAACTGAGAAAGCTGACTTGTCCCGAAAAATTCCTTTACCACTGCGGAAACCGGTTTTGCATTGATGAGGTCGTGGGGCATCAGCGCCTCAACTTCCTGAAGGGTCATTCTTTCCTTGATGGCCCTCTCCATACGCACCAGGCCGATGCGGTACTGGTTTTCGAGAAGTTCGCCCACCGCCCGCACCCTGCGGTTTCCCAGATTATCTATGTCATCGACAGGACCTTGTGAGTCTTTGAGCTTAATCAACTGGCGCACCGATGTAAGGATATCTTCCTTTCGAAGCACCCGGCAGTCGAGGGGCACATCGAGGTCAAGCTGCAGGTTTAGCTTCAGCCGTCCGACCTCGGACAGATCGTAGTGGTCCGAATCGAAAAACAGGCTCCTGAAAAATTCGTTTGCCACCTCTAGAGTAGGCGGATTGCTCGGGCGCAGTCTCCGGTAGATTTCGATCAGCGCGTCATCCCTGGTGTTGACCTTGTCCATGAGCAAGGTGTTTCTGAAAGAGGGGCTGATGTCAGGGCCCTCCAGATGCAGCAGATCGATTTCATTGATTCCGCGTTCTCTGAAATCGTTGAGCATCTCCTCGTTTATCGAATCGTTGCACTCGGCGATGATCTCGCCCGATGCGTAGTCGATTACGTCCTGGGCCAAAACCTGTCCGATAAGCTCCGATATCTTGACCGGAAGTCGGCTGATTCCGATTTCCTGAAGCCTTCTAAGGGCCTGCTTGCCCAGTTTTCTGTTTTTCCTGATCAGAACTTCGCCTGTTGACGGGTGCACGATATCCTCTGAAGCGCGGCTTCCCAGAAGGATATCAGGGTTAAGCTCCTTTTCTATGTGCGCCTCAGCGGTAAGAAACACCTTTTCGCTGGGGTAGAAATAGTTCAGTAGTTCTTCGGTCGAGTACCCGAGAGCTTTTAGAAGAACTGTGACAGGGAATTTCCGCCTCCTGTCGATGCGTATGTATAGAATGTCTTTCGGATCGAATTCCAGGTCGAGCCAGGAGCCGCGAAGCGGAATAATGCGGGCCGAGTAAAGTATTTTGCCGCTCGAGTGAGTTTTTCCTCGGTCATGATCGAAGAAAATGCCGGGCGAACGGTGCAACTGGCTCACTATGACCCGCTCGGTCCCGTTGATAATGAATGTTCCGTTGTCGGTCATGAGCGGCAGGGTTCCGAAATAGATTTCCTGCTCCTTTATATCGCGAATGGATCGGGTGTTGGCTTCCTTGCCCACGTCATAGACAACAAGGCGCACCACTATCTTGACGGGGGCCTCGTAGGTCATTCCCCGTGCGAGGCATTCGTCGACTTCATACTTCACATCGCCGAAACTGTATTGAACGAACTCCAGCGAGGCCGTCCCGCTAAAATCTTCGATGGGGAAAACGGACCTGAAGACTTCCTGCAGGCCTCTTTCCACCCTGGCCTCGGGGGGCACATCCTTTTGCAGAAAAAGCTCATAGCTCTCCTTCTGCATCTGGATAAGATTGGGTATTTCCACGATCTTTCGGATTTTTCCAAAATTTTTGCGAACCCTGTACTCATGGGTTAGTGCAGTTGGCATGTTCTCTCCTGCAAATGAAATTGTGACGAATGAGACGGCCGGAATAAATCAGTTTTGCCTGCAGCCCTTGTCCATCCATCACTTCCCGCTGGTATGCCGCTAAAATGTAGAAAATCGGAAACCGGCCGGTCGAGCCGGCACATGCAGCCGATTCCCGATATTCTACAAATTTTGAGTCTTTATTTGATCTCGACAGTTGCGCCTGCCTCTGTAAGCTGTTTGGCAACGGCTTCGGCTTCGGCCTTGGGAATGCCTTCCTTGACCGTTCCCGGAACTTTTTCCACCAGGTCCTTGGCTTCTTTGAGGCCCAGGCTGGTGATCGCCCGAACTTCCTTGATTACGTTGATCTTCTTGTCGCCCACACTTGTAATGATCACCGAGAATTCGGTCTGTTCCTCTACGGCCGGCGCTTCAGCGGCAGCTCCGCCGGGCATTGCGGCCACGGAAACCTGGGCGGCGGCGCTCACGCCGAAAATCTGCTCGAGTTCCTTTACCAATTCGCTGAGCTCGAGAACTGTCATACCTTTGATGAAATCAATAACTTCCAGTTTTGTAACAGCCATCTATAATCCTCCACGATTGTCTTAAGCAGCATCCGGTTGTTCTCTCTGGCGCTGGATAGCGGCCAACACACAAACAAAAGCTCTTGGAACTCCACTCAGAACCGTGACCAGACTGGTGGGCACGGCATTGAGCGTTCCCAGCATTTTGGCAAGAAGTTCTTCTTTGGGCGGCAGATCAGCCAACGCCAGAATCTGATCGGCATCGATCAGACGGTTTCCGAGCGCTCCCGCCTTGAGCTTCAGCTTTTCGTTGCTTTTGCTGAATTTTTTTATGATCTTGGCCGGAACGGCCGGGTCGCCGAACGCGATTGCAACCGCGCAGGTGCCGGTGAGCATCGGATCGAGCACCGATGCGCCTGTCTGCTTACATGCAAGACGCATCAAGGTGTTCTTTACCACCTGATAATCAACTTTTTCCACTGCAAGCGAATCGCGCAGACTGGTTATTTCGGCTACCGTCAGTCCCTTAAAGTCGGTCAGAATGGCCGCGCTGGCGCTTCCCAGTTTCTTGTGAAGCTCCGCAATAATTTGTTCTTTCTTGGAGCGCTCCAAAGTAAAATATGCCTCCTTTCGCTTCTGCCGGTGTGCTTTCGAACTATCCTTCCGGGTGCGCCGAATCGAAAACGGGAGGATTTTGTATCATGAGCCCTTGCGCCTGGTTGGCTCTCAGGAATCTCTGCGGGTCCCCGGTTGAGGGATTTAAGCATCGGTGGATGCACCCGCGGTCTCCGATAACTGAAAACACCAAACGGCAGTTAAGTTGTTAAAAGCAGCTGGCTTGGTATCTGAGGGCCGCCGGAAATAGACAACCGCCCGCCCGCCTCGCGGAACGTTGAGACTTCCGCCGGCAGTCCCACCGCCCAAGCTGATGACTAAACAACAATCGATTTCACCGCGAGCGGATCGACCTGAATGCCGGGGCCCATGGTCGTCGATATGGCGATCCCTTTCATGTAGGTACCCTTGGCGGCCGAAGGTTTGATCCGCATGAGCGTGTCGATGAAAGCCGAGATGTTCTGAAGAAGTTTTTCTTCTCCGAAGGAAACTTTGCCCATCGGGGCATGGACAATCCCGGTCTTTTCAACCCGGAAGTCCACCTTGCCGGCCTTGATCTCTTTGATGACCCGAGCCAGATCGAAGGTGACCGTTCCCAGCTTGGCGTTGGGCATAAGCCCTCTTGGACCCAGAACCTTGCCGATCTTGCCTACCGAACCCATCATGTCGGGTGTGGCAACGGCTTTGTCGAATTCGAGCCATCCTTCGCGAATTTTTTCGATCATCTCGTCGCCACCCGCGTGATCGGCGCCTGCGTCAAGGGCCTCCTTTACCTTCTCGCCCTTGGCGAAAACCATAACCCTCACCGTTTTACCCAACCCGTTGGGCAGAACGACCGTACCTCTGACCATCTGGTCGGCATGACGCGGGTCAACACCCAACCGAACGGCTATATCCAGCGTCTGGTCGAACTTGGCGAAAGAAGTGTCGGCCGCCAGATGGACAGCTTCCTGGAAGGTATAGCGTTTCGCTGGATCGATCTTGCCGCAGGAGGCAATATACTTTTTCCCATGCTTTGCCATTTTAACTCTCGAAACTCCCTTCCTCTGGTTTATTCAATCTCGATCCCCATGCTGCGCGCCGTTCCGGAAATGGTGGCCACCGCCGCTGCAAGGTCACGTGCGTTTAGGTCGGGCATCTTGAGCCTGGCGATTTCCTCGACCTGTGCTTTGCTGACCTTGGCGACCTTATTGCGGTTAGGTTCATTGGATCCTTTCGCTATCTGGGCGGCCTTTTTCAGAAGAATAGCGGCCGGGGGCGTCTTGGTAATGAAGGTAAACGACCGGTCCGAAAAGACGGTGATGACCACTGGAATGATCATCCCTTCCTGCCCCTGGGTCTTGGCGTTGAACTGCTTGCAGAACTCCATGATGTTGACCCCATGCTGACCAAGCGCAGGGCCGATGGGCGGAGAGGGGTTCGCCTGTCCGGCGGGAACCTGTAATTTGATGTTGGTTACGACTTTTTTTGCCATCCTCGAAAAGACTCCTTACGATGCGGCCTTTATGTTCGGTTCACCTGGACGAAATCGAGTTCCACAGGAGTGGAACGGCCGAATATGCTTACCAGGACCCTGACTTTGCCCTTCTCGGGAATCACTTCGTCAATGGTTCCGTTGAAGTTGGCAAACGGGCCGTCTATGACGCGAACCTCGTCTCCTTTTTCGAATTTGAATTTTGGACGAGGTTTCTGAGCACCTTCCTGCATCTGCTGAATTATGGCTTCTGCTTCTTCATCAGAGAGCGGGATGGGTTTTTCCTGGCTTCCAATAAATCCGGTCACCTTAGGGGTGTGGCGAACAAGGTGCCAGGTTTCGTCGTTGAGTTCCATCTGCACCAGGATATATCCGGGGTAGAATTTCCTCGACGATGCCTTCCTCTGGCCCTTCACAAGTTCGATCACCTTCTCGGTGGGAACCAGGACCTGCCCGAAATAGGCGCCTTTGCCATCGGCCTTGACACGCTCCTCCAGGGCCGATTTCACCTTGTGCTCAAACCCCGAATACGTGTGAACAATGTACCATTTTAGATTTGCCACTCAATTGCCCCACGCGGCTCGCCGTCGAGCCGTTATTTTAGATGGCGCCCCATCTGTCTCAACCCACAAGAAGCTTAACAAGCCTGCTCAAAATGAGGTCCACAATTCCCAGAAAAACAGCTACCAGACCCACGATCGTCAGTACGACTGCAGTCGACCCCAATGTTTCCTTGCGCGAAGGCCAGACTACCTTCTTAAGTTCAAAGACCACTTCTCGTAAGTAGCTTCGAGACGTATCCACCCAGACAATCGAAGTCTCACCGGGCTTCTTGACCGCTTTCTTCGGACTATCCGTCTTCTTGACGATATCCGTTTTCTTGGCAGTATCCGCCTTCTTCGGCTTGGCCGGCTTGAGGGCCGCCGGTTTGGCTGCCGCCTTTTTCACCGCCTCTGTGCCTTGAGGTTTTTTATCCGAACTCTGATCTTTTTTTGTGAAAAGTTTCATGTATCACTCACACGCTCGATCCTGAAGGTCGACAGGAATTGTTTGCCGGCACAAAGGCCAGTCAATGCCACAGGCTTTAAGCCGCAGCAGCCTACTTGGTCTCCTTGTGCTCGGTGTGCGCGTTGCAGAAGCTGCAATACTTCCTCAAAGAAAGCTTCTCGGGGGTAGTCCGCTTGTTCTTGGTCGTATTATAGTTGCGCCGCTTGCATTGGGAGCAGGCCAGAGTAACTAGAACTCGCATTTTAGATCCCTTATTTAACGATGTCGGTAATAACCCCGGCGCCCACCGTGCGGCCGCCTTCGCGAATTGCGAACCGGAGTTCCTTCTCTAGTGCAACGGGAGTAATGAGCTTTACTTCGCAACTTATATTATCGCCGGGCATAACCATTTCGACCCCTTCGGGCAGGGTCATGACGCCGGTAACGTCAGTAGTTCTGAAATAGAACTGGGGCCGGTAGCCGGGGAAAAAAGGAGTATGCCGCCCGCCTTCCTCTTTTTTCAATACGTAGACTTCCGCCTTAAAATCCGTGTGAGGGGTGATCGAACCTGGTTTTGCAACAACCTGGCCGCGCTCGACCTCGTCTCGTTTGGTTCCACGCAAAAGCACGCCTACATTGTCGCCCGCCTGGCCCGAATCCAGGGTCTTGCGGAACATTTCAACGCCCGTGCAAACTGTCTTGAAAGTAGGACGGAATCCCACTATTTCAACTTCGTCGCTGACTTTGACTACACCGCGCTCGACACGGCCCGTGACCACCGTGCCGCGGCCCGAGATGGAGAAAACGTCTTCGATGGGCATCAGAAACGGCTTGTCGATGTCGCGCACAGGGTCCGGAATATATGCGTCGATTGCGTCCATGAGCTCGAAAACGCACTTTGCGTCCTCGCTGTCCACATTATCTGTTTCGAGCGCCTTCAGTGCCGAGCCTTTGATGATAGGGATATCGTC
>JBEKTT010000101.1:0-14747 GCA_049515795.1 Syntrophobacteraceae bacterium
TGAAGGCAAGTTCAAATGCGTCACTCCAGGCGCGTTTCCCTTCGGGGGCGGCGTCATACAGCCTTTGGTATCGAGCCCTGAGTTCGATCCCAACGAGTCGCAGACAAGGCAGCAGCTATCAATTGATGAGCGAATTTATGGAACGAGCAGCGCCCCGGCCGGCGGTATTGGCCTGATGCAGTCATGGAGCTTTTAGCGAGTTCTGTCCTGGTCATCCCAAGAGCCACGTCGAAGCCCGCAGGGCGTTTCTCAAAGGGGATTCCGGATCGGGAGCCCCTCTCCCTTGTTCGCCCACATGCGAATCATAGTATTTATCGCTGGAAAACGATTTTCTCTTTTAAAATGAGGGGTTCCAGCCAAAAGTGCCTTTTTTTTCTTGAAAACCGGAGAATAAACCTTTAATAGTTTATGAGAATCCAATAAGACTGAATAATCTAAACCCGAAAGACCCCTGGACCGGTGGCGCTTGAAGGAAAGGAAGTTTTTATGACGTTGACTAAGGCCCACATCGTCGAGAACTTGTTTGCCAAAAACATTTTTACAAAGACCGAATCAGCCCAGGTTATCGACACCCTTTTCGAGATCATAAAAGATACTCTTGAGAAGGGTGAAGACGTGCTTATAAGCGGGTTCGGCAAATTCAGCGTAAAAGAAAAGCACCAGCGCCGGGGCCGCAATCCCCAGACCGGCGACCCCATTATTCTCTCACCCCGCAGCGTGGTTACGTTCAAGTGCTCGGGTGTTCTCAGAGAGAAAATCAACGAGGGTAAATAACATTCTGATGGAAAGGATATCCTCTTGAGTGGAGGATTCCCCTTTGAAACGGAGAAGTCGGCCGAAGGCGAACTGCTCGTTTCCTTCAAGACTCCTCTGACCTATGACAATGCCGCTGAAATCTGGCAAAGCCTGAGCGGCCTTGTCGCTCGCAAAGAGAACACCTCATTTCTTTTCGATCTTTCCGGGGTCTCCAAAGTAGACAGCGCCGGTGCGGCTCTGGTGCGGTCGATTCAGCGCCTCTGCGACCGCAGGGGCGTTCGGTTTCGTATCGAATCCATTGAGCCTCAGATCAAACATTTTCTCGACTATCTGGAGCGCGAGTCACCGCAACAGGAGCAACCTCCACCACCAGACGGCTCGGTGGTTACCCGTCTTGGCGCTTTTCTGATTGGGCAAGCAGTCGAGTTGAGGGAATTCGTTCGGTTCTGCAACTCTTTTTTGGCTGTCGCGGGCGCCTCTGTTCGCCATCCCGGGCGGTTTCGCTGGAAAGAGACCCTCTATTATCTTCAGGTGGCTGGACCCAACGCCATGACGATTCTTTTCCTGATCAGCTTTCTTCTCGGGTTGGTCATGACCTTCCAGGCAGCCATCCAGCTAAGGCAATTCGGAGCCAACATATATGTCGCCGACCTTGTCAGCCTTGCGCTTATTCGCGAGCTTGCGCCCGTATTCACTGCGATCCTCCTTGCGGGGCGCTCCGGCTCGGCCTTCGCAGCAGAAATAGGGACCATGAAAATAGGCGAGGAACTCGACGCCCTTGCCGTGATGGGATTCGATCTAACTGAATTCATAGCTTTTCCCAAAGTAGTCGCCCTGATGATTGCGGCGCCGCTTCTGACAATGTGGGCCAATTTTGCAGGACTTGCCGGAGGAATTGCCGTCTCCAGCATCTCCCTTGACCTGACACCCTACGGTTTCATGAATGAGGTTTATAGCGCCATCACCTTCGGCGACATTGCGGGAGGCCTGGTAAAAGCAGAGGTTTTTGCAATTCTTATAGCGCTTGCCGGCTGTTTTCGCGGATTCCAAACCGGCATGGGGGCGGACAGCGTTGGGCGCCAGGCCACCGCAGCGGTCGTCAGTGGACTTTTCCTGCTCATTTTCGCCGACGCCATATTGACCGTTATATACTATGCATTTGGCTGGTAACATTAAGCAATAAATCCTTCTTTTTCCAATCAAAGCAAATTTCCCCAGTGTACAGACGTTTTTGCAGACTTATATTCATGGAGCCCGGCTCTATAGGGTTCTTTTGAGTCAGTGTTCCGGGCCGGGCTCAAGCGATGAGCGGGGCTGTAAAGTGTATTGTCATCGGTGAAGAAGACTAACCATGCCTGTGGCTTCGTCCAATAACTCCAAGGCCGAGCATGTCCTTTGCGTTGAAAATATTTCGCTCGGCTATGGGGAAAAGATAATATTGAAACAGATAAGTTTTTGCGTTGAACCGGGACAGATAGTAACTATTCTGGGAGGCAGCGGCAGCGGGAAAAGCACTCTTATGAAAGGTCTGGTCGGCTTGCTCAAACCGTCGCAAGGCCGAGTCGAGATCTATGGAAAGGATATTTCCGGTGCCGGCAACGAGCAATGGCTCGAGTGGGCAAGGAAAAGGATCGGCGTGCTCTTTCAGTCAGGGGCGCTTATGGGATCTCTCACGCTTGCTGAAAACATTGCTTTACCGATCCAGGAGTTTTCGAATGCTCCAAAGGAGATCTTGTCCGACATTGTCCGGCTCAAGTTGGAGATGGTCAGGCTGGGCGGCTATGAGAGCTATTATCCGGCGGAACTGAGCGGCGGGATGAAAAAACGCGCGGCTCTGGCCAGGGCGATGGCCCTCGATCCTAAAATTCTTTTCTGCGATGAGCCTACGGCAGGACTCGATCCTGTCATATCCGCCGAAATGGATAACCTTCTGCTGGAACTCAACCATGTCCTGGGCATCACTATGGTTGTCGTAACTCACGACCTGCCGAGCATTAAGACCATATCGGACTGGTCAATCATGGTCGGTGGGAGCGCCCGGGGGATAATCGCGACCGGTCCGCCGGACGAGCTGGAAAACAGCTCGGATCCCCGCGTCTATGACTTTTTCCACAGGCAGGCCCCGAGCGGCAGTGCTTCATGAAGGGGGAAACCAGTTGGCCCGAAAGGTTAGTCCATTCAAAATCGGCCTGTTTGCCCTCATTTGCCTGGTGCTGATAGCCGGGGCAGCTATCTGGCTCAAGGCAGCCTTCTGGTTTCAAAACGCAAAAATATACGCCACCTATTTCAACGTTTCGGTAAAGGGACTGCAGACCGACGCTGTGATCAACTATCAGGGTGTACCCGTGGGCCGTATCTACGATATTAGAATTGGCCCCGACGGCCGGTTGATTGAAGTACTGATGAAACTGCGAGCCGATTTTCAGGTCGACAATACCCTTGCCGCCCATTTGCGCGAGCAGGGCTTGACCGGACTGCGCTATCTCGAAATCGGCTCCGCCCCTAATGACACCGATCAACTTACCCCAAAGATTACCTTCCCAACAAAATATCCTTTCATCCGGTCCTACCCCTCCGAACTCGATCTGCTCGAGATCGCCCTCCAGAACCTGTACGCAAAATTCATATCATTGGATTTGGAGGGGCTTACGGGTTCTTGGAAAAAGACCTCGAGTCTGTTCAACAATCTCCTGGCGCAACTCGGCGCTGACTCACCGGGCGGTGGAGACCTCAAGGAGACGATTACCGCACTGAAAAATACTTCCAAGCACTCAGAGGCCCTTTTCGAAAGACTGTCCAGAGCGGCATCCCGGGAACGCGTCGACAAAGGAATGCAAGACCTCACGGCCACGCTGGCATCGGCCCGAAAATTTTCAGACCAGCTTAGGCAACAGCTTGACGCCTTGCCTCCCGGCACCCTCAAAAGGCTTTCGGATCAATTCGGCGAGACACTCCAATCCGGCGGGACTGCTTTTTCAAACCTGGGAACCAGAATTAACGAGTCTGCCGACCTGCTCGATAGCTATCTTCAGCAGCTAGGGGCACTCATTGCCCAGTTGAATTCGCTGGTCCAGAGCGTCAAGGAGCAGCCGAACCGGCTGATCTTTCCGGGCGAACAGCCCCAGGAGCCATTTAGAAGAAAATAAGCGGGAAGCAAACAACGGAAAGCGAAAGCATGGAAAACAGGAGCGAGAAACAGGAAGCGGGAAGAAGCGAGCAGGAAGCGGGAAGTCGCTTCGCTCCAAATGTGAAGGGTGAGGTTAGAAGGGTGAAAATAATCCGTTCATTCCTCTCACCGGCTTTAGCCGTCAGTTCACTCTTCGCCCTTCGCACTTCACACTTCTTTTCGTGCTCCCTGCTCCCTTCGAGATTGTGGGTATTGATCCTGGGAGCCTTACTGCTGTCCGGCTGTTTGGGGTCACTTTTTTCCAAGTCCCCTGCGCCGGATTATTACCAGATTGATTACCCTTACCAGCCTTCGAGCTGTACTAAACCGTTTTCAGGGGCGGTGCGAATCTGGCCCTTTGGCGCCACCGCCCCTTTCGATCGCGAACAGATGATCGTGACTTCCCCCTCCCTCCAGGTCCGCCTCTCGTCACATTACAAATGGGTCAATCCCGCCGGAAACATGGTCGCAGACAATCTGATGCGTGATCTCTCTATTGAAAAGGTGTTTGAAGATGTCGTACCGGCAGAAAATCCCATGCCTGCGGCATACGGGATAAGCGGACAAATCTATCGGTTCGCTCTCGAAGAAAACGGCTCCCCCCCACACGCCCTGCTTGACCTGGAAATCAGCCTCTGGCAGGAAAAACCTCGCAGCGTTCTTTTTCGGAAACATTTCCATTATCAGAGCCCCCCCCTCACTTCAACTGATCCGAACGAATTCTGTGCAGCAATGGCAGGCCTCGTTTCACAGCTCTCAACGGATCTGAGAAACGACCTGTGCGCAATTACACAAGACAGCTCGCATCCAGCCGACCACTGATATGCTCAACCTGCCGCTTGATCTTATTATCATTCTCCATGCCCTTCGTGAGATCGTTTATGGCGTAGAGCACTGAGCTGTGGCTCCGAAGGAATGACTTTCCTATGGATTCGAGCGACTCGGTCGTATAGCGCCGGCATAGAAACATTCCGATCTTTCGGGCCGCCGCCAACTCTTTTCGCCTTTTAGAAGACTTGAGCTCTTCCACCGAGATTTGAAAAGCACTGCAGACGACCTGCTGAATATGGTCGATGGTCAGCTTGGGCAGCCGGTCGAGCATCGTCTCAGTGAGCTCTCGAGCAAGGTCCAGCGTGATCGGAAGGCCCTGAATATTCGACTTGGCGATTATGCCTATCAGGCAGCTTTCCAGTCGCCGAATGTCTCCCGTAACCCGCTCGGCCATGTAATGAATCACTTCTGCGGGCAGATTAACGTTTTCCCTCGACGCCTTCTTTCGAAGAATCTCCATTCTGGTCCTGAAGTCAGGAGGTCCGATGGGCGCAACCAGGATGCCGCTCAGTCTGGATTGCAACTCGTTGGTAAGTTTCGGAATGTCCTTTGGAAAAGTATTCCCTGTGTATAGGATCTTCTTCCCACGATCCATCAACTCGTCCAGTGTATAAACCAGTTCATTCTGCACTTTTTCCTTGCCGCTCAGAAACTCCACTTTTTCGAACAGCAGCACGTCACACTCGGAGCGAAATTTCGTTTTGAAATTTTCAATCTTCCCGTTCTTCAGTGAATAGATCATCTCGTTTGCGAACTGTTCCGCTGTTACGTAATGAACCCTCAATTCGGGTGCTTTACGGCAGATATAGATGCCGACCGCATGTGAGAGGTGGCTTTTCCCCAGCCCAGTCTCGGAGAGAATATAAGCCGAATTGTTGTAGAGCTGCTGGCCGTGCGCCATGCCCCTGGCGGTGGCGAACGCCAGTTGATTTGACGACCCCACCACAAATTGGTCGAAGGTGAATCGGGGATTAAAAACCGGCCCAGAACGCTTGATAAGGTCGCTCATTACGATCTGCTTGGGAGCTTCAGCCTGGGGCGCATAACCTTCCAATTCATCCGGGTCGGGCTCCCCGCTAAGAATCTGATACTCCAACCGGCCCACCAGCGGGAAAAATTCCTGCACGGCGCGCAGCAGCTTATGCTCCAGTTTCTCCCTTATCCACTCGATGTGAAACCGGTTCTTGCACCCAAGTGCCACTGTTTCATTTTCCAACCCCAGAAATTCTATTGATGCAACCCAAAGGTCGTACTGCCCCCTTGGCAGGCACGCTTGAAGCTTTCCCTTGATTTCCTGCCAGTTCTGCTCCATAAGTTTTTCGCCCGTTCCCCGAAAAAACAAAACAGATCTGATGCAAGGCGTATGCGCCCCCCAGCGCATACGCCCCGTCTTGAAAAACCCCTGGTGCTGAAATGAAATGGAATAAAAAGAGTTGAACCCCGGAAAGATGTTGCCTTCGCCCCCCAATTGTGGATGCCAGTTTTAGTGCACGTTCCTTGATTCGTCAAAGTTGATCTTCCCAGTTTTGAGCGAGAAACACAAAACCGAAGCAGGAGGAAAAATACATCAGGATAAACGGGTGTTAGGATGCACGAATATCTAAGTCCTTGAAATGAAATGAAAAAATGTAGAAAATATTTCCCTTGTAAAATCAAAGGCATCCGTCAATCCTGCCCGGCATTCGCAAAATCGGCACAAGTATGAATCTTCCTTTTTCTATCTTTTTCGCAAGATTTCGTTAAATGCGCCTCAAAAAATCGGACCCATAAATTTGGACGTGCGCCTTCAACGGAGTGTCAGGCACAAACTTGCCTCTGTCATTCTTTCTACGTCCACTTGACGCATGCTCGCGAGTTTTTCTATAATAAAGGTCAAAAATTAAGTGTGTCTGTCCCGGATTGATCCTTCCTTTCAGAACCAACCGCGCCGGAGAAAGAGCCATGTCCGTAAGATTCACCACCTCTTGCCGATTTTTTCCGCTTTTCGCCGTTTTTGTTCTGATGCTGCTCTATCCTTACGGCTTGAGGGCCGGCGAAGCGCCATCGGCTCTGATCCATGATCCCGTAGTTGCCGGGACATGGTACCCTGGAACAGCTTCGGAGCTGAGAAAACAGGTCGAAGAGTATTTAAGCCGGGTTCCCGAGCGCGATTCGCAGGGCCAGACAGTGGCAATCATTTCTCCGCATGCCGGATACATTTACTCGGGCCAGGTTGCCGCACATTCCTTCAAAGCCGTCCAGGGACAGAAGTTCGATTCGGTCATCGTAATTGGACCGAGCCACTATGTGCCGTTTAGAGGTGTCGCTACCTACGACTGCGCCGGATTCCGTACTCCGCTCGGGGTCATCCCCCTGGACAGCGAATTGATTGCCGCTCTCATGAAGCGCGAATCGCGCATAAGGGACCTGCCGGGCGTTTTCCGGCAGGAACATTCTCTGGAAGCTGAGCTCCCTTTCCTTCAGGTCGTTTTGCCCGGCTTCAAGCTCGTTCCGCTCGTTATGGGAGATCCCGATATCACTACATGTCGCTGGCTTGCAGAGGCAATAGTAAAATGCACGGAAGGCAAATCGGTGCTGATAGTGGCCAGTTCGGACCTCTCCCATTATCACTCCTATGATGTGGCGGTTGAAATGGACCAGCGGCTGCTGCAGAAAATCGGGGCAATTGATATCGAGGGGATTGATCAGTGCCTGGAGGGCCGAAAATGCGAGGCCTGCGGCCAGGGACCGATAATCACGGCGATGCTTGCCGCAAAAAAGCTCGGCGCCGACCGGTGCGACATTCTGCAATACGCAAACTCGGGGGATGTTACGGGAGAGAAAATGTCTCCCATGGGGGTGGTTGGGTACGGGGCCGCTCGTATTTCGACACCTCTGAGCTACCGGGACAGGGACGAAGCGGAAAAGAAGAAGGCCGGAATCAACCTTGGCCTGACCAAAGAAGAGCGGGCGGAGCTGCACGCAATTGCCAAAAAGGCCATAGAAGCTGGACTTACCTCCGGCGCATCTATATCGCGGGGCAAGGAGACTACTTCGCCCAAGTTGAAGGAACCCCGGGGGGCGTTCGTTACTCTATATAGGAAAGGAGAGCTGCGAGGCTGTATCGGGCAGATAGTGCCTAGAATGCCGCTGGCGGAGGCGGTCGCAGCAATGGCCCAGGAGGCAGCGTTCCGAGATCCGAGGTTTACGCCGGTCCGCGCCAACGAATTGGACGATTTAAAGATCGAGATTTCGGTGCTCACCCCTTTGAAAAAAATTAACTCCGCCGACGAGATCGAAGTCGGCAAGCACGGGATCATGATAGTCAGGAACGGATCGGCGGGCCTTCTGCTACCCCAGGTAGCAACGGAATACAACTGGGACAGAAACGAATTCCTCGAGCATTGCTGCCTGAAAGCCGGCCTGCCCAGAAATATTTGGCAGGACAAACAAACCGAAATATATATCTTTTCGGCCGATGTTTTCTAGAAATGGATGTGTAATGGTTACAGGGATGCGGAGATAAAATGGATGCAAAAAATAGCGCTGCCGGTCCATCCAATTTGGACAGGCGGAGCTTTCTAAACGGTTGTTTCAGTTGCGCCCTGCTGTGCGCGGGGTCGCAGGTCTTTTCGTTGAGCGCTCTCGCCTCGCGCTCCGACGCCCAGGAAATCAAAAAAGGGCTGCTAGGCCGCAGGCTCTCACCCTACTTTACTCCGCTTGCTGATAACCGCGTGCGTTGCGAGCTTTGCCCGCGACAGTGCGAGACCGGTGACGGAGAGCGAGGATATTGCCGGGTCAGGGAAAATAGGGATGGGAAGTATTATTCCCTTGTTTTTGGAAATCCATGCGCTGTGCACGTTGACCCGGTGGAAAAGAAGCCCTTTTTCCACGTGCTGCCATCCACCCGCTCGTTTTCCATTGCTACAGCCGGGTGCAACTTCGACTGCAAATTCTGTCAAAATTGGGAAATTTCGCAGGCCAGCCCGGACGACACCCTGAACTACGAGCTGTCTCCCGAACAGGTGGTCAGCGGCGCCTCCAGTTTTCAATGCGCCTCGATAGCCTCCACTTACGTCGAGCCTACCATTTTCATGGAATACATGATTGAAGTCGGAAAGGTGGCCAGGAAAAACAAAATCCTGAACCTCATGCACTCAAACGGCTATGTAAACCCGAAGCCCCTCGAGGACCTCAGCGGCTGCCTGGATGCGGCCTGTATCGATCTGAAGGGTTTTACCGAAACATATTACAGGGAAATTACCGAGGGGACTCTGGGACCCGTACTGGAGACACTGAAATATCTCAAGCGCCGTGGAATCCACACCGAAATAGTGAATCTAGTGGTTCCCGGCAAAAATGACGATATTGATCAAATCGGTGCGATGAGCAGGTGGATCAGAAATGAACTGGGACCCGATGTGCCCCTGCACTTCAGCCGGTTCTATCCTCTATACAAACTCAAAAGTATCGAACCTACTCCCCTATCCACCCTTGAGGCGGCATGGAAGAAGGCCAAAGACGAGGGCCTCAACTTCGTATACATAGGTAATATTCCCGGCCACCCGGCGGAGAACACAGTCTGCCCAGGGTGCAAAAAGCCGGTAATCACCCGTACGGGATTCAGCGTAACTTCCATTTCTCTCAAAGAGGGCAAATGCGCCGGGTGCGGCAGAGAAATACCCGGAATCTGGCGTGCCGGCTGATCAGCTTGTCCGATTTTTCAAAAGTGTGGCGCTGGCCGTCAGGCAGGCAAACCCAAGTGTTAATAGAGTTTTAGGAATTCCAAGCACGGGGAGAAAGAATAGAGAGCCGGCCAGCGCCCCTGCTGAGGCCCCGATCAGGTCGGCCGCATAAAGGCCCGCCCCTCGCACCTTCTCAGTGCACCCAACCGCAGCGCAAAACTGTCCGCCGCCAAACATCCCGGCAAAAAATGCCAGCGCCGAAAACAACAGCAGCATGGCATCATGCCCCAGGTTATCGAGCACCGAGCCTCGAAAAACGGAGAACAACAGATAAAGCGCACCCAGGTAAGCAGCAAGACCAATCTGGATCATGAACAGGCGGTGGGCGCCTGTGCCTCGCAAGGTTCGCACAAGAGCGCTCCCCGCTGCCAGCCCGGCCATGAAAAGTGAGATTATCAATGCCATCTGCCTGTAAACAGAACCCTCAATTATCTGATAAACAAGCACAAGCACCACTTCGATAACTATGAGCACGGCCCCGCAGACCCCCGTATTGAAAGCAACCACAGAACTGGAACCGCCTTTTGCAAGCAACACTGCAACAAACACGAGAAACAACGCTCCCAAGCCCACTGGGACCCAAAAAGGAACACCTCCTGAAATGAAACCGAGAAGGCGGCCGACCGCCGGATGCAGCTGAGCGCCCCACAAACCGAGTCCATACAGGTAGCAGACCGGTTCGAAATCTTTGTTTATCTTCGCCGGCGGCCCTTCGTGGATGATTGATTCCATGTACGCCAACCGGATGGGGTTAAAAAGATCCAGAAGATAAAAGTCCCGCACGTACCTGAGGTCAAGACGCCGCGCGCGCATGCGGTCTATCAATACCTGCGGGTCTCCGGCAACTCCTGCGCCATCCTGTGATGCTATGAAACGAACGTTCTCGCCGGGCAGGACCAGAACGTAGCCGAAAACCTCCCGCAGAGTCGCATAAAGCGATTTCAGCAGAACAGCCTCCCTCGGGCCGATTATGTCCGGCGACGCAGCAACCCCGAAGGAAAACAGACCCCCCGGGTTCATCAGCAATTTCATCCGGGCAAAGAACTCCACTGTGTAAAACCGGTTCATCTCAGCATTTACAGGCTCCCCCGCGCTCAGAAGAATTACATCGTAGCCGATCCCCGCCCCCCTTGTGAAACGCTTGGGATCCATGCGCCAGACGCGCACGCTCCGATCACCCCCCATTTCCATGGGCGAGGGGGGCAAAACCGCCGATATAAATGCCGTTGCCTCCGCATCGGGCTGAACGCAGTCAACGCTCTTGATTCCAGGATGGCTCACGACTTCGCCCAGCAACTCCGGCGAATAATCTCCTATCACAAGCACCCTTCCGGGATCAGGGTGCTCAAGAAGCGGCAGATAAGCAGCCGGCTCGGCGCTCTGCGGGTCCGGGCTGGAAAAAAGCCACAATCCGTTTGAAAATAGCGAGAACTGACCTGAATTGGATAAAAATACCAGGTTGTGGTAAGCAGTGTCCCTGGATTGAAAGAAGCTTTTTCCCCACTGCAGACGACGTGTCAGCAGGTCCACCCGGTCCGAATAGCTAAAAGAAATACATGCCGCAATGAGGATTGCTGCAGCAAAGAGCGAGCAGAGAAGCTTTCCGGGATATTTCAACCCTGCGCCGCACACCATGGCGCCGCCAAGCAGAAACACAATGAGCAAAAGACTCCCGGCAAAGGAAGGGTAGAGAGGGAGGAGGATGAAATAGAACACCAGTCCGCCGGCTCCCGCCCCAAGAGATTCAGCCAGGTACACGGAAATCGATCTTTCCTCGCCTTTTGCGCCGGCGCGATAGAGTTCCCAGGCCAAGGCAAACAGACCGCCTGACAACAAGCAGATGGGGGCCGCCGCGCAAAACCCTATGGCAAGCATCATGCCCGGTGAAAGCAACTCCCCTGGCGGGATAGACCAGAATGCCCTTGCAGCGCGAATCCAGACGATTGTCGCTGGAAGAGCGGCGCAGAAGACTGTGAAACCTGCAAGCAGAACTTTAAAGTCTTGTGGTTTTTTCCTGCAGACGCGTCCGGTCAGACCGCTTCCCGCCGCTGTACACAGAAGCCAGCACGCAAAGATAAGCCCGGTTGAAAGCTCGTTGCCGTAAAAAATCACGAGCAATTCGCGAATCACCAGTATCTGCCCAATGGAGGCGGCAAAACCAGCCATAAGGATCAGCACAACTATCCGGACTGCCATACCCGAGTAACGCCTTTTCCCGTGTTGTCTTAGAAGGCGGAAAGCATTCGCTGGCAGTTGTTATCATAAAACCTGCTGAGATAGACTGTAAATAAGGTAATTAACCCAAAGAAACCGGTAAAAGGCCGCTACGCGCACATCAGTTAGCTACGTGGCACAACCCGCGCCGGCCCGCATTGGATGCTCGACAGCCCGCCCACTCACCCGCGAGGCGGGGCTGGCGGCGGCCGGCCTTTTCTTTGAGCACTATTTTAGTGTAAACGGGTTTCAATTCTTGATTCCTCGCGAGCGCTCAGCGAGCTTTTTTTCAAAACCGATCATCACTAAAAAACCCGCCAGAAACAGGGCGCAAATCCCCTGGAGGGGATGTTCGGCAATCTGATGAAAACCGGCGCCTCCAATTACAAATCCCGAAACGATTTGAATTATACCGTTCATGGAAGTCCTCCTGCGCCTGGAAGGCATCCCGCGCCCGCCCCGTCTCTGGTCATAGACAGGTCATGGAAAGCGTCGAGAATGAGCGGTCGCCTTCCGCGCTCCGCGAAGTACCTTCCGCCTAAAGGCGGTTCGATATGACATTTTCTTGCCCAGTGTTGTTCATAAGTCTGTCTTACGAAAATGAGCAAATTTTATTCCAATCACGACCGCAGACCAGGATTTTATGACGGACCTTCCATGCCGTTGTTCACCAAGTGCCCAAAAATGTTGAAATAATACACCAATGATTTACCTTGTGATTAAACCCGGCGCCGGCATTTGGCACTCTGTATATTTTGAATAATTGAATCTGTGAGACCCTAACTCTGCCGATATTTCGTAAAATTCTCGAAAGAAAAAGAAAAAATCGCGATCAACCGGCAAATTACTTCACAGAATTCAAGGCTTATGTTTTGCACGGAAACCAACCCGTCGTTTACTTTCTGACTAATTCCTCATCTACTCGGATTTGCGTGGTCGCGGGAGCCACCGGCGCTCCGCAAAAGTTTTGTAGCTGATCTGCAGGTCAAGATGAAATCGTATTGTAGAGGTGCCGTAGGATGGGCACGGCGTTAACGTGCCCATCTTCGGCCCATTGAGATTTAAGTTGATGCCGGAAAATTTAACATCTCTCTGAGCGGTTACCCAGGCATATATGGCAAATCATCCAACGAGGGCTGCAGATCATTAACTATAGCTTCGAGCGTTCCCTGAAGATCTTCTTCGGGGCAAATCCTTACCTCTCCAGTTTGCCTGATCTTTATTTCAACTTCTCCGGTCTTTTGGAGCTTCCCGCTGATCACTATCCTTAACGGGATTCCTATCAGGTCGGCGTCTTTGAGCTTTACGCCCGCCGATTCGTCGCGATCGTCGTAGAGGACCTCGTAAGAGGCGCTGAGCTTAGAGTATATCCGTTCGGCCATTTCCACAATCTCCGGCTTTTTGCCAAGCTGAGATATAACGATGTGGAAGGGAGCGGCCGTAAAGGGGAATTGCATCCCGGAATCATCGTGCCATCTTTCAATAACCGACGCCATGAGCCGTTCGACCCCGATTCCGTAGCAGCCCATCACAACCAGGTTTGGATCTCCGGAGCTGTCCAGGTAGGTTACGTCCATTGAATCAGGGGCCGTGTATTTGGTTCCGAGCTTGAAAGTATGCCCCAGTTCGATCCCGCGCCGTATCTCCAGATGAGCTGTCCCGCAAGCTGCACACTGATCGCCTTCCCGCACTTCAGCTATATCTGCGGTCTCTGTCCATTCGAAGTCCCGGCCGGCAAGCACGTTTGTGAAGTGCATGTCCGGCTCGTTAGCGCCGGCGATATAGAGAGTCCCCTCAGTTATAGAGGTATCCAGCACGGTTCGAATGCCTTTCACGCCGACCGGCGCCAGAAACCCGGCATAAAGCCCTTTTTCCGACAGTATCTTCTCGGGCGCATATTCCAGATGAATGGCCTTGAGATGGTTGGCAAGCTTTGTGACCGATATGTTGAAGTCTCCCCTGACCACCGCCAGCACGAGGTCTGTGTCGGCAACATAGGCTACGGTCTTCAAAAAATGATCTTCGCGAGAGTTGAAAAATCGCATCAGGTCGGCAATCGTTTTCACGTCGAGCGTATGGACCTTATGCATGTGGGGCGGCGTATCGACGTGCTGAGTTCGTCCCGGTTTGATCCCCACAGCTTTTTCAGTGTTAGCCCTGTATCCGCAGCCGGGACACACGACAAAGCGGTCTTCGCCGGCCGGGGATTCGAGCATGAACTCATGTGAGCCGGTCCCGCCCATGATCCCCGAATCGGCCTCTATGGGCACCGAATTCAGCCCGCAACGGGCGAATATCCGCAGATAGGCGTTGAATATCTTTGGATAGTAGATGTCCAGGTCCTCAAAGTTGCGGTGAAAGCTGTAGGCGTCTTTCATGAAGAATTCGCGAACTCTTAGCAGACCGGCGCGCGGCCGGGCTTCATCGCGAATCTTCGTCTGAATCTGATAGAGCATCACAGGAAGGTCACGGTAAGAGCGCACGAACTGCTTTGCTATGTCGGTTACAACTTCCTCGTGAGTCATTGCAAGGACAAATTCGCGGTCCCTGCGGTCCTTGAACCGGATCAGTTCCTCGCCTATATCGAAATAACGGCCCGTTCTCTTCCAAAGCTCCGCCGGATTCATAACAGGCATGGTGAGCTCCAGACCTCCGATCGCATTGAGTTCTTCGCGAAGGATCTGCTTGATTTTTTTTGTTACACGATGTCCGAGCGGCAGGAGCGCATAGAGCCCTGCAGCTACGGGATATATGAAAGAGCCACGCAGAAGCAATACATGGGAAGGGGTTTCCGCCTCCTTGGGCGCTTCGAAAAGGGTATGAATGAAGGCTTGCGAGTAGCGCATCTTTCCACCTCGTATGATGACTTGTACAATAGCCCGCTCAAAAAAAATCGGCTCTTTCCGCGCAGCCATGCAGACAGCGCAGCCACTAAATGTGGTGCGGTTGGAGGCAAGCCAAATGTGAGGCGCTTCCAAAAAGTGAAGTGCCTCCGGTGTATAGATCACGCTTCGCGAGCTTCGCATTGCTTCACAAAGTGAAGCATGCTTGCCGGC
>JBEKTT010000102.1:0-14730 GCA_049515795.1 Syntrophobacteraceae bacterium
TCCAGAAGAAGGAGGGAAAAAGCAAATCAGGAAGAATAAAAACCAAAGGCAGGGAAGCAAAAGGCTTTTGCATGCGCAAAATGGAAGAAAAACGAGCCGCATGTTAGCCGGTCAAGCAGCCAAAAACCGCATTTTAAGACGGAAAAACGGCCCATGTGGACCGCTCTTTCCTTGACGGGCCTGGACATCACCGTGGCCCGATCCCGGATCAATGCATAGCACAGAACTTGAGGCATTATTCCGGATAAGCAAAATCAGCAAGAGCATGGCAAGTAAGATATGATGGTAAAATTAACCCAATTAACGCATATGAAAAAAGGAGAGAATCATGTTACAAAATAAGTTGAAAGTGATCGGACTTGTGACGATTCTTACCATAGCTTTTCTGCCTCTTTTTGCTCAGGCACAGTCCACTTTCAAACTCTCGTGTTCAGCAGAAGGAGATGCGTATATCTTTAATGTGGATATCAATTCATCTAGTGTCAACGGTCGCCATGTTGATATTACTGAAGAGGCTATATATTGGTCTGAGGCACCAGGTGGCTATGGGACTGCAATACACAGCTATTATATAAATAGATACACGGGTTGGTTTAGAACCCGTGTATCAGCTGGAACCGGACATGAGTCAGAGAAAGTAGGCCAGTGTCAAAAAGTCTCAGAGAAGCAGTTCTAAGCTCAATTCATGCAGGATCTAACATAGATTTTTTCAAAGCGGCCTGAGCCCTTTCTACCAAGCCGCCTTTTTACCTCAACTATGATCTCCTCATGCGTGAGCGATCTGAGCATCAAATCCTCCCATCCTTTCAGCAGCCCAGATCAAAGCCAATTTAAAACCGTCCTCACCTGGCGCCTATCCCTACTTCTCTGACCATGTCTCCCCAATGGCAACTTCCACTTCAACCGGAACTTTGCCGAGATAAGTTTTGCCTGCCTGAATCATGGTCTCCTTGAGAATTACAGCAGCTTCCTCTGCCAACCCATCAGAAACTTCGAGAATGATTTCGTCATGCACCGTTCCGATAATCTGGGCTCCTGTACCCAGCAATCTTTGAGGGAGTAATGCCAGTGCCTTCTTTGTGATGTCTGCGGCTGCCCTTTGGACCGGCGTGTTGTAGAGTGTGTCCTGAAACTGAAAAAACCAGTCCTATTGACGTTACACTTGCATGTTCAAACGGGAAATCGTATGGTTTTACGAGCTTTGGGATTGTTCCAGAAGTTTTATTGGGCCGAATCCGATCCGAGCATGAGGTTTGGATGCATAGCAGATAACTTGATGCATTATTCCGGCTGAAGGAAATTTTATGGCAAAATTTATGCTGTGGTTTAAGGAAACCAGACCTCAATTCCTTTTTCTCTCTGTCGTTCTTACCTTTCTTGGAACTGCGGTTGCATGGTGCAATGGCTCTTTCAATCTTGGATACGCATTGCTTGCCGGTTTCGGACTGGTATTGACTCACGGCAGTGCTAATGCAATAAATGATTATTTCGATTACAAGAGTGGTATCGATTTAAACGTCAAGAGAACCCCTTTCAGCGGGGGGAGCGGGCTTGTCCCCGACGGGAAACTCCCGGTAAAGCATGTTCTCTGGGTTGGGGTTGTCACCTCGCTGGTAGCCCTGATAATAGGCATCTTTTTTGTAATCGTAAGCGGCTGGCAGTTGATACCGCTTTTAGTTGTGGCAGCCCTGTGTATGGTTTTATATACGCCCGTGATATTAAAAACCTGCTGGCCTGAGTGGTCCCCGGGGTTGGGGCTGGGCATATTACCCATATTGGGTTTCTATTTTGTGCAGACAGGTGAATACGATTGGGTAGCCCTGATTGCCTCGATACCCAGCGGTATCTTAGTGCACAATCTTCTCCTGTTGAACGAGTTTCCCGATGTGGAAGCGGATAGAAAGGGTGGCAGGAAGACGACTCCGGTTGTATTTGGCATGGAAGCTGCCGGCAAATTTTTCAGGATAGCGACGATATCCGTTTATATCTGGATTGTTGGTTGTGTACTGGCTACTGTTATATCAGGTAGTGTCGTAATGCCAGTTTATTGCCTGATAGTCTTATTGACTCTGCCGCTGGCTATAAAAGCCATGCAGGGGTCGAAAGAATACAAGGATATGAACAAGCTGGTTCCGGCTCTACGCAGTAACGTAATGTTTATCCTGGTAACCCAGTTGTTGCTGGGTGTAGGCTATATTTTGGAGAAGGTGTTTCCGATATTATGACAGAGAATACTTCAAATCAATCTCAACAGAATACGGATAAGAAGGCCCAGAGAAGCTACCTAGTCGGAGCGTGACCATTGCCTCGTTTTCACAGACAATGGAGCATGGTTTTTGGTCAGGGGCTGAATGGTCTTGCTGGGCCGGCATCACTCACAAAGTCGAAGCACATCTCTCCAGAAAAGCAAAAGATGGTTCTCACCGATTGTTCAAGTGTGCAAGAACCCGAACTGGCTCCGGAGTTCCGGGATTTGGCAAGATATGGGACCCTCGCTAACTTCGCGGGCCGAATCGCCTATAGCCCTGGCAATCACTCGCGGCGTAAGTTGGGCGCTCGCGATCTGGATAACTACCACCAGACTCGAAAAAGCAGAGACGATATACGAGAGGCTGGCGCCGACCGGGACAGTGAGAAGCGAACGCGCTCCGTCAACTCCAAAGTTGAGGAGAGTGAACCTGGTCTTTGCGTCGATCCTTGAGGGGTTTCCTGAAAGACTCCATGTGGAGCGGACCGTTCATCGCCTTAATTAAGCTGCTGCACTTGCACCGGGAGTTCCTAATGCATACATAAGTCGCGCAATATCATGTGAAATTATTCTATGTCTAAACCGTTCTGCGGACGTTGCCCCTTCTGTGACGGGCTTTCCCAAGAGTGTCATTTGTTTCTCCCGCACCATCCAGTGTGGGCATCGTACTCGATTCCCCTACAGTGCAACTGTATGGAAGGTCCAAAAGTGCAGATCTACTGGAACCAACGGCTTTGACTCCCACTCTGACCGGAGGCTCACCTAGATGCCGCGGGTTTGAATGCCTCGATGCCGAACAGAAACTTGGATGCACGTAGTTTTTCACCTCGAAAGCTTAGACGGCTTATGAAGCTGGCAAAAATATCGAGTGCTTGCTCCACCCCGATCGTGCAGAGCGCAAACAGAAGGCTGAGCCATTGACGACAGGCACCATACAGTGGAAAGGAACATTCGCGAAAGGGAGATAACCATGAACAAGTTTAGGCCATTGGTGATGCTCCTGATCATATCCACGTTCTTTGGAAAAGCGGCGGCGGCAGAGAAAAAGACCACAGGCTACGCCGGGTCTGTGAGCTGCCGGGAGTGCCACGATAAGTTCTACCAGCTCTGGTCCACTTCTTACCACGGTTTGGCTATGCAGCCGTATACGGCCGGATTCGCAAAAAAGAGCCTCAAGCCTCAAGCTGCCGAGGTCAAGATAGGGAAGTTCTCCTACCGCGCGGACATTTCCGGCTCGACCGGCTGGGTGCGCGAGTGGGGACCCGGCGGAGAGAAGAAATACCGGATCGAGCAAGCCCTTGGCGGCAAGAACGTCTACTATTTCCTCACGCCGTTCGAAAAGGGGCGCCTGCAGACCCTTCCTGTCGCCTTTGACGTCCTAAAGAAAGAGTGGTTCGACACCGCTGCCAGCGGTATCCGCCACTTCCCTGGAGGGGAAACGGGGCAGCAAGTGGACTGGAAAGACCCGGCGTACACCTTTAACACCTCCTGCCACGGCTGCCACGTGAGCCAGCTCTCGACGAACTACGATTTCAAGACCGACACGTACACGACCACCTGGGCCGAACCGGGCATCAACTGCGAGGCTTGCCACGGTCCGTCGGCGGAGCACAATCGCGTCCTCCGGGGAGCCCCCAAAGGACAGAAGCCCGAAGACATCCGAATCATAAGTTGGAAGACCTTTACCGCCGAGCAAAAAAACGCCGCATGCTCGATTTGCCACGCGAAAATGTCCCCGGTCACCTCCACCTTTGTACCTGGGGACCGGTTTTTCAACCACTTCGATCTCGCGACCCTGGAGGACCCCGACTTCTACCCCGACGGCCGTGACCTAGGGGAGAATTACACTTACACCTCATGGATGTTGAGTCCATGCGCGAAGGCAGGGAAGCTCCATTGCGTCACCTGCCACACCCCGAGCGGCCGCTACCGGTTTAAGACCGAAAAAAAGGCAAACGATGCGTGCATGCCATGTCACGAAAACCATGTGAAGAACGCAACGGAACACAATCACCACCAGCAAGGCAGCACCGGGAACAAGTGCATCTCGTGTCACATGCCCATGACCTCCTTCGCCCGGATGAATCGCACTGACCATTCAATGCTGCCGCCAACACCTGCGGCGACCATCGCCTACCAGTCGCCCAATGCCTGCAACCTGTGCCACACCGACAAGAACGCCGGCTGGGCCGACAAGTGCGTCCGGGAGTGGCGCACGAGGGATTATCAGGCGCCGGTGCTCGAACGGGCAGCCCTCATCGATTGGGCTCGCAAGCGGGACTGGAAGCAACTGCCCGCAATGCTTGACTACATTACCAACAAAGGCCGCGATGAGATCTTTGCTACGTCGCTCATCCGCCTGGTCCAGTCTTCCGGGGACCAGCGAGTCGCTCCGGTGCTGCTCGAGGCCGTCAGGGACCCATCGCCCTTGGTACGCTCCGCGGCAGCCGCAGCCCTGCAAAACGTACCCACGAAAGAAGCTGTTCAAGCCCTCGTGGAAGCGACGGGGGATGACTACCGCCTGGTTCGTGTCCGGGCCGCCGCGTCTCTTGCGGGATACCGGAACCTCCCGTTGGGCGATGCCCAAGAGAAAACCGTCGCAGCAGCTAACGAGGAGTACCTCGCCTCGATCCTCTCACGTCCGGACCAGTGGGCCTCCCTTTACAATCTGGGCAATTATTACCTGGACCGCCTGGACTTCAAGCAGGCCGTTGTTTCGTATGACAAGGCGCTAAAGCTGGAGCCGCAGGCTGTCCTGGCCATGGTCAACGAATCGATGGCCTATGCGCGCATGGGAGAGAACAAGAAAGCCGACGAATCTCTAAAGAAGGCTTTAAAGGTGGCACCCGACAACGCCGCAGCCAACTTCAACATGGGCCTGCGCAAAGCTGAGGAGAATGATTCCGCAGGGGCCGAAATGCATCTGAGAGCGGCTCTCAAAGCCGATCCCCAAATGGCCCAAGCAGCGTACAACCTGTGCGTTGTCCTCTCCAGGGACCACTTGAATGAGGCGGTCGGTTTCTGCCGGCAGGCGGCCGAACTGCGGCGGGACATGCCCAAGTACGCCTACACCCTGGCCTTCTTCCAGCAGCAGACCGGTGACACTGCGGGCGCAACAGCAGCACTGGATGACCTCATCGCCAGATACCCGGCCTATGTCGATGCCTACCTGCTCCTGGGTGAAATCTATGAGCAACAGGGGGATAAGGCCAAAGCCGAGGAGGTCTACAAGCAAGGCTTGGCCGCCGATGGAGTTCCGGTCAACCACAAGCTCCGCATGAAGGCGCGCCTGGATGCCCTGAAGCTTGCCAATACTGGCTCGGGAACGAAGTGAGAGGGCGAGATGGGCATCTGGGAGCGGCTCGTTTCCGAGAATGCCCGCGTGATTTTGGCTCGCAGGTCTGGAAAACGAAGGAGTGATCCTCTAACCACCAAGAGAAAGGCACTGCAAGCAGGAATAATGCCTCAATGTGCTGATGGTGTAAGGAGAATCAATCCTCGGGTCTTTTGGAGTGAGCAACCTGAAAAAGGAGAAGCATATGAAGGCAAGAAACGCAACAGTCATGGTAGCGTTGGCCTTGCTGGTCGGTGCTATGGTGTTTATCGCCGATCCGGCGTTTGCGCAGGATAAGAAACCCAACATCGTCTTCATCCTCACCGACAACCTCGGCTATGGCGAACTGGGCGTCTACGGTGGCGGCATCCTGCGTGGCGCGCCCACGCCGCGCATTGACAAGCTCGCCAGCGAAGGTATGCGCCTGCTTAATTTTAATGTCGAGGCACAGTGTACGCCATCCCGTTCGGCTTTAATGACTGGCCGCTTTTCCATCCGGTCCGGAACATACCAAGTCCCGATCGGCGGCGCCCCGGACGGGCTGACGCAGTGGGAGATCACCATCGCGAAGTTGTTGTCGGCGCAGGGCTACGCCACAGGGATGTGGGGCAAGTGGCATCTCGGCAGCGCCGAAGATCGCTTTCCCACGCATCAGGGTTTCGACGAGTGGTATGGCATCCCGCGCACCTACGACGAGGCCATGTGGCCATCGCTGAACCAAACAGGAGGCATGTGGCCATCGGTCGGCAACAAGCAGGGCTGGAGCGCGAAGCTCGTTCACCCCGAATACATTTACGAAGTGCGCAAGGGCGAGAAAGCCCGGGAGGTCGCGGTACTCGACGTTGAGAGGCGGCGGACGATGGAAGCTGAGATCACGAGCCGCGCCGTGGAGTTCATCAAGCGAAACGCAAACGCGGGCAAACCGTTTTATGCCTACGTTTCTTCCTCAATGGTTCACATGCCAACGCTTCCCAACCCGGAGTTCGCCGGCAAGACCGGCAACGGCGATTGGGCAGATTGCCTCGCCGAGATGGATTACCGCACCGGCCAGATCCTCGACGCCATCAAGGAAGCGGGCATTGAAGACAACACGCTGGTTATCTTCACCAGCGACAACGGCCCCGAGGCGACCCATCCATGGGAAGGCGACAGTGGTCCGTGGCGGGGAACGTATTTTACTGCGATGGAAGCCTCGTTGCGCGCGCCGTTCATCATACGCTGGCCGGGCAAAGTGCCGGCGGGCCGCGTCAACAACGAGATTGTCCACATCGTGGATCTCTACACGACCCTCGCCCGCGTGGGCGGAGCGGAAGTGCCGAAGGATCGCCCGATTGATGGGGTGGACCAGTTGGACTTCTTCCTCGGCAAGCAGGAAACCTCCAATCGCGAAGGATTCCCGGCCTATGTGGCCGACCGGCTGTCTGCCGTCAAGTGGCGCAACTGGAAGGTGCACCTGATCTGGCAGGAGAACATGTACGACCCTCCGCAGAAACTCCCGATACCGAAAATTATCAACCTTCTCACCGACCTGAAGGAGGAGCGTGACGTGGCCGTGTACAACACTTGGGTTGCCGAACCAGTGGTGAAGATCATCGGTGAGTTCGAGGCAAGCCTGAAGAAATACCCGCCGATCAAAGTCGGCACACCCGACCCTTATGTGCCGCCGAAACAGTGAAACGGTAGGAAGGAGGGTTCAGCCATGAAGAGAGTGTTTGTTTTCGTCATCGTTGTTTTCGCGTTCGGCATTATTCTCGTTCTGCCTTCGAGTGTTTTTGCGGCAGAGGGTGGGATCGGACATTACGTCCCGGGTGCAATGGCCGATTTCGGCGACATGGCTCCGCCATCCGGATTCGCGCTCATGAGTTGGTACAACAACTATAACGGCAGTGTCGGGGCCGGCAAACAATTACCCAAGGGCGGACTTATCGCGGCGAAATTAAGAGCCACCAGTGACGCGGAAATGGTCGGCGCAGTCTAAAGTCAAAAGGGGTCGGTCAAAAGGTCGGACCTAATGCCGTTAACTTAAGGAAAATCTCTTTGTTTGCAGCGTCCTCCGAAGAAAACCGGGGCCCAGATCAGCGCGGCAGGACTCAATTCCGTCTTATGTCTAAGTGACAACAAAGGGCTTCCATATGAGGATCAGGGCTTAAGTTAGCGGCATTGGGCCCGACCCGCAAACTCAGGACTCTCCTTAACGTTGCTTCTTTTGCTGGCTGGCAGGTACTGCTCGATTTCAGCGACAAACGTTGCCGGGTTGATCGGTTTTTCGATGTAGCCCACACACCCCGCCGCAAGGATGCGTTCCCGGTCGCCAGGCATGGCGTAGGAAGTCACGGCCACAATCGGGATGACGCGTAGCTCTCCATTCCTTGTCAGCTCACGGGCGACGGCATATCCATCCATCACCGGCAACTGGATATCCAACAGGATCAGGTCGGGTTTGACCTGGAGGGCCAGCGCGATCCCCGCTTCCCCGTCCCGCGCCTGGACAACCTGGTAGCCGAAATTCTCCAGAATGAACGTGACGAGGTATGCATTTCTTTCATTGTCCTCAATAACCAAGATCGTAGCTTTCATGCCGGGGTCCTTTCGAGCGGCAAGATAAAGACAAAGCGGCTTCCTTTGCCCCATTCACTTTCGATCTGGATTCTACCACCCATCGACTCCACCAGCCGCTTGCAGATGGAAAGGCCCAAACCGGTGCCCTCATACTGGCGAGTGGTCCCCGTATCCACCTGCTGGAACGGCTTGAAGACACTATCCACGTCTTCCGGCCGGATGCCGATGCCGGTGTCGATGACTCGCGTAACCAGCCAGCCATCCTCAACCTGGCTTTCGATGCGAACCTCGCCCCGCTCGGTGAACTTGACGGCATTGCCGAGCAGATTGATGAGGATCTGCTCCACCCGCCGTCGGTCGCCGACGATCTGGCCTACTGGCGGGGCGATCACGGCGGTCACGGCTAATCCCTTTTTCTCAGCCAGGGGTGCGATTTTCTCGATGCTTTTTTGTATCGTCGTCCGCATGTCAAACGGGCCGTGAGCAAGTTCGATCTGACCCGCTTCGATCTTGGAAATGTCCAGCACGTCGTTAATCAGTTCCAGCAGGTGGCGGGCGCTGTCTTGCACCATGATGAGCTGTTTCTCCTGCTCGGGGGCCAATGGGCCTACCAGCCCCATGAGCATGATGCCGGTGAAGCC
The DNA here is from genome assembly GCA_049515795.1 of Syntrophobacteraceae bacterium. Classification (GTDB taxonomy): domain Bacteria; phylum Desulfobacterota; class Syntrophobacteria; order Syntrophobacterales; family Syntrophobacteraceae; genus SbD1. Next base: position 8,783 of record JBEKTT010000102.1, read on the forward strand.
GATGATAGAGTTGAGCGGGGTACGCAGTTCGTGCGACATGGTCGCCAGGAAGGCGGATTTGAGCCGGTCGGCTTCCTCTGCATGTTCCAGGGCCACTGCCAGTTCGGCAGTTCGCTCCGCCAGTGCGAGATGCGTGGCCAGCCGCGCCTGAACAATAGGCAGGGAAAATGGTTTTGTGATGTAGTCAACGGCGCCGAGCGCCAACCCATGGGTTTCGTCCTGCACGTCCCCTTTGGATGTCAGGAAAATAATGGGTATTTTTTCCGTAGCGGGATCACTCTTGAGCTCACGGCACACCTCATAGCCGTCCATGCCGGGCATGATGATGTCCAACAAAACTATGTCCGGACGGATGGTTCGTGCGGTATTCAGGGCTTGAGCGCCATCGGCGGCGGTCTCGATGTCGTAATCAGCGCGTAGCGCTGCCGCCAGCAATCTCAAGTTGGCCTTGATGTCATCGACTATCAACACACGCGGTCTTCTCTTCAACTGGCTCATGACGGACCCGCATACCCCGTTTTTCTAATTATTTTTTGCTCTGTCTACGGTTTCCCCGATGCGGTTCACATATTCATCTATCAATCGGAGGCTTTCCTCAACTTTACCAAAATTTTTTATGTTACCGCACTGTTCAATCTTCAGGAACAGCGACGCCAGATCATCGAGGCGATAATTTGCCGCAGCGCCTTTATATCCGTGCCCCAAACGGCGCACAGTATCGTAATCCTGATGCAGGGCAGCATCCCTGATCTTTGGGATCTCTTCTCTTATGTCGTTGAGTAATTCGCGGACCAGTTCGGCCCGTTCGTCACTTGCGGCTTGTTGGGGCCAAGCATCGAGGTCCGGCAGGGCTGGATTTGAAACAGACGGGGCTGCCACAATCTCGGTCTTGTCCGGGGATTCCGATCCCAGAGGCCTCCGAGTTTGACTCAATTCGGCCAGGAGACCGTAAAATGCCGCCCGTCTAATCGGTTTGGACAGAAAATGCGTACAGCCCGCCTCAAAACACCTGTTTCGGTCGCTCGGAAGCTCGTGTGCCGTCAGGGCTACAATTGGGACCGGCGCCCTTTCGGTTGCCTGTTCCCATGCCCTGATCGACCGGGTGGCTTCATATCCGTCCATAACGGGCATATCCATATCCATGAGCAGGACATCGAAGGCGCTTTCCTGGAATTTGGCGACAGCTTCCTGTCCATCCCGGGCAACCTCGAGCCGAACTTTGCTGTCTTTGAGGAAGTACCTGATTACTTTGCGGTTGGCCTCGATATCTTCCGCTAAAAGGATTGAAATCGGCAGGATACGGTCTGCTTCCGTCCCCACCTCGGAGGAGACGGAGCTGTCGGACTGAGGGGCCGTCCTAAGTGCGCCCAGTATTGCGTTGAGCAGTTCCTTCCTGTGAAACGGCTTGCCGCAGACAGCGGCATCGATATGGGATTTGGTCGCTTTCCCAGCATCCGCGCACTCTCTCACCACCAATAGAAGAATGCTGGGGCGAGCTTCCCGGGGAACATGATTCATTCTTTCCAGCAAATCCATCCCGGAGTCTTCCGAGCAATCAATATTCAGGATCAACATGTCCCACGAAGTGGTTTCGCCTGCAGCCAAGTTCAGTGCGAGGAAGACGTTTTCGGAGTTTTCCTCGGATACAACGTCAGCGCCCCATCTCAGCAGGTATTGTTCAACGGCCCAGCGGCCCAGATTCTCTTGTCCGTACAGGAGAACCTTGCATCCTTCGAGATGCCTGGCGTTGGCAAGCGCAGCGGAAGTATCCTCTTCAGCAGGCGCCTGGAATTCGGATGTGAAGTAGAAAGTAGTCCCTTGATCTACTGTGCTTTCGATCCATATCCTTCCTTTCATCAATTCAACGAGGCGCTTGCTGATCGATAACCCGAGACCAGTTCCTCCAAACCTTCGGGATGTTGAGCTCTCGGCCTGTTGGAATGAGTCAAATACATGCTCGTGCTTTTCTTTCGGGATGCCTACCCCAGTATCCTCTACACTGAAAATAATCCGTTCCGGTTTTCCCGACTTGGCATCCGAACCGATGCGGATCGCTATATAGCCTTCAGATGTGAATTTGACCGCGTTGCCAACCAGGTTAATCAGAATTTGCTGAAGCCTCAGGGGATCACCGATGACAATTTCCGGAATCTCATTTGCCACAGCAGCGTAGAAATCGAGGTGTTTACAGTAAGCCAGAGGAGCTGTGATCTTCGCTACGTTTTCGAGTATGTCCCGGATATTAAAAGGCGTTTGCTCCAAATCGATTTCCCCGGCCTCTATCTTGGACAAATCCAGTATATCGCTTATGAGAGACAGCAGCAGCTCTCCAGAGTTATGGAGTGTATCGACATAGTCTTTTTGCTCAGTGCTCAGGGGCGTCTCTAACAACAGTTCCGACATCCCGATGATGGAGTTCATGGGGGTCCTGATCTCATGGCTCATCCGGGCAAGAAACTCGGATTTGTACTGATTTGCCTGATCCGCAGCGTCCCTGGCGACCTTCAACGTGAATAAGGATGACGCAATAGGAGTAAGCATGCCGAGGAGGCGCTCCTTTATTGACTCGCTCCGGGAGAGACGGATAAAAGAAAGGGATGCCGAACATACCCCGAGAAGCAACCAGGGATAGAGAGGGGAAAAGAATGCCCGGTATTTTTCCATGCTCCAGAAAGCCGCCAATCCCACAACGACAAAGGATGAGGCTATTGCCAGCGCACTCCAGCCCGGCGCCCCCCTGCTCAAGACAAGAGTAACGAAAACCCCCAGGCTAATCAGAATGATGAGTTCAAAAATATTCATCCAGCCGGGGCGGACCAGACAATCCCCCATGAGGATATTGTCCAGTACGGTCGCCTGAATAGCTACACCGGGGTAGAACTTGTCAAGCGGAGTAGCCGCAATGTTGGTGAGCCCGGATGCTGTCGAGCCGACGAAAACAACTTTTCCAGCAAACGCGCCGTGAGGAGTCCTGTTGGTGAGAACATCCGAGGCGGAAAAACGCTCAAACGCCCCTGGGCCTTTTCGGTACCGCAGCCATATATGGCCGTTCGGGTCCACCGGAATAGACAGGCCGCCCAGACGGATGGACTGTATCCCATAGGGTGAAAGAGTAATCATCACCTGCTTGATATTCTTCGCCAGAAGAAAAGCAGAGAGAGCGAAACTCGGGTATAGGTTACCATTGGAGGCCACAAGCAGGGGCATGCGACGGATGATGCCGTCACTGTCGACCGTGGCGTTGGTGAATCCGGTTGCCTGCGCGCTTTTGGTCAGCGCTTCAAGATTGCCTATCGACCCGGTTGCATTCGGCAAAAGAGACCAAATATCCCGAGTGCCGGACGGGTTGACCGTTACGTAAGAGAGTGGGGGGGGCAGGAGTGGTTGGGCGGGTTCGGGTTTTCCCTGAAAAAGAAACTGGTGACCCAAGACGTAGGCGCCCTTACTCAGTATTCCGGCAAGCACCTCGTCATAGTCATTGAGTTGACTGGGCAGTCCCTCAAAACCGAGCGTAACGCCGAGATCTTTCTTCAATTCCTTCTGCATGACCGCAGGAGAGGAACGATCCGGCTCAGGGAAAAAGATGGCTATTGCCACTGTGGCTGCGCCATTCTGACGTATCTTTTCAAGCAGGAGGGCGATTCTGTACCTTGGCCACGGCCACTGCCCCAGTTCTTCGATGCTTCGGTCATCGATTTCGACGATGGCTGCCGCCCCGGAACCCTGCGAGGTCGCAGTCGCCCTCAGGAGAACATCATAGATTGTGAATTCAATGGATTGAAGAAGGGCGGGCCGGTAGATGTAGACGACTACCATCAGTCCCGTAAGGACAAAACCAAGCAAGAGAGCTGTTATCGACGTCTTCCACGCAGTTCCTTTCTTCCACCTGCCACTCTGCGATCGTGATGTGTCTTTCACATCTTGCACCTCGAAACAGTAGAAAGAAGGAACTCAAATAGGATCATCTGACTATGGCTTCGACACGGCGGTTGCGCGGTTCGGCCACTCCATCCGGAGTCTTGATGAGGGGATCGCTCTTGCCGTGATAAGTAATAAACAGATGTTTCGGGTCGACACCTCTTGCGACGATTATCTTGCTTACAGCTTCAGCACGGTTGCGGGAAAGCGTCATATTGTATTCTTTGGTCCCGGTTGCATCCGCATGTCCAACCAGACTGATATCGACGGATTTGCGGTCTTTGATAGCGGCGACTACCTGCGGAATCAACCCTTCAGATGCTGTCGTAAGATCGGTTGAATCTTCATAAAAATAGAGCAGAAAGTGCACCGGTGGGGTTGGCTGGGCGGCAATGGCTTTCCCAAATCTCTTCTCGATCTGCTGCTCACTCATTATGCCGGGTTGGCTGGGGCTCTCATCCGAACGGTTAAGATGCGTTTCCTGGCGGGCATTGGTGAGCGTTTGCGAACCGGATCGGGAAGTTACGTCAACCTGGCCGACATGGCCGTCCGGGTCCGGCAGCAGGACAATCTGGCCTTTGGGGGCGCACCCTGCCACTGTTAGAATCCCGAACAGAAAAACGACAGCAGATATCTTGATGCGACGCATGTATCTTCTCCGTCGGTCAGAAATGAAGATGCAAATCAATACAAAACGGGATTTGTACCGGAAAAACATCAGTCCTGAACTCCGGCAACAAACCGAGTGCCGCGAATACCTAGCGTAGCCAGCGGTGTCTCGAAGCGAGCCGATTCGGGCGCCAACTTCACTATCTTGCCTGCAAGGTAAGCGACGGTGCCCTTGGTCATGGATGTCGCAATGCCAAGCCGCCCTTCTGCAGGGTCGAATATGAAGGAATCTACGGAAATGCGGGTCTCAGGCCCTAGCGAGATGACCGTGTCGTCACGCAGGATAACGCCGAGTGTGGCTTCTTTGTCAGTTTCCAGAGTATCACGCTCGCGAAGCTTGTCCCCGATCTGGAGCGTTTGCTTTGTTCCTGCCCTCAGCACATAGGCCTCCCCGCTTTTCGTTTTCACGACCCCGATAGTCTCATCTTGGGAAAGACCCGGTTGAGCCCAAACGCAGAGGACAAGAAAGACAATTATCAGTATGCGTTTCATAGTTCCCATCGAGATATTTCCATAACGGACACGGTTTGTTACAGGGATCAGACGAAAATGTCCTGCCCCCTCAAGATCCTCAGACTACCCGGGATTTTCAACGCACTCATTTGTTCCTGACTTAAGCGTAAATTTAACCCTTCGCCGAGTCACATTCGGGGCGCGGATTCCATCCGAAAAAGCTCTTAAAATGCCCAATTGTTATAAATTATACGATATTTCGATCAAAATCCGCAAGTATAATACCGGTCAGACCGATGGCCCGTATCTGAAAAGAAAACGATTGTATTCACCACTCCCACGTTACTCTCCCATGTACTATGAAAATCAGCTTGATCTCGGTGAACTTTGAAATGATCCCGGCGGCATCGGAACCCAGCGAGCGCACTGCCCTGATCAGCGCCTCCCCGTCCGACCTGCTTGCCCCTGACGCGTACTTTCCCACCCGGAGGGGCATCCCGTAGACTTCTGCAAACCCCATCCAGTCCTTCACCGCGTAATTCTTGAACAGGTACATCCAGGCACAGACGCACACCATGCCGGCCCTGGTTACCAGAGCCTGAACGGGCGCGGCAGCATTGATAGACGTATTTGAAAGGGCAGTAGATCTCAATCGTTGAGTATCTCTCAGGGCAGAGGCATTCGAACTTGGAAAAAGTCTACACAGCTCTCCTGAACATTGACCACACAAAAGCGCGATCAACTTTTCCATGTCCGGATCATACTTTTTATGGGAGGCCCCTCCTGTCAGATTCCACCTCGTAAGACAGACTATGAACAACACTGGGTAAGATAATGCCATATAGATTGCGGGCATCCCTCAGCGGTAATCTGGTCTTAATCTGGTCATTCCTCTTACCGCCTTTAGG
>JBEKTT010000103.1:0-13630 GCA_049515795.1 Syntrophobacteraceae bacterium
AGTGCTGAGGACTGAGGGCGAAACCTTGACACCATTGTAACTTCACTTTCTGATGCGTTTAACATTTGGCTTGCCTCCAAACGCACCACGGGTACTATCTGCACTGTCTGCATGGCTGCGCGTGCAGCTCTTCGGGTCATTTTTTTTCGAGCAGGATATTGTATAAGTCTACCATACGAGGAGCTTGGGTGATTCGGCGCTTGGAACGAAGGCAGGGGGATATGGGAAAGAACTCCTGCTGGAAAGGGCTATCCCGCCGTGAAATGAACCTGAGCACCGGGACCAAAACGGTGGCCCTGCGGCGGTCCGGATTGGCCGCAACCGGTATTTTAGCTGGTCTGCATCCGGAAACCAGGATGAAACACTCGGTTTCCGGTCTCGGAGAGGACCCTTTCCGGACGACTAGCTAGTTTCCATCCGGAAAGTGACCTTTTCCGCCCTGGTGGCGTCAACTTTCGGGTTTGCTTGTACGGCGTACCCCTGTACGCCTCCGCGCAACCCCTCGATTTCCTTGCCAGGACGAAACATGCCTCCTTTCCGAATCGGAAACTGCTAGAGCCCCTCAGGAGTTTCCGGATGGACACTAGCTATAACGTGGCTATTTAATAGCTAATAGTCGATTGATCGTCAAGCAAAATTGAGTGCCCCCAAAAAGTATTTCCGGCCTGGGGCCCTTTGATGATAACCTGACCATTAAAGGGAGGCCGCAAAGCAAGCACGACGTTATGGTCCACCTCGCGGAGCGTGGAGTTTTTCGCGGCCGCTAAGGCCGTAAACCGGAGGGTCATCCACTTGACTGAACGGATCGCTGTGCAGACCCCCATGGGAAAGTTATCCGTGTATAATTTTGCTTCTCCCGATGAGATCAGGCAGCTCAGTTTCGAGGGACAGTTCGGCGAACACCCCGATTTCCGGTCGCTCTACACCAGGAGTGCAAGTCTCATAAGAAGGGCTGCCGAACAGGACGCAAACGTGGTCCTTGCGGTGACCGATAAAGAAAACATCATCGGTTTCGGGGTGCTTGCCTATCCGGAACCCGATCAACGGTGGGCAAGACTCGATCCCAAGGTGATGATGGAGGTCAAGGCTATAGAGGTTGCCCGCGATTGGAGGCAAATGGGGGTTGGAAGCGTTCTCGTCAAAGAGATGCTCTCTCATCCCATGGTGGAGGAAAAAATCATATATTTTGTAGGATTCACCTGGACCTGGGATTTGAGGTGGACGAAAATTACCGCATCGCAATACCGAAAAATGATGATCCGCCTTTTCCAACCCTTTCAGTTTAACGAGTGCAAAACCAACGAACCCAATATTTGCCTTGATGCAGACAATCTTTTCATGTGCCGGATCGGGAAAAATATCAACGACAGCCTCCAGGATGATTTTAAATGGCTCTCGTTTGGCGTCTATAATTCCTGAGCCCGCAAATATGTTTTTCGGGACATGCTTTTTCATTGACTATCGTTTTTTTCTTAGCTATCAAATAGCTGTAATCTAGCTTTCGGTGAACCGCTACAGATTGAGCGCGGCGCTGGTGTTTTTCGAGACTTTCAAACAGCTTTTTTTGCCGGATTTCGCTCAACCTCTCCGTCCACCTGTGGATAGGACCGGTCCTTGCTGAGAGTGCGTTCCAAATGCTCTTGCGCCCCCGCGATCATTCATCATCCTCAGCTCTATAGACCTTGCTTCTCTCTCATTACTCAAGCTTGCCAATCTCCACGCTCCGCTGGATAGGCCATGCAAGCGATGAACTTTTCGAAACATCGACGGCCCGGGAAAGGAGGGTGGCAAGGAGCAGACCGGGGTTGGCCGCTTTGGAAAAGGGCGCAAAGCCGTGCGCAAATGTGCAGCGCATGGTGAAAATGGGAGATGCAAAAATTCTTGGGGACAACTCTAAAAGCTCAAGGAGATTTTTATGCAGTCTGTAACTGTTGACCCCACGATATCGTGGGTTGTCTGGGGATTGATCCTCGCCGGCACTTTCGTCATGACTGTGCTCGGGACGTGGCTGATCGCGAGGAGGTGGAAAAAATGAACCCAAAATTCCTGAACATTCCAGAGCCTTCATTCGGCATGATCTTGGGTTCCATCATAGGGGTCGCTTGTCTGTTGTCTATTGCAGTCCTTTTAGGGTTCCTGGCCAAAAAGCAGTGGAAATCCTACGATGAATACCTTGTCGGCAGAAGAGACATGGGCCCATGGGTTACGGGACTCGCTCTCACGGGCTCCTACATTTCAGGCTGGGCCTTCTGCGGAAGCACTGCGGTGGTTTACAAGGTAGGGTTTTCCGGCATGTGGTTTGGCGGCATCTGGTCCTTGGTGGGCATCATTCCCACCGTCTGGCTTGCTGCAACGAAGACAAGAGAGTTCTCGTCCAAACTCGGAGCAGCGACCATCACGGAAACCATTGGACGGCGCTTTGAATCAAAGGGCCTTCAGACGCTCATTGCGGCGAGCATGCTTTTTTTCCTTTTCATGTACTCCGTGGGACAGTTGAAAGCAGCCGGCGCGGTCTGGTACGCGGTTACCGGCCTCCCGCCTTTCTGGTGTCTCATCATCGCCATTGTGATCGCATGGCTCTTCCTGGTCTTTGGCGGCTATACGGGGACCCAATGGTTCATCGCGGTAAAAGGCGGCTTTCTGGGTTTGGTGGGCCTTCTGCTTGGCATACTGGCGCTCGTTTACGCCGGCGGGTTCGGCGCGATATCGGATAGCCTCATGGCTCAAAAGCCTTCCTACATGGCCCTGATCAACCCTGCCCTGCCGCACATCGGCGTAACCCAACTCTTTTCCAGTTGGGTGGGCATAGCTGCAACACCCGTCATCTTCTTTACCATGTCCGTTGGCTTTCCTCATAACGTCAGCCGGTTTCTGGGCATGAAAACACTGTCGAGAAATGAGTTTGTTTTGCTTTGTTTCGTGGTCTGGCTCACAGCAGGGGTCCCCATCATGCTCGATTGTTCGAGCAACGGTCTCGTGGCCAGGGTGATCTACGGCGACAATCTACTTGCAAACAAGCAATGGGGCGCCGACCTGGCCGCTCCCATGCTCGCCTGGGCAGTAGGCGGGTCAACATTGATCTCCATATACCTGACGGCCCTGGTTGGCGCCGCCCTGGGCACGCTGTCCGCCATGGTCTTCATCATGAGCGCCAATGTCACAAGGGATATCATAAAGCTCTGGCGGCCGCAGACATCTGACAAATCGATGCTCTACCTCGGCTACTTCCTGATCGCCCTTTTCCTGTTTCTGCCTTTCTACTGGACCCTCGAGAGGCCGCCTGCATTGCTCGCGGTCTTCATGGGTTTTGCCGCAATGGGCCTCGGCGCCATATTTTTCTTCGTCACCGTGGTCTCCTACTATTGGAAGCGCGCTACGAAGCTGGGCGCGATCCTCACCGTGATATACGGCACCGTAGCCACCCTGTGGGGCGGATGGGCGGTGCTTGCAAGAAATCCACCCCTGCTCGGCATGGGCACAATGGAATGGATACTTATCAGCGGCTGTGGTATTCTCTACTTTGCAGGCAGCCTCATTTCCAAACCGCCTTCCCAGGAACTGATCAAAAAACTCTTCACCAAGGAGACGGCGGCGGCCGCACCGGCCTCAAAATTAGCTGCAGGATGAAATCACAACAGGGCTTCCTCAGGGAAGCCCTGTTTTCACCTCTGAATCGTGCACCATGATACCCCCCAAAGAATTCATAAAGAAGATCAGGCCCTTTTCATTTCTCTCCGGAGAAGAGCTGAACATCCTTATGTCGGGACTCGATGTCGACGAGTTCAGAAAGGGCCGGACCATCTTTGAAAAAGGGGACCCCCGCAAGTACGTCTACATCGTGTTCGCCGGGCTGGTGGGGCTGTTCGAGGGCCAGGCGCCGGTGGATTATCTTTCCAGAGGCGAGGCGTTCGGAATCGCTGCCGTCGGCGGCCGCCCCTATGTTCTTGAGGCCAGGGCAGTCCAGGACACGGTGTGCTATCTGCTTGCAGCGGACAAATTCCAGGAGGTCTTTGAACGTAACGACCGGTTCTCATCTTTCTTCCTCTCTTTTATCGCCAGGCGGTTCCGCACGTTCAAAGAGATCGCCCTTCGCGGAGAAGTCCTCGATGAGACGGCCTACATATCACATATAGACAAAGCCTTATACAAAGACCCGGTTGTTTGCGGGCCCGAAACCATTGTTGAACAAGCCGTTTCCATGATGGACAGCAACTGTGTGAGCTCTATCGTAGTGGTGGACGGCGCTATGAAACCGGTAGGAATATTTACGCATAAGGACCTGAGACGAGCCGTCATAGCGGGCGGGCACTCGGACCCGATTTCCCGGTTCATGTCGCATCCGGTGAAGACCAGGCCTCATAATGCAACTCTATTCGACGCCCTGACGGAGATGATCGAATCGGGCATAAATCACCTCGCCATAACCAAAGAAGACAGGGTGTTCGGGGTAATCACAAGAAAAGACGTCCAGATTCATTTTGAACCATCCTCTTCCATGATTTCCCAGTTCAGGAGAATAAATAAGGCAACTTCCATGGAAGAGCTGGTAGCCGTGTACACGACGATACGCTTATCGATGGCGAAGCTGGCCATGAATGGTCCGAACTTCTACAGTCTGACCATGATGATCTCATCAATTCACGATGCAATTATCAACAAAGTCATCGACCTTGTAAATGTGGATCCGCCCGCCGAAAGATTCCTGTGGGTCCACATGGGCGGCTTGGGCCGAAACGAAGAGATCCTTGCAACCGATCAGGACAACGCCCTTATCCACAGCGGAGGACAATTGTCCGAATTTGCCGAAGCAGTTGTCGAGGGACTCAGCCGGATAGGAATACCAAAGTGTACCGGCGGTTACATGGCGTCTAATCCGAAGTGGAATCAAAGCCTCCCGGCGTGGCGGGATTACTTCAGGCTTTGGTTCAGTGACCCTGTCCCCGAACATGTGAGGTATCTCACGGTATTCCTGGATATGAGGCCGGTCTGCGGAGACGAGACCATGTTCGCTGAGCTGGCCGAATCGATCAGGGGCAGCCGGACCGACCAGGCATTGAAGCTGATGGCCTCGGATGCGGTCGAGATCCAACCGCCTCTGGGGATCTTCGGCATTATCGGACTAAGCAAAGGCTTAAACCTTAAGAGGTCCGGGATCTACCCGATCGTCAACGGAGTGAGGGTCCTTGCAATAAATCACGGCATGGTGGAAATCACCAATACTAAGGAGCGGCTGGAGGCGTTGCTCGAGAAGCGGATAATCGGAGAAAAGATGTGCCACGATCTTCTCGAGTCGTACGGCTTTCTCCAGGACCTCAGACTCAGACTTCACTCGAGGTCCCTGTTGGCTGAGAGCAAACCCGGCAACCTTGTCACGGGACAAGACCTCTCAAAGGTGGACCTGCTCATTTTGAAAGAATCCCTGAAAGTTATTTCCTCTTTCCAAAAGCTCCTCATGATAAAATACAACGTGAAGGGCGCCGACTCGTTCAGCCCTTTTTGATTCGTAATGGCTCACCGCGGAGACGCACGGACAAAAAATTCTCACCACAAGAGGGGACATGGTCCGGACAGAAAGAGGCCAAAACATTCTCACCACAGAGACACAGAGGACACAGAGAAAAGAAAATGTGTATGCAGGAAAAACCGGTAGCAAACGGGGATCTGCCTTTTAGTTGTGTCAGTTCGTTCAATTACCTTCCTCTGTGCCCTCTCCTTGACCGGACTATGTCCCGTCTCTGTGGTGGAATTTGTCTCTCTGCGCCTGCGGTGAACGCGTACTGGATGAAAGACGGGGGTTTGCCCCAATGTTGCTCGCACATGCCAGGTTCTGTGCCGTTGATTTGGAAACCACGGGGCTAAACCCGCAGCAGGACGAAATCATAGCATTTGCCGGCATTCCCATGCTCGGGTCCAGAATAGCCGTGCATGAGGGCTACTACACCCTGGTGAGGCCGAAAAAATACAAGCTGGACACAATGAAATTTCACGGCATAAGCGAGGATGATCTTGGTGGCGCGCCTTCCTTTGGGGAAGTTGCCCCCAGGATTTTAAACGCCTTGGACGGAATCATCGTTGGGCATTCCGTCGAGTACGACCATGAATTCCTGAGAGAGCATTTCAGACGAATCGGGACCAGGTTGAAAAAAAAGTGCCTGGACATAGTCTTCATTGAAGAATGGCTCGGGAAAGAGTTCGGCAGGCAAGGCGCCGATCTTTCGCTGGACGCCATCACGAGCGGCTACGGCCTCAAAGAATCCTACAGGCACAACGCAATGGCCGATGCTTTCTGTGTGGCGCAGATTTTCCAGATGCAGATGAGAAGACTGGCGGATTCGGGCATAGACTCCCTGTGGGCATTGAAACAGGTCGTGAAAAGCTGCCGGCGCCCTATCTGGTAGACATTCAAGGACTGAGTTGCTCAGGACTGAGGACTGAGTAAGGGAGGAGCCCGCGTGGGCCGGATTCAATATATTTCTGATGAAAACAACAACATCACCGGGGTTATCGTCCCTATCGATCTGGGGCGGGAGATCCAGTCCGAAAAGGAGACCGCCTGGCTGCTCAAAAGCGAGACGATGAAAAAACGGCTGATCGAGGCCAAAAACCGAAAAGAGGGTATCCCTTTTGACAAAGCCTGCAAAGAGCTTGGAATTTGACCCCGACGCGTTTGAAGACCTCGCATGGTAGATTGAAAAGAATCGCAAAAAGGCCCTTCGAATCGTTAAGCTTATCAGGGAAATCCAGCGGGACCCTTTCTTTGGGACCGGCAAAGCCGAGCCTTGAAAACATGAACTCGCCGGCTGCTGGTCTCGCCGAATCGATTCTGAACACCGTCTTGTCTATGAAGTCAAAGACGAAAAGGTTCGAATCCTCGCCTGCAGATACCACTATTAGTGTTGCTCATAAGTTCACATAGATTTGAAACTCCGTTCGCCGAGTGTCTGCAAACGCATTCGGCCAAATTTGTATCCTCTGCATCGTGTAAAATACCATGTGCGGGGCAGTTTCAATGTCTGTCCTTGAGAAACGGGGCGCTTAAATCGTCAAGGTTTCAGCATCATGCAAACTTTTGGGTGATTTGAAGAGTCTGCATTTTGGCAAGAAGGGCAGACTTTCGCCAAGCCCGAGCTGGATGTGAACGGAAATGCAGGTTCGTGCGCCCGCTGTTGCCTCGACCAAGAAATATCCCACGATGAATCATAGACCATTGGTAGGAAGTTAGAGCACCAGAAAGTATTCTTAAAGGGCCTACCTGGAGGAACTCGACTTATCCAGCAATGTGCTATGACCTGTATCATTGCGCACGGCTCATCAAGGAAGTGCTGCTCGGGCGGGCTGACAGTAAGTAATCCAGCAAGGATGCCGATAACACCATCACTGCTGTGTGTTCAAAAGAGACCTCCCCTTCTACTACCTCGGGAAATTGACAATTGCTCTTATGCAATACGTTTTTTTAGCCGAATGCTTTAGGGATGACACAACCGGCCCGGATTTTCGAACACGGAAGTGACAACGAGGACCCGATCTGATCCAGTTTCTTTAGCCGTTTAGGTATTTTCCTACAACGAAAGATAAAGAGAACACTATGAGTCGCAATTTGTTCCTGATGGTTGGATTGTTCGCTCTTTTTCTGGGGTTTGCCGTTCCGGCCGAATCGTGCACTTATTTTTTTATAAAAGCCCAAGATGGCACCGTCGTATCTGTCCGCGCCCAAGAATTTTATAACAGGCTTGGAGCACAACTGCAAACGATCCCAAGGGGAACGCAATACGCTGTCGAGGCTCCGAAGGGCGCAAAGGGCCTCCGGTGGAAATCGAAGTACGGGGTCGTCGCCATCTCGGCGTTGGGCGATAAAAATGCTCTGGTTGACGCAGGCAATGAGAAGGGTCTTTACATTACCACTTTGTGGGCCGACGACGTGGAGTATCCAAAGATCAATCCCGGCGATTCCGTCGTGGATATCCGGCATTTCGTGGCTTGGGTAGCCGGAAACTTCGCCACGGTCGATGAATTGAAAAAAGGGTTGTCCAAGGTGAAACTGAATGGAGTGGCGCAAGAGAACTTCAACAATGGGCAGGCACCTCCCTTCCACTGGCCTGTGACTGATGCCGACGGCAACTCGGTCGTGCTGGAGTATGTCGACGGCCGGTTGAAAATCTGGGACAACCGGAGCAACGGAGTTCTCACAAATGAGCCGAACCTTGGGTGGCATCTTGATAATCTACGTTGTTTTTACTCCCATGAGGACAAGCGGTCTTTGGGCTCCGACTTGAAGGGACTCCCCGGAGACTACAGCAGCGCGGGCCGCTTTGTGAGAACATCGGCATTGAAGTTCCTCGCCGATCCTCCCAAGGACGCGGACGAGGCTTTAAATCTGGGCATTCACATTATCAATACGGTGGATATCCCATACGGACCTCAAGTGTGGAACACTCAGGTACAGTTCACTCCCTGGCATACCTTTTTCGACCACAAAAACCTGTATTTCTATTATCGAACCTACGAGAACCCAAATCTGCGGCGCATAGATCTGAAGAAACTTGATTTCACGGAAGGCGTCCCAATCCAAACCATTGAAATCTATGGTGGTACGCCCTACATCGACGTAACCCCCGAGTCTAAAGAATAGGTTATATAGCGGCCAATACATGTCGTGGATAGCAGGAAACGATACCGGTAAAGATTAAGAGTCATTCGACCCGGAATTGTCGGATTTTAAAAGTCAACAAACTCAATTCGGGTAACCATTTTTATACGTTATGATTCTGGTTTATACCGTTAATAAGGTAGCCAGAAGAGGCCAATTATGCTTAAGAGATTCAAGAAAGTATTTATGTGCCTATTGATGGGGATGTCTCTTGTCGACACAGAGGCAACAGCATGTTCTCTAGCCGTGTTAAACGGCAGTGGCAACATGATAATTGCTCGTACTATGGATTGGAAGACACCTGCTGGAGATGTGGTAAAACACTATCCCGGTACTAAACGAACAGCTCAGTTGATTTTACTCAACCCCTATGAATGGACTGCCAAATATGGGAGTATTTCTTTCAATTTGGTTGAAGACGTTCCTCTTTTGGGGGCAAAAAGCGTTCCTGGTTGCGGATTAAATGAAAAAGGACTGTATTCTGCCGAACTTTGGGTAACAGGACCTCCACGCGTCAAATATCCTCTTGATGATAGCAAGCCTTGGCTGACATCGGCAGAAGTTGTTCAAATGTTATTAGATAATTGCGCAAATGTAGATGAAGCTATAGACCAGTTTAATAAAGTAAGTTTAGAAGGGTTTACATTATTCAATTCACTTGATATGTCATTAGACTTGCATTATTTTGTAGCGGATAGTTCTGGTAAAACTGCCATCTTAGAGTATCCTAACGGGATATTGAATGTCAAAGTATCACCTTCCCACAATGTAATGACAAACAATTTTTTGAATGCAAGCAACGCTGAATTGATAAAATGCAAAGGTTTCGGCGGTACTCGAGATATTCCCAAAGTCATCTCATTTGCTGGGAAAACGAGTCTCATGCGCTATGTGTTAGCGTGCGATTCGATTGTCAGGCTGCAGAATTTAGGGCAGGCCACTATCGATTCAGGCTTTATGTTGCTGGATCGTGTCAGTACTTTAAACAGTCCTGTTACTGCCGGAGGTAAGCACAAAATTACGACCCAATGGTCAGTAGTTTATGACATGACAAATAAAGTAATTACTTACACTTCATCACAAAATTCCAACAAGCGAATTATCAATATGTCGGAGCTAACTTTCCCGACGCAAAATACCACGGAAAAGCGAATATCTGTGCAATCCGCTGATGTTGGAAACATCACAAACATATTTTCAGATTAGCTTTTCCGAGTCGCGTTCCTTGCCGGCTTGAACATCGAGTCTTGTCGAAGAAGATCCTGGAAAATCCGATCTCGATTCAGGAATGTACAAGGGAATTCATTCCAAACATCCACTGGATAATATTTCACCATGCATAGATGGGAAAGCAAAGGATTTACTACACGTTCGCGGTCAGGCTGCAAGGGATCTCTGCCTTAGAATCTGAAGAAATTCCAATAATAGGGAAAGCGCAAAGCGTTGGCCCACATCCCTCCTCGCCCTTGAGAAATTCGGGGCCAAATTCTTCGCTGTTTTCGAATCATTTGTTTACCGATTCGCTGCAAACTGACCCTTTCCAGATTGGCAAGTAATCTGGACTGCCTCCGAGCATGTGCAGGTGGATATTCCAAAGATTTGTCACGTACAGCGGCAAGTTGGGTTGAGATTTTCTCTGTGATTTTGAAAGCCCTTTGTTAAGGGATATTGGAGATCGCTTTGAGAGAGTCAGCCGCGCCGTGGAGCGGATGATAAGTGAGCTTCTACAGGTTGGAGCCAGGGTAATCTGCCATGCCATAAGGTGGTACGTCAGTATTGCGTATGCTTTTCCTCTGGCCCGTCACTATCCCATAATTTTCGCCTGAGTTCCTTCAACACGATGGGGCGGAAACGACTCCATTAACTGCAGAGATAGAGGTGCGTCCTGAAAATGCGTGAAATGGTCTGATAAGCCCTTTCGACTTGCGAGTTTTGATTGAGATATCGTATGATTTATGGACCTTGCGCGGTCCAAGAGCTTTTTCGAATGGAATCTGATTCCGAAAGGCTCGTCGGGATGTGTCGGTAGTCAAGTCTACGCATTATTCAGGCTTGAGAGGGTTTCGTCGTCAATTTCTGGATAAACAGGGGAATTTTCACGCCAACCGAGAAGGAGTGCATACTTTGAAACATACGACTAAAGTTCTATGGGCCATGGCACTGCTCATTTTCCTTGCGGCAGCATGCGAGGGGATTGGGACAACTCCCATAGGCAACATACTCGATAAACCCCGTGATTATTCCGAAAAAAAGGTTACCGTTTCCGGTGAGGTAACGGAAATATTCAGCTTGTTCGTAATCAAATACTTCGTGGTTCAGGATAAGACGGGCAAGATTGCCGTCGTATCCGACAACCTGTTACCCAGAAAGGGTACCGCTGTAAGAGTGACCGGAACCGTCAGGGAGGCATTTTCGATTGGAGATCAGCAGTTGCTGGTTCTGGTCGAAGGGGGGGAGAAATAAAGGCTCGACCGCTTTGTGCCGCTAAGCCTGTAGACCGGCATCGAGTCACCATGGGCTATAGATAGATTTAACATAGGGAGGATTCATGAAGGCGATAGCTATCAACGGCAGCCCCAGGAAGGGCTGGAACACGGGGACTTTGCTGCGGAAGGCACTAGCCGGGGCGAAGAAAAACGGCGCGGAGACAGAGTTAGTGCACCTCTACGGCTTGGCGTACAAGGGCTGCATCAGCTGCTTTGCCTGCAAGAAGATCGGAGGGAAGAGCTACGGCCGGTGCGCGGTCAGAGACGAACTCACCCCGGTCCTAGACAGGGTCGCCGAGGCCGACATCCTGATCATGGGGTCACCCATCTACTTTCACACGGAGACCGGCGAGATGCGCTCGTTCATGGAGCGCCTCCTGTTCCCGTACCTTACCTACACCCCCGACTACGCATCCATCTTTCCAGGCAAGGCACTGACGGGCCTCGTATACACCATGAACGTGGCCGAGGAAAAAATGCCGGCATTCTACCAGGACAAAACCGTCGAGGCCTCCCGCGGCGTCATGACACGTGTTTTTGGGAACTGCGAAGTTCTGCTTTGCACGGACACATTTCAGTTCACAGACTACTCGAAGTACGTCTCCACGGCTTGGGACTCGGCCGCCAAGGCCAGGCGGCGCCAGGAAGTGTTCCCGCAGGACTGTGCGAAGGCCTATGAGTTGGGGGCGAATCTCGCTCTCGCTGCAAAGGCCCGCTAGCCCGCGCCCGCATGCTCAAGCTGCATCGCCTCCCCGAATGTAGGAATGCGGATCATATATGACAGGAATTCCGGCTCTGCGGAAATCAACACCATGGCAAGCCTTCATGATCAGCGAGCATGGTCACCCCGTATGATGACAATGTGGTTGGGTCGCCTTATCATAGAATCTAAACAACAACGGGAGAAGAATTATGCCAAAGATCGTTCGCTTTTACGAAACGGGAGGACCCAAGGTACTCAAGATCGAGGAATTACCTCTCGTGGAGCCGGGAGAGGGCGAGGTTCGTCTGGCGGTTGAAGCCATTGGCCTAAACCGCGCCGAAGTCATGTTCCGGCAGGGACAGTACCTTGAAAACCCAGAGCTGCCCTCACGACTCGGCTATGAAGCAGCAGGGATCGTAGACGCAGTGGGGCCCGGCGTCAGCGGTATCCAAATTGGCGACCGAGTGAGCACCATACCCTCCTTTTCGATGGGGACCTATGGGGTCTACGGTGAGAGCGCGGTCGTTCCGGCCTACGCCGTGGCCCACTATCCGGGTAATCTATCGCCAGTCGAAGGCGCTGCGATCTGGATGCAGTATCTAACCGCTTTCGGTGCGCTTATTGAATTCGGTCAATTACAAAAAAATGCATCCGTGTTGATCACCGCGGGGAGCAGTAGCGTGGCACTGGCCGCCATTCAGATCACGAAGTTTGCCGGGGCATTAGCCATCGCCACCACTCGCGGCGCCGGAAAGAAATCTTTTCTCATGGGCGAAGGGTCGGATCACGTCATAGTTACTGAGGAAGTAGATCTAGCTGAAAACGTGATGGCCATCACTTCAGGAAAAGGCGTCAGCTTGATCTTTGATCCCATAGCCGGACCTTTACTGGGAAAACTTGCCGACGCTGCCGCTCCTGGTGCGAGTATCTTTGAATACGGTGCATTGTCGACGTCTCCAACCATCTTCCCTTTGTTCTCAGCGCTGGCCAAGGGTTTAACAGTGCGAGGTTACACCATGTTTGAGATTGTTAGGGACCCCGAGAGGCTTGCTCGCGGCAAACGATTCATCTATAACGGGATCGAATCCGGTGCGCTGAAACCCATCATCGACCGCACGTTCCCACTGGAAAGCATTGTTGATGCCCACCAGTACATGGAATCCAACCAACAAAAAGGGAAGATCGTGGTTACCGTCTGAAGAACTGTCGAATGGCATGACCAAGACGACTGACGCGTGCGCCCCGTGCTGCGCACAAGCCAGTTCCGAAGTCTTGTGGCCCCTTGTGACGCCTGTTTTTATGTAGCTCCACACGGGTGCTAATATGAGCGGCTCTTCAAGTTGCTCCTGATTGAAAGATGTCACGTGAGGTTGCGACATCCGCTTGGCACATCGGTTTCCATTCAATGGAACTGCAATGGGTGGATGCCTGCGCGGTTGCACACTCTCATACTCAATGGCAAGCTCCGGAACACAAGCTATTCTCAGGGTACTGATGCCGCAATGCTCCTGCTCAGGTCTCCCCAAAAGCTTCTCCTGGTCTTTGAAATCTCGAGGTCCCAATAATTCACGATGTTGAAATCATACAATTAGGAAGTCGAGTCGCACTGCCGGTTTAAAGTGTTGGCAAGATTTATGAACTTTGGTTGGACCAGTCAAAACTCTTCAGCTTGAGTTTTCCAAAATTCTAAACTGGTATGATATTTTTCTTTTAAAATCGGGATATTGGCAGTAACATTAGTGTAGTGGTATTATTTATGTGTTTTAATGCTTGACTTGTCAGGATTGGCAAACC
>JBEKTT010000104.1:0-13159 GCA_049515795.1 Syntrophobacteraceae bacterium
GGGCGCGCAGCGGCAGGTGCCTGCCAAAGTCAAGGAATGGATGGCCCAATACCCCAAGGACAAGGTAATCGTTTTATACTGCGCCTGACCCCACCAGGCCACTAGCGCCCGTGTGGCGCAAGAGCTTGCAAGCGCAGGATTCAAGAATGTCGCAGTACTCAAGGGTGGCTGGGATGAATGGGTTCTGAGTCAATATCCGGTAGAGAAGAAATAGCTTTCCCCTGCAAACCACTCCCTTCCAACGATCGTGAAAAAGGCATCCCGCGAACGCCCAATGCGAACGCTAGACCTGTCGAGCGGTCGCCTTTCACGCTACGCGCTCGCTCTTCGCTAAGGGATGCCTGGCAAGTGCACTTCATTTTTATGAAGTGGCGCGAAGCCCGCGAAGCGAGGTTGTGACATCGTTTTAACTTCACTTTTTGATTGGCTTAACTCTTGGCTTGCCTTCGAACGCACCACACTTTCTGTCTGCGCTGTGTGCATGGCTGCGCGGAAAGAGCCGATTCTTTTTTTGAGCAGGGTATTATATAAGTCTATCCTACAAGGAAAAGGGCTGGGATGCCGAAGGGCATTTCCGGGTCAATCTTCAATCGTCGAGCCTGAACAGTTCGTTAGACCTCGCAAACCCCAAAAGAAAGCGGCTCATGACGAGCATCTGTGTATGGTACTGGAGGATGGCTTTGCGCTTGGTTTCCACTTCCTCTGGTTTGAGGGTGAATGAAATCCACCGTTTCCCCTGATCAGGAAAGTTATTAGGGGGGTTAAGGCGCGACCCGGTCCCCGCCCCCTGATCAAGCGGCCACTGTCCATAATGGATCAGGAAGGTGAGCACCATGGGTTTGTGATTTGCATGTTTCTTATTCAGACGTACCAAGGCCTCCTTAATGAAATAGTAAGTTGCGTTATGGTCCGGGTGCTGGTCCTCGGGTGGGGTTACGGCCAACAGGGTGGGTCGAAAATCAGAGATCACCCGTTCGATCTCTCTTCTCAAGTCTTCGCCGCAGTAGTCAGTGCGAGGCACAATAATCTCGAACGCCGGTGGGTGAGTTTTCCTGGTAAAAGGAGACCTGTACGCCATCGGGTGTGCGCGAAACTTTAAACGAAGGTAGGACAGTCCGCCGTCCGGAAAACCAAGGAAGATAACGTCGTGTTCCTTCAAACCCAGGGTGGTGAGGGCCTTTACGGCCTCGAGGCGGCGCTCTTCACCATACCTGGTGTAGTTCTTTGCGGTCGGATTGGAGATGCGATCCTCCTTTTCCACCCCCTCCGGAAAGCCGTCTCCGTTCGTCATGAATACTACCTTCACCCTTCCACCGGCCTTGAGAACGCGCTGAATGAGCCCTCCCGCTCCAAGGCTCTCGTCATCGGGGTGAGGCGAAAAGATCATAAGGCGTGTTTTATGCGAGATGAGAGGCTCTATCGCCTGCGGCTCATCTGCGAGTGCAAAGGCAGGAACCAGTGTGGCAAGCGCGAGCATCAGGGTCCACAATGCTTTCAAAAACAAGTCAAACCTCCTCCAACCCTAAAGGGGTGATGAAAAAGGATTAGAATTCCCACAGCAGGACGAAAGACCCTATACACGTCACCCCGGCGAAGCCTGCCCCGGAAGTGTCTAGTCCGGAGGCCGGGGGCCAGTGGCTTTTGCTTTAAAATCAATGAGTTGGGACACAGCCTGGATTCCGGCTTCCGCCGGAATGACAAAATCATTAGCAATTTTCAGGCGTTTCTCCCACCAGAGAACCCTTTTTCATCACCCTCTTAAACTTCGTTTTGGTTGCTGCACTTCTTCCAAAACACAAACAATTGATTTTAATCACAAATCAAGCCGGCTGCAAACGCAGCATTTCATTTTTGGATCAGATTTCAAATGCAGGCCGGTTTTTGTCTCATCCGGCGTTTCCGGACCGAAACCAGGCTAATTCCGGCGCGATTGCTACTGTCCTGAGTTAGAGATCCATTACCTAAGTCCCGAGTACTTAGGCCGTCATTCCGGCGAAGGCCGGAATCCAGTATTTTTAATAAATTTCAGCCACTTCTGGACCCCGGCTTTCGCCGGGGTGACGTAGGCGTTGGCTCAATTCCCAGGCTTGAATTATGTTATGAACTTTAGACTCAGGACGCTAGCGTTCCTTCCTCAGGTTTTCAGCATAATCGGCGAGCATACGGAACTGGTCCTGAAAAGCATGTTTCTCGACCGCGACCGGCGCTTTGAAAAAGGAGGCAAGGTGGGTCATGGCTCCGGCTTCAGCGCGCCTTTTCGCCAGTTCGGCCAGGCGGACCAGATCGAGCACCAGCGGCGCCGCGAGAATTGAATCATATCCCTGCCAGATGAATTGAAGCGACATTTTGGCCCCCAGAAACCCTTTGAAGTGAATGAAATCCCAGGCTGTTTTCTGGTCGCCAAGGGACGGGACATAACCTATGCTGACCGAAGTGTGGGGAGAATATCCAAGGATTTTGGACAGCACCTGGTCTTTGGTCCTGATTTTCGATTCGCAGTTTTCCGGATGATCGAGTATTCGGCCGTCCATGTTGCCCAGTATGTTGAAGCCCTCCCAGCTCATTATCTCCAGATTTCTCCAGGCGAACATGGGAGCCAGGGCTGATTTTACCAGCGTCTCACCCGTTTTTCCGTCGTTTCCCATGACAGGGACGCCTCTTTCGGCTGCAAGCTGCAAAACCGCCGGGGGAAGAGCGCCATTCGACGGCGTAAAGTTTATATATGCACACCCTTCCAGGATTGCGGCACAGGAATAGAGCGTGCTCGCCCGCAGTTTTTCCGTTTCGTTGCCTGCGATCAGCTTTCGCAGCGATGCAAGTTCGCAATGGCAGGCATCGATTTCCAGGGGCGGCTCCGTTGATGCAAGATTTACGACAATTACTTCATCGAGCCCGTACTTGCGCCTGAAGGTCCGCAAGCTGTCGCGCATGTTTTCTATTTCTTGCTCGAGGTTCTTTTCTTTCGTATTTAAAGGATACACAAGGTTTTCTATAGCTTCGCCACAGTTTTTGGCGCACCCGCAATCGATACCATGATGAAATTCCTCCAGCTCGGCTTTGATTTCCATGAGAATTCCAGGCGCCACCGGGGCCATTTTTTCAAAGATATCAAGGGAGTTTGTCTCCCTTCTTATATCGCAGCCCCCGAAAACAAGGTCTGCCGGCTCGATAAGATCTACTCCATCGAAGATGTGCGAGCAGGTGACCATTCCAGTTGGCGGCGCCAGCTTCTTTTTCAACGCAAGGGCGCCCGCTGCCACCGTTGAGGCGATGGAACCGAGCGCGCCTATGAGGTAAACCCCTGTTTTGTTGACAGATGGCATGATTCAAAGACTCTTCTGCCTGGGTTCGGAAATGCCGAAATCCGGACTGCATCGATGTTTTGGGTTTGCGAACACTTAACCGCGAAGATTCCGGCAAGATTGTACTAAAAGACTTATTTCCGCTAATTGTCAATTGTTTCAACTCAACGAGGCCTCCCGCTCCCACCTATCGCGTGCGATAGACCTGCCGCGCGGTCGGCCCCCGCGCTACGCGCTCACATGTCGTTAAGGGAGGTCGGGCAAGCCCACTTCACAAGGCGCATTTTTTTCGAGCAGGCTATTACATAAGTCTATCATACGACGTCAACTTCCCATCTGGTTACCGGCTTGCTTCGGTCTTAAATTCTTAATCACCGGCCCTGCTCTTGTCTAATACTGAGTTGCGTTCAAAGAGCGACGGATAACCCCAAACTGAGCGGGGGAAAGTTTCCCCCGCACCCCGCAGGATTTCGGCCACGCGCGAACGCGCGAGCGCCTGGCGGAGCCTGGAGATCGGGGGCGGCAAGCCACCGCATACGCGGGGCCGCCGCCGCAGCGCCACTCTTAAATAGCCGCGTAGCGGCGAGGGGGTGTGGGGGGCGCAGTTCCCCACGCTCTTGAAGAATATCACTTGATACTTTCTTGAACGCAACTTGGTATAATCCGTTCTGTCTGCATTAACTTCGGAGGCCTAAATGTTTAAAAACATTCTTGTACCCTCGGACCTGACCGAAAGAAACCACAAAGCGATGGATATCGCCGTCGAGATGGCGCTGGAAAACAGAGCCGCCGTTACTGTGCTCCATGTAATCGAAACCTTTGAAGAAGCCGATTCCGAGGACTTTCAGAAATTTTACAGGCAACTTGGTACTCGCGCCGGCAGGAAAATCGATAAACTCATAGCCGAATACAGCCGGGAAGACCTTTCAATGGAAAAGCACATACTTTACGGCAAACGGGTTTACGAAATACTCAATTTTGCGGTCGCACACGGTGTCGATTTGATTATAATGCGCTCACACAAACTCGACCCCGAAAACGCCGCCGAAGGCTGGGGGACAATCAGCTTCAAGGTCGGGGTCCTTGCCCACTGTCCGGTTATGCTTGTAAAGTGATGAATCCCGTGACAAGAAGAATAATGCACCTGGACATGGACGCCTTTTACGCTGCCGTGGAACAGTCGGACAACCCGGAGTTGAGAGGAAAGCCGGTACTGGTGGGCGGCGCAACGCGCGGGGTGGTTTGCGCGGCATCTTACGAGGCCAGGCGCTACGGCGTTCATTCAGCTATGCCTGTTTTTCAGGCGAGAAAGCTTTGCCCGCAGGGCATTTTCCTTCCCGTCCGGATGGACCGTTATAAAGAGGTCTCCCGCGTTGTCATGGATATCCTGCGCGGGATATCGCCTCTTGTCGAACAGGTATCAATCGATGAGGCTTTTGCGGACATTACCGGTACGGAAAGGCTCCACGGTCCTTCTCACGAACTGGCCCATCGGATAAAAGCGGCGATCCGCGAAGCCACTTCCCTTACCTGTTCAATCGGAATAGCGCCAAACAAATTTCTCGCCAAAATCGCCTCGGATTTCAAGAAACCCGACGGGCTGACGATACTTGTAGAAGAGCAGGTCAAAGAATTTCTGAAACTCCTGCCGGTTGGTAAAATTCCCGGAGTGGGCAAGAAAAGTGGGGAAGAGCTGCGCAAGCTGGGCATTGTTTTCGCCTCGGACATTTTGAAGTTTCCCGCGCAGTTGTGGGAAAATAAATTCGGCAAATGGGGCGCCGCCCTCTACGCAAAGGCACAGGGAATAGATAATTCTGCGGTCGAGCCTTACAGTGACCCCAAATCTATCAGCGCCGAACAAACCTTTGCGGAGGACACCGGCAACATCGCCGAGCTCGAGAAGATGCTCCTGTCTCAGGCCGAGGAAGTGGGCCGGGAAATTCGCAAACTCGCCTTCAAGGCAAGGACGGTGATCCTGAAAGTAAAGCTCTTCGATTTCAAAACGATCACCAGAAGCCGCACTCTGCCGGAGCCGTTCGACACCACGGACGTTCTGTTTCACACAGGACATAAGCTCTTAGAGGACCTGAAGCTCACGCGAAAGGTGCGCCTGATAGGAATAGGCGTGTCCAACCTCTCTTCCGGCCCAAGTCAAATGACTATTAGTTCATCAAGGGAGAAAACCGACAGGCAGGGGCGGCTCGACCGTGCACTGGACCAAATCCACAGCCGCTTTTGCGGCAATATGGTCGTGCGCGGACGAATGATGGACGAGGTTTGAGCTTTTAGTGAGGAGGACTAACTTGCCCGGCGATAAATATAGATATCTTCGCGAGGACTTCGGCGAACTTCCCATACATCTGGAGCATCTGGACATATATCTCAACTTCCTGAACGACAGAGTCGAAGCTGCAAACTGCCTCCGGATGACTGCCGCGCAGGAGCTTGACAGGATTGCGCTCGATGCATGCGGCCTTGAAATAGTGAGCGTCGAATGGTGCTCCGGCCCCGATTCAGCCGGGAACTCTCTTCGGTATGAATATCTCGCCGAGCAAAACAGGCTGATCGTCCTGCTGCCGCGCAAAGTATCGATTGGAGAAAGCTTTTCGGTGCGCACCAAAAGCGTGTGCCATCCTTCGGATTACGTCCTGGAAGGCATCTACAAGGACGTCACTCCACCCGGAGCGCCGCAGCAGTATATGTCCCAGTGCCAGCAATGGGGCTTTCAGAGAATAATGCCCATCTTCGACGACTGCCGCGCCAAGTGCACAATGAGAACGACCCTGGAGGCCGATATCGCCTACACGCACCTCATAAGCAACGGAGATATAGACCCTGCAACCAACCCCGACGGCGTTCCCGTTCGCAAGCCCGGTCAACCGGACAGGCAGATCATAACTTTCAACAACCCCATTCCGATGCCCCCTTACCTTTTCATCGCCTGCGCAGGGACGTGGGAGGTTCTCGGGGACCGTGCAGTATATGATGACGGCCGCGCCGTAAATCTTGCATACCTTGTTCCTCCGGGCGAAAGCATGGGCGCGCAGGTCCCGATGAAAATCCTCAAAAAGTCGGTCCTGTGGGTCAAGGCGACCCAGGACTATCAATACACGGGAGATACCTACCGGACCATCTGCATGGGCAGATCCAATTTCGGAGGCATGGAAAACGCCGGAAACACCACAATCGTCACTGATGCGGCCCTCGTCGGCGAGCACACGCTGGACCAGTTCCTCATGTACGCCCACGCGGTAATAGTGCACGAGTTCGAACACAACCAGTGCGGCAGTCAAACGACTATGGAGACCCCCTTTGACGTCTGGCTAAATGAGGCCTTCACTGTGGACGTGGAAAGGCAGTTCATGGCGGAGGTTTTCGATCCGGCAGTGGTCAGGCTGAACCAGGTTGAAAGCATTCGAAATCCGCTTCTCGGCCCGCTGGCGATAGAGGACTCCGGACATGCCGGCCGCATCGTGCGCGAGGGCTTCAATAACCCTGACGAACTGATAGACGGGGTCACCTATGTCAAGGCGGCGGAAGTTATCCGCATGCTCCGCCTGCTGCTCGGGGAGGAAAAGTTCAAAGCTGGCAAGGCCCTCTACTTCACGCGGTATCGTTTTAAAAACGCAAATACAGACCAGTTTTTCGAATGCTTTGAGGAGGTGTCCGGGAGGCGGCTCGATGAGTTCAAAAAACAATGGCTTTACAGGATCGGCTACCCCAGGGTGAGCGCGAGAACTTTCCGGGACCCTGAAAAGAAGACGTTTCGAATCAGTTTGCTCCAGGAAAATGATGAAGCAAGACCCCCTTTTGTCGTTCCTATCCGGCTTGCGCTGGTCGATCAAAGCGGCAGGGACATTCCAGGAACCGATCGGGTGTTCGAGTTGAATGAACCACAGGCCGAACTTACTTTCGAAAATCTCCGGGAACCGCCCGCTTTCGCATCGATTAACAGGGATTACTCCTTCTACGGCACTTTCGAAGACCGGAGCGCCGACGTCGAGACGCTCGTCATGCAGGCAAGGATCGACCCGAACTCCTACTGCCGCGTCAACGCAATGCGCATGCTCACCGATATCGAACGCAAAAAACTGCTCAATCCCGGCGGGACAAAAGAAATAGATCCCCTATGGCTGGGGCTGTATGGAGAAATCCTCTCGGACAGCTCCCTTCCGTTGGCGCTTAAGGCTTTTTTCCTGAGAATAGACGAGCAGCCGATGGACAGGACGTACAGCGCATGGTTCCCCGAACTTGTCAATGCGAGGGAACAACTCATGCTCGCTATCCATAATCTCTATCGGCAGGAGTTACACGAGCAGTTCGACTGTCTTGACACCTACGCGCCGTGGTCCGCAGAAACACTGCTGGACGGGCTCGAAGACAGGCTGCTAAAAAACGTGCTGCTGGAGCTGATAACCGTAAAGGACACCACCGAGAGCCACGCGGCCATACTGGATCACTTCCGCCGCGCCACTGCCGCAAATGACAAGGTTTCAGCCCTCGTCGCCCTCAACGGCAGTTCAGCCCCCGAAAGGCTCGACGTTCTGGAGGAAGTTTACGGCCGGTGGCATTCGAATATATCGGGATATGCCAATTACCTCCGCGTTATCGGCAGCGGAACGTGCAAAGACGTGTTCGAACAAATCGAAAGGGAGCGCAGCAGACCGGCCTTCCAGATCACTCAGCCGACCTGGTGCCGCGCGCTTTTCCTGACCATGGCCAACAATAACAAGATGATCTGGAACGAGCGGGGAGTAAACTGGATTGCCGACATGGTCATCGAGCTTGCGCCGATCAACTACACGAACGCCTCGCGCATGTTGAACACATTTCAGCACGTAGGCAAGATGAAGCCCGGTCTCCAGCGTCTGGTGACCGCCGCCCTGGAGAGGGTCGCCGGCAATGTCTCCGACCGAACCAGCCCCGCTGTCCACCGTCAGGCAAAGGGATACCTGAATATATGAGGCGCCGCACATGCGACAAGCTGAAAGCCTGAATTTGCACCACAGGCACAGAGAAAAGGAATTCATCCGCAGATGACACAGATTTTCGCAGATTATTTTCATTTATGTTTCTATCTGTGCTTATATCCTTGACCTGTCGATGACCAGTCATCTGCGGATCGTTCCTTGTTCCGAATTCTCTCCTTGACCGGACTATGCACCATAATCTGGTCAATCCGCTTACCGGCTTTAGCCGGAAGCTGTGGTGAATCCATTCCGGCCCGGCGTAGTGGTTTATCAATACTGTCCTTTGTCCATATTCCTGTCATTATGAATCGGCGGCTTGTCTATATTCGGCCTGTCCATGTCTTTTGCGCCGCAACTAAAGCAAGAGGGAAAGTTCCAGCCGCAAGTAGTTAAGTGCCAGCTACAAGGCCTCCCGCTCCCGCTCATCGCGTGCGATAGACCTATTTTGCGGTCGGCCTCCGCGCTACGCGCTCGCACTTCGCTAAGGGAGGCCGGGCAAGCCCACTTTACAAAGTGAAGTAGGGCGAAGCCCCGCGAAGCGAGACCTTGACACCATTTTCACTTCACTTTCTGATGCGCTTAACATTTGGCTTGCCTTCAAACGCACTACGTTTAATGTCTGTGCGTTCTGCATGGCTGCGCGCACGATCGCCGCTCTTATCATGTCAGGCGTATTTTTTTTCGAGCAAGGTATTATATAAGTCTATCATACGAGGATATGAGTTTGATTGCCGACAGGAGGCATTGAGGCCACAATCTACCTGCGCGCTGAAAAGGCCGCCGCTGACAAGAACCAGCGAAAGCGCCAATGCAACAATCAGTTTTTTGCTCATTTCTATCTCCTGAGAATCCAAATAGTCATTCTTCTAAATGCAACAACCACCTGATAACGCGGTACAAAAACTCTTTAAGAAAAACGTAAAAGCAGTTTCAATTCATGTCAACGGTCTGGGAATTAGATGCTAGGTTTTCCGTGATATCATGTGGTTAGAACAATTTATAAGATGCAGGGAGCAAAAGCTTCCCGCTTTCCCGCCTCTCGCTTCCTCGCGAAGCGATAGAACCAAGAGGAATTATTTTTTTGCTTCCTGCTCCCCGCTTCTTGCTTCTTGCTTTCCCCTTCCCGCTCCTTGCTTCCCGCTTCTCTGTCTTTCCCGTTTTTCCTATTCACGATTCACCGTCCCTATCCCCTCCCCACTCAGTCCTCAGTCCTCAGTCCTCAGTCCTGCTCCCTCTGTCTTTCTCGTTTTTCCTATTCACGATTCACCGTCCCTATCCCCTCCCCACTCAGTCCTCAGTCCTCAGTCCTCAGTCCTGCTCCCTCTGTCTTTCCCGTTTTTCCTATTCACGATTCACCGTCCCTATCCCCTCCCCACTCAGTCCTCAGTCCTCAGTCCTGCTCCCTTTGACTACCGATGCCAATTATGATAGAAGTTTCGGCCAGGATCATGAAAAGAAGCCCCTTTCGCCTCGGCGTAAGGGTAAGCGATGTCCATCCGGGAATACCGGATGAGACACTGACGGTTTCCGATTCGGAAAGGAGGGATTTTTCGTTCTGGCCAGGAAATCGAGGGCTTGCGCGGAGGCGTACGAAGAGTACGGCGCACAAGAAAGCCAGAAGATTGACGCGGCCAGGGCGGAAAAGGACCCTTACCGGACGGAAACTGGGGTAGCTTACCGAGTTGCTTTATATATGCCTGGGTGGTGGAATTGGTAGACACAAGGGACTTAAAATCCCTTGGCGCTTGTCGCCGTGCGGGTTCGATTCCCGCCCCAGGCACCAGTTTACATGAACACCAAGGATTGCGGAACAGACCCATGAGTGTATCTATTCCCGCACCTATCCCCGCCTTTTCAATTTCTACTCAGTAGAATAGCTGAATTTCGGCTGCAACCGACGATCAGGCAGCGCCGTGGGTGGTAAAACATCGTCCCCGCCGTCCACCACCCCTTACATCCCCTGGATGGTCTGAAGATCAAGGCGGCGCCCCCCCATAAAAGGCAAAAATGACAGTGGGCACAATCGACGTGAGGGCACCCAGACTGATAACCGATTTTTTGGACAGTTTTTCCCCTGATTGGCAGACAGCATGCATCGGCTAGAAGAAAGCGGACGATGTATAAGGTATGGCCCGGCCTGAGAAAGTCGATTCTGGCGCGAAAATAGACCGCACAGTAACGGCTTCAGCGGCGGTGATGCTCCAGGAGTGGCGCAAGAAGTGGGCGACGTATTTACCAGAAAGTAGCTAAAATTGCCTTTCTAAAATTGGACAATTTGTTGTATTGTCCAATTAGGCAAATTATTGGGATGTCTAAGCTAGGTTAACCGATCTGGAGGACGTATGACTCCCGATGACGCCATAATTGAAACCCTCAGGCGCTGGAGCCAGTTTTTACTATGGGCATCAGTGATATTACCTGTGCTTGGCGCGTTTGCGGTTGGGGCACGGTATTACGTTGAGCGACATGAAAAGCAGGTGTCCGCCCACATAACTGCTGCCGCCATTGAGCGGGCTACACAGGACGCGGCAACCGCGCGCCGCGACCTAACCGAGCTTGAACAGAAGACTGCCCCGCGCTCCCTGTCGCCAGAACAAGTTAAAACGTTGCTGGGCAATTTGGAAACCGCTGAGGGGGCAGGTAAAACTCCTAATCATATGGTGATAAAACAAATTCTCGTAACCGCAGCAAATGGCAATCAAGAAGCACAAAGTTTTGCAATGCAGTTTGTGAATGTGTTCAAACATGCCGGTTGTGAATCTGACTTAAGTTTGCCAATCCCCGGTTTAAGGCCAGATGTTATTGGCATACATATTGGTGTAAGGGATTCAAAGAATATACCTGAGGGTGCACTGGCGTTATCAAGAATCCTTTCAAATGCTGGCATTCCATTCACTGTGAGTCAAATGACCCAGGATTTTCTCCCGGAGGCCCCATTTGTCCTCGTAGTTGGTGCCAAACCATATTGAGGCCATAATCCCAATATTCTGGGATTTTTTTCATCAAATAGAGCAATAATGGAGCACATATGAGCCCCGATGATGTGACAATTGAAACTCTGTGGCGCTGGAGCCAGTTTTTACTTTACGTTTCAGTTTCTTGCCTGTGCTTGGCGCGCTCGCGGTTGGGGCACGGTACTACGTTGAGCGCCAAGAAAAGCAGTTGTCCGCCCAGCTTATTACCACACGGGTAGAGGCAGTGCGGAAGCGTCAGGAACCCATGTGGACAACCTTCATAAAGACAGATGCCTCTCAGTCTATTCCGCCGATTGCTCACTTCGCAAAGATTCAGTTCAAATTGTGGAGTGACGATAACACAATTCCACTCATGATTAGGATCGCATCTAAACCCGATGGTGGCATGATGAGCGAAGTCGCAGGCCCTTCAGGGGTCGTGGAACTAATGCTGGTCGAAAAGCAAACCTTAGCAACGGGGTCGGGCCAAGCTAACATCTTGCTATTTAAAGATTAGTTTTCCAAAAACAGGCATTTTTCGTGCTAAGAACCCCGTTTTTGCCCTCGAAATCATTGCTGTAAGAAGCTTCGGGTTCGCGGAGACCTGACTCCTCATCGGTTCCGGAAAATCCTTCGGACGGCCATTTTTCATCTCCCAAATGCACCTCCAAGGCCCACATTGGCCATGATTTGGGCATATTTTCAAGTAAATTGATCTTGTCAGCTTGGTCTGATCCCTTCGCACTATCAAATCCGCACATAACCACCCTTCCTTGGTCGCATTGTCTGCCTTGCTGCAGCCCCTCTGATTTTCTCCGGTTCAATTTGGCTTGACATATTTTAGACCTTGCGCTACCCAAAATAAGGACGCTTCCGTATGATAACGGCTTGGGCACTTCCACCCCAACAGGCAAATTGATCTCGCATTAAAGGGGCAGACCTTAGCGAAACGAGAGATAAATCTTGGACTGGATCACAACGCATGACATATCAGCTGAGGCTTGGCGACGTGTCCTTGAATATGCCAACATTGACTTTTGCGTGAAGGCGATCGAAGAAAAGCACGGCCTCGCAAGCAATAAACACATCGCGGCCAATTACAAGAAACAGGCATCCCAGATTCGTGTCGCGATACTCCAAGCCCGTGAGTATTTTGAAGCAACAGCAGCTTCCTCTCTTTTCACCAGTCCAAATCATCTATACTACGGCTTGGTCTCACTTGCCACCGCCGTTATGCTGCTGCGCGGGACAGGCGATAAGTCGTTAGATAGATTAAGGAGAAGTCCAAAGAATCGCAATCATGGGTTAGAGCTGTCCGGGACGCCCTCTAGCGCAAATTGTAGTAAGGGTTTGTCTATTCTTACTGAATCCGAAATTCAAATTCTACCAAACGGTCACTTCACTAATTGGTACTCAACCTTACCGGAGAGTAGCAAAGACTTTGCAATTGTCACTACGTTCAAGCATAATTTCCATGTCAAGGACATGCAACAAGTTGGTACTGAAAAACATTTAACCACAAACGAACTTATGAACAAAAAGTATCGCTTAATCGACCTTATTGCTCATATTCCAGACTTCCATAGGGATTTAAGACGGTATGGATATTCAGTCCCAGCCAGTCGAGCCGATATCGAACTATCCATTAATGAACTTGATAATAATCGAAAGGAATTCAGGTGGTCTATTCATGGGGCATTAACAACATCACATCTTGAACAAATCTTAAATCTATTTAAATCGGAGGCATGTTTATGGCAGGCGTGGGACTGCACTGATTACACACATTCACAAGGGTGCATTGTGACATTTCACGTGCCTCATGGAAAAGAATGCAATTTCCAACTGGACTTTCAGAGACTGGCGAAACAACAATATCCAACCGACTGAAAAGCCAAAGAAAATCGTCCTTAAAGGTGTAGAACCCAACCCT
>JBEKTT010000105.1:0-12838 GCA_049515795.1 Syntrophobacteraceae bacterium
TGGCGCAGCCCGCGAAGCGTGATTCTGACATCATTTTCGCTTCACTTTCTGACGCATATCACTATGGGCCTTGCCTCCAACCGCACCACATTTAGTGTCTGCGCTGTCTGCATGGCTGCGCGGAAAGAGCCGATTCTTTTTTTTGAGCAGGGTATTATATAAGTCTATCATACGAGAGTGTATTTCATGGACAGGCGCGGTATAATCGGGTACATCGACTATAAGCGGCCTGAAGTGGAGACACGTTGAGGGCCGAACTTGAAAAGCTCGATAACCGGAACCGAAGGACGAACATAGACAGGAAGAAGAGGCGAATGGTCCGGGGGCAATGTCCCCAGTGCGCGTGCGGAGACGTATTATTCATAGCACCGTAGGAGCTTAACGAGAAGTACTCCGGTCCTGAAGAGCAAATCGAGATCTTATGTCCCTGTTGTGGGACAAGGATCAAAGGTCAACTGGAGTCGGAAGGGGAGAAATAGCAGGGAAACCGGTTAAAGTTGTCCTGTCATAAGAGGAGACAAAAATGGATACCCCCAAAGCTTGTCCCGGCTGGGAAAGATTTAAGAACCTGTCATCTTTCGAATGCAAATGCCCGGAGTGCGGGAAAACTAAGGAGATATTCTCCGACGAGTTCGAAAAGGAGCACTATTGCCCCGGTTGCCATCAGAAAATCGATTTCGCGAGGTGCACGTTTTCGGGTTCGGGAAAATCGGCCTGAGACCAAGCGCGTGAAGCCGGCGGTCGGATAGCGGAGGTCGAATAGGGTCTGGCAGGGTGATGAAAAAGGATTGGAATTCCCACATCAGGGTGAAAAACCCTATAGACGCCACCTTTTCATCACCCTGCCAGGCCGGGTCTAAGCTTTGTCATTCCCGCGCAGCCGCCCGGGAATGAAGGCTTTTGATAATGTTTTGCTCTATTGCTTTCTTCCTCTGCGTCCCAGCAAATTCCGAACTGCCTTAGCGAGATTTTGCTTCGTAAAAGGTTTCATGAGAAACTCGCCGATTCCCATTTTTCTGGCAAGGGTTTCATTCATCAGTTCACTGAATCCCGTGCACAAAATGATCGGGAGATCCGGCCGGATGGCCAGAAGTTCTTTTGCAAGTTCATCGCCCCTAAGACCCGGCATGGTCATGTCGGTGACCAAAAGATCTAAACAGTAAGGATCTGCTCGAAAGGCCTCCAGGACTTCCAGGGGATCCGTTTTGATAGAGACATCGTAGCCGAGAGAAATCAGCATTTTCTGTCCCAACAGGGCAAGAGCTTCCTCATCGTCAACGAAAACTATTCGCTCGGTTCCGGTGGGAAGCACGCATGCCGTTTGTGCTTCAACCTGGATATTTTCTTCGATTTTGGGAAGAAACACATCGAAATCAGTCCCCTTATCAGGGGTGCTATCGACTACGATCAGCCCGTTGCAGCTGTTAACGATCCCCTGGACGACGGAAAGACCGAGTCCCGTACCCTCGCCGGGCCCCTTCGTGGTGAAGTACGGATCGAAAATTCTCTGGATGACAGCCTTATCCATCCCGTGCCCCGTATCGCTCACGGTGATACGCACATACGGCCCGGCCCTCAGGTCGGGATGCGGGGAAAGAAACGCATTATCGACAACGATATCGGACAATTTCACGCTTAAAACACCGCCTTTGGTGCGCATCGCGTGGGCCGAGTTTGTGCACAGATTCATCAGTAGTTGATGGATCTCCGTGGGGTCGGCCAGGACAATGGCCGGTTGCTGAGCAACCGGCAGTTCCTGCTGAATTTGGATTGTTGTGGGCAGCGAAGACCGCAGCAGTTTGAGCACCTCTTTCACGATCAAAGCGACCTCCACAGGTTTTTTCCCCTGCTGGGTCTGACGGCTGACAGCCAGGATCTGTTTCACGAGGTCCGATGCGCGACGGCCCGCATCGAGCACCTGCTGCAGGTCGCGAATGACCGGGCTTCGATCCGGCAGTTTGAGGACGGCCAACTCCGTATAACCCATGATGGCCGAGAGGATGTTGTTGAAATCGTGAGCAATGCCTCCGGCCAGAGTGCCAATGGCCTCCATTTTTTGAGCCTGGCGAAGATGGTTTTCGAGTTTTACCTGCCGGGTGATGTCCCGGTGAACGCTCACATAATTGATGATCTGTCCGGCCTGGTTGCGGACCGGAGATCCGGTGACTTCCGTTTCGTAGAAGGTGCCGTCTTTTTTCCTGTTCGTTAGACGTCCTGACCAGACAGCGCCTTTCGAGAGTGTCTGCTTTATATTTCGATAGAACTCTTCATTGTGTGTCCCGCTCTTGAGAAAACCCATATGCCGACCGATGGCGTCCCTTCGGTCATAGCCGCTCATGCTCTCGAAAGCCGCGTTGACATAATGAATAATCCAATTGGTATCTACTATAAGTATTGCTTCGGCCGATTGCTCGATGGCCGTCACCATGCGTATGCGTTCTTCCTCGGCCTGTTTGCGGTCGGTGATATCACGAATCAGTCCCTCCACCCCGACGATACTCCCGTTGCGATCTTTCCAGAATGTGCTTGTCACCGAGACGAAACGGGGCGAACCGTCTTTTTTCTTGATAACAGCTTCAAAGTCCCTGATGATTCCATGTTTATCGAGCCGCCGCAGCATTTCCGAATGTTCCTGCGGATCTGCCCATAAACTCACCGCAGGCATTCCAAGGATCTCCTCAAGGGATTCGAATCCGAGTAATCTGGTCGCTGAGGGGCTGGCCATGATAATCATGCCGTGTTCGTCGGTCCGGTAAAAAACGTCCGGGATATTTTCAATTATGCTGCGATAGCGCTCTTCACTCTCACGCAGCGCTTCTTCGGCCATTCTGTTTTTCCTCCTTACCTCAGAGTCTGCCAGTTCCCTGCGCACTGCCGGTACCAGACGTCCCAGGCTGTCCTTTGTCACATAATCGTGAACACCGGCTTTCATCACCGATACGGCGGTATCTTCTGCGATATTGCCGGAGACAACGAT
This sequence comes from Syntrophobacteraceae bacterium, assembly GCA_049515795.1. Classification (GTDB taxonomy): domain Bacteria; phylum Desulfobacterota; class Syntrophobacteria; order Syntrophobacterales; family Syntrophobacteraceae; genus SbD1. Next base: position 2,978 of record JBEKTT010000105.1, read on the forward strand.
GAAAGGGATGTCGCAATCTTTTTGCTGCAGGAGACGCAGTGCGGCAAATGCGTCGAACTGAGGCATTCTGAAGTCCGAAATCACGATATCCCAGTGTTGCTTCTCGATGGCTTCATCCATTTCAGCGGCATTTTCCACCCGTTGGCCGACGGTAGCGTATCCTGCGCGCTCCAGGGTGCTGAGAATCAGGTCCGCATCTCTCTCGGAATCCTCGATTATCAAAACTCTGAGAAAATTGTTCATGATTTCCCGACGTATAGGTTTTGAGGCCTCAATCGGCCGGTGGGTGTACGTTCAGCACCAGCCAGCATAAACCATGCGTGTAAAGTGAGATCGATATCGCTGGGGTCGTCTTCGACCAAGAGGACGACCATGTTGTCCATAAGTTCTCCTAAAGTTCGAAGTAAAATGTTGCTCCCTTTTCCACTTCAGCCTCCGCCCAGACGCGTCCGCCGTGCCGGTTGATCATGCGCCGGACGGTCGCAAGCCCGATTCCGCTGCCGGGAAATTCCGCGCCACAGGCGAGCCTGCCGTGGTGGCCTCCGGCCGCACCCCCCGGCTATCTGTATCTCCCGATCCCAGGGACATATCTGCTTCTCCTTTCGAAGAAACCAATTTTTTTTGGTCGATATCAAATGGATCGGAGATTTGAGGAGGAACTGCGAGATAATCTTCCAGGGATTCGAAAGGTCTCTTGAGCTCTTTTGCAGCACACCAGCACCTCAACCGTGCTATTTAAAACTGCCCTAAGCGGCTCGTGAGCGGCCCGATCATTTTAACACTTCGATGAGAAATGTTGTCTGCCGGGCCATGTAAATGAGATGATAGATTTAGTGCTTTTGCAATTATAAGGAATCTTATTTTTCTATAATAACATCTTAAAGTCAATCAAAATGGGAGAATTATTGAGAATAGCTGGTCCGGGGCAAAAAGACATTTAGCAGGGTGATGAAAAACGATTGGAATTCCCAGATCAGGGTGAAAAACCCTCTAGACGTCGCCCCGGCGCACGCCGTGGGGTCCAGTGTCTTTTGCTTTAAAATCAAGTTGAATGAGCTCGAAAGACATTTCATCGACCCCCATCGAAATCACTTCGGCTAGTGCTTATCAAATGAGAGTCCACAACTTATCTTACGAAAGATACCAGCGTGGCTTTATTTTCTTTATTTGGAAGGAGCCGGAATGCCTAATCATCTTGTTGGGGAAAAAAGCCCCTATCTTTTGCAGCACGCTCAAAACCCGGTTGAGTGGTATCCGTGGGGAGAAGAGGCTTTTCTGAAGGCGAGCCGGGAAGACAAGCCCATTTTCCTCTCAGTGGGATACTCCACCTGTCACTGGTGTCACGTGATGGAGCGCGAATCTTTCGAGGATGAGGAAGTTGCGGGCCTGCTCAACCGGAGCTTCGTATCGATAAAGGTGGACCGCGAGGAGCGGCCGGACATCGACCAGGTCTATATGACCGTGTGCAGGGCGACCACTGGTGGAGCAGGGTGGCCGTTGTCCATTTTTATGGGTCCGGACAGGAAACCTTTTTTCGCCGGGACCTATTTCCCCAAAAATGCTCGGATGGGAATGCCGGGTTTGATGGAAATAGCCGGTAAAATTTCTGAACTCTGGACCGGAGAGCGTGAACAACTTGGCATGATAAGCAAAGAAATAACTCGGGCCATTGAGCCGAAGAGGCCGCAACAGCCAGACCGGCTTCCCGGTTTAGAGCTGCTGGAGAGAACCTGGCGCGAGTTGGCCAGGTCGTTTGATCCTGTGTGGGGCGGATTCGCGAGCGCCCCTAAGTTCCCGAACCCTCATAATCTAACTTTCCTTACGCGATGGCACAGCCGAAATCCCGGGTCCAATGCATATCAAATGGTCGAAAAAACGCTCTTGTCCATGCGCTCGGGCGGGATATTCGACCAGATCGGCTTCGGTTTTCACAGGTATTCGGTCGACGAAAAATGGCTGGTGCCCCATTTCGAAAAAATGCTCTACGATCAGGCGCTGCTTGCGCTTGCATATACCGACGCTTTTCTGGCAACCGGAGAAACGCGGTACGCAAAAGTGATAAAGGAAATCTTCGAATACGCAACTCGCGAGATGCTAAGCCCTGAAGGAGGTTTCTATTGCGCTCAAGACGCAGACAGCGAAGGAAAAGAAGGGATTTTCTACACATGGACACCGGGGCAGGTGGCAAACATCCTCGGTAAAGATGCCGGAGAAATTTTTTGCCTGGCATACGGCATCACCCCTCAGGGAAATTTCGAAGAGGGGATGAGTATCCCGCACATCCCGAAGTCTTTTGAGATTCTCGCAAGGGTTTTGGGAATGGGTCTTGCGGAATTGGAGAAGCTCCTCGATGATGGTCGCAAAAGGCTCCTCGATGCCCGCGAAAAGCGGGTGCATCCGTTAAAGGACGATAAAATCCTGGTCGCCTGGAACGGACTGATGATAGCGGCGCTCGCCAGAGGCGCGCAGGCTCTGGGAGACAGCTCCTATGCCCGGACGGCGGCTGGAGCGGTGAATTTCATCCTGCAAAGAATGCAGACCGAAACGAGGCGGCTCTATCGCAGATACCGGCAGGGTGAGGTAGCCAATCCGGGGTATGCAGACGATTACGCATTCCTGATCTGGGGTCTTCTTGAACTCTACGAAACCACTTTCGATGTGGCCTATCTCAGCGAAGCGGTTAGACTTCAGCAAGATATGTCCAGGATCTTCGGGGACCCCGATGGGGGGTTCTATTACGTGGGAACCGACGGTGAGGAAATGATCGTAAGGGAGAAAATAATTTATGATGGGGCGCTGCCTTCAAGCAATTCCGTTGTGGCGATGAACCTGCTGCGGCTCGGCAGGATGACCGGAAACCCCGAATTCGAAAAGCAGGTGGATTTGCTCATGACATCATTTTCCAGACAGGTCGCCTCTCTGCCTGCCGCTTACACGCAATTCATGCAAGCGCTCGATTTCTTGCTGGGTCCCACGCGTGAAATACTCATCGCCGGAGATTTATCATCCCCAGGGACAAGGCAGATGATAGAGACCGCTCACCGGCTCTACTGCCCAAACCGGGTGCTGATGCTCAAAGAGAGTGGAAAACACGGAGAGGATTTATCAAAAATCGCGCCCTTTACCGGGCCGGTGCCTTCGGGGGGAAACGGTCCCGCTGCATATGTATGCGAGAACTTCAGTTGCCGAAATCCTGTCCGGAGCGCATCCGAGTTGGAGTCTATTCTACGGGGTTAGCTTACATGTGTGGCGCGATTAGGGCGCGATTATGGAGAAAAATGGCGTAATCATGGCGTGATTGTGAAAATGTGCTTAGGGGCAAGTGTTTGTAATATCAAGGGAAATGGAAAATCCAGGCCTTGGCACGTATATTGCTCTATCTATATGGCAAAGAGAAACCAACTCTTTCCTCCTCAAGAGCTAACCGGTTCTAGCCCCTCCGGTTAGCTCTTTTGTTTGTGCATGCAACCTCTTTGAGGCCTCGCGCTCCCGCCCCGTCTCGCGGGTGGGTGGGCGGGCTGTCGAGAATGAGCGGTCGGCCTCCGCGCTACGCGCTCACACATTGAGCAGGGTATTGTATAAGTCTATCATTCGAGGAGTGCTACAAAATGGGAAGAACTCTTCTCGGAATCTCCGCTTCACCAAGGAAACTCGGAAACTGCGAACTTTTCATAAAAGAGATTTTCAAGCAACTGGGAGAGGGCTGGGAACTGCGGCTGGCGCGTCTTGGCCAACTCGACATTAAACCCTGTCGTGCCTGCTACCAGTGCCTTTTCGATGAGATGAGGTGCCCTCAGCAGGATGACTTCCTCTCGGTGGTGAATGCTCTTGCCGAAGCTGACGCATACGTGGTGGCGGCCCCTGTATACTTTTTGTCGGCAAACGGGAGCCTTAAAAGATTCCTGGACCGTGGACTTCAGCTATATGCCTTTGTCGACCGGCTATGGGGAAAACCTGCGGCGGGAGTGGCGATCGCCGGGATTGAAGGTATGGAGGGGAGCACCAAGTGCGACGTGGAGAGCTTTATCAAGGTGACGCTGGGCGATCTGCGCTGGTCCGCCGTGGTTTACGGGGCGCTTCCAGGGGAGGCTCTGCTCTCTTCGGCGAACAGAGAAATCGCTGAAGAGCTTGCCCTGGCCATACTGGATCCGGCCAGGCGAGTCAGCCCAGTTGGCCCGGTCTGCCCACTTTGCGGAGGTGACACTTTCAGATTCATGCCGGACGGGAGAGCCAGGTGCATGCTTTGTTCCGGTTCGGGCCCCTGGGAATGGAAAAACGAATCGCTCCGGTTCGACATCGAATCGGGAGAACATCCTCTTTTCTTGAGCAAAGATGATGTAAACCGCCACGCGCAATGGCTCCGGGGAATGAAGGAAAAATTCCTCGAACGAAGAGAAGAATTGAAGGCGGTAGTCAAAGAATATCTTGGAGTAGGGACATTTATCGAGCGCAAATAGTGGAGAGGCTGGTGCGTGCTGAGGCGCCGGCGCTTAAACCGGCGCGGGCGGCCTCGAAGCACTTCCAATAGTTTCATCTGCTGTCCCGCCCCCAGTTCATCAATTCGAGGCGGGATAGCACGGGCTTTGTATTTCAGTCCTCTCGACCGGAACCGGTTCTCGTTTCGACAATCCAGGATTCGATTCTCGACTTTATCTCATCACGAATCCTTCTCGTTCCCTTCAGTTTTTCGATATCCGTTCCCTGCAATGCGGCAGGATCATCGAATCCCCAATAGAGTCGTTTCGTTATCCCTGGGGCAATAGGACATTTATTCTCGATGGATTCCCTGCAAACCGTTATGACGTAGTTAAATCTTTTCACTCTCCTGTCCTGCTCCAATTGACGACCCTGCCCGGAGCATGACCCATATTGCCTCAAATCGCAATGGCTTAGGTAAGAGCTTCCCCTCTTTTTCAGATCAACCAATTCTTTTATTCTGCTATCCTGTAACCTTTCGACCGCCATTTTCGTCTTGTCGGTGATTGCTGCAAAATGACCGTTTAATTCCTTTTGAAGGAGATGGTTTTATGGACGAGAAGATCGAGCTGTTGATATGCCTTGGCGCAGCCACGGCAGCAAACTGTATCCCCTGCTTTGACTACTATTTCAAGAAAGCTTCAGCAGCAGGAATAACCTTTGAAGAGGTGCGAAAAAGCGTTGAGCTCGCCTGCAAAATAAAAACCGGCGTTGGCATAATAATGAAAAACAGCATCATGGATATAACCGGCCGGGATTGGGATTCCGAAAAGGAAGACAGCGGGAAATCGGATCATCCGTGCTGCAGATGATTGTGGGAGGATGAGAACCCAATGGAGTTCTTCGAAATCTACGATAAGTACTATGACAGGGTAAGAAGATTCATTGTCGCCTCGTTGCGGGACGAGTGGGTAGCAGACGATCTTACCCAGGAAACTTTCATTAGAGTCCGCAAGAACCTCGATACTCTGAAGGATGTCTCCAAATTGGGCTCATGGATTTTTCGTATTGCTCACAATCTCTGCCAGGATCATTTTCGAAGCCTGAAGAGAACTTCGTGGAATGAATGCAGGCTGGATGAAGCAAAAGACGTGTTCAAAGAAGCTATCGTTCAGAAGAGACTCGAACAGAGCGAAATGAGTTCGTGCGTTCAGGACGTGGTCAAGCTTCTTCCCGAATCCTTTCAAAATATTATCAGGCTGTTTGACATGGCGGAACTCAGCCACCGCGAGATTGCAGAGATACTGGACACCACCGTTGAGAACGTAAAGGTGAGACTGCACCGCGCGAGGAAGGAATTGCGGGCGCTGCTCGAAAAAAAATGTACCTTAGAAGTCGATGAAAGAAGCGTGCTGGTGTGCGAGCCGGTAGATAACGGCAAGAAATGACTCGTAATGCTTTCCAAGAAAATTAAGCATAGAAACGGCTCCATTATGGGGCCGTTCTCCTTTTCCTCTCTCGAGTTTGTAACCTTCCTCTCCTCCTTTACGTCTTTATGACGAATCAAGAAGCCCTAACACTCAAATGGGTGCTGAAATCCGAAAAAAGCGAGAGGAGGTGATTTCAATGGCAGATCAAAATACCGATCGAAGCAAGATGCCCTCAGGTTGCTTTGGCAAAATGCATGAGATGATGCGGGACATCATGTCGAAAAAAGGCGGTTCCTGCTGTCTCTGTGCGGAAACGATGACTGAGATGATGCAGAAGTGCTGCTCGGATCAGACTGAAAAACTAAGTCCGGCTGAAGAGCCGGGCCAGGATGCCCCGAAATGAGTGATACGCATCTGAGCCGGACAGACTCGCTCTCCAAAGGAGAAGAACAGTGGCTAAAACAATCGAGATCCAACTGGCCGAGCATTCTTGTGCAGCAGGGCTCCGTTATGCTCAAAAACAGTCCTCCTCTCCACCGAAAGATGCGGTGATATGTTGTGAAGGTATGTGCCTCAAAGGCGAGACTGCAAGGAGGGCGGCGAACCTGATTGCTCACAAGCTTGTTCCCGATAGAGCCGTGCGCATATGCCATGGCGGTTTGCTGGAGGAGGCCGGAGGCATGAGGGACCTGGTGCGAAAGGCTAACAGGGTCTTGGTTCTGGATGGGTGCGCAATGGCCTGCGGCAAACGGCTGACAGAAGGAGCCTTCCCGGGCCTTGAACCCGAAGTGGTGTTCACCGATAAGCTTTTCGAATACGACCAGGACCTTTTCGGAGTGGACGAGATACCGGACTCACAGATCGTTGCCAATGCTGAAAAAATTGCTGCGCAGGTGGTTGCAAAGTACTTTCAATAGGGTCATCAGTTATCCTGCCCTTAATTGATTAATTGGGGGCGCGATATCGCAGTCTCTTGTATTTCAGTCGTTTTGGCTGGAATCTTTCCATCTCATCCTCAAATAGAGAGGTTTGTAGGTCGGACCGTACGTCGTCCGCGTTCGTAAAGACTTGCCGCCAAAATATAAAAGAGAAAGCCTCTGAGCAGGGATTACGTTACCAAGCTGTTACGATTTCTTTAAATTTTCAAGAATGAGAATTTGGAGCTTGACAAACAGAGGCGTTGCTGATAAATCTGAACAATCAGATAATACTGATAAATCAGTCAATACTGAAGAAGGACGTCACGATGGCAAAAGAGGAACAAAATCAATCCTGCTGTACTCCGGAGGGCAAACAGGCTTGCTGCAAGGTGGAATCTCTCATCACGGTTGATGAAAGGGGACAGATGGTGCTGCCCAAGGAGTTGCGCGAAAGGGCGAAAATCCGCGCTGGAGACAAGCTGGCCCTTATCAGTTGGTACAAGGACGGGGAGGTTTGCTGTTTCACGCTGATTAAAGCGGACGCCTTGGCTGAGCGGGTGAAGGAATTTCTTGGGCCCGTACTGAAAGGCATAAGCCTGGAATGAGCAGCGGGGCAATGCTGCGATATTCACAAAGAAGGCCTCCCGCTGTGCCCCGTCTCGCGGGTGGGTCGGCTGTCGAGAATGAGCGGTCGGCCTTCCGTCCGCCTAAAGGCGGTAAGAGGAATGATCAGATTATCGCCAAGGGATGCCCTGGAGAGCATTTCACCAAATGATCGCTTGCTGGTTAACAAATCTGTCATACGAGGAGAAGACCATGATGCCAAAGCAGGTGAATCAAAGTTTTGCCGGTTTTCGCAATGCAGTCGTCGACAATGGAATCATAGATCCCAAGACGACTTTCATGATCCAAATGGGAGCGGCAATGGCCGTCGGGTGCTATCCCTGAATGGAGATGCTCTCTGGGGTTGCCAGGGAAAAGGGAGTAACGGATGAGGAGCTCGGAGCGATTCAGTCCATAGTCATGCTCGTTTCCGCAGGAAGAGTCTTTGCGCAGTATCGGGAGGTCTGTGAAAGGATCGGGTCTGCAAGCAAAGCTAAAGCTTGCTGTGAATAAGTTCGGAATGAGTCTCATCGTTGGATACGATCACTGGAGGAATGACAGATGAAAGCCGACAAAATCAAAGAGATCGTTAGATCACGCTACGCTAAAGTCGCCCTGCGTAACATGCCGTGCTGTGGGACAAGGAGGTCCTGCTGCGGAATCTCGGATGTGGAGGACATAAGCAAAAAGGTGGGCTACCACGACATGGACTTGAATTCGGTACCCGAGGGGGCAAATCTTGGGCTCGGATGCGGCAATCCGGTGGCGCTCGCTTCGCTGAAGGAAGGCGATGTCGTGCTTGACCTTGGCTCCGGAGCTGGGTTTGATGCTTTTCTGGCCGCCCCCAGAGTCGGTTCATCGGGAAAGGTCATCGGGGTCGATATGACCTCTGAGATGGTCGAGAAAGCAAAAGCAAACGCGGTGAAGGGCGGCTTTCAAAACGTCGAGTTCAGGTTGGGCGAGATCGAGGACCTGCCTGTTTCCGGTAGCGAAGTGGATGTCATCATTTCAAACTGCGTTATCAATCTCTCACCTGAAAAGGGAAAGGTTTTCAAAGAAGCCTTTCGAGTGTTGAAAGCAGGCGGACGACTGATGGTTTCCGATCTCGTTTTGCTGAAACCCTTGCCTGAAATCGTCGGGCAGTCTGTTGAAGCATATGTCGGCTGTATTGCAGGAGCCGTGATGAAAGCTGAGTATCTTGCAGCCATAACGGCTGCAGGTTTCCGTGATTTAAAAGTGGTCGGTGAAGATATCTACCCTGTCGAACTGGCCGTAAGCGATCCGGTAGCCAAGGCAATCTACTCTGATGCCGGCATTATTTCAGATCATGCAAAAGAGATATCAGGATCGGTTGCCAGCATTAAGATAAGCGCGGTGAAGCCGAGTTGACCAGTTAGTAGGAACGGAAAACCTTCCCCATTGCGGATTTGTACAGAAACTCTGCAATAACTTGTTGGGCCAATAAATAATGGCAGTAGATATGAGAGAAATCACCTACACATTTGCTGCGCTAAGAGATGAAAACGACATAAAACAGTTGTTGTTCAAATCTCAATTGCCAACCGATGGGATAATTTCCCATCTGAAGGACTTTATACTCGCTAAATCTACAGGTGGGATAATCGGTGTTGTCGGATTAGAGGCCTACGACGGTATTGGTTTGCTTCGCTCGTTGGCAGTGTTGCCTGAGGTTCGTGGGAAAGGGATCGGGAAGGAGCTTTGCTCAAGAGCAATCGCCCACGCTCACACCCAGAAGATAAATGAACTCTTTCTTTTGACGACCACAGCTGACAGCTTTTTTGCGAAATGCGGGTTTCACAAGATTGGCAGAAACCTTGCCCCCGCTCCTTTGCAAGCATCCGTCGAATTCAAAAGCCTTTGTCCAGATTCAGCTGTGTGCATGAGAATGCAACTGAGTGAACGGGCAATTTATTTCCCGCGTGAAATCCTGACCCTAAAATCGGATGTCCCAGGGGCCAAAATGTGGGGTATCGCCCTGGAGAAGACCTTACTGACCTTTTTCGAGGTTGAGCCTCACTGCCGATTCGATCGGCATAATCATGAAAGCGAACAGATTACGATGGTTTTAGAAGGTGAATTGTTTTTTGAACTCGACGATGAGACGTTCAGTGTGAAAAAAGGTGAGGTCATTGCGATTCCATCAAACATATCACATGCCGTGTTTACGCGTGATAAACATGTAAAAGCCATTGATGCCTGGTCGCCGGTAATGCCGCAATATGTTAGGCCAAACCACGCACTGCAGGCAACACTTGCCACGCACAGGCCGTGTGGCAAGCGCGCCTGAGCTTGATCGTCAGGCGCCTATGCATTTAAGTCCGGCGTTTGGTGAGTTGCTTCGTGTCGATGACCGATATTCCAGTTTTCCAAATCACCCTAAAAAGCCATTCTATCATCCTGGAATACCAGACTAATTAGTGTAATGAGACAAATCTGGCCGTCAGGTATATTTTTGGAGTTCCAGAAGCTCG
>JBEKTT010000106.1:0-12822 GCA_049515795.1 Syntrophobacteraceae bacterium
TAGACTATGTAGGTTATATAATTATTGGAGCCGTCGAGGGTCCAGATGGATGCAGATCCTCCCGTTCCCGCCCAGACCAGGGTTCTTGTTCCATCGGAGTTAGAGCTGTAGCACACCGGCGTCCAGCCGCTGTAAGGGCCGTAGACTTTGGAGGCTATATAATTATTGGAGCCGTTGAGGGTCCAGATGGATGCAGATCCTCCCGTTCCCGCCCAGACCAGGGTTCTTGTTCCATCGGGGTTAGAGATGTAGCACACCGGCGTCCAGCCGCTGTAAGGGCCGTAGACTGTGGAGGTTAGATAATTATTGGAGCCGTCGAGGGTCCAGATGGATGCAGATCCTCCCGTTCCCGCCCAGACCAGAGCCCTCGTAATGGATGCGTCGTAAAGGGAGAAAATCGTGCCGTCACCGCCGTTATGTGGGCCGTAGGCACCTCCCCCAGAGGTCATCCCGTAGAGCGTGGACCCAGAGAGCGTGAGGGAGCCGTAAGGATAAGCCCCATCCCCAGTCCCCACTACATGCCTGTCGAAGCTGTACAGCACCTGGTACCCTGTGCCGTCCGTGTTTATCTGGAAAATCGTGCCCCAGCCGTAGGTGCCAGCGTAGTAGCCTCCATAACAGGTCATTCCGTAGAGCGTGGACCCCGAAAGCGTGAGAGAGCCGGCAGGAGAAGCCCCATCGTTTGCAACACTGCCGCTGCCGAAGCTGTACAGCACCTTTTCAATGTTTGTCTCAGTGTTGAACATGAAAATCGTGCCGTAGTCGTTGGCGCCTCCCGAATTGGTCATCCCGTAGAGGGTGGACCCCGAGAGCGTGAGGGAGCCAAAAGGATGAGCCGCACCAAAATAGTAGGCGGAGAAGTTGTACAGGACATGGTACCCGGAACCATCTGTGTTTATCTTGAAAATCGTGCCATCGGGGCCGGTGCCACCCGCGTCGGTCATCCCGTAGAGGGTGGACCCCGAGAGCGTGAGGGAGCCAACAGGATAAGCCCCATCGTAGTCAACACCACTAGGGCAAAAGTTGTACAGCACCTTGTACCCGTTGCCGTCCGTGTTTATCTGGAAAATCGTGCCGCTCGGGCTCGCGCCGGTGCCACCCGCTCCGGTCGTCCCGTAGAGCGTGGACCCAGAGAGCGTGAGGGAGCCCGAAGGATAAGCCCCATCGTTTGCAACACTACCGAAGGAGTACAGCACCTTGTACCCGGCGCCGTCCGTGTTTATCTGGAAAATCGTGCCGTAGCCGTAGGCGCCTCCCGCAGAGGTCATCCCGTAGAACGTGGATCCCGAGAGCGTGAGGGAGCCGGCAGGAGAAGCCCCATCGTTTGCAACACTGCCGAAGGAGTACAGCACCTTGTACCCCGTGCCGTCCGTGTTCATATGGAAAATCGTGCCCAAGCCCCCGCCGGAGGTGCCGGGGTTGGCCCCTCCCATCTCGGTCATTCCGTAGAGCGTGGACCCCAAGAGCGTGAGGGAGCCAAAAGGCGACTGCCCATCTGGATAACCGCTGAAGTTGTGCAGGATGGAGTCCGCAGGCTGCGAATTAGAGGGGTTCGCCAGCACGCCGGCCATGATGCAGATGAAAACCGAAATGCCCATAACCAGCCCAAATTTCTTTTCTCTTCTCATTTCGTTTCCTTCATGCAGAGGCAGACCCAACAGTTGTGTTTGGGGAATGGCAACGGTTTGCGGTTTACATAAAACCACAAGTCGTCCACTTGCCGTCTAAATCGCATTATGGCAGGCGGTTTTGAATATTTTGAAAACTAAAAAAGCGCTGTGGCAAATCATTTTTTTAACTGCTCGCCACTTTAGCGGCCGCATCAAGTCGAACAGCCACTGTTGGCCGGCTAACACGGGCAGCTTGACGCAAAATCCTGGCCACCAGGCGCTAGGATTCGACTTTTGCAATTACTATAACTGACAAAGGGATGTGGCCTATGCTTTCGAAAAACTTTAATAATGTCAAGTTGTATTTAGAGGCGGTGCACGGTTCGACTCCTGCATCCTCTCCAAATGGCCGCAAAAAATAAAGGCTCGGAGCAGGAAAACGGCCCATTCCAAGCCTTCACTGTTTTAACCGGAATAATGCATCAACTTCTCAGCTCGGCATCCAAACTGTCGCTCAAACGGGGTCGATAAATCAATATCTCGATATGCGAAGATAAATGATCAAAAAACATGCCTTTTTACGGCTTAAAAGCCCATCCCATTCACCACAGAGGCGGGGCATAGTCCGGTCAAGGAAAGGGCACAGAGAAAAGGGAATGGGCATGCAGAAAAAGCCTGAAGCAAACAGGGATCTGGCTATTAGTTTTGTAAATTTGTTCAACCGTTTTTCTCCGAGTTCTCTCCATTACCTGTCTATGAGCAGTCCTCTGCGGTGAGTTCACAGTTTTTTAAAGCTATTCCTGCAAATCTTGTGTCGCAAGGCTTCTCTCTGTGATCTCTCCTTGGCCGGACTATGCCCCGTCTCTGTGGTGAAACGGTTCGCCTTGATATCTTCCAGCCGTTCACAGTCACCTAATACCTGGCTTGGCACGATTCCATTTTTCCGCCACTATGATTCGAAGGCAACCAACACGATGTCGGCGGCTTGCTCCCGAATTGGAATGAGCGCCTGGTAGGCTGGGGAATTGTACCATCCCGTAGCAGACTTTGCGTCAGGGAAGCGAATAACGACACAATCAAGGTACGAATGTTCGCCGCTCAACACGCCGACGCGGTGGCCCCGAAAGAGCACTTCACCCCCCCATTGAAGGAGAGTTTCAGGGACTTTGCTGCGATATTCACCCCATTTGCCGTTGTCCTTGACTTTGATATGACCTATTACCCATGCAACCTTTTCAGCGCCTCCGGTCTGAGTGGCCTGGGCTTCCTTCGGGGAAACGAGCCCATTAATCTTTCCAGCAACCAAGCCGGCGCCCAAGGCTGCCCCCAACTCCATCAAGCCGCGTCTCGACATCTTCGTCATGATCCAACCTCCTTTTGAGTTCACCTTGTTTTCGCAGTTCAATACTCTGCCTGTATATACCCGATTTTAACCAAAAACAAACTTTGGGTCTGCCAGCGCTTCTTCCGGCTTCATGTAAGCATGATCGGGATAGAGTTCATTAGCGTTTAGAATATCAGGACCATCAAGACACGCGAGTTTGCATAATACATAAGTGGCGTAATTGATGCCGTGCCTTTCCCGGTCGGGCTCAGCACCTCCCTTTGCGGACACTTTGACAGGATCACCGTGCTCCTTCAAGTACATGATCGTCTCTGTGGACACGTGCTCAAACTCGAACGGGTAATCCGGCCAAAATGAATTGAGCATCCGGAGCAACTGCTTCTGGGTTACCACGTTTGCATACATCTGTACCGCTTTGTTTGCCGTGCGAGGGTCAATGACTGCTCTGGCGCAGATGGATCCTATGTCTTTAAGCGAATGAGTGGGGAAAGTGCAGTCGAGATTTCCAAATGTTGTAATACGCTTGAACAGCCGCAGGTTTGGCAAAAAATAATCAAATATTCCGCCTGGGAACAGGAGAGTCCATTCCAGCCCGGACGCCAAAACCCGTTCCTGAAATTCCTTTTTTGCATCAAAGAGAGTACCCACTCCATAATCGAGGCATTTAGTGTTTGTGCCGAATTCGTCAGGAATGAACCGCCTGACCCTCGCCTCGATGGCAGCCTCCAGGATGGGGGGCCCCAACTGTCTCACCAGGCGGGCATTGGCGCGCACGGCCACTATTGCGATATCGCAGCCGGAAAGAATGGAGGCCATTTTCTTAATGCCGGTAAGATCCTCTTGAAAGATTGGCAGCATGCCCTGGGTCTGAAGTTTGTCCAGCCGGCTTTGGTTGGCTGAGGTTCGTCCGCGGGATATGGCCAGTACTTTATGCCCAAGCCTTTTCAGTTCGAGTGAAAGGATCATTCCCACCTGTCCCGAGGCTCCGATTACTGCGATTTTCATTCGAGACTCCATTTCGAAGTGAACTGCCTGTATGCCTTAATAATACTGCCACACAAGCGGCTTCGGGTCAAAAACTTGTCGTTATCCTGAGTGCGAGGTTACCCTGCAAATAGTTTGCGCAAACGGGGGGAAATAGGCAACATGGTGCGATACCTTGACTTTATTGCTTCGAAATACCACCTGACGTTAGGGTACTAGCTACGGCCTCCAAGCCTCGCATTGCGTGCTCGTGGCCCGTCATGTTTTCGAAGCAACTCATCCGGCGACCCGGCGTTTATATCACCGCGTTGGGGTCAGACCCTATTTCGTACGAGTGATTGTTGAAACAATGGACAGTCCGTAGCCCGTAGGATGGGTGGAGCGAAGCGCAACCCATCACTCACTTCCCTTATCTACATATCATTCTCCAAACTCCCGATCCAAGAGGTCGTCGCAGCCGCCCCAATCCGGAGGGTAGACCCCGCTCCTCACGTATTCATGAAATGTTGAGTGCGGCCAATCAGAAACTCGCGATACCAACTTATGTTTTACTGGGTTGAAATGGATATAATCGAGGTGACGCTGCAAATCTTCTTCATCCCGCACGGTATGCTCCCAAAACCTGCGCTGCCAGATCCCGCGTTCACCCTTCATTGCTCGGCTGATTGAAACACGTTCACCCAAAGGAAGCGCTCTCGAAAACCGCGCTTTGATACGCCGCCAGCGATTTGAATAGTCTGAATCTCCGTGGGGCAGTCGCCATATTGTGTGCAGATGGTCTGGAAGCACAACAAGGGCAAGTTTGACGAAGGGAGCGCGTTGATGCTCATCCCGAAGTGCGGCCTTCAAATTTTGAACGTGTTGCACCAGTATATCGAGATGCCTTTGCGCGATGGCCACAGTGAAGAAATATGTACCACCCGCCAAACGGTTGCGACGGTAGTTGGTCATTTTCCATCCGGCATGTAATCGGTGTTCGTCCGGAAAGTGATGGGTTTCGCTCCGCTTTACCCATCCTACGCACTCCGTTTAGCCCACCCTACTACTTTGGCAACAGATACCTGGCTCGGCCCGGCCCCATTTTTCACGTGTAAGTGCATAAGTTATTGTTTTGTAAGCCCGGAGATTCCCGCGATAATGAATGATGCCAGGACGTAGCCGAATATCTTGTGAACATAGAAGTAATATTTTGCCCGGCCGCCCAGATGTGTGTCGTAATTTCTTTTATCTAACTGGATGATAGGCAGCAGCAGATCCAGACTATAGATAAAGCACCAAACAGGGCCCTTGCACTTCCCCTGAAACGTGCGCATGGCTATCAGCCAACCAGCCACAATAAGAGCACTTACCCAGCCAAGCGACCAAAAGATATGGTACCCGTAGCCAATTGAGCACCGCTGTGCGGCCAACGAAAACCAACTCAGCCATTGATGCCGGACCCATGCTTCTTTTTGTTCTCGTTCTTTTTTGGCGAAAAGTATTTCGTTAGCCTTATCCGGGAACCCCATTTTTTTCACAACATCGGCACGCTGCTCGTAAGGTTGGGGGGAGTAGGTTTTTTGC
Source organism: Syntrophobacteraceae bacterium (assembly GCA_049515795.1). GTDB lineage: Bacteria > Desulfobacterota > Syntrophobacteria > Syntrophobacterales > Syntrophobacteraceae > SbD1. Next base: position 5,503 of record JBEKTT010000106.1, read on the forward strand.
TTCTCCAGCCACCCGATATTAGATTTTTCGTCTCCGGCAGAGCCACCCAAATGACTGTACTTGAAACCATCCAACTCCAGGTTTGGCGGCCAAGCGTTCTCTTGATCCTCTATAGCACCAATTTCCGTGTTGCGGAGAATCAGCCTGGAGCCTTGCATCACCCATTGTGTTTCCCGCCCTTTTTCGTCTCGCCCGAGCCTGAATTCTCCTCCAATATGGGTGCCTGCCAGATCAAGGGAATTAAACGCACTTCCCGAAATGGACAAGTGCGATTCGATTCGAGATAAAATCATAGATACTTGATTATCAAACACTGCCCCATCGCCCATCGAGAGATGGCCTCCCACCTTCATGCTGTTCATGTGTAACTCTCCGCCAAATTTAGACTTAGCCATATACACGCTGCCATCTATCTTAGCGGCTACAAGATTCACCTTGGTAAACTCCGCCCCGTCGTTCATGAAGAGATCCCCGCCCACCTTCATGCCGTACATATCCAGTTTGTCGCCAAACTTACACTTGGCCATATACACGCTGCCATCTATCTTAGCGTATATAAGCTTCACTTCGGTAAACGCCGCCCCTTTGCCCAGCGAGAGATCGCCGCCCACCTTCGTGCCGTACATGTCCAGCTTGCCACCAAACTTAGAATTAGCCATATACACGCTGCCATCTATCTTAGCGTACATAAGCTCCACTTCGGCAAACTCCGCCCCGGTTTCCAGCGAGAGATCGCCGCCCACCTTCGTGCCGTACATGTCCAGCTTGCCACCAAACTTTGAATTAGACATATTCACTTCGCTATCTATCTCAGCGGCTTCAAGATTCACCTCGGTAAACTCACCCCCGTCGCGCATCCAGAGATAGCCGCCCACCTTCATGCAGTTCATGCTCAGCCCGCCTCTAAATTTAGAACCCGACAGCATAACAAATGACGAAGTCTTCAATCGGTCCAGGGTGACATCCTTTAAAAAAGTACAGTCTACCAAAGACATGCATTGAATGAGAGTCGCATCAGACAAATCAACAGGCTCGACGAACCGTGCACCCTGAATTCTCGCACCTTTATACGTCAGGGCGCTGCGGTAGGGTTCACGGAGCAGGATGGTCTTAAGGAATTCAGGTCGCAGTACACAGCTTTTCGGCCATTCTTTGAAGTCCGCGGTCTTTCCGGCACAGACGCTTTCCCATACCCATTTTCCCTGGGGCGACCAGCCCTTTTCTGGCGGCACCCTGCAAACTTCACCAGGCGGAGAGGGTTGTCCTTTCAAATCTCTCTCAGCAGAGTACGAACATACAGAGCCGACTGCGGCCAGTAAAAAGAGCGCAACGGAAGAAAGGGTCATAACTAAATACAAGCTCTTACGGTTCATAGTGTCCCGTCCTTTTGCTCAGGCCTCACTTAAGGTAAGCAAATGATGGAAAGAGGATGAAACAAGTGCCGCCCTGGTGAGGGTTTAACACTGCCGCAGGCTCGTCGTCGCCGGCGTAGCAAGGCCGCAAGAATGACTGGCTTGTCGTGTGCAATCGTGTAACATCTGAAGTGCTCTCGGTGTTTTGGATGTCTTTGTCAAGGCCGTCAAAAGCTTGGTCTTTATTATCGGCGGTGACGGAACAACCCCTTAATGACAGAACCGGTTTCACTGCAAAATGCGCCGGCGTTGTGAACAAGTGTACCAGAGAATTCAATTTAAGGAGTTTTTTTGTGAAGAGGTGCTTAAGGACCTACAACTTGTCGCAATGGCTCGATTTTATCAGGTCTAAAGACCCAATAACGTAAGGATATTGCGATTTCCGAGCGCAACCTCCATGCCGCGTTATGCGTGTTTAGGGGCAAATTACGGCCTTGTCCGCCAGAAAGCGATGGGTTTCGCTTCGCTTTACCCATCCTACGCACTACTACGCACTACGCACTACGCACTGTAAGGGTAAAGCCCATCCATGTTAGAGATCGGTTTCGGTACCAAAAATGAGCTTTTAAGGGGATAATAACCCCCGTTTTTTAGGATATTTTCTTCGGAAACAGATACTTGGCTTGGCCCGACTCCGTTTTTAGCTGTCACCGCACGCAAGGCCATTTTCCAGACGCATTCAGATATAGGCCGGGGGGAGATCGTTGATCCTCGAACATTTTAACCTGGAAGCTCCACTCAAAAAAGCGCCTGCCGGGAGCAAGGCCGGGGTAACTATTGAACAGGTCGCCTCATAAACACGGCAATTGTCCCATAGAGCGGGCCATCGACAGCGTCGATAGAATGTTCAATATCTATATTTTTCCCGAGTTTACTGGTCCAAACGTTGTCTGACAGCTGACGTGCTGCGTGGGTGGGCTCGCCGGTAGCATCCGTATATATGGCGATTTTCTCAAAACCGTCCTCGAACTTAGGATTGTCGCAAACTTCATAATTAAGAGTTCGAAAAGCATCAATAAAGCTCTCGAGTCTCAATGCAATAGAGACGCCAGGCGGCCAATAGGCTTCAGCAGGCCACCACAATTGGGAGGAATCACCAGCAGCCCAAGCAATGCAATTATAGCCCCGGTCGCATGGGCTAGTCTTGTGATGGTTAGAACCGTCTAAAAGAGGAAAGTGCTGCTTTGCAGACGGGCTCTTCACGCAGGTCACAGACCCTCCACCATTCGAGCCAAACTTTGGTCATGGCTTGCAGATCGCCACGCTTATCGGGAGGTACTGGATCGCATCCAGTAATTGCCTTTAGCGCTGGGAACCAATAGTCTGGCTCATTTTGAAGCTCGTTGATAAGCAAGGGGACGGCAACAGGCCCCATTCCGATAATCTGTAGGTAAGCGGGATGAGAAATCATCGCGTGGATTGAAGAGAGAAATTCAGTATCCCTTTGCCATTCATCTCTTAGTTTGATGAATCTTTCAAGTGGTGGCCTGTCCCATTCTCTCGAAATCGGCTGAAGATAATATTCTAAAAAATCTTCAAATGCGTCAAAAACAACTTGAGATTCCTGAGCGATTCCCTTGTTTAGTGATTCACGGACTTCTGCAAGGTCAATCAGCTTTTCGGGCCAGGAAGCTAACGGAATTCTCATTTGAACATCTCCTTCGTCTTTTCTGTTAAGCTCTTGAAGAATATGTCATTTTTGAAATCCCGCAATTTTTCAAAAGAATACCATAAATCCTTAGTGTTTGGCGAGAGTTCAATGGTTTTAACAACATCTATATCGAAAATTATTGGGAGCCCAGTTTCGTCGGCAGGTTGGGCTGCCTGATTTATCATTCCCAGTGCAGGTATTTCCTCGTTCACAATTTCAACTCTGAGAAAAAATGACCTAAAGATTTGTGGCAATTCAGGGCTGATTTCCGGACCGGTCAAAAAGTATTCTTTGGTATCGACACCAAACGGGATCACAATCCTATTTATGTATCTGAGAGAAAACCGTCGAATCTTAGTGGGCCTAACTATATCGCGGTACATCTCCCAGAGTTCCTGGGCTTCACATTTGAAAGCCTGCCAAGACTCATACGGTTTAAGTTTATTAAAAGTGAATCCATTGAAACGCGATTGCACCACCTTCCCGCCTGTGGGTGATCGGAAAAGATACCCGATAGAGCTTGTCGCAAAAGTCGGGCTTTTCGACAGGAGTGCTGGTAGCTCGACTTTGAGTTTGCTCTCTATTTTCTCCTCCCTTCGAGGGAATCTTTCTTGAATAGGCGCGTGAATCGCGGCAAGGTCGCTGAGGTTAGTAGTGGAAGGCAAGGACACTTGGATGTCCAAGATAGCCTCAGTAATAGGGGCGTTTGGAAAGGTAGGGTAGGAAGGCATTTGCGCACCGTCTGGATGAGTGGGTTAGGCAAACATACCAAAACCCGCCCGAGTTACGCGTTCACAAGCGAGTTCTTATAATCACCTAAATTCATTAAATGCCGGATCGCACATTCAAGACAATAATCGAAAAAGCAATATCCAGCCGAAGCTGTTATAATCCTGAATAATGCATAAACATGCCTGTCAACGGATGCCGAACCGCATTGTAGATTGGATTCTGGGCCAGAAACTTCTGAAACAATCCCAAGGCTCGTAAAACGATACGATTTCCCAATCGAACATGCAAGCGAAATGTCAACGGGACTCGTTTTTGTGATTTGAGGACACACTCCTTCCTCGGAGTTGATTAGCTCGTTCCCCCGCCCCATAGTGTTGGGTGGGCTCAGGCGAAAACTCCACGCTTAGCGAGGCGTGGTCATGTGGGACGGGGTTCGGGATATCCGAAAAATCAACTTCAGGGTCTGCATCTCGGCCATAATCTGTCCCCTTCCGCCTAAAAGCGGTACATGGAATGACCAGGTTAACCCTCTTCCAGCCCTTAGGCAGAAATGAGAATTTCAGTTCTACATCGCACCAATAGCATGCCACGAAAGGATTTAGCCTTGCCAAACGGCAACCAGAAACGGCAACCAGAAACGGCAATAGAAGCGGCAACCGGAAGCGGCAAAAAGCAGAGATGTAGAAAGTTTTTCACGGTGGAGTGAGTTGACTGAACACAGAGTGAACTGGACCGGGCCCGGCTCGGTAGAGCTGAATGTTGAAACAATGGCAGGGCAGTCTAGCTGATATTGACGATTGCCAACCAAAACCTTTTTGCTTAAGATGATTGCTAATCCGCATCCGGTATAATACTAGAGTGACAGTTCAGGGCAATTGAATGTAGCCGGGGGGTGCTCTCCGACCGAGAGCTGAAATAATACCCTCGGAACCTGATCCAAGTCTGACCGAGTAATTTTAGGTTGTGTTTTGCTATGGGTTTCTATAAGAACTACACAAGGACGGCGGTGGATCACCCTAAGCTTGCTGCCGTTCTGCCGGCTCCAAATCGCAGCTCAATCTATTTCGTCCTGACTCTATATAATATGGTAAGGCGCAAAGGTACTTCTATGCCTCCCGCCGAGGTAATTCGGATTTGGTATTTGAGCAGCGAATCCGAACGGCGCACCGTCTTTACTTTTTCCAACGGCAGCCCACAGGATATTAGAGCGGACCAGTTCCTGCGCCACACCGAGCATCTCATCCGTAAGCCCGCCGGGTAGCGCCGCAACCGCGCCATTCACGCCAAACATGATAAGTTGCCCAGGCATGATTTCGGCCATTTGAGTTTTATCGAAAAACAGCCCCGGAGGAACTGTCTGTATCCCTCTAACTGTGAGTTTGTCACCGAGATAGATCAGAACCGGTTGGTCATTGTCCCTGGTTAGAACCTCCGTCCAGGCGGCAATTTGGTTTGTGCCTTTTGCTCTCCGGCCGAGCAAAGGATGGCGGATCGATGGTTCCAGAATCGGATCAACCCAATCTGGCGGGAGGTCGGGAAGCGGCAACACGGTATAGGCTGTCCCATCAGGATCTATGGATGCATACTTGCCGGAATTTGTTATGACGTGGCCTTTAAACTGGGGAATTTTGCCATAAACATATGCGGTCGCCGCCAGGTCGGCAATAGAAGGCGTAGGGTCCGCTGCCAGATGGTTGTGGATCATATAAACCGTATCCGCACGGAGGTGTCCAATAAGGTCCCGCATGAGCCCCATATACTCTTCCGGGTCGCCAAGACAAATTCTTGTAGCCCCTGGAGTTCCGCATGAAACGCCTTCATGATGTACTGCAATATTATCTCCACCAAAGAGATATCTAAGTTCCATACATTTCGGGTTTCTCCAGTTCCGTCAAATTGAAAAAACGCCGTCGTCACTGCTTTGGGTTTGACCGATTGCTTCAAGCGGTTTCTTTCTCGATGTGTCTAAATGAATTTCCGATGGTGCTGAAGGGCGCGAGTTGAACAGGAGCTGTGGTTCCATAATTGTCCAGGTCTGCCGATCGAATTTCCCGTTGTACATCAGAAGACCGGTTTCCGGATCCATCCCCAGCTCATCATAATGGAATAAGTCCTCCTGCGGAGGCATTAATTCAAGCATTTTTCTCCCTCCAGCGTGCAATTCTCCAAGACATAAGCGCCCCCCAATGGGGTACATTGCCAATGCCAACGCTGAGATATACTACAGTTGGAGGACGATCTCATCTGTTCCGGCAAAAAAATGTTCGGTATCGCGACCGGAGTGGCGTGCTCTACCTGCCTGAATGTCGAGCCGGTTAGATGAACGAGCGAGCTTCGGGATGGGACGAATGGACAGGGAAAGCGCTATCTTTGGTTCAAGCTGAAGGGGCAGGACCAATACTACTACGTTAAGTCGTTAAAGTAAATTTTGATAAGTATCAAATTTCGACCAACCGTCCGCCCTAAACTCAAGAGCATTGAGTCTAAAGGCGTGCCGTCATCTGGCGCTTATGGGTGTGTCCTATAGTATTCATCCATGCATTTTCCTACGAAATTGCCTTCTTCTTTGCCATCAGGAGACGTAATTGTCCAATCGACCACCTCGGACTCCGGGAACACGTACAGCTTGCCGAATTGATAAGATTTCACCCTTATCAGCTCGGTTGCAAGCACCGCAGTAACCTTCCCGTCGGAGATTTTGCGGACGTCCATGAATGCATTCTCGTTAATGTTATTCTCCTGAAGATCTATTGTGACCAAAAACCTGTATCCAGCGGGCAAGCCGGATTGGAATCTGGCCTTGGCCTGCGGATACGTTCTTTTAGCCTCTTCAACGTAGGGTTGCCTCATTTTCACAATGAAGTTTCTCCCAAATTCCCTTGGCGTATCCTGTGGTCCTCTGTAATCAGACATTCCTGTTTCTTCCCCTCTTTCATGGGAATCACCGGCCCAGGCCGCCTGAGACAGGCTGGAGATGACTATGATAAGTAAGGACGCAAATATTGATCTCACCATGTCCTTTTCTCCCAGTTCAATCCCTGTTCTGGTTATGCGGCGGAGTCTTTTCCAATGCCATCGAGGAGAAATAATCGCGCAAATGGCGGATTGGCACAACCTAAATCACTCATTCGTATTCGACTGTGACAACATTCTCGTATGAGAGAGTAAGTAAAACACTATGCAGTTATTCATGTCCCCCCGAAACACCCTGAAATCATTAAAAGACCTGTAGGTGGGGTGCCGAGCTAAGCGGCCCCACCAAGGCTTTTCGACGCAGTTGGCCTATTTCTTTTCCCGATCCTTCCGTATTGTGTCAGCAGATGTTCGAACCTGTGTTCCGGCAATCAGGTTGAGGAGTCTCGTACAGCTAGTGCAGCGTCAACTAAGTTCCTATATGTAAGAACCTACAGCCCGTCATTCCGGCGAAGGCCCATGGCCGTCAACTTTAGCGGATGTGTCGGGGCAATCTCTTCACCCTGCTGCGCTCTCTTCGTGCCACTTTTGTGTTCTCCGTGGTTGGCTGGG
>JBEKTT010000107.1:0-12278 GCA_049515795.1 Syntrophobacteraceae bacterium
GATTTTTTAAACCCTTATGGGCACAAAACAAGGCCAGTCGAGATAGGTTCTACATGGACCAAGTTATAACTTATTGAATTTACAACAAAACGGGACCAAGAGTGGGTCTGTCTCTGAAACTCCAGTCCAATTCCCTGCAATGCGTGAAACTATTAATAATGATTTAATTGCATATGGAATTGAATCAATGGATTTCCCGGAAATGGTTGATGCGTACCTAGCTGCTTACGCACTCAGCATGCTGTCAAGGTATTATCCTGATTATTGGATAACCTGTTTGGAGTCTCATTGTATGGCTGCAAAAGTCATAGAGCAATTTGTCTCTCTGATCAGTAGAAAAGGGCCGCTCATGGTGCTCAGATTTTTGCTGCCCGATAATTTAGATATAGTGATTTCGAACCATCGGGCTCCTTGGTATTCTCATTGATAAATTGTATACGACCATGTGAGTATGAGCACCTTGGTCTCTAAGGGTTCTGCCCAATACCCGACGAAGAATTAAGAACCTAGGTGGTCCGCAAGTGGTCTTATAGCTAGGATTTAGTGTTCCAACGGGGTCGGGCCAAGCTAACATCTCCTCGCGAAGCGATAGAACCAAGAGGAGTTATTTTTAACTGCTCACTGCTCCTCGCGAAGCGATAGAACCAGAAGGAATTATTTCCTTTTGCTTTTTCTGTTCACCCTCCACTCGTTCCTCAGGCCGTTTTTGGCCTCGAAATCATTGCTCTAAGAAGCCTGGGGTTCGCGGAGACCTGACTCCTCATAATCCTTCGGACGGCCACTTTTCATCTCCAAAATGTACCTCCAAGGCCCATATAAGCCATGATTTGAGTATATCAAGTAAATTTATCTTGTCAGCTTGACCCGCCCCCTTTGCAGATGAACCATTGCTCTGCGGAGACCTTCATTGTCGGGGTGTGAAGGATCAGTCCCTCGGTACTTGTAGGCCAGCAGGCCAATGGATGCGAATGCGTCGTGATATGGTCCATGCGGTGTGGTAGCAATGCTGAGGGGCAAGTCCATGATGCGAGGCTTAAATATGCCTTGGGGAGCGACGAGCGGGACGCGCTCGCCCTGGAGCTCGAAGCCCTTCTGGAGGAGCTCCCTGGGAAGGACATCTCCGATAGCTGCGCTCTGACCGGCGAGCCAGTCAAACGTCGCCAGACGGATAACGAGGTCACGGTCTCCCCCATTCACGTAAGAATACTCCATGGACTGTTTATCAAGACATCCCTTAGTCTTGGCCTTTCGGCTTCCACTCTCTTGCAATCCGCTGCGCTTCGGCGATCTGGGATAGTGTCATGATCGCGTTTAATTCGCTGAGCGCCTGAACAGCCGGTTGCAAGCCCTGCATTGCTGCGAGACTGCACCACATATATGCTTGAATATAATCGTATGGTACGCCTTGCCCGTTTGCGTATAAAATAAAAAGGTTGTATTGAGCCATGGCGAATCCCTGATCGGCCGCTTTCCCGAGCCATTTGGCTGCTTCAGCGTAGTCCTGCGGCACGCCCAGACCGTTAAGGTACGCCATTCCCAGATTATATTGCGTGGCGGCATCTCCCTGATCCGCTAATGCCCTCATCTCGGCATAATCACCTCTCTCTAAAGCCCTGTCGTAAGTCGCTTTACCTTCATCGAAGCCGGCATGAGCAAATGCACCGAATCCGATGAGCAAAGCCACAAAAAGCAGGAATTTGAATTTTGTCATTTACGCCTCTCCGATCTGGCGGGCATCAGTGGGAAGGGGCAAAGCAGTTGTTCGTGTTGAAAGCATATTACAGTCACATTCCGGTTTCGCAAGAATCTTTTTGGATAGTGGATCAAGGTGCAAGGCGGCTGTTACGTGCGGTCACCGTCAGGGCTGCGGTGTAGAGGGGGCTGCAACCGACGATGATGAAATAAAGGTTATCAATTCAGATATTTCGGAAATGAGGTGTATCTATGATCGCCGAATGGAGACAAATTGGCACATTGACGAAGATTTTCTACATTGGCGGGCTGGTTAGCTTTCTGGGTCTGGCCATTATGATTTTAACCGGAATGACCAGCATTAATGGGAATGAGATGCCGCCAGCAGGATGATCGCATCGTTTGCGGCGCCCCACAGGTGGAGCAAAAAAACGAAGCCGACCAGGGCATTGAATGACCAGCGAATTGGCGCCTTTTTGTACGCCATGAGATACGTCTTCCTGACCCTGGAATAGCCGATGCAGATAAAAGTGAACACAGCCATTTCAGCGAAAAAGAAAGCGAGATCATTCCGGAGAAGAAGCCTCGATACAGGGTTCCTCTCATACACCAGGCAGGCGTAGTTATCAAGAGCATACAAGGTGATGAAAATCGCAACAGTTTTAAATACCAGTGCGGAAGAAATCAGGCAATCCTGGATTACAGTTTTGCTTTTCGTGCAATGGCTTACTGATCTGGCCGGGTCTGACATCCTGCCCCCATTCTTGATGTGAACAGAAAAAACCGAGCGGTTACAAGATACTGGCAACCCGGCTATCTTTTCAGACCCGCAGCTTTCCGTCCCCGCTTCTCAGCGGGTTTGGCATTTCAGTATAGGGTAGTATAGGAAAAAACATCCCTCATGTAAAAGGGAATTTTTTAACATCTCATTCCAATCTTTGCCCGTTCCGGCGTCCGGCAACATCCGCCTTCAAATCCTTACGGGTTTCGGGTTGGGGCCGCGGCGGAGTTGCTGCATTGCTCTTGGGCTTGCGTCCCGGACAGCGCTTCTTCTCAAAGCCTCGGTTTTTTCCGCGATATTCCTGTTTTTTCACGTTCAGGCGTGATGTGCTCAGGCGTGGTGGAAGATAGGAATTTGTCTTCCGAACGAAAGAAGCTGTCCATAAGCAAGGGGAGAAAGTCCTCAATGACCAGACAAGGGTTTCCCCATACCTTGCCTGGCTTTAGTTCTTTTTCAAGCTCTTCGATTTCCGAAAGCAGCCGCAATATTTCGGCTGTTTCAGTTTGCCGTCTTCGGAAAAGGTTATATTTAAACTGCTCGATTTCCGGCAGTTCGATCGGGCGTCCGGATTTTTTGAGACTGAGGGTAAGCCCGTCCTGGTCAGCCTCGATGACCTTTTCGTGAGGCACTCGTCTGGATTTTAGCCAATCAATAAGAGACAAGTACTTGCCGCATAGCGAATTATATTTTCGGTTAGCTTCTTCGGTCGGGAAAACCCGCCGCCATCCCCGCGGGCTTTTCGGGTCCCTGCCGCAAGAGGCGCTGTCTCTTCTGAAGGGTTTAAGCCGGCCGGCTTTGCACCATTCGAATAGTTCGTTCCCGGTCAACTGCGGGTATTTTTTCCGTAAAACTTTACCTTGAATCCACATGATCGCGCTCTCCTGCAAGCGCCCTGGTGGAGCGTCAACTAAGTTCCTATAGGTAAGGACCGTCAGCCCGTCATTCCGGCGAAGGCCGGAATCCAGCGTTTTTTCAGGTGGTTAAAAGTACTGGACCCCGGCCTTCGCCGGGGTGACGATTCCTTGCAACATATGATAACTTTGTTGACAAGGTACTAGTGGAGTTCAGGGGAAGTCGGCCGGGATGTCCGGCTTGCCGGGTGAGCTCCCAATCCCCTGAAGACGTGAAACTATACCAGAAAACTATCCTCTATTAAAGAATTACGGACTTGGCGGCGAGGTGTCCACGGATATTCATGAGTTGCCGAGGACCCTGTGGATGAGACTCAATAGAACGGTGACTCGCTGTTCCCAGGAATGTTCCCGCCCCATCAGCGCCATGGCGGATTGGATCCATTGCGTCGGGGGCCGTTCCAGGAGGCCGGCGGCCTTCATCGCCATGTCCGCGGCGTTGCCGTAGGCGAAGATATTGCCGAGGTGAGTCTGCGCGAGAAGGTGGTTGTTGGCGATAAGCTCTTCGGAAAGCACCGGCAGGCCGCCTCTAAGGTAGGTGTAGATCTTGGAAATATCGTTGTCGAATAGATGAGGACCCGCTGCCAGCGCGATGCCCATCCGCGCATGGCGGACATAATCCCAGACTTCCTCTTCGGGAAGCTCTCCGTGATCGGCAATCAGCGGGTTCAACTCGGGCGGCTTTCCTTCGCCATACAGGTGCGCCTTGTTCGATCCGACAATATGAATCCGGCATCTGTCCCGCAATCTCAATGCCAGTTCATTCAGCAATCCGATCATGCGGGGAGCGGCCAGGCTTCCCAGGAACAGGATGGGGGCGGCGCCGGTACCGTAGGGGTTGGAACGAACGGGGGGGATGTGGACGGGGCAGCCATTCGGGATTGCCGCGACGGAAAGCTTGCCGCCGTACAGCCGAAGCCACCTTTCTTCATTTTCAACATTATTGACGATTAGCGCCTTCGCGCGCTTACCGATCAGACGCTGGCATTCCAAAAGGGTCCGTCTCATCGAGGCATCCCTCTCCGGCAGTTGTTCGTCGACTACTCGAACAATTCGCGAGATAAGCGGTCCCCGGTATTTCCCTGTCAATTGTATGGAAAAGTGATAACAGGTTTTGACGAGGTCGTATTTTCGCCCCTTCGACAGAACGGCAAGAGGAAGAACAGGGATGTCCCGGTCAAGAAAGCCTTCCCTCGCTGCCGGTGCGATGATTTCGGCATCGACGCCCCTTCGTATTAGAGCGCCGGCAATTGCGCGAAGCCGGATGAGGTCGATCCCTGTGGGAGGAACGAAGGGGTCCTTGTGAAAGATGATTCCGATTCGCATGGCGTCGTGATATCCTCGACAGGATTATCAGTCATCGGCCCCGGCCGTTCCAATACATACCGGAAAGAATAGCAGGACATGAGACACTCGGGAAGAACCAATAAGAAGATCTGCCTGGTTGTCCACGAGTTTCCTCCAAACTGTTGGGGCGGGCTTGCGCGCACCGCCGAACGCGTCTCCGGTTACGCGGCCCGGTTCGGTCTGGAAGTTCATGTGGCTCATTTCCTCTTGGAGGAGCGCCCCCCGGTCCTTTTCGACGAGAATTACTCCCGTGTGGCCCTGGATAACCGGGTACTGCATCAGATTGTCATCGGCCGCGAAAATCTTACGGATGGGCCGCGGCTTCTGTGGGATTGCCCTCACAATATGACGCTGAGACAGATGTATCAGTCCCTTGAATTGCTGCACCGGGAAGAACATTTCGATTTGTTTCATTCCTTTTTTCTCTATCCGGTAGCATACATCACCGGTCTTCTGGCCCGCAGGATGAGCATCCCTTCGGTGGCCACCCTGGTTGGGGATGACGTGAAGAGGTATATTTTCAGCCCTGAAAAGACGGCGGTTTGCCGAAGCGGGCTCGAAAACGCAGACCGTATCGTGGCCCTGAGCCGCGAACTCGTGGAGATGGCCGATGCCTTGTCGCCGGTCGCGGACAAGAGCCGGGTGATATATAACTCCGTCGAGATTCCTTCTGAAGCATGGCAGCCGCAAAGCCGGCGGAACGGACCTCGAGTCATAGGCTCGGCTGGAATTTTCAAGTACGCCAAGGGGCTTCCCTATCTCATCAAGGCGGCGGCGGAACTTCGCAAAAGCATGAACCTGGTTCTGGAACTGCCCGGGCATTTGCGGGAATCCGAGCGGGAGGGGGTTGCCGCCATGGTGCGGCGAACCGGCATGGAAGACTGTATTCACTTTCGCGAACCGTTGGCGCACAAGGATATACCCGCATGGCTGAGGACCCTGGATGTGTTTGTGCTGCCATCGGTTTCCGAGGGTTGCCCCAATATCCTGATGGAAGCCATGGCTTCCGGCGTCCCCTGTGTGGCGACCCGTACGGGAGCTAACGAAGAACTCATGCAGGATCGCGTCTCCGGCTTGCTGACGTCCTGGGGCAATTCCGAAGCCCTGGCGCGGGCCATGGGAGAAATTCTGGGGGACCGGGGTTTCGCCGTGGAGTTGGGAGCCGCCGCCATGGCGCGCATGCGGGATTTTTCCATCGAACGGGAAAAGACTGCCTGGGAAAAAGTGTATGGTGAACTCATCGGCCTCTGAGACGGCATGCCCGGAAATGCGGTATGAAGAGGGCCACTGGATTCGCTCCGGCAACCTCGAATACGGGTTGCGCGCCTACCTGGAGCAGCAAAGTACGAGCTACAGCCAAGTAAAGAACGCCTTCGTTCGCGATCTAATCGGCAGCCTCAAGGGGCTCCGTTTTCTCGATTTTGGCTGCGGCGCGGGCATGTTCATGGTTCATGCGGCGATGCAGGGAGCGGCATTGACGGTCGGGGTGGACGTTGAAGAAACCGTGTTGAAGACGGCCCGCTATTTTGCCGGCAAGCATGGGCTGGCTGACCGGTGCCACTTCATCTGCAGCCGTGGGTTCCCCTTTCATGCGGCTGCGCCGCACTTTGACGTGGTGCTGATCAAAGATGTTCTCGAACACGTACCGCACGATCAGGAACTGCTGAATGCCGCCGCCGGTCTTCTGGCGCCGGGAGGGTGCATGGTCGTGAGCACCCAGAATGCGCTCTCTTTGAACTACCTGATCGAAGGGACCCTGCGAAAGTTTTTTCGTCATGAAAAAAAGTGGCGCGGATGGGACCCGACTCACCTGCGTTTTTACACGCCCGGCGTTTTACGCGGCAAGCTGGACGAGGCCGGCCTGAAAATCGTGGATTGGAGATCGGCCTATATCATCCCTCATAAATTGCCCGCGCCTGCTTCCAGCGGCAGGAAGTTTTATCGCATCGAGGCGCTCAGCAGGGCGGACCGGTTCCTGGGCAGGATATTTCCCTTTCGGATGATCGGCTGGAACGTTATTGTCAAGGGGGAGAAAAAAGGTGGTTATGGCAGGTTGTGACGTCTATCCCGGCCGCACTTTCGAGCCCTGGCAGGTTTGGCCCGGCTCATACGACAATCCTCCCGCAGGGGAGGCTTATCCGTTTCCCGCCGGGTCCGGCCTGAAAATCAACCGCCGGACCTCCATTGCCTCCATGGGGTCCTGTTTTGCCAGGGAGATAAAAGACGTCCTTCTCAAAAAAGGCTATTCCTACATAGCCGAGGAAACGGACCACCCGGCCTCGAAGCACGCCAGCGCAGCCTGGGAAAGAATTTACAACACCTTTTGCATGCGCCAGATTTTTGAATACACATTTGAGGAATGGGCGCCCAATCTTCGCTGGTGGGAAACCCCCGCTTCCCGCCGTGTTCAGGACCCCTACCGCCGGATCATTGTCTATGATTCCATGGAGGAGGCGGAGGCCGGCTTCGATCGGCATCGCCATTGCTCGCGCAGAGCATTGGCGCAAGCCGAATTGCTCATCGTGACCCTTGGTTTGACGGAAATCTGGGAGGATACCGTGGACGGTTCGGTGATCTGCCTGCCGGCGGGACCTTATGTAAGCGAAGGTGGAGACATGAGCCGCTACCGCTTCCGGGTGAGCAGATTTGCCGAAAATCTCGAAAACCTGGAGCGCATCCACTCCCTTATGGCTGCCCACGTCCCCAAATGCAGGCTCATGGTTACCCTGTCACCGGTCCACCTCTGGACAACCTTCCGCAATGATCTCGATGTGATCAGCGCCAGTTGCGCCTCCAAGGCCACTCTGCGGGCGACCGTGGATGAATTTTGCGCAAAGCACGAGGATGTTCTCTATTTCCCTGCCTTTGAAATGGCCTCCATCTACCGCCCCATTCTCAATGCCCCCGTCTTTGCACAGGGCAGAGAAAATTTTCATGTCAATCAGGAGACCGTGGATTTTGTCATGAAGCAGTTCTTCGACAACTACTGTGAAGAAGAACGATGAGCAAGCCCCCTGCCCTTCACGGCACAACGGCCCTGCCTGTAATTCTTGTCCACCCCCCGGCCGTGAGCAAGCGGTACCTGCCCACGAAGTTTTTGCCTTACGGCATGGCGGTCATCTACTCATTTCTCAAGGAGAATGAAGTCCCTGTAATCCAAAATGACTTTCTCATGGAATATCTCTTCGATGCACCGGAGGACATCGATTACCACAATCCCGGAAGGACCTTCTCAACCGGTGATTTCCACGCTTCTCTGCGCGGCGAGGGAATCCACCGGGGACTGGAGTGTTTCCTTGAAAAATATGGAGGCCGTCTGATCCGGCCGGCCGGAATCGTTTGCTTCTCCATTGTCGGATATCACCAGTTTTGGGCGAGCCTGCTTCTGGCCGCCTATATAAGGCGTTTCAATGCCCGATCGGTCATTGTGTTCGGAGGCCCCTACATCACTATCAAGCCTCCGGAGGCATTTACGCGGTACGGGACGGCCGACTACTGGGTGAAAGGGAGCGGAGAGTTGCCGCTGCTGATGCTCTACCGCCTGCACCGGGGAACAGGGAATATCCGCAGAGAGAAAATCCCCGGAATCATCTATTCAGAAGACGGCAACCTTGTTGTGAACCCGCCCTCACGGATGCCGGCCGAACAGGAATCCCAACCCGATTTTGAAGGGCTGGACCTCGACCGCTACCGTTACGATCACCACATAGCAGGCAAAGGCGCCCTGTTCCTTCCCTACCGGCTGTCGAAAGGCTGCCCGTCCCGATGCACTTTCTGCACGGGACGTCTCGTAGACCGCTACGACTGCAAGTCAATAGAGAAAGTAACGGCGGAACTCAAGGATTTGTCGAGGAAGTACGGCACGTCGCATTTCATGTTTGCCGACGCCTCGATAAACGGCAATCCCAAGCTCCTCTCGCAGATTTGCGAACGGCTGCGTAAAGAGCTGCCTTCGATCAGGTGGTATGCGTATGCGCGGGTGAACGGATTTAGCCGGGAACTGCTCAATGAAGTCAGGCGGGCGGGTTGTTTCAGTTTGTTCTGGGGAGTCGAGTCCAACTCCCAGTCCACGGTCGATTTGCTCGGCAAGCGCTTCCGGATCGAAAAGATGCATGCGGTTATCGAAGCAGCCGAAGCCTTGGGGATCAAGAGCTATATCCACCTGATGTATAATACGCCCCATGAAACGATGGAGGACGTCGCTCGTCTCATCCGCTTTGTGGAACACCACATTCGCTCTGACCGGGTCGTCCTTTTACCGCAGCGTTTCCTTTTGGAACCGCAGTCTCTCATGTTCGAACGGCCTGGCGATTATGGACTGGCGAACCTCAAGAGGGTCGAAACCAGCCCGTTCGAACGGGATGAGTTCACCTTCGAAGAGTCGGGCGGTGCCGGCCGTGAGGCTATTGCAACGAGGAATCGAAAACATCGCCGGATGCTGGCCGGCCATCTGGAGTCGATCAGGTGCCGAAACCTGTTGAACGATTGCCCAAACCTGCTCCTTCGCCGGCTTCCGGCCCAATTTCTGCTCTTTACCGGAAAGCACGCGCAAAGATCCAAAGCCTTGCGCATCATTCACACGCTCCTCATGGGATCGCTTCGCGGGAAGCTAAATCTCAGGGAACAGCTCTAGTGAACGCAATCCGGCATCAGAAAACGAGAGTAGTGTTATAGGGCTGGTTTTTCCCGCATTGCCTCGTAAATTCGATCTCGCCGTGGGAAGTGTGTCTCCGCCGGGGCTGACCGGCGGCCGGCGGCCGGAAAGTGACCGCATCACTGCAACCCGCCGGAAAGGTGAGACGGAGGCGGACCGTTCCATGCTCCCAGTCTGTTCTGTCCGCCTTGACCCCTGAAACGGGATTTTTTTCATAGGGCAGCAGCAGCCACAGCACCGTCGCGGGGAAGGCCGTTTTCCAACGGTAGCGAAAATGAGCGGCCGGAACATCCCTGCCGTCAATGGAGACCCAGCCGCATGGCGGGTCGAAAGCGCCGGTATGGACCTCGACCGCAAGCCGGACGGGTCCCGGCAGGACGGTCAGCTCAAAGCCCGGACTTCCCGGCGTCATACACCTCACTGTGCCGGTTTCGGGTTCTTTTTCCACTCTGCCCGGATAGAGCTGCCAACAGGTGGACGCCTCAGCGCCCGAGGGGCCCGATACCTGGTCCATCACGATCCAGTACTCGCCGTTGACGAAAACAATGCTTCTCGATAGCATGTGACCAGCCGTTTCACCGGCCCCGGCAGGCGCGAAAGTCCCAACGGCCGCCTCGATCAAGCCCTGACGCTGGAAAAAAAGATGAGGTCCGTCCGGTTGCGGGACCTCCTGAGCGGCATCCTCCGGCACAATCCGTTTTCCCGGATCGATCAGGAGAAGATTATGCGCGGCCTTTGACCGGTACCAGGAAGTCAGGGGCTCAGGAGCATACGTGGTGATACCGGGATCGACCAGCCGGGGAATTCCGAGTGCCGTCACATCCAGTGCAAGCACGTCTTCATGCCTGTGGGCCGTTTCGGAAGGACCCGCGCGAAAGACAAGGAAGTTAGAGTGCTGACCGCTGCCGGCGCTCATGACTACGAGTCCGGCATTGGGGAAGACCTGTGAGCGTTGGGCGCGGGGAGCCCCTTCACGCCCGCGTGTGCCGATCCACAGCAGATCGGAAAGGCCAAAGACTTCGCCGGCCTTTTGCAGCAAAGCCGTGTAATCGCACAGGACACCGCCCGAGTCATTAAAGGAAGGCCACGTGAAATCGGGACGGCCGAGCGCCGCCAGGTATTCGGCCGCGCGCACGGGAAGATCGTCGAAAAGGTCCGGGAGAAGATACTCAGCGGCTTGAGCGGCCTCTTTCACTTCGATCAGCGCGTGTAGGCATATGGCGTGATAGAGGGGGGACATCTCGCAGTGGGCGCCGTCGGCAAAGAACTGCCTCTCGCATTCCGTAACGAACCGCGATAAGCCCTCAGCGGCCCAGACAGGGGCTTCGCGAAACGCGGGGAAGCAAATCCCGGCCAGTGCCAGGGCCGCCGATTCGACCAGGACCCAATTCCCGGGATGCCCCCGGTGATCCATAAGACTTCGAGAATGTTCCCACAGAGAGCGGAGCATGAGATCCCGCGTTTCCCTGCTGAAAACGCCGGAAGGCCAGACGAGTCCCGCGACCCAGAGCCACTCGCGCAACCTCCACGCCGCGGAAAGAGTCTCCCAGGCCGGGCCTGCGCCGCCATTCGATTCGAGTGGCACGGGATTGCCGACGATCCAACTGGAAATCAGTTGATCGAGCCCTTTGGCATACCGCGGCTCTCCGGTCCGGGCAAACGCGACGGCCAACTCCCTCAGAAAATGGTGCCTGTTCAGGAAATGCGTCCATTCGTGGGCGCCGAGCGGGTTGAATTCCCAGGGAACAGGCCTGGGCACGCTCTGCCCCATGATTTGACCCGCAAGTATGGCTTCGGCATCTCCACGGGGGTAAGGGTGGGGAGGTGGAATCAGGATTGCGTGATTGCCGGAATGATAAGGACCGGGAAAACGGAAACCGCCTCCGGCCAAGCTGGAAAATCTGCCCAGCCCGTCCTCCCGTGAGGCTCTCCGGCTGGATGCCGGGGGATCCTCCCTCAGCATCTTCTCCAAACCCCCGGCGGTCAGTCTCGGGCCTGGAGGAAGTTCCCGGACTTCCCCAACCAGCGAGCGGACGGCAATCTTTAATTCCCGCACTTCCTTGCGGCCCTTTTCCATCGCGAAGGTGAGTTCGATGCCCCGCACATCCGTCCAGCCGCATGGTTTTCCATAGAAGCCGAAACACTCGATGGGGAATTTGAGTTCTTTCCAGCGGCCGGCTTGCAGGATTTCCCTGCCGCCGGAAAAGGAAACCGGCGACAGGCCGCGAGCGCGCGCGCGGGCGCCATGGTTTAGGGTCATTCCGGCCAGGACCGGTTCTTTGGAGAGGTTGCAAACCGTCAGGACAAGGCGATTGAAAGGGGAAAGGTCGAATTCCGCGCAGGGAAGGTTGATGCGAAGCGGACCGTTGCCGGCCAACGTCACGAAACCTTCGGACACCGGCGCGCCGGTGTGGAGGGCAAGATCGCCGGGCCGAAAAATAAGTTCCCTGGACCGTATGCGATCCTTCAAATACTCGCCCGCTGAGAGCTGTGGATCATTCATGGCAAATCCGGCATGACCGGCGAGACGCCTTTCCGTCACACAAAGAGCGCCGGTCTTTCGATCCGTGGCAATCCATTGTCCTGAGTCATTAAGTGGTTCCCGAATTAAGGGTAGGGTGGGCAAAAGCAGAGTGTTGCCCACCACTGATTGGTGGGCACATAAAACGTGCCCACCCTACGAAATTTATGCAACGAACTTGTGACTCAGGACACTAGAACGTTGTCAACAAAGTTATCACATGTTGCAAGGAATCGTCACCTCGGCGAAGGCCGGGGTCCAGTGCTTTTAACCAACTGAAAAGACGCTGGATTCCGGCCTTCGCCGGAATGAGTGCGCCTGGGAGCAGGCGCGATCTGGGAGGTGAAAGTCCTCCTCCGGGAAATGCCCATT
>JBEKTT010000108.1:0-12163 GCA_049515795.1 Syntrophobacteraceae bacterium
CTGATCCTGACGCACGTCCTACGGACGAAGATTTCTGGAAGGATGCCAAGGTCATTTTGCCGCGCCGCAAGGAAGTCGTGACAATACGGCTCGATGCCGATCTGCTTGACTGGCTTCGGCAGCAACCAGGATATCAGACAAGGATCAACGCTATTCTGCGCAGCTACATGAAGGGCCACGGAAACGAGCACCATCACCACTAAAATGACAGTTATGGGGAACCGGCCGGATTGCCCCTGCCCGCCCATCCGCATATGCTTCGCCATGCTTGCGGCTTCGCCCTGGCCGACCGGGGCGCGGACACGCGGCTTATTCAAGACTATCTAGGGCACAGAAATATTCAGCACACTGTCATTTACACGGCGGCAAATCCCGCGCGGTTTGAGAGGCTTGGGCGGTGGCTGTATGTTTAACCCGTTACTATCTGGACAAAGGTGGCGGGCTTGACAATGGGTATTCCCCTGTTGGTATCAACAACGACTCTCATCCGAGGTGCGGTTGCACTTCTTCGCGCGCCTCTTCAATCAAGCGCTCAATATCTTTGTCTGTCAGGCCTGCCGCAACAACGCGCGCCCGCGATTCTTTGCGCCCGCGAAAAAGCGAGTCCCGTTCTCGGTCAATCGTGATCGTTACACGATCTTGGGGTCGGATACCCCGGCGCGCCAGCTCAGCCGCGACCTCTCCGGCTGTGCTTTCGATGACCTCACCCCGTTTGCCCATCGTCGTGCCTTTCGTTTCAAAAGTTTGAAACTGGCGTTATGGTCTTGTTGTACTGTATTCCGACCCGGCAAACAGGGGGAAATACAGCCGGTCGATATGGGCGGCACGCAAGGCTTCATAGACAAATGCTCCGTTATCATCAGGGAAAGCCGCTATTTGCCGATTTTCCGGCAGCCGGAACAGCTCCGGGCGTTCCATCGCCAGCTTGAGCAGCCTCTTGGTCGGGGCCGAGGGTTGAATCTCTCCGCTCTCATATTTTTCAAACGATTTCTCGCCCGTGCCGAATACCAGACCAGCCTCGCGTTGAGTCAGGCCGCAGCGTTGGCGAATGGCGCGGATGACCACGGGCACGAACACTTTTTCGCCGTGGGCCAAAGCCTTCGCAGTGCGCCGCGCCATATCCGCAATCTGGTTGTCCTCGTCCACCAATTGTCCTTCCATGTCATCAGGATCAGAAAGCGAGCACCACCAGCCGGGTTGCAAATAGGTATAGGTTTGCCCCTCGATCTTGAACGACACGGATTTTTCGCCGCGCGTCATAGGCCGACCCGATTCAGGGCTTGGTATTGTGTCGGGGTAATTTCTTGGGTTCTTCCCCATGGTCATGCCTCCTTGAAACTAATCAAAAATAGGGCCTGCCGCGCATCGAGCGTGAATTTCACGTAGAGCGTTCGCCCTCCAACCTTCGGTTTGTAAACATCCTGCCAAATCTTGTGATCGGCCATTGATGTCATTGACTTCTCAAAATCCTCGCGAGTTAACGCCTGAATTATGGCCACGACCTCGCTATCGTCCATATCCAACTCATCCGCGCCTTGTCTTGACACGTAGGAACGGTTGAAACTCGCCGGATCGGCAAACGCCGTTTTAATATCGGCAAGCTCGTAGTGTTGCTTGAGCTTCTCCATTTACACCGTCTTCCCCCCATTATGGGGGTTTTTGTTGTTATAGTCAACAGTAATCCCCATTACGGGGCGAAAAACTTTGTAGGTCTGGTAAGATACTTGCAAAATCAGGATTTTACAATGCACTCGATCTGAAAACGGTGGCGATCATCCCGCGTGGGCTTCTTTACCTGGGTGCTTTGTTTCTCGTTCTTTCTGTCTTTCGTAAAAGAACATCAATTTCATGGGCCTGCGCTGCCCAGCTCAATTTCCGCCCATATCGGAGTATGATCGCTGGGATTGGGCCGGCTGCGCAGATCGGCGTCCACCTGACAGTCAATCGAGGCTTTGGCGATAGGTTCGGTAGCCCTGATATGGTCCAGCCTCCAGCCCAGGTTCCTGTTAAAACTCTGGGGCAGGCGGTAATCCCAGAAGGTGAACTGGCGAGCGTCCGGATGGTGTTTTCGGAACAGGTCGATAAATCCCCAGGAAACCACGTCGGCAAGCGCTTGTCTTTCCAGAGGGTGAAACCCGATTTTCCCGTCCATTCTTCTTGGCGAAAAAACGTCTATTTCCTCCGGCGCGACGTTGATATCCCCTGTCCAGATAATTGGATCTGACGGCCTGTATTCTCGAGCGAAAAGGTTTTTGAGCCTGGCGAAAAAATCCAGTTTGATCTGGAAGGCTGGATGATCGGGGCTTTTGCCCTGGGGAACGTAGGTATTGAAAATCCATATTCCATCAATTTTTGCGGCAATCAGTCTGGCCTCCGTATCCAACCCGCCATCGCCGAACCCGCGCCTAACCTCCTCAGGTTTGCGCGCGCTCAGAATTGCCACTCCATGAAATGATTTCTGTCCGCACACGCTCGCCTCGTAGCCGACCTCCCGCAGAGAACCGAACGGGAACTCCGCATCCTGACACTTTATCTCCTGAATACACAAAACGTCGGGTCTTTTTTGGTCTAGCCACGATACGACTACGTGCTCGCGCGACCTGATGCCGTTCACGTTGAATGTCGCTATTTTCCATCTCATCTGAGAACCCCCACTATGAGAAACGCGAAGTAGATATTTAGGGCTTGTCCGTAAATAAAACCTTTGCGCTCGCATCCGGCTTTTGGCTGGCTTTGGCCGCTCCTCAATCGCAAAATCCTCGACGTAGCCCAGCTACGCCTGCGGTTTTGCTCAATCTTCGCGACCAAATCAGTCTCAAAATCCGGCTCAATCCCTAAGAGGCTTATTTACGGACAAACTCTTAATTTAAATCATAGGCTCCGATTTTTGATACGCAATAATATCACGTTAGTTTTAGGCGTAATTAGGGGGAAGCTTTTTTGGTTGCTCGAACAGTTGGAACATGTTAAAAAATTCTGTTAAATAAAATTCGCACTCCCCTTTACCTTTTGGTGTCCGGTCATTCATGGGCGGCCGGATACAAAGGGGCGGAGGCAAAACCAGAAGGAGCTGACCTATGGCAGTTGTTGGAATGAAACAGTTGCTGGAAGCAGGGGTTCATTTCGGCCATCAGACCCGCCGATGGAACCCCAAAATGAAACCCTTTATCTTTGGCGCTCGCAACGGGATTTATATCATAGATCTGCAGCGCACCGTCAGGCTTTTCAATACCGCCTACCAATTCGTGGCCGATGCCGTAGCCGCGGGCGAAAGCGTTCTTTTCGTGGGCACCAAGCAGCAAGCCCGTGACACCATCCAGGAAGAAGCCGACCGTTGCGGCATGTTTTTTGTCAACCAGCGATGGCTGGGCGGGATGCTTACCAATTTTAAAACAATCAAGCAGAGAATCGACCGCCTCAAAGAACTCGATTCCATGGTCGAAGACGGAAGCATCAACCGGTTTCCCAAAAAGGAGATCCTCGGGCTTCAGCGTGAGCGCGAAAAGCTTGAAAAAAACCTTGGCGGCATTAAGAAGATGAACCGGCTTCCGGGCGCGCTCTTCGTGGTAGACACTCAACGCGAGAATATCGCCGTCTTGGAAGCAAATCGCCTCGGTATGCCGGTTGTGGCCATTGTAGATACAAACTGCGAC
The DNA here is from genome assembly GCA_049515795.1 of Syntrophobacteraceae bacterium. Lineage (GTDB taxonomy): Bacteria > Desulfobacterota > Syntrophobacteria > Syntrophobacterales > Syntrophobacteraceae > SbD1. Next base: position 3,654 of record JBEKTT010000108.1, read on the forward strand.
CCCGATGTGATCGACTATCCCATTCCAGGAAACGACGATGCAATCCGGGCAATCAGGCTCGTTACTTCAAAGATCGCCGACGCCTGCATAGAGGGCCGCGAGAAGCTCTCCGAGGTTCAGCAGGCCGATGTAGACAAGGGCGTCGAACTGGAGGAGGTTCCACCCGGACAGATTTTGGGGCAGGAGAAAAAAGGTCCGATCGTGGAGATTATAAACCCTGTGCAGGCCACGCAAGGGGAAGAGTAAGCAGGCGGGGAGCTTCGCGCCCACAGCTTGTTGGGGGCTTCTGTGCATCCAGCTACCGGTCCCGCACTCGCCTCCCGTATCCCTTTTTGCGGGATGCCGCAGGCCGTCTCAAACCCGAATAAAATCCTGGGTTTAATAATAGATAGGTTTGTTATACAGGAGGAAGAAATTGGAAATAACCTCAGGGATGGTAAAAGAACTCAGAGACAGAACCAATGTGGGCATGATGGACTGCAAAAAGGCGCTCCAGGACGCTTCGGGTGACATGGAGAAGGCAGTTGATCTGCTGCGTCAAAAAGGCCTTGCCAGGGCAATGAAGCGGGCGAGCCGGGAAGCGGCCGACGGTCTGATTCACTCATATATCCACAGCGGCGGAAAAATCGGGGTCCTGGTGGAAGTAAACTGCGAGACCGATTTTGCTGCCAAGAGCGAAGATTTTGGCGAATTCGTGCGCAACGTTGCCCTTCAGATAGCGGCGACAAACCCGCTGGGAGTCAATCCCGAAGAGATCCCGCGGGATATCGTTGAGCGCGAACGGGCTATCTTCCTTGCCCAGGCTCAGGAATCCGGAAAACCTCAGAGTATCTTTGAAAAAATAGTTGACGGGAAAATGCGGAAATTCTACGAAGAAAACTCACTGATGCAGCAAAAGTATATTCGGGATCCCGACAAGACTATCCAGGATTATTTGAATGAGTTGATTGCGAAAATCGGCGAAAAAATACATGTGCGCCGGTTTTGCAGGTATCAGCTTGGTGAATAGTCAGAGGGCCGCATTTGCGAATCGAGACTGGAGTAGACCCTGATGAGCGAAGAGCAAAAGCCGGTTTACGGAAGAATCCTTCTCAAGCTGAGCGGCGAAGCGTTAATGGGGTCTGAACCCTATGGAATAGACACGGGAGTGCTGCGCGAAATTGCCGAGCAAATTGCGGAAGTGCATAAGCTGGGCACACAGATTGCGCTCGTGATCGGGGGTGGGAACATCTTTCGTGGAGTTTCGGCCGCATCGGGCGGAATGGACCGTTCCACTGCAGACTACATGGGCATGATAGCAACCGTGATGAACGCCCTTGCGATGCAGGATGCCCTGGAAAAATTCGGCATTCCCACCAGGGTCCAGTCGGCAATCGATATGAAAGAGGTTGCGGAACCCTATATTCGGCGCAAAGCTATCCGGCATCTGGAAAAGGGGCGAATTGTAATTTTTGCGGCCGGCACTGGGCTTCCATTCTTTACCACAGATACGACCGCCGCGCTTCGGGCCGGCGAGATCGGCGCCCAAGTGCTGATGAAAGCAACCAAAGTCGACGGGGTCTATGAATCCGATCCGGTAAAAAACCCGCACGCCCTGCGCTACGAGCGCATCAGCTTTTCCGAAGTTCTCAACCGGAACCTCAAGGTCATGGACGCCACGGCCATATCCCTGGCCAGAGAAGAGAAAATGCGCATCGTTATCTTTAATCTCAATAAAAGGGGCAACATCAGGAAGGCTGTCCTCGGCAAGCCGATCGGGACTGTGGTGGAGGAAACTTGTTATGCTTGATGACATTTATCGTGATCTTGACGACCGCATGAATAAAGCAGTAGAGACCCTGGAATCCGAGTACAAAAGGCTTCGAACGGGAAGAGCTTCCATTTCGCTGGTTGATGGGATCAGGGCCGACTACTACGGATCTGCGACCCCGCTCAGCCAGCTTGCAACACTGACCATACCAGATCCCCGCACGATAGTGATTCAACCCTGGGACAGCTCGGTGGTAGGCGAAATAGAAAAAGCCATACTGAAATCCGATCTGGGACTAACCCCGATGAATGACGGCAAGGCAATCAGGATAAATATCCCGCCGCTTACCGCCGAGCGCCGTCGCGATCTTGTCAAAGTGGTGAAGAAAAAAGCTGAGGAATCCAAGGTCGCCGTCAGAAACATCAGACGTGATATAAATGAAAAGATTAAAGATCTCAAAAAGGATAAGAAAGTATCTGAAGACGAACAGTTTCGCGCGCAGGATGAGATTCAGAGGATTACGGACGACTCCGTGAAGAAAATCGAGGCCGTTTACGGCGCTAAGGAAAAAGAAATTCTGGAAACTTAGATGGAACTTGATTTGGAGCGCCTTCCGCGGCATGTGGCCATCATTATGGATGGCAACGGCAGGTGGGCCAGGCAAAGACTGAGGGGCCGAGTTTTCGGGCACAAAAAGGGCGTAAACGCCGTGCGCCCCATCATGACCTGTTGCGGTGAATTGGGAATCCGTTATTTGACCCTCTATGTCTTTTCCAAAGAAAACTGGAATCGGCCTCAAAAAGAGGTAAAAGCCCTCTGGGAGTTGCTCGAAAAATATCTAAAATCCGAACTTCCCGAACTTATCAAAAAAGAGATACGGTTTCGGCATATCGGCGATGATGACGGCATCCCAGCATATGTTTTGGAGCAACTTCGCATCGCTGAGGATAAGACGTCCCATTTTGACAAACTTTTCCTGAGCCTGGCCCTGAACTACGGGGGCAGGCAGGAGATCACGCGGGCCGCGAAACTTCTTCTCGCCGATGCCATGAATGGGGTATGCGGAGCAAGTCAACTTTCTACCGAACTCTTTTCACGCTATCTCTATGGTGCTGATCTTCCCGACCCTGATCTCGTCATCAGAACGGGGGGAGAAATACGCGTGAGCAATTTCCTGCTTTGGCAAATCGCTTATGCAGAGCTTTATTTCACGGAGGTTTTGTGGCCCGATTTCGGGAAAGCGGATCTTATCGAAGCGCTCAAGGAATTTCAGAGAAGAGAGCGACGATTCGGACGCACCAGCGAACAGGTAAGGGAGCGCAAAGGCTCATCGATCGAAGATGAGGCCACGACGACAGATATTGCGCTGTCAGGTTCGAGCTTGCGATAAGGCTGCGGGCCCACACAGGCAGGATCCCGACAGCCCACCCGCGAGGCGGGGCGGCGCCTGTCCCGGACACCGATCCGGGAACATGGCCCTTATCGCCGAGCCCAAAAAGATAGCTTGTGTTAAGTCTGAAAGTTCGCATCCTCGTATGATAGACTTATATAATACCTTGCTCGAAAAAAATGCGCCTGACATGATAAGAGCGGCGACCGTGCGCGCAGCCATGCAGAACGCACAAACATTAAATGTGGTGCGTTTGAAGGGAAGCCAAATGTTAAGCGCATCAGAAAGTAAAGTGACAATGGTGTCAAGGTTTCGCTTCGCGGGGGCTTCGCCCTACTTCACTTTGTGAAGGGGCTTGCCGGCCTCCCTTAGCGACATGTGAGCGCGGAGGCCGACCGCTCATTCTCGACAGCCCACCCACCCGCGAGACGGGGCGGGAGCGGGAGGCCTCATGAAGCCGTTCGCCCATGGGGAGGACGAGCCGCCTGGGCGTCCATGTTTTTGGGTACCTCAGCATGAACGCTCAATATCCAACAACGATCCGGGTGCAGCATTCGCCGAAATTTCATGCCTGATTTGCTGAAATCAAGTCCCAGCGTTAAGCGCTGGGTTACCGGCATACTGGTCGGGCTGCCGGTTCTCGTATGTATAGCCGCCGGTCCCATTTGGAGCTGGTGGCTGCTTGTCAGCCTGGCGACCACAATCGGCTTGTGGGAGCTGCACGGTCTCCTTTTCCATGTTTCTCTTTCAGGGAAATGGCGATTTTTTTCGTTTGCCGCCGGACTTTTTCTGCCCTTCGCAACTTACCTCTGGGGGATCTCAGGCCTTAATTTTGCCCTTTTTGTCTCGTTTTTCGCCGCACTTTGCCTTATGATGATCTCCTCTCCCCTTGATTGCGACGAAATCAGCCGGATTGCTCTTCTCTCATTCGCCTGGCTGTATGTGCCCTATTTCATCTCCTTTGTCCTCCTCATCGGGAGGGCGCCGCAGGGCAGGTTCTGGATCTTGTTTTTACTGGTAGTGATCGTTGCCGGAGACGCCTGCGCCTATCACACGGGACGGTGGATCGGACGCCACAAGCTCTACCGGGCAGTCAGCCCGATGAAGACGATCGAGGGCGCTATCGGCGGGCTTTTTTTGAGTATAGTTGCCGGATCGATTTTCGGTTTTATTTTTTTGAGAAATATGCCCCTGGCAAAGCTTTTCTTTTTTAGTCTGGCAGTCGCGGCCACCGGACAGGTTGGAGACCTGATCGAGTCCATGATCAAACGCAACTCGGGCAAGAAGGATTCGAGCGGACTGCTTCCAGGCCACGGAGGAATCCTCGACAGGCTGGACTCCCTGATTTTCGCTTTCCCGGTTTTGTGGGCGCTATTACAATGGGCCCCACCGGGGTAGATATAACGGATTTTGAAACGGTGCTGAACATGACCAAAAAGAAAATATCCATAATCGGCAGCACGGGTTCGATTGGACGGAGCACACTGGAAGTGGTGCGCCAGTTTCCGGACCGCTTTGAGGTCGTTGCCCTCGGGGCTGGTTCCAACGCGGCGCTTCTTTTTGACCAGATACTGGAGTTTTCTCCACGGCTGGTTTGCCTAATTGACGCTCAGGCGGCATGCGACCTCGAAAATCTTCTCGCCGGCAAGTCCGATCGCTTTCCCGAAATCTTTTATGGCCAGGAGGGGTATTGCAGGGTGGCCGCCTTCCCCGAGTCCGATATGCTGGTATCTGCAATGGTCGGTGCTGCCGGTCTTATACCTACCCTTGCCGCAATTGAGGCCGGAAAGAACATAGCGCTCGCCAACAAGGAGACCCTGGTTGCTGCGGGCGAGATCGTAACAAGGGCCGCAGCGGCCAGCAACGTAAAAATCCTCCCCGTGGACAGCGAACACAGCGCTATTTTCCAGGCCCTTCAGGGCAACCACAGGGAAGCTCTCGACAGGGTGCTTCTTACAGCCTCCGGAGGCCCTTTTTTCAATAAGTCCAGAAAGTATCTGGAAACGGTTTCTCCCGAAGCCGCCCTTTGCCATCCCAACTGGTCGATGGGACCCAAGGTCACAATTGATTCCGCCACCCTAATGAACAAGGGACTCGAGGTGATCGAAGCCCACTGGTTGTTCGGCGTACCCGTCGACCGTATATCCGTCTATATTCACCCCGAGAGCATCGTTCACTCTATGGTCGAATACGTTGACGGCTCGGTTATTGCGCAGATGGGAGTACCGGATATGAAAATACCGATAGCCTATGCTCTGGCCTATCCCGAACGCCTCCCGATAGCGTGTCCCAAGCTCGATCTTTTCCGTCTTCAGAAACTCTCCTTCTACCCCCCGGATGAAGAAAAATTCCCTTGCCTGCGCATGGCTTTCGAGGCTTGCCGCAAAGGATCGACAATGCCTGCCGTCCTTAATGCCGCAAACGAAATAGCGGTGCACGCTTTCCTTGAGAAAACCATTGCTTTTTACGATATACCTGATGTGATCGATCGAGTTATGTCTTCCCACGACCCTTGCGCTAAGCCTGACCTGGAGGCAATTCTTAAGGCAGACGCCTGGGCGCGCGAAGAGGCGTCGAAAATTATTATTGCACACGGGGCAAAAACACCGGGCTAAATTGGAATTAAGATTTATATTTGTACAAATAATCGTTGGATGAAGTGAGGTGCTGCACTTGTTGACAATTGTGCTCTCTACCGTAATAGTCCTTGGAATTCTAATCTTTGTGCACGAGCTGGGGCATTTCCTGGTGGCTAAACGCACCGGGGTGACCGTGCTCCGGTTTTCGCTCGGATTTGGACCTAAAATATTTGGAATCACCCGGGGAGCGACCGAATACCGCCTCTCGTTGATACCTTTGGGTGGTTATGTCAAAATGCTCGGAGAGGATTCAGAGCAAGAGTTGTCGCCGGCCGAGCGGGCCGGCGCTTTTTCCGAGCAAAGTGTCATAAAGCGGCTGGCGATTGTGTTGGCGGGGCCGCTTTCAAACTTTGTTGCAGCGATCATAATTTTTACCTTCCTGTTTGCATTTTCCGGAATTCACGAACTATCGCCCGAGATCGGCACCGTCAATCCCGGATCGCCTGCAGAACAGGCCGGCTTGCAGGCTGGAGACACAGTGCTCTCGATCAACGGCCGGTCGATCAGTACTTGGGAAGACCTTTCCGAATCCATTGAAAAACTCGGTCGGAACCCTCTTGATATCCGCGTAAAGCGAGCCGATTCTGAAATCGCCGTAACAGTCACGCCCAAAATCAATGAGGTGAAGAACCTATTCGGTGAACCGATCAGGCGTCCCCTGATTGGCATCGCCGCCTCAGAGACTATGATCGTCAGATCGGTCAATCCGCTTGCGGCCGGCTACTACGCCCTGGTCCGCACTTACGACCTCAGCAGGCTCTTTATTCTCACGGTTGTGAAGCTGATAGAGCGGATAGTGCCGCTGGATACGCTGGGAGGGCCGATCCTCATCGCACAGATGGCCGGAAAGCAGGCGCAGAAGGGCATTCTCGAGCTGTTGAACTTCATGGCCCTTATCAGCGTAAACCTGGCGGTCCTGAACCTTTTGCCCATTCCGGTACTCGACGGGGGCCATATTTTCTTTTTCCTGATCGAAGCGGTCCTTGGCAGGCCTCTTTCATTGAAAAAAATAGAAATCGCTCAGAAGGTGGGGTTAGTCGCTCTTCTGTCCCTCATGGTGGTGGTTTTCTACAATGACATAATGCGGCTCGACTGGTCTTCGATCTCTTCCTGGCTCCACAATCTATTGTCCAGGTTGTGAAAACGATGATCGACAGCCGCTGATCCAGCAAAGCGCCATCTAATTCTGGCGCTTTCTTTTTTCGTGCCGCGAAGCTTTCGGTGGGACGGCAGTCTCCTATACGATGAGAATTCTTGCAGCCGATACCTCTGCAATGTCGGGCAGTCTGGCGCTGCTCGATGATGAAAACCTGACGGCCGAATGGACGCTCAGGTCCGGGAAGACCCACAACAGAAGATTGCTCAAATCAATCGATTCTCTTCTCCGGGAGGCGGGGTGGGACCTGGGAACCATTGACGCATTTGCGGTGGCGAGCGGGCCGGGGAGCTTTACCGGCCTTCGGATCGGAATGGCCACTATGAAAGTGCTTGCCTGGGTCAGGGGCAAGGCTTATGCCTCCATTTGCTCACTTGACGCGCTGGCCTTGCCCTTGTGCTTTTCTACCGATCCGATATGCGCTCTTCTCGACGCCCGAAAGGGCGAAGTGTATTGCGCTCTTTACCGCCCTGATGGGAAAGGCGGCCTCAGTCTCGAGATTCAACATACAGCGATGACTCCCTCACAACTCGCCGAGAGCTTAATCTACAAAGTTTCCCAGCCGGTTATATTTTGCGGGGACGGATGGACAACATACCGGAACACTCTAAGAAGAAAGCTCGGGGACCTGGTTTTGGAGCCCCCGGCGTTTTTTCATATAATTCGGGCAGCCTCTATTGGAGAGCTGGCCAGAAGAAGGTTTGTCAAAGGAAAATCCGACGACCCTAGATCCAGTTCGCCTTATTATCTACGGCCTTCGGAAGCTGAAATCCATTATCCTCACCTGGCTAAAAAGAGCAGTGAAAAACCGGAAATTATTTGATTCGACTCGGCTGAAAAGGTCTCTTAAGAGAAAGGGGGCTACCGGAAACGCGGCCGTAAAGGGCTTATGTACCCCCGGATTCCCGCTTTACTATGTGCTCCGCAACCTGGGATGGCTGAAACGCGAAAAATGGTGGACAACTCTGTCCCCTCGCGCAAGACGAGCGCACGCCTTAAGGATGGTCTGGGAGCGAATCGCGATATTTAATGAGGTGAAAAATTGGAGAAAAAACCAGGACTCGGCGCAAAAGCCCGTATTAAACGTGGCCGACATGACTGCGCCAGGGTATTGCAATAAATGTGGCCTATGCTGCGAGGTTGCAAGCGGGATGCCGGACTTTCCTGCTCCGAGCGCACTTCCGGGACGCTGGCCTGAGATTTTTGCCAACGGCCTGGGACGTGGCCACCGCTTTTGCCCGTTTCTATGGGAAGACAACGCCTTGGGGGGAAGCCTCTGCTCTATTTATCCGCTCCGATCTAATCCCTGCCGGCTGTTTGGGTCCGAAGAATGTGACTTTTTCTGGAAATCTCCGGAACCCGTTGAACTCTCGAGCCGCAGAAAAATCCTCCTGATTGGACTATGGCTGATCAAGCCGGCTAATCCCCGTAAGCTGCCACTGATGAGAACCGACGCCATGGCGAAACAAAAATCCCCTCACACCATTTTGGGGGTGTGAGGGGATTTTTTATGGGGATGAGGCGGCGGCGTCCTACTCTCCCACGCAGTTTGCCCGCGCAGTACCATCGGCGCAG
>JBEKTT010000109.1:0-11660 GCA_049515795.1 Syntrophobacteraceae bacterium
AGGATCTCTCTCCCGATCATTCAATAATTAGCAGGTTTCGAGATCGGGTGGGGAAAGAAGCTCTTGAGAAAATCCACCAGGAGATCCTGGAACAATTTAAGAGAATGGGCTTTTCTATTGAGGCCGGCATGGCTGTTGATGCCAGACTTGTCAGGTCTGCCAGCCGGCCTGTTAGCGGAAAAAAGCTCGAAGCACTCAAAGAAGAGCGGAAAAAATCAGAAGAGGATGAGACCGGAAAACCCGCTAAATTTCAGCGGGATGTGGAATCGGACTGGACGGTTAAAAACGATAAGCCCCATTTCGGGATGAAGGAACACGCTGGGGTAGATGTAAAAAGCGGGCTGGTTCTATCCAGCATTATTTCGAAAGCCTCCGAGCATGACACCAATTACTTGCAGGCCGTTGTTGTAAAGGGCATTCATGGGGACAGTCTTCCTCCCAGGGTGTTTGCGGATAAGGGTTATCACGGAGCGCCAAACAGGAAGTTTCTATCTCGTAACGGGATCTCAGATGGGATCATGCGAAAAGACGAGGTGAATGCAAAACTCACTGAAAAGGAGACCAGGAGAAACCGCAGGATCTCCAAAGTCCGCTATATTGTTGGGCAGTACTTCGGTTTAACAGCGCTCCATAGCTGGTCGGGAAGAGCCAGGTTTACCACTCTTGCAAAGGAGGGTTGGGATCGACTCCTTGGGGCCGTGGCGTTTAATCTGAAACGAGCGATTCTGAAACACAGGACTGCTTTGGCAGCATAAAGGAGTAGTAGTGCGCCCAGAATCGATAATGGGCGCCTCGGGAACTCAATTGACCACCTTTGACCTCCTTGGAAATCGATTTTCATCTAAAAACCATCTATTTAGACCGGAACCGGAAGGGAATCACCTGTAAATCATGCAAATAGATTTTCTCAAAATTGACAATAGAGGATTTTTTCGTACATCTAACTTATGCAAAGGTCTCGTATTATCCAATTACCACATCGAGCGGATTATTTTCCCCTTCGAGATTTGGCGTCGCGGGAACAGTACACGGTTAGGGACATTCGATCGGAAGCTTCCCGCTTTCAGGCCCGCGATCATGAACGGTGGATCCCCTCGCCGTAGCGCCGCTGAGCCTGGCCGGTACTCCAGTAACGATGGCATTTGCAGGGACGTCACCGGTGACCACCGCGCCGGCGCCAACCATGGCGCCCTCTCCTATGGTTACACCGCACATGATAATCGCCCCGCTCCCCACGGAAGCGCCCTTTCTCACCAGAGTCGGGACAACACTCCAGTTCGATTCCGTCAGCATCCGGCCATCCGTGGCGGCCCTTGGCAACCGGTCATTGATAAATACCACGCCATGGCCAACAAACACTTCATCTTCGATCGTCACACCCTCGCAGATGAAGGTGTGTGAGGATATTTTGCACAAGCAACCTATTCGGACCCCTTTTTGGATCTCGACGAAGCTGCCGACTTTCGTTCCTGATCCGATGGAACACCCGTAAAAACTAACGAGTTCGGGATGGAAGATCTTCACCCCTTCACCCAAGATAACGTCGGAAGCGATGGGCATTTCGGCATATCCTCCAGATTGGTCCGGCATTTAATGAGGTACGACTTCCCCGGTATTTTCCCCATTGGGTGAGAGTAGTCGGCTCTCTTGCTTCAGGATGGAAAGTTAACCGCCACAAAATACAATAGATTCTCAAGCGCGGTCAACACCATAAGTCCGAGAACCTGCGAGGATGTGATGCAGAGAGGGAACTGGACGGCTCAGGCGGCGATTTCGAGCAAAAAATGAGCGGCCATGATCACTGATTGGTTTAGGAGGATGTAATGAAAGCGATAGAAGGCATAAAGCAAAGTGTGCAGCCAGGATTTATTGGTGATAACGACCGTCGATTGCGGAAATGGAACGAGCGGCCATGATACGCGTGGGAGTGATCGGTTATGGATATTGGGGTCCCAACCTGGTCCGGAATTTCTCGGAGATAGAAGGTTCTCGCGTAGTCGCCGTCAGCGATTCCCGCTCCGAACGGTTGGACGCTCTGCGCAAACGCTATGCCGCGATCAAGGCGACGACGGACTACAGCGTATTGATCCGCGACCCTTCCATCGATGCTATTGCCGTAGCAACACCGGTTTCAAGCCATTATGCTCTCTCCATCGAGGCGCTCAAAGCCGGAAAGCATGTTCTGGTTGAAAAACCGATAACCGCGACCAGCGAACAAGCGGTCATCCTTATTGAAGAAGCGGAAAAGCGCGGTCTCGTGCTCATGGTCGACCACACTTTCGTATATATGGGAGCGGTCGATAAAATAAAAGAATTGGTGGAAAGTAAAGTGCTCGGCGAAATCTACTATTACGATTCAGTCAGGGTAAATCTGGGCCTATTTCAAAGCGACGTCAACGTGATCTGGGACCTGGCGGTACATGACCTTTCAATAATGGATTATGTTCTCAATATCCATCCTTCCGCTGTGTCCGCGACAGGCGTCAGCCATGTTCAAAACAGTCCCGAGAATATCGCCTATCTCACTTTGTTCTTCGAATCGAATCTCATCGCCCACATTAACGTGAATTGGCTATCGCCTGTCAAACTGCGCCAGACCCTTATCGGTGGAAGCAAAAAAATGGTCGTGTTCAATGACCTGCACGCCAGTGAAAAAATTAGGATCTACGACAAGGGCATAAGAGTCAACGAAGGTCCCGAGGGCGTCTATAATATGCTTGTAAGCTATCGGACCGGCGACATGTGGGCTCCTCAATACGACAGGACGGAAGCTTTGCGCGTCGAAGCCAAACATTTCATCGAGTGCATAGGGAAGGGCAAACACCCCGTAACCGATGGGAAAATGGGGCTGCGGATAGTCGAGATTCTCGAAGCCGCTACTTCCTCAGTGAAAGAGCGGGGCAGATTGGTGAATCTTAAGCACAGGTGTTGAGAACGTGGTTCCTTTTCTCGATTTGAAAGCCCAGTACGTCACGATAAAGGAAGAGATCAAAACCGCGGTAGAAAAGGTTTTGGAGAGTTGCCAGTTCGTGCTCGGCGATGAAGTGGGGGCGTTCGAAGAGGAATTCGGCGCCTACTGCGGGGCAGACCACGCGGTGGGAGTCAATTCGGGGACCAGCGCCTTGCATCTGGCCTTGCTGGCCGCCGGGATAGGTCCCGAAGATGAGGTGATCACAACGCCGTTCACCTTTGTGGCCACGGTGGCGGCCATTTGCTATACGGGCGCGCGACCCGTTCTGGTGGATATCGATCCCCATTTCTATACCATTGCGGCGAATAAGATCGAGCAGGCGATCACGAGGAAAACAAAAGCCATACTACCCGTCCACCTCTATGGACAGCCCGCCGATATGGCCTCCATCCTCGATATTGCACGGAGTCGCAACCTCGTGGTAATCGAGGATGCCGCCCAGGCACACGGTTCCGAATACAAAGGGAGGCGTGTGGGTAGCCTCGCCGATCTGGGCTGCTTTAGCTTCTATCCGGGGAAGAACCTTGGCGCCTATGGCGAGGCCGGAATGGTGGTGACCGGAAATCCGGCCTATGCACGCGCACTCCGCATGCTGCGCGACTGGGGGTGCGAGCGGAAGAATCATCATGAGGTGGAGGGATTTAACTATCGCATGGAGGGAATTCAGGGGGCCATCCTGAGGGTCAAGCTGCGCCACCTCGAAGAATGGACGGCGGCGAGGCGGCAACGTGCTGCGCACTACGATCGGCTCTTGTCGAAATGCGGGGTCGGTATTCCAAAGGTCATGAGCGATGTCCGGCACGTTTATCATGTTTATGCCATCTCCAGTCCCCGAAGAGATGAATTACTGAGGGATCTTCATTCCAGATCGATTCAGACGAATATTCACTACCCCATTCCCGTGCATCTGCAAAGAGCTTACGCGGGTCTCGGATATGTCGCGGGTGATTTCCCTCATGCGGAGAAGGCTGCCAACGAGGTAATCTCCTTGCCGATGTATCCGGAACTCAAGGAATCTGACCAGGAATATGTTTGCAAATGCATAGAATCTTTTTATGGGGAGTGATGTTTTGTGGATCTGAAAAAAAACAGGACCGTAGTAACTGGGGGAGCCGGTTTCATCGGGAGTCATCTGGTCGACCGGCTCCTGGGGGCTGACAACGAAGTGATCGTGATCGATGACTTTTCTTGCGGTTCCATGAAAAACCTCCTCCACCACCAAGGCAACCCCAAACTCCGAGTCGAAAGAGCCGATATTTTAGACGAGAAGGCAATGATGGAGATTCATAGGGGCGCCGACGTTGTTTTCCATCTTGCCTGTCGGGACGTTCGCCTCAGCTTGCGTCAACCCACGATCGTTCATGAGGTGAACGCCACGGGCACGCTGAATGTCCTCAAGGCTGCGGCGGCGGCCAAAGTTCGACGGTTCCTGTACTGTTCCAGTTCTGAAGTCAACGGCGCCGCCCCGGATATTGCGCCCCTGCCCGAAGACTGCCATTTTCGTCCGGAAACTATATACGGGGCATCGAAGCTCGTGGGGGAGTATTACACCCAGGTGTTCCACCGTTCGGGCTGGTTGAATACGGTAATCGCAAGGCCCCATAACAACTATGGCCCGAGGGAACATTACCTCGGGGTCAGGGGAGAGGCTATTCCCCGGTTCATCCTTTGGGCTCTGGGGGGCAGGCCCTCGGTTATCTATGGCGACGGGAAGCAAACGCGGGACTTCACCTATGTGACGGAAACGGTTGATTGCATGGTGAGGCTGGTGGAGCGTGAGGAGACAAAAGGCCGGATACTCAACATCTGTCGAGGGGAGGAAACCTCGATTGCACAGATTGCCGCCCTCATTTCGGAGTTGACGGGACTAAATGTTCCTCCCGTTCATTTGTCCGGTCGACCGGGTGACATTTTGCGCCTGTGGGGAGATACGCAACGCCTTTGCGCCGCTCTGGGCTCAGGCCCCGCCATTTCAATCCGCGAGGGACTGGAGATGACAATCGATTGGTTTCGCCGCAATATTACTGTGTCGGAGGAGTTGCTGAATTCCATCCAGATCAGGAACTGGGAGATAGTACCGGAACCGTGGTTGGACGCATGTGAAGCCGGGAAAGAAGAACCAGCATCGAGGTCATAGGCGTATGATGAAAGATATTATCCCCCTATCCGTTCCGTACCTTGGCGAGGAAGAAGCCAGGGCTGCCGGCGAAGCCGTTGCCTCGGGCTGGGTGACGCAGGGCCCCAGGGTTAAAGCCTTCGAGGACGCGTTTGCGGAATACACTGGAGCGCCCTTTGCCTGTGCGGTATCGAGTTGTACCGCAGCCCTGCATCTGGCTCTGCTCTCCGCCGGAGTCTCACCCGGCGATGTCGTGGCGACCGTAAGCCATTCTTTCATCGCCACGGCCAACGCCGTTCGTTATTGTCAGGCGGAACCGGTGTTTGTCGATATAGACCCGGCCACCCGCAATATGGATCCAGCAGCGTTGGCGCGCTCTATCAATGGTGATTTCGAGGAGCGCAATGGCTCCCTTTGGTACAAGCACGTGGCAAGAATAGCCGTGGGCGAAAGCCCGCTCAGGGGGCGCTCCGGCGCCTCCGGCCGCCTCGCTGCAATCCTCGTCGTGCATCAAGTGGGTTTGCCCGCCGATCTTTCCGCAATCCTCGCCATTGCCGATCATTTCAACACACCTGTGATAGAAGATGCGGCTTGCGCCATCGGGAGCGAAATACGGATCGGAGACGATTGGGAGAAAATCGGGCAGCCTCACGGCGATGTCGCCTGTTTCAGCTTCCACCCGCGAAAAGTCATCACAACCGGTGACGGCGGCATGTTGGCGACGAATAATCCCGAGTACGACCGTCGTTTCAGGCTTCTCCGCCACCATGGTATGAGCGTCTCCGATGCCGCGAGACATCGGTCCGATAAGGTGGTTTTTGAAGATTACCCGATCACCGCCTATAATTACCGAATGACGGATATTCAGGCTGCGGTGGGTATCGAGCAGATGAAGCGACTGCCGGAAATCGTTCATAAGCGTGGTCTGATTGCGTCGAAATACATGGACGCGCTTGCCGGGCTACCCGGATTACAGTTGCCTGCCGTACCTCCTTTCGCCAGAACCAACTGGCAAAGCTTCATAGTACGCCTGATAGGTTCGCGGGGACGGGACTCCGTCATAGAGGCAATGCAGAATAGCGGAATCAGCACCAGGCGTGGGGTCATGTGTTCCCATCTGGAGCCCCCCTACGCAAAAGGATGGCCGAGGGGTTCTCTTCCCGCGAGTGAAGCGGGGCGCGAATTCGATATCATTTTACCCTTGTTTCCGGCTATGACGGATCCACAAGTCCAAGCGGTTGCCACCGCTCTTGCCGCCGCCGTCGGCTCAAGCCATTTTCCGAAATCCTCGCGGATCCGCTGAACGCAAATACCGATCTCCCTCTTCACGTTGCGTTTTCCATAACCATGACCATTTTCATAACATGCCAGAGCAAAAAATGCATGGGACGCTCAAGAGAGATTGGGAATTGTCGTGGTTAAAACAGATAAGATAAAACGGATACTAAAGAAAGAGGTTTCTTATACCATATAAGACAATGCCTTATGGTTTCTCTCCGGTGATAGGACGCCTCACGGAACGGCAGGGGCTGGCATTCTGGCGAGGCTTCAGGATTTCT
Source organism: Syntrophobacteraceae bacterium (assembly GCA_049515795.1). Classification (GTDB taxonomy): domain Bacteria; phylum Desulfobacterota; class Syntrophobacteria; order Syntrophobacterales; family Syntrophobacteraceae; genus SbD1. Next base: position 6,647 of record JBEKTT010000109.1, read on the forward strand.
TGAAAAGGTATGGATGCCTATATTATTCATTGCGGGACTTTTTCGGGCCTGTATTTAAGTCTTCCGCCTATCGGCAACGTGTTCGCTACTTGCTATATAAATACACCGACCGCCATGTAATTATCAACATTGGTAGCGGTCCTGTATATTTTTTCATGGCAGAAAAGACATACTAAATATTGATCTATTTGCGTTTAGGGAAGTAGACATTGTCGCCAACACCGGTAACCTTCCCCTGGAGAATGGAACCGTTGATTTTGCTATCAACCTCGCAATGCTAGAACACACTCCCCGGTCGTCTGCCACAGTGCGGGAGATGTATCGCATCTTAAAACTGGGAGGAGAGCTATTCGCCTATGTCCCCTTTATGATTCCCTATCACGCGGCCCCCGATGATTACTATCGATGGACCTGCAAGGGAATAACAAAGCTTTTTCCCTGTTTTGAAGCTATTGATATCATAGTGGGAGGCGGACCTACTTCGGGAATGCTTTATCTTCCTGAAATATTTTGATATCATCTTGTCAAGATCTAAATTTGCACATATTATAGCCAGCGGTTTTGGAATAGTAGCCAGAAAACCACCTAACGTAACATCGAATGCAAGAGCCCAAGATTAATAGAGAGCAGGAGCAGTCGGTGTTCGATTCGCTCCCCCAACGGAGGACTGTTATTCCTTTCGATAGATTACCTGATGCCATAATCGGAGGGGCGCCGCGTAGCGGGACAACTTATCTTTGCCACCTGTTGGCGAAACACCCCGGCATCTATGTGGCGACACCCTACATTCCGGAACCGAAGGTCTGTTTGACACCACACCCGGAAGGCGTCGCCGGCTACCAGGCGCGCTACGCGCAACTTTTCGCCCCGGCGGCTCCGGGACAACTTCTTGTGGAGAAGTCCAGCGCTTATCTGGAAAACAGCGATGCTCTGGAGCGGCTGCGTCGGGTACTCAGGCGGGTAAAGTTCATTTTCATAGTGAGGGAGCCGGTCTCCAGGGCTTATTCCAATTATCTCAGGTCCCGGGAAAATGGGCTGGAAACCCTGTCCTTCGCCGAAGCCGTTGACCTGGAGGGGCAACGGCGGAGCCCGTTCCCCCCGGACCGTGAGTACGTCAGACCCTTTGATTACATGGTCCGTGGTGATTACGCTCTGTTCGCCGAGCGCTACTATGAGGCATTCGGGCGGGAGCAGGTCTGTTTTTGCCTGTATGAGGACATTGGTCTTCGCCTGGGGTACTTGTGCCGGACCCTTCAGGATTTTCTCGGCGTCCCCCCACTACCCCACGAACAACTGGCCGTGGGTCGAATCAACGCCGCCAAAGAGCGAGGGGCGCCTCTCGATCCGTCCCTTGAAAAGCAGTTACGGGATTCCATGCGGCCCAAGGTCGAGAAATTCTCCGCCTTGACCGGGTTGAACCTCGATGTCTGGGGCTATTGATTTGTAATGACACATTCGGAGCATGGTGGAAATATGGTTAACAGCAGCTCAGCCATAAATGCGGGGAAGCCTCGAGTCCTGGTGCTGACGCCGGTTTACAACGAAGAGGAAGCCCTTCCGATCTTCGAGCGCGAGATCAAAAATGTCCTTTTCTCTGTTCCCGACTACGATATCCGTGTCCTGTTCATTGAAGATGGAAGCACCGATCTCAGTTGGGAAGTCATTCGCCGGATCTGCGGCGACGATTGCCGGTTCCAGGGGCTTCGACTCTCACGTAACTTTGGGTCCCATATCGCACTGGCCGCGGGCTTCGATCATGCGCAAGCCGATATTCTTTGTACCCTGGCTTGCGATCTACAGGACCCTCCCGAGGTTATTCTCCAGTTCCTCAAAGGGTGGGAGGCCGGCTACAAAATTGTTTGGGGGAAGAGGAAGACCCGTTCGGATGATCGCTGGCGCATATTGTTCAGCAACCTTTTCTCTGGATTGATCCGCAATTTCGCCATGCCGAAGGGTTCGAAGTTTACGACGGGCAGTTTCTTCCTGATCGACAAGATCGTTGTGGAATGCTTCCGCCAGTTCCAGGAAAGCAACCGTATTACCTTCGCGCTGGTCGCATGGACCGGTTTTGACCAGACGGTTGTCGAATACGACCGCAAGATGCGAGTGGCGGGCAAGTCCGGCTGGAGCTTCCCCAAGATGATCAATACCATGTATGACGCATTCATCGGTTTTTCTCCCATACCGGTTCGGCTGATCACCCTGATTGGATTAGGGGTATCGCTTCTGGCTCTTCTATTGGTGCCGTACACGGTTATCTGCTGGCAATTGGGGAACCCTCTACGGGGTTGGACCAGCATTATGACGTCACTCACCTTTTTCTTCGGCTTGCAGTTCCTGTTGTTGGGTATTATGGGAGAGTATCTCTACAGGATCTATGCCGAGTCCGTGCGCAGGCCCCTGTATTTCATAAGCGAGAAGGTCGCCTCCGACGATGACTGAGATGAGTTCGCGGGCAGAGACGCTGGTTCCGCTCCGGCTTGCGGCTGGAAATGCTCATCCACGTCTGAAATGGACGGAGGGCATGTCTTTCAAGCTGCCCCTGGGCGTGCTGACAAGTACCGGATTGATAATACGTCTCGATAAAACGGGATTCTTATCTGTTCCGGAAGAGCTTCCCCCAATCGCCGCTGAAGCTGTTGAGGGGTTGCGACTGAGAGCGGCCTTTATCGAGCAAAAGCGGGTCAACAGCGGGCTGCTGTTTTCTTATCGCCTGGCGCCCCCCCGCATCAGGAGTCTGGCCGCTTCACTCATTGGAACGTTCAAGCGGTGCTCCGTTCACCGCTGGGCATCCTTTCCCATGTGGCCCCTCGATTTGAGCGCGGATCTCCTCTCCGATCTTGCCCAAGGCCCTGTCTCACCGTTTGCGGATGGCCCGACACCGGTAATTCTCACTCATGATCTTGATTCCAAAGAAGGGCTCGACGGTTTGGTTGAACGCTTTCTGCCAATCGAAGAAGGGTTTGTCGCACGTTCCGTCAACTTCGTAGTCCCCCGTGCCTATATGATCGATCACCGCAAACTTGACGGATTGGTGGCAAGAGGGTGCATCCTTGGCATCCATGGATACGATCACTCTTGCCGCACCCCTTTTTGCTCGGAAGCGGACTGCCGGGCGCGTTTGTCGGCTGCCGGAGAGCTTATCGATATTTACGGAATTCGCGGATATCGCGCGCCCTCGCTCCTTCGAACGCCTCTCCTTCTAAGAGAACTCGCTTTTCTCTATGATTATGACAGCAGCATACCAACGTCGGGCGGTCTCTTTCCGGTTCCCAATAACGGCTGCGCCAGCGCGCGCCCCTTTCGATGCCAAGGTATCGTGGAGATCCCTTTAAGCATGCCCAGGGATGGCAGTCTCCTCTTTCTTGGGTATTCCGCCGCATTGATTCTCGAAACATGGTTTGCATGCGCAAATGCTATCTCCAAATCCGGAGGAGTTGTGGTCTTGCTCACCCACTGTGAGAAACGGTTTTCGGGCAATTCCGCTATGTTGAAAATATATTCCCAATTCCTCGAGTTCATCTCGACTTCCGAGCAGTTCTTTTTCGCGACTCCCGAAGAGGTGCTGCGGAAGGCATTTCCTCGTACCCAAAAATCTGAACCGGAGTACTCCAATGAGCGCTGAGGAGTTTGTTGGAAAGGTGTTCCACCCCTCTGAAGATCGCTGCCATAACCTCACGGCTGTTATTCTACGATTCGTCTCACCGTATAAACCCCTCAGACTGCTCGACATCGGCTGTGGAACAGGAAGGCAAATCTTTGAGCTGGCAGCGAAACTGCCCCTTGCCGCTTTCGATGGAGTTGATATTTCTGAAGAAAATATCCTGGCGGCACAATCGGAACTTAGGTATTCCAGCTATGAAGATCGCGTTTCATTCCACTGCGCCGAATACATGAATTTCTCCTGCGATCCATATGATGTGATAATTTCAGATAGCGTCTTTCATCTCATCGAGGCTCGGACCGATACCCTTTTCACCAAAATCTCCAATGACTTAAATTATGATGGACTTTTGATATTCTCCATACCCCATGACTGCTGGTTCAACCATTTGCTCTGGATGCTTCGGCGCATCCTCAGGTCAATACGTTGTTCATTAAGTGACTTTATAATTCTTAGTGTGGCGAAAATAATCCATCATAAAACTATGGATGTAAATATGCTTAAACAACGTTTGCATTACATGTACATACTACCTGCTCGTGTCTATAGCAAAGAACTGCGCTCTCTTCTTACCGATTCCATTGGAATGCAGTATATAACTGAAATGCAATATCATCACTCCAGCTTTGGCCAGAGCAAACACAAATTAATTATCATGAAACAAATAAAACACAATTGGCAGAAATGATGTTAATGGTGTTAGGAATTTCCACAAGAACTTCTACTGTGGAAGATAGCTAATGAATTGGTACAAAGAAAATTTTGTCTAATGACCGTCTCTCATCCATTGTATTTGCCATAATGGCTTTTATTGTTAGCATTGTGTTCCTATTTCCAAGGATGGTATGGAGCTGCTCAGAGTTCTTTATCAATGAATTCACTACCGGACACATTTTGCAGAGCGCCGAGGCCTCTGCGCGGGTCTCAGCATTTTATGCTGGATATGTCCTTGTTTCTATAGCGCATTAGACTAAAACCACTATGATGAGGCGTCCAAAATGACCGACAACAAAAAGATTCCAGGCTGTCCGTAATTTGCTGAGGACGCTTTTCCCCGGAGAGCCGCTGGGGCATATGGCCAGTCGATTGAATACCTTGGCCGCCATGGTCAGTCGACTTGTAGCCGGCAAGAGCGCGAATCTTCCTGCGATTGCCACCAAGTTTCCCGGTGGTCCGAGAAGTCAAGGGACGAAGCCCGAGAGTCGTGTCAAACGATTCGAGCGATGGCTCTGCATCAAGACTGGAGACCTTTGCACAATACCGAGCCTAATCAAATTTGCTGAAATGAAACCAAGCCCAACGAATCGTCCTATGGAAAACTCGGAATCGAAAGAGAAAAAAATTCCCATG
>JBEKTT010000110.1:0-11237 GCA_049515795.1 Syntrophobacteraceae bacterium
ATTCTTTTTATGTAACCCCTTCAGGGTATTATAAATAATCTGTACTCCTATTCTTCCCAGGGTGGCGCTCCGCTTACCCTGGGCTACCCTATGCAGCCCTTTCAGGGCAAGAAAGTCAAAAAGCCCCCACAGAGTGAGTTCACAGCACACAGATATTGTCCTTTCTCGTCGTGCAGGTACTCGTTTGCCGGATGAACCAAGATTTTTCACTCTAAATCTTCAATGCCGTTCAGAATTTTCTCAGGGGTTATAGGGAGATCCCTGCACCGGAAGCCCGCCGCATGAAAAACGGCTTCGGCTATGGCGGGCGCAGTGGGGATGGCGAGTCCTTTGCCGGTTTCCTTTAACCTCCGGGGCCGCTTTTACAGGCCTCGTAGATCGATGTATCGCCGCAGATGCAGTCAGGGCCGACAACCGACTTCAGCGCACCTCGAGGGGGAGCGTTTTGCCGTCCCTCAGGTTTACCAGGCCCTCCTCACAGATTTTAAGGTAGGGAATCGCCGCCCCCGTAAGGGTGCACAATGAAAGCACGGGGTCCGTAAAGGGAATGCCAAGGCCGTGTGCCGCCTGCCTCACCGAATCGAGCCTTTCGGCAAGCTGTTGCATGCCCATATCCGATATAATCCCAAAAATTGGAAGCGGCAGTTCAGCCATTATCTTCCCATCTCTACAGACGATGATGCCGCCCTGCAATTCGCGGATTCGATTGACGGCCAGCGCCATATCTTCTTCATCGGCGCCCACCACGATAATGTCTGAGGTGTCCCATGCGGCGCTGCATGCAATCGAGCCCTTTTCAATCCGGAACCCCTTGATCAGCCCGACAAATGAACGGCCGGGATTATTCCTGTAGTCAATTGCAGCCACTTTCACGATATCCTGCTGCAAGTCTACCGCGATTTTTCCTCCGGCGGGAGAAACATCCGCATGGAATTCTTTGGTCACCAGATCGGTTACCATCTCGATAATGCGGACCTTGACCGATCCGCTTAAAGAGGTGCCTTTGGCATAAATGTCAAAATCCGTTGATTTCATGGCGCTCTTGAGCCGAATGCTTCGCAGGCAGCTATGGGAATAATGATGTTTTCGGGGTGCCGACAGGAGCTTTCCGTCTTGAAAAACAACACGGCCGTTGCTGATAACGATCTCGGGTGCAATTGTTCTCACATCGGGAAGCACCAGTATATCGGCGCACCTGCCGGGCGCAATGCCGCCAATGGCGCTGTCTAGGCCAAAATGTTCAGCCACATTCAGGGTAGTCATCTGAATGGCGCTGACCGGATCAAACCCACAGGCAATGGCCTTTTGCACGACAACTTCAAGATAGCCCTTCTCGACCAGTTCCTGGGGCTTGACACTGTCGGTGACCAAAATGAGTCTTCTTAAATCCACACCGGCCTGCGTGATCTTCGAAATTTCTTCGAGATCTTTTCGGACGTTTCCTTCCCGCACCATCACGTAAAAACCGAGCCGCAAGCGCTCTATGGCTTCCTCTGCGTTAATCGCTTCATGGCAGGAGGAGATTCCGGCAGCGGCATAGGCAGCCAATTTCTTCCCCTTTGCCCCTGCCGAGTGTCCTTCCAGGCGCTTGCCTCGATCAAGGGCGCTCTGAAACAGCGGGACCATAGCGTCAGGCGATTGCAGCACCGCCTGCCAGTAAGATTCTCCCAGCCCGACAATCTCATCCCTGTCAAGCAGCCTTTCCAGTACGCCCCGGGAAATGCCTCTTAAAGCTTTGCTGATAGATATCATGACCGGTGCAGTACCCAGGATTTTGATCGGCTGATCCTTAACTGAATCGAGGAACTCGATAACCCCATCGTAGCCGGCCGGCGGGAAGTACTCCATGGTTTCAATAATAATAGTGGTGGTTCCTCCTTTTATGGCATAGGGCAGGAATGCTTCCACAGATTGGAAAGTCATGTGAGTATGGCCTTCTATCAGACCCGGTATAAGGGTTTTCCCGGCAGCATCCAAAACAAGCGTAGATGCACCGGCTGCCGATGCAGCATCGGGTCCCACTGCGGCGATCCACTTTCCTTTGATGCTGACCGGGCAGTTTTCCACTATTTGGCCGGTGTACACATTGACAACCGAACCGTTAAGGATCACCGTATCGGCAGGTTCAAGGCCACGTGCAACCCGCATCAATTCGGCCCTTTGTTCGGCGTTACATATGAGCATTCGAGAAGGGGGATTTCCCATGTGCTTTTCCCACTCTATACAGGCTGCAGGAGCGAGGTTTCCCGTTTCATACCGCCATGTACTATTTTCTGGTTGCGGATGGACACATAGCTACATTGTAGCTTCATATTGAATCCACAGTCAAATAGTTATTGACTAAGTTTCTGATCGAAGCTATGAAATAGCTGTTAAATAGCTAGTTTCCGTTTTATAAAAGAGAACAGCGTTGCGACAATAACGCTTAACCGTCCTCCAATGAATCCGCTGAACAGCCGGGTGTTTCAGGAATTGGCGGCGGCGGTCGATGAAATAGTGGCAGACCGTGCGGTAAAAGTGGCCATTATAACAGGTTCGGGAGACAGGGCATTCGCCGCCGGCGCCGACATATCCGAGATGGTCAATCTCAGGCCATCGGGAGGAAGCATAGACTATGTTGACTAATGCGTACATACCTTTCAGGGGCTATTACTCGACCCCGTTCTCACGGTGGCAGGGCAGTATGGCGGCCCAGAACTCCATAATCCTTGCGGCGGATACATCGAAAAGATGGTTGGCCGAGAAGAACTGGGACCCGAAAATGTTCGACTACCTTTTTCTGGGCATCACTATCGGGCAGCCCAAATGGTTCTACGGAAGCCCCTGGGCCGCCGCTCTCCTTGGCGCCCCGGGCATACCCGGAATGATCATCAGCCAGGCGTGCACTACTTCGGCCACTTGCCTTTACCAGGCAGCCATCGGAGTCGAGACGGGACTCTACGGGAATTCCTTCTGCCTTATGACGGACAGATGCTCAAACGGACCCCACACCGTATGGCCCAATCCGCAGGGTCCGGGGGGCGAAGTGGAATCGGAGAACTGGATTATGGACAACTTCGGTCACGATCCCTGGGCCGGCAATTCAATGATTGAGACTGCCGAGAATGTGGCAAGGGAGGCCGGACTTACGCGGGAGCAGGCCGATGAGGCAACCCTGAGGCGCTATGAGCAGTACCTGGCCGCCCTTGACGACGACCGGGATTTTCAAAAACGGTATATGTTTCCGGTCGAAGTCAAAATTTCCAAAAAAAAGACCTTAATAGTGGAGAAGGACGAGGGAATTACGCCGATCACGCTGGAAGGCCTGGCGGGCCTGAAGCCCGTAGTGCCCGGCGGCATTCACACTTTCGGCTCGCAAACCCATCCGGCTGACGGCAATTGCGCCGTAGTGGTAACCTCGAGGGAAAAAGCAGCCGAACTCAGCGTGGATGCTTCGGTCGAGATCCGGGTGGTCTCATACGGCTTCTCCAGGGCAAAAAAGGGCTTCATGGCTATGGCGGTTGTCCCGGCGGTCAAAATGGCCCTTGACAAAGCAGGCATAGTAGTCGCCGATATAAGGGCCATAAAGACCCATAATCCCTTCGTTACAAACGACCTCTATATGGCCCGGGAACTGGGCATCGATGTAATGGGCTTCAACAATTACGGGTGCTCCCTGATTTTCGGGCATCCGCAGGCCCCCACGGCGGGGAGGCTCATCATCGAAGGCATCGAGGAAGTGGCCAAACTGGGGGGCGGATATCTTCTGTGGGGAGGATGCGCGGCAGGGGACACGGCTGCCGCTATCGTGATAAGAGTCGGCTAGGCGGTGGGACCGCCAGCCGGGATTGGCGCAGCCGGAACGGCGCTGCTCCCGGCATACGCCGGGGAGAGGCGGCGGGTTTCCCGGCTTAGTCAGAGTCGAGCCAGCCGGCGGCGCGGGGACAAAAAAATCCACCGCAGAGGCGGGGCATAGTCCGGTCAAGGAGAGAACGCATAGATCTTTGATTTCAACTTTCATCTCCTCTGCGTGAAAAGTTTTTTCGACCTCCTCTTGCTCAATGATGTCGTTTCCGCGACCGATCAGAGTTTCGATCGGTTAGCCTGAAAGTAGAGTTCTGGATTAAATTATTATCTTGGATATTGATATATTGAGGTGAAAGCATCATTTTATTGGCCGTAAGGTGTCTCGCCCGGTGGGTCGGTTCCTTGCCGACATCAAACGGGCCATTGCTACGGGCACGTACGTAATCCTCTTTAACATCGATGGCTTAACACCAAAGACTTTAAGAATGGGATCCAAGATTTTCGAGGAAATGTATCAGGGTGTCCCCCCGTGGGAAATAGATGGGCCTCAGAGTGAGATTGTACGTCTTGCTGAACATGGTGAAATAAGGTCCCCGGTTCTCGATGTCGGCTGCGGGACAGGCGAAAATGCCCTCTATCTCGCAGGACTTGGCTTCGAAGTCACTGGAATCGATATTGTACCAACCGCTGTAGAAAAAGCTCTCAGCAAGGCAAAGAAACGCTCTTTGGCTGCCACGTTTATGGTCTGGGATGCCTTAAGGCTTCAAGAGCTACATAGAAGATTCAATACAGTTATCGACTCGGGGTTCTTTCATGTTCTGCCTGACAAAAAGCGTCCTGTTTTTGTAAAGAGTCTTGCGTCCGTGTTGGATCTTGGAGGGTCCTACCTCATGATGTGCTTCAGCGAGCATGAACCAGGCTCTTGGGGGCCAAGACGAGTAACCCAGCCCGAGATTCGAGAGAACTTCGGACACGGCTGGCTTATCAATTATATTCGTGAGGCAAGATTTGACACAAACCTTGACCCCCGAATATGTAAGGCTTGGTTTTCTTCGATCACATTGGTTGATAGCCATGTGATGAAGGGGACTTAACACAGAGGTGGCTTACCTAAGAGTCTCCAAACTAAGGAGAAATCTAAATTTCCGGTGGACCTTCCGGACTATAAGCAAAAGTAGCTGCCTGGTAAGTCATGGGTCTCACAGCCACTTTCCTTTCGGCACATCTGAAAGAAACCTTGGACTACTACGATCGGCTGGAAGTGGCCGAACTTGAGGGCGATCTCCTCAAGGCCTCATTGGTAGGAAATTCCGAAAAGCTGATCAGACTTTACAAAAAACTTTTGCATGCAAAACATGCCTTGGCCAAGGTGGGATTAGACCAGGTAAGTCTTTAACTGTTTTTTGCGACGGCGGAATCATTATGCGTACCAGTCGGAAACTGTCGTTACAATGCTTTCCATCCTTATTCTGAGGTATTGTGATCTGAATTCGAAAAATAGTCTCCAAGGCAGCCCAACCCATTGACTGATTATCTGGGGATAACTATTCTTGCCACTACCGCGCTGGAGTTAACTTAGGAGAAGCGAGCACAGAAGAACCCAGGATAAAGCGCAGCGCGGTTTTCAACTCTTTTCCAATTTAAATGCGAAAGACCCAAAAAACACCTCCGTGCCAAAGAGTGAGATTATGTCTAATCCTGAAGAAATTTGGCAATGCCAAACAAGTAACTGCGGGTATGCTTACGACCCTGAAAGAGGAGACAGGAAGGGGAAAATACCCAAGGGGGTCCGGTTTGAAGACCTTCCGGATTCCTGGAGGTGCCCCATTTGTGACGGCACAAAGAAGTGTTTTCGCCCACTTGCTGGAGCAGGTTCCACGAAAGAAGTACGATGCGAACTGCCGACAGCAAACTGAAAAAAAGCGGTGGGCCGTTCATGGCCCCTTATTGATGGCCAATCGGCGTTGAGGCTGACTTGCGCGGAGAAAACTTCAGGCGCTGCAGAAAATGTAATCCTGCTATATTACCACTCAAGCAGTTTAATCCAGAGGAGGAATGGTCATGCCCAGAGGGCTCGTAGTCTTTGCAACGAGAACCAATCAGACTCAGAAAATCGCTCAATTGATTGCCGAGGGAATGCGTTTCGAAGGATATGACATTGACGTTTGTAATGTGACCGAAGTCAACAAAGGTGGCATTTCAATTAATGACTACAACGCAATTGTCCTCGGATCGGCTACTTATCATGGCGAGATGCTTCAATCTATGAAGACATTCTTGTTTCTTGCTGAAAAAGCGAATCTTGAGGGAAAAGCCGGAGGGGCTTTTGGTGCTTTTGGATGGAGTGGAGAGGCGGCTGGGCGTATTTTCGATACCATGAGGCATATTTTCAAGGTGAATATGGTTCGGGAGCCACTTAGACTGAAATCTGCAGATCTTGGCGGCGGAATCAAAATGGCTCAGGATTATGGGCGGGAAATAGCCAGGAAGGCACTCGCCTCAACGTAGCGCATTCTTCAATTTGTTGATCTTTGCGGGTCCTCGTGCTGCATCATGCTAATTCTGGGGAATAACACTACAAGAAAGTGTCAAACATCATAATTAAGGAGGATATGGAGATGGATAAATACGTCTGTGGCATATGTGGTTATGTCTACGATCCCGTACAGGGTGACCCGGAGAACGGCATCGCCCCTGGAACCAAATTCAAAGATTTGCCTGATGATTGGGAATGTCCTGTGTGTGGAACTTCCAAGAGCGACTTTGAAAAGCAATAAGTATTTATATCTACTCCCAATGAAAGCGGGGTGGTTCCATTTTCCTGCCTTATCAGTTTCAGCCGGGCCACAAGATCTACATCGATGGCGGACCGAAGCGCGGCGATTGGGAAGTAATGGAGATGGGGCTCGAAAGATCAAGCCGAGGTGCCCGGTGTGCGGGACCAGGGCCAGGCTATTTTCCCAGGTGGGGTGACCCGCCGGAAAATCCGCCAGGGTAATGGCCTTGGAATTGTGTAATACCAGCACCAATGGAATTAACGAGGAGTAAGAGATGACCGAGAAATTGCAGGTTTATAAATGTGAAATCTGTGGAAACATGGTGTCCGTGGTGCACACAGGGGCCGAAGCTTTGGTATGCTGTGGCGCTCCTATGAAACTTATGGTGGAAAACACAGTAGATGCTGCCAGGGAGAAGCATGTTCCGGTTATAGAAAAGACCCCTGAGGGCTTTAGAGTAAAGGTGGGAAGCGTAGCCCATCCCATGGAGCAGAACCATTACATCGAATGGATCGAAGTCATTGTCGACGGCAAAGCATACCGCCAGTTCCTGAATCCGGGAGAAGCGCCGGAATCAACTTTTGCAATCAAGGCCGAGAATGTGGTAGCGCGGGAATACTGCAATCTGCACGGTCTGTGGAAGGCCTGATCATGGCCACCCAAAAGCACCATGCACCTCAAAGTCCTGCGACATCGGCAAGCTCTCTCGCTATGACCCTGCTTTATAACATTGGGAGGGGAAATTCCCCATGAGGAGAGTTCAGCCGAGAGAGCCGCGTTGAGGCATTAGTTCCGCTATGTGAATGTCCAAATCAGTGGAGCCATGCCTTACGACAAAAGGGAATTTGGATTTGGCACAGGTGGAACGCCGGCTGGTTATGGCTTAAACGGACACATCATATCAAAGTCATAGCGCTGACGCACAATCTCCGATCAGATCTGCAAGGAGGGACCAGTATGAAACTGAGTGAGTATTTTGAGGAAGCTCAAGGGCGGGGAGTGATGGCAACGGCAGACTCCACCGGCCATTTGACGGCGGCAGTATATGCTCGTCCTTATTTCATTGACGAGGAAAACGTCGTATTTATCATGGCCGATCGCTTGAATCACAAGAACCTCGAGTCCAATCCGCACGCCATTTATCTTTTTATGGAAGCCGTGGAAAAATTTGTCGGCAAGCGGCTCTATCTGACTAAAACAAAAGAAGAAAAGAATAGTCCCCTTATCGATACAATTCGTCGGCGAGAGATATGCCCGGTGGATGAAGCTTATATGAAGGAACACCGATACCTCGTCCACTTTAAAATTGACAAGGTGTTGCCGCTTATAGGAGACAAGTAGTTCGGACTCAAACTTAGCTTTGGCCCCTATAGTTACACATTTAGTGCATTATTTCGGTTAACAGTGCAGTGGATAAAGATTAGTAAAAACAATTACTTATATAAACCCATTACATACTGGGCACTCCCGAGGGGAGTTTGTCCGAAAGAAACAGCATTAAATGGGCCTTCTAGGCGTTCCACGGTCTTTTTCGAGCGGAATCCATCCCCGAAGTGCGCTTCAGCATCCGTTGGTGTTCAAGTTGACGCATCATTCAGGCTGGAACAAATCAAAGCGGAGGCATCATGGCTCGGTTATCCTGGAAAATGAAGGTCGCGCTTGTCCTCATTGGGTCCAGCGCGGCTCTGTCGCTGCTCCATGTATTTTTATTCGCAGATTTGCACTCCCTGCTTTTCTATCTTGCCCTCAATGTTGTTTTTGTGCCGATACAGGTGCTTCTGGTGACCGTTTTGATCGAGCGGCTTCTGACCGAAAGAGAAAAGCAGATATTATTAAGAAAGTTGAACATGGTCATAGGAGCGTTTTTCGGGGAGATGGGCCACACGCTGATAAGAATTATAGGGGCCACCTGCACTGACTTTTCAACACTGGAGCAGGCCCTTGCTGTTACGCTGGATTGGAAAAGATCCCATTATGAAGCCGCGTCGGGATTCATCCAAAGCTATCAATGGAAGTTCGACCCACACAACGTGCAGTTGGAAGATTTGAGAGAATTCCTTCTCAAAAAACGCGATTTTGTGCTGGGCCTTTTGCAGAACCCGAATCTTCTCGAACATGATAGATTTACCGACTTGCTCTTGGCCGTCTGCCACCTGACCGAAGAGCTTGAAGCAAGAAAAAGCCTGAAAGATTTGCCCCGACCCGACCTCAAACACCTGGTAAGCGACATTCAGCGAGCCTTCAGCCTTCTTGTCCGGGAATGGCTTTCCTACATGCAGCATCTGAGAAGGCATTATCCGTACATATATTCCCTCTCAGTGAGAACGAACCCGTTCAATTCAGCCGCCAGCCCTATCATCTTCGAATGACTGAGAAGCCCCGCTGTTACTGTAATGGCTGGGTTTCACTCAAACAGCTCCACCTGACCTTACAGCCCGGGACTTCATTGTTCGTCGTGACGGAGATGCCATGAGCATTCCAGCTCTTATGTGACTCATCAATCCTGCAAACAGGATTGGAGCTCCTCAGGCCGCCTCTGCCCAGCCCTGCGAAGGGTGCATAGTGAATAGACAAGACAGAACCGGATGAGGGAAACCTTCATGTCAGGTATCGATGAGGGGAGGCAGGATAAGCCTGGCGAAGCCTGCTTAGAACTCTGCCTTAAGTTCGCCCTGTGTTTTGCCGAAATATACATGGAGGATTGTGCGCAATCCTTCGATGTTGGACACGTATAGGGGGAGAGAGCAATGGGAGCAACAAAGAAGCTTTTGTTTTCCGGCATGGCTTTTCTGATTGTGGCAATCTTTTCGATAGAGGCGCAGGCAGACAGAAAAATCGGAGTCCTGCTGTTTAGTGGAGAGGTCCGATATCTCGAAGAGCTCAAAGGCATGCAAGAAAGGCTCGCAGAAGAGGGGTTTGGAGAGAACAATACAGCTTTCATTATAGAGAATGCGGATGCAAATAAGGCGAGGGCAGCGGAACTGGTACAGCAATTTGCTGCAACAAAACTGGATTTGATTATCACATTGGGCACTTCTGCCACCATACCCGTCAGCCGTGAGATTAAGGACGTGCCGATAGTCTTCTGTGGGGTTTATGATCCCGTAGGGGCTGGGATAGCTAAGGCTTTGGAGAGTTCAGGAAACAACACCACGGGCGTCAGTTCTAAGACTCCCTTGTCGAAACTTATGGAAATCCTGGGATACTTCAGGCATGTAAAAAGGCTGGCAGTGCTTTATACAACGGGTGAAAAAAACTCCGAGTTACAATTGAAGGATATGCAGGAAACTGAGAAAAATTATGCTTTCAAGATTATTCCCGTTCGTTTGAGCAAGATAGACGATATTGAGCAACTCCTACCGGAAGTATTACGCACCGCAGAAGCTGTTTTCATTACTGGCAGCAATCTGGTCGACAGTCGGATTTCGCTGATCACGGATATGGCGGTCAATGCTAAAGTGGTTACGATAACCCACCTCGAAGATCTGGTAGAGAAGGGGGTACTTCTGGGCGTGTGCCAAAACACCTATTCTATGGGCCAGCTTGCCGGAGAGAAGGCAGTGATGATCCTGAAAGGAGCAGAACCTTCGTCTATTCCCATCGAAACCTCAAAGGGATACGACGTGCTTCTGAATATGAGGACGGCCAAAGAGGGTAAGTTTGAGCTTGCGCCCGGTTTTATGGAGATCGTCACCAAGACAATAGAATAGGTGCCATGGAATTAAGTAAGGTCGAAAAGGACCAACGATAAATGTCTGGAATTCCAAATAACAAAAGCATCCGGTATGAGTTTCTGAAACGGATCTTCCTGACCCTCCTTGTCGGTACCATGGTGTTGAGCGCTGTCATTGCCATGAATGAGAGAAAGACGCTCCGGCGTTCTCTGGTGACCAAGGGGAAAAGTTTTGCGTCTTATATGGCTATGCTCAGTGAAGATCCTCTCGTAATGAAGGATAGCATTCAGCTGGATTCAATTGTGAGCGAGGCAAACAGAGATGAAGACATTATGTATTCCGTTATCCGTGATGAACACTCAAACATCGTTACCTCCCAATATGCCAGTATGAACTACCAGTCGCCTAGACTAAAAACTATACTTGTGGAGCTATCAAAAGAGAGTGATTTGCAGGATATCATAGCAGCTATCCGGAACAAGGAGTCTATTATAGAGCTTTCTGTTCCAATTCTCACCGGTACCTATGTCATAGGAGAAGTAACCGTCTGCCTGTCGCGCCACAACATCAACCAACAGATTGCGAAGACGGTGATGGTTGTGTTTGCTCTCAATACAGTTGTAGCGATAGTACTTAGCATAATGGTGTTCTTAGTTTCAAGACAAGTGATATTCGATCCGATTAATGAGCTTACCCGCGCCTTAGCACGACTCGCTCAGGGTGATCTCACAACTAGGATTACCTCTGTGGCTACCGGTGAGATGCAAATGTTGCTGGAAGGTTTTAACCGAATGGCTGAGGATCTGGATAAAACGACCGTTTCGAAAGATTACGTTGACAACATCCTTAGGAGCATGACTAACTCGTTAATCGTCGTTTCGCCGGAGAACAAGATTGTAAGAACAAACACGGCCACTTGTCGGCTACTCGGATACGAAGAAAAGGAGCTTGTCGGCGGGCCGGTTGAAACGGTTATCGGAAGCAGTGGTTCGGGCAAAAG
>JBEKTT010000111.1:0-11184 GCA_049515795.1 Syntrophobacteraceae bacterium
TACACTCCTGACAATGGCGGGGCAGACAGACTGGTTGCAGAGGAGATGAAACAGAGCAAATCTGTTGGAATGCTTGAGGGGGAGCTTGGGGCGTGAAAAGTGTAGGTTTGACCCCTCTCTCTCTATCACATCCTATTCGCCTCAAATCTTCAGCCCGGATAGTCGGGAAGCGGGGTATAAGACTCCGGGGATGGAGGGCCATCCCGGAGTCACAAGAACCACTCTCATTGAGAAGGAAAGAGGGGTCACACCTACACTCCTGACAATGGCGGGGCAGTCAGACCGGTTGCAGCAGAGGAGATGAAACAGAGCAAATCTGTTGGAATGCTTGAGAGGTAGCTTGGGGCGTGAAAAGTGTAGGTTTGACCCCTCTCTCTATAGCCCTCCGATCGAGAACGAGGAGAGATAACTAAACTCCGGATGGGACGGGGGGGCTAAAACAGCCGCGATATGTCATGAGTGTAGGTTTGACCCCTTTGTTCATGGGTCGGGCCAAGACAAATATCTGCATCAACAGAATAGATTTTAGGCAACCCCCTTTTTTCAGGCTTAACACGCTGATTTTGCCATGTAAAACACCGCTTCCAGGTGTAGGGAACGTGCAGAGCGGCGTTGCAACGGGAGAGCTTTGCCGAGACACGGTCAGACGTCTCTGTTTGTACTGCTGCGTTTGCTATTGGTTCTACGCTTAGTCGACTTTGGGGGCACCAATGCAATCAGTGACCTCAGAGCGGCATTGACAGCTTCAGAATCCGGGAAATACTCACGCACATCCGGCTCAAGCATGACCGCTCCATCCTCCAGGGTGAAATACCGGACGCTGACCGTTCCATCATCCTCTCCGATTATCACCGTATGTCCCTGCCTGTAGGCTTGGTAATACTTTCCACGGACGCCCTTCTTGCCCGTAAAATCATACTCAGGAAGCATATCGTCCCTTTGCCCTTGCGGTCTTCTAGTCTCTTCCCTCTTCATAGGCTCTCCGTTCGGATTGATCTGAGATAAGCTTGAAGTTGTGTTCTACGAGGTCGGGCCAGACAAGTATCGCATCAAAGTTAAGAATACGAGTACATCCACACCCTCACTTGGTCAATGACAAAAATTTCAAACCCCTAAGAAATCTTTCCCGAAAGGTGAGGGGTGAGAGGCAAGAGGCACGAGCGAGGCGGGACGGGGGTCGGCGCATTCAAGAATGAATCTCTCAATTCCTTAATTTAACAACATTGCCGTAAGTCCCCCCCAATGCAGAGCTATAGGCAAAAGACAGCCGAGCCAATAGTGGCGCAATTTTGGCCGTTTCCAACGCTTTAGCATAATGAAATTATGTTGAAAATTGGTGGAGGCGGCGGGAGTTGAACCCGCGTCCGAAAGCATTCCGCCTAAGCTTCTACATGCTTATTTCGCACTTTTAATCTCGCGCCGGGGAACTCCTGCGGACGGGATTTCACCGGAGCCAGCCCACTAGATGTCACCGCCGCCACTGCGAGCATCATGTCGGCAGCCATCCCGCTTAGTCGACGCCTCGTCGGTCCCCGCGGGAGCAGAACCTGGAGACGGCAGCCGCGATTAAGCGGCTACAGCGTACGCGTAATCGTCTGCGTTTGTTTTATTCCAAACTGTTTAACGAGCAGCAAGGACCTCGGCATGCAACTTAAGCTTCTTTACCTCCGTCGAACCCGTTTCGCCCCCTTCTGTGTTGAGGTTTAAATTATTGACAAGCGTAATCCTGAGACGATCAAGCTTTATGATTGTACATATTTCCATATAAATGTCAAGTGCCACCCTGGAACAGGTCCCCCACCCCCATTTCTTCGGCCAGTTTTTTCAGAAAAGCGGGGGAGATTTCCGCCTTGATTTGGTCCATATCCTTTTCAAGCACCTGGCAGAAAGCGTAGGTAAAGCCTTCGTAGAGCGATACGAGCGACCCCAGGCCGCCGTCAGGCCGGTTCTCCATCAGGGCCTCGTCAAGTGACATGGTTATGAACTGATCGGTCCCGAGGCCGAGCGACGATTTGGCCAGATAATCCGGATACTGGCCGGGTTCGACGAAATCATTGCTGCTAAGCCAGTTCAACTGGAGGAAGACGCAATAGCAAAACCTGGCCCGCTCTTCTATTTCGGATACGTCCAGCATAGGTTACGGCCTTTCCGGCGGAGGTCAAAAACCGGTTATCAGAGTTCGCAAAAAGACATTTCATACCCGAGCAGGCATGTCTACCCTTTGCTTTCCCGGAGCAGAAAATCACGAAAACATGTCCGCAGATTGCTATAGACCCCTTTTCGGCTGTTTATCACGTAGATGTAATGGCGCACGTGGAAAATTTCGTTCAGCAGCCTAAGGACAGCCCAATCCGGACCTGTCTTTCCTTCGCGTTCAAGCCCTTCGGCAAGGAGCGGGACGAGCTTGTCCCGCATGCGCAGTTCGGTATCCACCAACAGAATGGCTATAGAGGGATCCAGGTCGCGAAGCCTTCCCAGAAATGCCTCGACCGCCTGGTGTTCGACTCCCCGGGGCGGTGAGGACTTGACTTCCACATAGACGAGATGTCCGGCCACCATGGAAATGACATCGTAGTCGCCGCCGAACTTCGTATTTTGAAGCTTCACATTGAACAGGGCGGGCGAGAGGAACTCGCGCCTGAGAATCTCGCACACATACCATTCGAGTGTTTGGCCGAAACTCGGAACTTTCCTGACGAGCCTGTACCCTTTGTTCGCAAGACATACGATTCCCATTTCCGCAAGAATTCCCAGATAGGACTTAACGGTCCTAAGAGAGCAGTAACGGGTAAGCGCGCCGAGTTCGTCTCCTTCCGGAATTTGGATAAGGTCCCGTATGAAAAGCCTGAACGAGTAACGCCTCATCATACGATAGAAGTATCCGAGCGATGTGGAAGCGATATTGGGCGGGAAGAGAAGCTGTGCCCGGCCGCCGTGGCTAATGACCGGAAATCCGTGCTGCCAGAGGAGTTCTTCGACCGGGTGTTTGGTCTGCGAGGAAAGATATTCGATATTGCGCTCCAGCATATCGATTCTTTCCCCCAGTTTGGCGATTTGTCTTTCGAGAGGCTCCAGCCGATCCATTTGCGCCGCTTCTGCAGTTTCCCCCTGCCTTGCCCGAAATTTCCGTAAAGTTAATGGTCTCACAAATACTAATTTGATTCAGGTATCGGGGTATTCCGCCGGTCCAGCAGGACCCTTATTTCATAGACGCCGGCCGACAGCGAGCTTTCCATAACGTAGTCAAGTTTTCGGAAAACTCCAAAAACCCGTTGGTTTCCGGTGTATGAAACGAGTGTTTTTACACCTCTTTGTTTGCCATTTTCGGCAATATGGCGAACCATCGAGGTTGCAATGCCTTTGCGCGCATAGTTCGGGTGCACCGTAAAGTCGACTTCAGCCACCATAGTTTCATCATCCAGATGATAATGGGCTAAAGAAATGATTCTTTCGGAACCCATTTCGCCCGCGAACCCCAGAATACACATCTCCCTGTGATAATCAATACTTACCATCGCTTCGACATCATAGTAGGGGAAGACCTTCATGAATGAAAGAAACCGGAAGTAAGCTTCATCGGTGGGCAGCGAATAGAAGAATTCCTTGAGGGCACGTCCATCGGTAGACCTGGCAGGCCGGAAGAATACGCGGCCCGGTCCGATGAACGTCTGAGAATATTCCCAATCGTGCGGATAGATGGCCCTGCTTGTCGCCGAGCGTCTGGCATCCTTTTCCAGGTAATGAATCAGGTGGGCGGCTTCCATGAGTTGGTCCCTGAAGTCGGGATGCGCTATAGAAATAAGCGCAAGCGCCCGTTCCCGAAGGCTCTTGCCCTGCAAACCGGCAACTCCGTACTCGGTAACGACGTATTCTACGCCGCCGCGGGTGGTGACGACTCCTGCGCCTTCAGTGAGGGCCGAAACGATTCTGGATTTCGACGCATCCATGGTGATCGAGGGGAGCACCATTATTGTCTTGCCGCCCCGAGAACCTTTGGCGCCCCGCAAAAAGTCGATCGTCCCGCCCACGCCGCTGTATATTTCATACCCGAGCGAGTCTGCGCATACCTGTCCGGAGAGGTCAACCTCCAGGCCCGAGTTGATGGTCACCATTTTGTCATTTTCGGAGATCACCAGGTAATTGTTGGTATAATCGATTGGGTAGAGGGCTACCATCGGGTTATTATCGACGAAATCGTAGAGTTCGCGCGATCCGAGGCAAAAGCTGGCTATTATTTTCCCCGGGTGCAGAGACTTTCGAACGTTGGTAATGACCCCCTTGTTTACAAGGTGCAGGTAGGCGTCGGTAAGCATGTCGGTGTGAACCCCAAGGTCCTTTTTGCCTTCCAGGGCATACAGGGCGGCGGTGGACATGCTTCCCACCCCCACGCGGATGGTCGAGCCGTCCTCGACGAGCCCCGCCACGTGCTTACCAATATCTACAGCAATCTGATTCATGACGGGAAGCCCGAATTCGAGCAACGGCTCCTCATACTCGACGAAGGCGTCGATATGGCTAACGTGAATGAAGGAGTCTCCCAACGTGCGGGGCATCCGGGGATTTACCTGAGCAATTACGTGCCTGGCGCTCTCGGCCGCAGACTTAACAATATCCACCCCTATCCCGAAGGAGCAGAAACCGTGGTCGTCGGGAGGAGATACCTGGATGAGGGCGACATCGATGGTCATGGCGCCTGAACGAAACAGCCCCGGGATATCCGAGAGATCTATCGGCGTGTAGTCTGCCCGTCCTTCGGCCACGGCCTCGCGGGTTGCCGAGGCGACAAAGAATGACTTCAGGCGGCACTGGTCATAGCCTCCTTCAGTGAACCGGGGCTTTCCGATGCTCAGGATGTCGAGAATTTCCACGTCCGCAAGGCTGGGTAGCCTTTCCTCGAGGCTTTGAGCGAGGTGTTGCGGCTCGCTGCATCCCGACCCCATGAAGACCCGGTACCCGCTTCGTATCACCTCGAGCGCCTTGCGGGCGCTATTCTTTCGTCCTTCGTAGAGTGATCGCCATTCGCGAACAACCTTTGAAGAATCGTGCCGTAAAGTCGCGAGCCGATCGTAGGCCATTGAAATTCCTCGCTAGCCGCTACAGCCGATAGCGCCCGCCCCGGTTATTACACCTCCCGGGCAGTCGCTTTGCGGTTCAGGTAAAAGATCAAAACGACGCCGGCTGCGATCTGTGCGATGCACAGAATCTGTCCCATGGTAAAATAAGTGAGCAGAAAACCTATTTGAGGGTCGGGCTCCTTAAAAAATTCAATTATAAACCGTAAGATACCGTAAAAAATGAGAAAAAAACCGACCATCATACCGTCCTTAAAGGGCTTTTTTCGCAAACTCCACATTATAATGAAAAGCAGCAGGCCTTCTGCCAAAGATTCGTAGAGCTGTGTAGGATGGCGCGGAATCGGGCCTCCGGCGGGAAAGATCATCGCCCAGGGAACATTGCCGGGGCGGCCAAGCAGTTCGCCGTTTATGAAATTGCCTAACCGGCCAAGCCCAAGCCCAATCGGGCAGGTCACAATCACCGAGTCAGCCAGGGCGGCGAAAGGCATTGTTCTTCGCCTGGAAAAAATCCACCCCGCGATAACGCATCCTATAAGACCCCCGTGAAATGACATCCCTCCGTGCCAGGTGGCTATTATTTCCAGCGGATTTTTGATATATGCCAGCAAATCATTATATTCGTAGAAAAGGATGTAGCCGAGCCGGCCCCCGACGACCACTCCTACCGCCAGATAGAAAATGAGATCCTGGGCCGCCGCGCCGACTAGTCCGATCTGCTTCGACCGTTCCTGTCTCTGAAGCAGAAAATAGCAGCCTATAAAGCCCAAAACGTACATAATCCCGTACCACCTCACATGGATTGGGCCGATGGAGAACAGGACAGGGTCTATTTTGGGATAGGGAATCATTTAGTTGCCTCCTTTGGGGAAAGGCTATCATACACTGCTGCCGGGGTCAATTGCGGCTGGGCGTTGATGGGGCTGGAAAGCAATGGTGTGACGGCCACCCGGTGGAAAACGACCATGACAAAGGCTGAGGAGTAACCCTATGCACGACAGGCACCGGGAACATGGGCCGGAGAAAAGCGCAGAGGCCGTTTCAGGAATCGTGAAACTCCGAAAAATGGCCGAGCACTGGATAAGTCACAATGAGGAGCACGCCCGTGCATACAGGCTTTGGGCCAACCGGGCCAGAGAGGCCGGGTGCGAAGAGCCGGGTGAGATTCTGGAAGAAATCGCCTCCGAGATCGCCGAACAGAACGAAAGATTCATGAAAATCATTCACATTATTGACTCTGCGGACCGGGCCGATTGACAGCCGGCTAAAGCTGTGAGATGTTTCCGAACAGATTTGAGAAATCAAATCGATACGAGCAACTGCCGTACCGGCGCAACTCATCTATCAATGACGTATGAAAGGTAGACTATGTTACCTGTAATTTCGATCGTAGGTGCTTCGGGGTCGGGTAAGACCACATTTCTCGAGAAGCTGATTCCGGAGCTGGCTGCAAGAGGGTACCGGGTTGGGGCTCTCAAGCACGACGCACACGGGTTCGAGATGGATCGCGAGGGCAAGGATACCTGGAGGTTAAGACGCGCAGGCGCCGAAGTCGTAGCCATCTCATCGCCGGACCAGTTTGCCACGATCCGCCGTACGGATCGGGAAATGAGCCTGGAGGAAATTGCGGGGCGTTTTTTCTGGACCGAGGATATCCTCATTACCGAGGGGTTTAAAAGAGCGCATTATCCGAAAATAGAGGTATTCCGTTCTGCCTTGGAGCCAAAGCCAATTTGTGGCCCAGGTGATAACCTCATAGCCCTTGTCTCCGACGATGCGGTGGATATGCAGGTCCCCGGATTTTCATTTACCGATTGGCGCGGGGTCGCTGAATTCATTGAAAATCGTTATCTTCGGGATAAAAAAAAGCGGAAAATACTCGTTCAGCTCGATGGCAAACAACTGCCCATGAAGGATTTTGTCGAAGACTTTGTACTCGGCGGGATAGAAGGGATGCTATCGAGCCTTCGGGGCTGGGATAAGCCTCGAACGGTTTCGATCCACATCCGGCTGGGAGACGATGATTGATAACGGGAGCGGTCCTGGCCGGAGGCAAAAGCCTCCGGTTCGGTAAAAACAAAGCGTTTCAACTGTTAAGGGGCAAAAGGTTTATTGATCTGGCCATTGAATCGTTGCGCCCGTTTTGCGATCCAGTGATGGCGGTTGTAAGTGAGATCGAACCCTACCTGGATATTGGAGTGATGCTGGCGCAGGACATAATCCAGGACCGTGGGCCGCTCGGAGGGATTTATACCGCTCTGCTCTTCAGCCCCGCCGAATGGATCTTTGTAAGGGCGACCGATATGCCTTTTCTCGTCCCTGAACTGGCCTCTATGATTATTGACGCCAGAGAAGGGTTCGACGCCGTTGTTCCCAAAATGAACGAATATTATGATCCCCTGCTTGCAATGTACAATCGCAGATGCATCCCTGCAATCGCACGCCAGCTCCGGGAGCCTGACAAGCGTCAGGTAATCGGCTTTTACCGCAAAATCAGGATTCGGACCGTGACCGAGAGGGAATGGCGCGAAGTGGACCCGGATGCGCTCAGTTTCAAAAACGTAAATACTCCTTCGGACCTGGCTGAAATCGATGGACCTGAAAGAAGCTAAAAAAACCGCGCTGGACCTGGTGAAAAGGCTCGACTGGGAGCTGGTCGGACTAGGTTCGGCCCTGGGCCGGGTGGTTGCCGAGCCAATATCGGCGGACCGGGACATTCCGGGCAATCCCCGTTCAAAATGGGACGGCTTCGCCCTGATCAGCATGGATAGTGAATCCGCCGCTCCTGGAAAACCAGTAATCCTTGAGATCGCTCAAGGGGAAACAGTGGCCGGAAAAAAGCCTGAGAAAGCGAGCAGCGGCAGGTGCTTTCGAATAATGACCGGAGGAGTGCTTCCCGTTGGTGCGGATGTGGTTATTCCTTACGAAGAAGCCACGCCCAGTGATAAGGGTCTCGTTTTGACCGGCCCGTTCCGGCCCGGATCGGGGGTGATCGCACCCGGAAGCGAGGCACGGCAGGACGAGCTTCTGCTGGAGGAAGGCGATGTGCTCACCCCTACCCGGCTCGCGCTTGCAGCGGCAACCGGCAGGCAGGTACTTCGCCTGACCCGCCGTCCCCGCGTGGCGATCCTCGCCACAGGTGACGAACTCAGGGAGTCGGGCCGCAGCGACGAAACCGCCTCAACCTTTTGCAACAACACCCATCTTTTTGCCAATCTTGTCCGGGTGGGAGGAGGAGAACCGATCGAACTCGGAGTAGCCCCCGACGATCCGGTAGTAATTTGCTCCCGGCTTGAAGAAGCCGAGGCGGACCTTGTGATTACAACGGGAGGTATGGGTAAAGGGAGCAGGGATTTCATATCGGAGGTCTGGAAAAGGCTGGGCCTACGGACTCATTTCGACCGGCTCAACCTAATCCCGGGAAAGGCAAGCGCCCTGGCAACCGGCAATGGCCGCATTTTTCTCGGTTTTCCCGGAAATCCACGGGCCGGAAGGATAGTCTATGAAGAGATTGCGGCGCCGGTGATCCGGCGTTTTCTGGGCCTGAGAGCACGCGGAGATTTCACCCTCGATGCCCGCACCCTGGCCCCGATAAGAAAAAAAGAGGGCTTTTATCAGGCCGTTGAGGGCGTTGTGGAAATGAGAGGCTGGTGTTGCTCGTTCGCCCCGAACCAGTCCGCCGCCGAGCACCGAAATAAAATTTCTTTTTTGAGAAGCGGCTTGGCATATGCGCTCCTGGCACCCCATGATACTTACGTGGCTAAAGGGAACAGGATCCAGATAAAGGTCCCCGACTTTGCCATCGTGAACTGGGCGATCCTGGATTCGCAGGGTTCTTAAAGTGAGCATTGTGTTTGCTCTGCGCCCCGCGAGGTTAACCGCCTTATTTAGGTTTGATCTAAAAGGCAAAATTTGATATCCAATGGTCGCCTTATTTCCTATTATGGGTTCGGGCGGGAAACTTTCGCGTCCGTTAATTCTAAGACCACTGATACTAACCCCCCAGTATCTCCATGCTCCGCGAGGTATCTGGAACCATCCGGCGTTTCCAGATGAACGCCGGTCAAAGGGTCTTATGCTCAAGGGAACGTTAATCGAAGCCAGTTATTACAAAATTCTTGAAACGCATATAGTTCCCAAGCTCATAGACTGGAGACTCACGCCCAATCACATCACTTACGGAGGGCTTTTGATCAGCATGCTGGCTGGGCTCTCCTTCATTTATGTACCGCTTCTGGGAGGGGTGTTCACACTTCTGACAGGTCTTCTGGATACTCTGGATGGTTCGCTGGCAAGGGCTACGGGTCAGAGCAAAAAGTTCGGGGCCTTCCTCGATTCGGTCCTGGACCGATACACGGAACTCATGATCTACCTGGGCATCTGGGTCTATTTCTACCACACACCTTTTTACCTCCTGCTCATCTTGCTCATTCTTTTCGGCTCGCTCATGGTGAGTTACACGAGGGCTCGAGCCGAAGGACTGGGTGAAAGATGCCTGGTGGGATTCTTCCAGAGAGGAGAGAGGATCATACTGCTGGGAGTTGCCGGGGTCCTCAACCCGTTCATAAACCTGCTCGGCGCAGGCTTTGCAATCCCCTGGACAATGGATTTGTCTCTAAAAGCCGTGCTCGTGGTTCTTGCAGTCGGCACCAACCTGACTGCCATGTGGCGTTTCCTGCATGTCTTGAATAAGCTGAGGAAGAAAATCTAGCGCTCATCCGCGGGACTTTGGGAAAAAGGAAGGCCTGCGCTTAACTCACACCGGACTGGGAGCCTTCTTCAGGACCACCATATCGTCTTCCCTGTAGATTTCAAAAGAATCCCCTACTCCGAACCCCAGCATCTCAATCAAAAGGGCCCTGTTAAGGGTTATACTGCCGCTTTGGCCGATCGTCCGGAAATTGCCGGTCTTGATCACCACGATGGGATTGGACACCGGAGGCCTTTGCCGTTCCCTCTTGCGAAACAGAGTTCTTTCCTGATTCTCCGATGCCTGGATCATAGGAGCAGCGGGCTTGTTGAATGCGACCTGAGGGATTTCTCCCAATTCCATGAGCCCTTTGAGATAGAGGTCCTGAACCTCGCTTTTGAATTTTAATCCGAACACTTTCTGGACTGATTCCAGGGACCTGCCGTTTCGGATTTCGTTCACCACAACTTTTGGATCGATGTTCTTGTACTCGATCTGCATACCTTTCCTTTTCCGCACACAATTAAAAAGTTAGAAATTTCCCTTGCGCCGGCGGACGAAATTAACTTTCTATTGCCCGGCAACTGAGGACACTGACAAACGGATTTTGAAATCTGCTAAGCCAGGATTGAATGCCAATCCGTTTTCCGAATGGGAAATCACCGTCTGGAGGTTGTTACATAAGGCTAAATAACCACATGCTCATTGTCAAGGAGGCGATCTGCCGGATTTTGGTTCGCTTTTCCTGAAATAGGGACGCCCCTCCTAGAAGAGAACCCTATTATATCAGGGAAAGACCTTATACGAATACCATTTTCCAGCCCACATTGAAAATTTTTCTTTTTCTGACTGAGCCTTGTCCGATCCATCCAGAGTCGACTACGATCCGGCGCCGGTGATCAGCCGCTGCAGCGTCAGGGCGTTCAGGGCCGCAGAGCCATTTTCGTAGATGCAAAAAGTGGTCCTGAATTCAAAGAGAAGAGAATAAATTTCAGGGTGAAACCAGCCTGATTGCCGAATTCGAAAGAGTATTTCTCGTTTGTGGGAAGCAGCCGCAAAAATGTCCTCAACCTCTCCGGATCTATCTTCAGCGCCGGCGGAAGCTGAAACAGCACGGGGCCGATTTTTTCGCCAAGCCCTAAGCACGTTCGAAAAACTTCTCCACGGCTTCCACAGAGCCCTTCAGTTTCTGACATGTGTGATGAAACGGCTGGCTTTTACAGCAAAAACGAAATCATCGGGGGACGAAGCCCGCCGGTTTTCAAACGTCTTTCTCAGGGCTAGTGCAGCGTCAACTAAGTTCCTATAGGTAAGGATCTTCAGCCCGATAGGGGTAGGAGCGGCTCGACGCCGCCCCTCCCTCCGAACCGGACTGGCGGATTTCCCGCATCCGGCTCTCCGGTCAGTGGTTTTACCTCGATG
>JBEKTT010000112.1:0-10717 GCA_049515795.1 Syntrophobacteraceae bacterium
ATTGAAGCCTATCGTAGTCTCACTGCCGTGGAGCAAACCTTCAAGAATATGAAGAATGTCGATTTCCTACGTTGGCAACCCGCACACCATTGGACCGACCAAAAACTCAAGGTCCACGCCCTCTATTGCGTCCTGGCCTTGCTTCTTTGCTCCTTGGCGCGTAAGAAAGCCTACGAAAAAGGGATCGAATTATCACTGCCCGCTCTCCTTAAGGAACTCACAGAGATTCGGGAGGTTGCTGTCATCTACCCACCAGGAACCCTGGCACACCGCAAGGACCACATTACCCTCAGTCGTATGTCTCCTCGTCAGCTTAAGCTCGCCAATTGCCTCCAAATTCAAGAAGTGCTAGGTAGGTAATACGCCGCCGGAACCAAATCTAACCTAATTACAGGTGGTTATCTACTGTCCCCGCAAATAAGTCGTAAACTCAGGCTAGATATTGAGCAAAGGCATGGTGATATTTTTCAGATCGACCCGGTTTCCCCCGACTTCCATCCTGCTCTGAATCAGCAAATTCTTTTGGTAGCAATCCTCGAC
Organism: Syntrophobacteraceae bacterium; assembly: GCA_049515795.1. Taxonomy (GTDB): domain Bacteria; phylum Desulfobacterota; class Syntrophobacteria; order Syntrophobacterales; family Syntrophobacteraceae; genus SbD1. The sequence goes on from JBEKTT010000112.1 coordinate 541, forward strand.
AAACTGCCGAATGGTTTCGCCGGGAACGTCCGGACTGTCGAAGATCCACTTTTCCATTCGCACGAAGTTTTCGATGAACTCCTTATTGTCCATGTTTTCAAAAAAACTGATGTACTTGTCGATCACCAGCCGCGCGGGATTGAGGAGCAGAAAGCACAGATTGAGCAGGTCCCCCGGCATGTTGCCATACGCCTCTATTATTCTCCCCAGGTCCATTTCCTTGGTTCAGATATGCAAAAGCCCCTGGTCGGTCTCGAAATTGCTCGGCGCCACGGTGGTAATGAGGAAAAATGGGCGCATTTCCAGTTCTCATTTTCTAAGGTCCTAAGGTACGACTAAAAGCGGGGGGTTCACTGTATTTTTGATGGTGGAATACAGTAGTTTGAATGGGGGGTTGCGAAAACAGGCCGGCCTTATTTTGACGGCGCGTTGTCCGGCTGGGTAGATCGAGGATTTTTTCCGCTATTTATCCTAAGATTCATATTCTGCAGCATAATCCATGCTTTCTCTTCCTTTTCCTTTTCCTCCCTTGCCTGTTTTGCCATTGCCCGTTCCATCTCGGGATCGGTACCATATATAATCTCGTCTTTCGTATCGGTACGATCCGCCAGAAGCTGGCGGGGAGGCGGACCGATCCGATTTTGCAGGCTTTTAATTTTCAATAGTGTTCCGGACTCGTCCGAATTGGAAGCTATGGGCGCCAGCCATCCCGCAAGGAGGAGGGCCGAAACGAGGATTATAAAGACAAATGCGGTCCCTTTCATTTTAACTTCCTTTATGTGTGAAACATCTGCCCCCGGGATCTTACACCAAGTTACGTTCAACTTGTGTTCATACATCCCCAGGGTGGCAATTTAAGTACCGCTATGATCGCAACTTGGTATTACAAATAGTCGCCCCGCCTCCATTTAACCGATTCCATATATGCGCTGACCTTCAATTCTTCGGCCATGTCGTTTAGCTGATGATCTGAGGGAAGGCCGCTCATTTTATCGTTCATTCCGGCAATTTCCGTGTTGAGCTGTTCGATCAAGACATTGATTTCCTTGGGAGACTTGTTTCCCTGCAGCGCATTTTTCAGAGAGTCGAACTGTGTGAGGACGCCATTGACAGCAGAAATCGCCTGGGACACTTCGGATGCCTGCGCTAAATTTCCGCTCAGGGATTGGGTCCCAAAACCGGGTGCGCTCATTGGTGCGCAAACAGCGCCACCCGGAGCAGTCTCTTCCCCCGGTCCCGCTATCTCACTCTGAAGGAGCAGGGCGAAGGCATCATCACGGCTGCCGCTCTGGGGCCCTTTTGACTGTTTGCTCTCCTGCACAGCTTGCTGGCTCAGGATCTCATCTATTCTCATAGGGCTTCAGTCAACCTCCCTTCAGTAAAAACAATAGAATTTACAGTCGAAATAATCCTAAGCAAATACCTTGCCAAAAGAGGCAGAATTGGAGAGTGGAAGGCGGAAATCCGAAGGCCGAGGTCTGATGATTGAAAACCGGGTGTCTACACATTGGTTATCGCAACATGCTTGTTTGAGACCTCTGCCTTTCGAGCTCCGACGGGCGTCACGAAAGGGGGATCAGGGAAAGAATTTCCGGCGGGTGGAATTTTATGCCGATTTCTTGTGCAGAGGCATGCGTATTAGCGCTGAAGTTCCCTGGCCGGTTCTTTCAAGGCTGACGCTAAACCCGTAAGGCAGAAGGAGCTGCCTTGCCGCATAGAGTCCAAATCCGAGATGTTGGTCTGCGGACGCGGCTTGACTGCCAGGATTCTGCCATCTAGATTCGAACAGGTCGAAAAGGACATCCGGATGCAGCTCTTCGGGTGGCCCGAAACCTGAATCAGTTATTCTGACTACTATCTCCCCGGCCTGTATGCAGGACTCAACGATCAATTGCTTCTTCGGCGATTCCTTGAGGGCTGTTATGGCGTTCTGGAAGAGGTGGAAGAGGGCTGGAACGAGGTCCCTGCCGCGGGCCTTTATGTGGGGGAGGTTTTTTGCCAGGCGCAGCTCGTATTTAACCTGGTGCTTGAAGAAGAGATCGGACCGGAACACTTTCGATATCCTTGCCAGAATAGCATTAATGTCTAATTCCGTCCCGCACAGTTCAATTTCATAAAGCTGCATGAATTCGCGCAAGTCTGCAGCCAGATTGGATATTTGTTCGCGCATCTGAGTCAGCCGTTTTTGTTGTTTGCCCAGAAGCTCGGACCATTGTTGGTTTTCGCCGCAAGTGCTCTTAAACAGGCGATCCTGGAGATCCACACCGGATATTAGCATCTCTGTGAGCAAGGTAAGGTTCTGAAGAGGTCCATTGACGTTATGCACAAACCCCTGGACGAACTTGCCCGAGTAATTGGACCGGTCCATTTCATGCAAAGCGCGGATACATCGTTCGATAAGGATTTGTTCACTTGTTGAGGGGTTTCCGGCAGCCATATTTTTCGTTCTTCTGCGATTATCAAATAATGAGCATTATTTGGATTTGTCCCCTTTGGGCGAGATCTTTTACACAACTTCGAGAAATGCGTCCAAGGCCAACGGATCAAACTGCTTGCCGCGGTTTTTCAGCAACTCGGCACGGGCCTGGTCGCGCGACATGGCATCGCGATAGGCCCGTTTTGACGTCATTGCGTCATAAGCGTCGGCGATACTTAATACTCTTGCAAGCGGAGGGATCTGTTCACCGGACAGGCCGTCAGGGTAGCCGGCCCCGTCCCACCTCTCGTGATGATGTCTTATTATCGACCTTTCCTCAGAGCTCAGACCCAACTCGGACACGATCGAATCCCCAATCGAAGGGTGTTGTTTTACAATTTCGTACTCATCCATGGACAGGGGCCCCGGTTTATTCAAAATACTGTCGCAGATCCCTATTTTGCCGATATCATGAAGAAAGCCCACGGTTTGCACGGTCTCGAGTTGAGTCGCCGAGCAGCCAAGGGTTCTGGCTGCTTCGGTTGCATAACAGATTACTCTTTCAGAATGTTTTCCGCTATAGAGATCTTTGGCTTCCAGCGCATTCACGAGTGACTTCAATATACCATAAAAGTTGCTGAACAGGCTTTCGTAAAGCGCCATATTCTCGACGGCCAAAGATGCCTTTGTGATCAGGAAATCAAGAATCCGTGTTTCTTCTGAGGACAGCGGGCTGCCGTTTTTGTGGAAAGCCATCAGGAGACCGAATGATTCCTTCCGGATACGCATCGGCCAGCAGGAGAGAATCCTGTCTGTTTGGGGCGCGTTTTCAAAAAAGCGTTGGATTTCGTCGGGACCAATGATGGTATGACTTGCGCCATTTCCGAGCAATTCCCGCCTCCGCCCCTCTGAGAGCTCTATTTTTTGAGGCCAGGAATCATAGGGGTCCCATCCGCAGTTGGCGATACCCACAAGGCTGCTTCTGTCCTGGGGCACCAGGAAAAAGCTTACCCTTTCGACCGATTCGAGTGAGGAGGCCAGGTGGACGATTCGTGGATAAAGATCGTCGCTTGAGTGGATTTCGTCTATTTCCTTCGAGATACGAAACAGCCTGGTCTGCTCGTTAACTCTGCTCTCGAGTTTGCGGTTTACCTCCTCGAGTTCCTTGCGCGTCTGGATTTCGAGCTGAAGACTGAGATTTTGCACCAGTAGTTGCCTTTCCTGCCTGATGCACTGCAGTGTGAAAGCTACATCCTGGAGTGTGAACGGTTTGGTGAGGAAATCCGAAGCCCCTTTGCGCATGGCCTCGATCGCGTGGTCCATGGTTGGAAAGCCGCTCATCATGACTACCGGAAGGCCGTGATCGCGCTCCTTTATTGCGCTTAGAACCTGAAGCCCGTCCATGTCGGGCAGGCCCACGTCCACAAACGCACAATCGAATGCTTCCTCGTTGATCACCTCAAAGGCTTCCCGTCCGGTCAGGCAAACCCGCACTCGCTCGTGCTCCAGACGCAACAGGCGTTCCTCTAGAAGCTCACTGAGCATTACATCGTCTTCCACGATCAAAATTTTCATAACCTGCCGGACTCTATCTACTAATAATGAGCTGCTTAAGTTTTTGGAGTTCCAAATCTGATATTATGCCGTCGCGCTTGAGATCCTTGAGCGCTTGGAGGGCTACAAGGGTCCGATTCGTATCTCCCAGCGGTTTTTCCAGAAAAGCATCGGGCCGAAATCCCGGTAGACTGTCCAGCAGAGGTCCTCTAATCAGATTGCCCGAGCTGTCGTAAACCTTGGATTTCGAATGGTGTTTTCCTTCAAGAGAACAGATCTTGCTCTGCAGATTTTCTATTTCCAGAAGCAGTTCAGCCCTCTCCTTATAGGTTTTGACCCGGTCGACAGCGTTTCGGATCGTTGCGGCCACGTGCTCCACCATGAAAGGCTTCTGTATATAGTCGTAAGCTCCAAGCCGCAGAGCTTGGATAGCCGACTCCAGACTTCCGAATCCGGTTATCAGAATGCTAAGAATGTGGGGGTAGAGTGCCCTAACCTGTCTGAGTAAGGTCAAACCATCCATCCGGGGCATGTTCAGGTCCGAGATGAGGATATCGAAATCGCCGGCCGACAACTGTTCGAGAGCGGCCACGCCGTCGGAAGCAAGCGCAACTTCCCCTCCGGCTTCCTCTACCGTTTCGGCCAGAATCTCGAGGAAGATTTCATCGTCATCGGCCAAAAGAACCCGTGCGGCCGTCTCGGATTTTGACTTCATACTTTTATCCTACCATAAGGTTCTAGGCCTGGCCATCAAATAGAATACCCCTGAGCTCTTCGATTTTGTTGCGAAACAGAGAAACCTTTTCCGGCGGCATCTTGCGGATCACCTTGCCGGTGTTGCTGTCCAGAACCTCCACTACAGTCCTGCCGTCCTCGTCTGCGGTGAAGTTGAGCTCGATGCCCATGTTCTCCTTGAGGAAAAATTGTATCTCTTGGACGACTTCAGCGGAGAATTCCGGGGGCGGGGCGGGAAAGTTGGCGCCACTGTTTGTTCCAAAATCCCCAACTTTTGCGGCGCTGCCGCCTTCGGTCCTGATGACCGGCGGTACTGACTGGGCATCTTTGGGCTGGACCTCCTTGGCAACCAATGGCACACTTAGGACCGGCTGAATTTCTCCCGTAGTTGTGCTCATCACTGTCTCCACTGAACCCGATTGTTTATTGTTGCACTATGCCATGCTGCTTCCTACTTCTCTTTCTCGAGCGGTCCAACCAGGTATTCGGCGAAACGTTGAGCTAAACAATCGGCTATCACGAGGCACCTCTGCGCGGGTTCGCCCGTGATGGTATTCCAAGTAAGATCGATATCGTAGCCCGGTTGGGACCGCCCGATCTGTTTGAGGTCCCAGAGAACTTGACCCGTTCGAGCATCCAATATCCGGGTGCGTACTGTAAGCTCTGTAGTCATAGCTCCGGTTCCGTCCATCATATAGAGAAGTGATGGGCACATTGCGAGCGTGCACCCCTCGTTTCTGGCATACCATAATGCTTCCGAATCCGACTTGACCTCATATGGCAGGGTCCGGATCTCCCGAAAAGGGCGTCTTTGGACAAGCCTGGTCTGAAAAGCGACCGTGATCCCCTTTGAGGCTGCGGCCATCTCAGGGGGCGAGGTGCAGGGGAATAGGCAAACACTATCCATCGAGTGCTGCTCGATTGAGGCACGGGCAAAGACTGTCATACTCGCATTGACCGGCCGGTTCGAGGTGGCCCTCATCTGTGACGCCAGGCAACCGCCGTTGCTGCAAACCGCCAGGATAAGAGCAATTACTCCCAGCAGTCGTATGGGAGTGGAAATCGCAAAAGGTCCTAGTCCGGAAGCATACTTAAACCTGAAGTTTTTAGAATCCATGCAAAAATGATCCCCGTATTTTGGAGTCGAACATTATGGTCATTGTCCGGCTGGATTTTCGGATTTGCCGGATTTTTATAAAAAGCCACCCTTTGCAGATTCGCCGCCAATAGATGAATCGGATGAACCGCAAGAACTCTTTAATGGAAATTGGTCTAAAAACCAAGCCCTCTCGCGGGTGGGTGGGCGGGCTATGGAGTTTGACACGCGGGGGAATGCTGTATCAAGTTGACTAAACCAATTCATAGGAATAGGTTCACGATGATTTGTGTAGGACGCTTTCCCCCTACGGTGGAGGGAATCCACAGAGATATGACCATGCTCAAGGAGACCGGGCTGAAGTTACCCCAACCGCCACTTTGAGCTTTGCGCCGCCATAAGTGGCCATAGAAGAAAGTTGAAGGTATGATGAACAGAAAATTAAAAGAGGTTTTCTCTCCTCAATCCGTAGCGGTCGTCGGGGCATCGAACAGTCTCGATAAACTTGGTTACCATGTGATGAAAAGCCTTGTTCAGGGCAATTACACGGGGCGAATATTCCCGGTAAATCCCAAAGGTGAAATGGTCTGGGGCCTCAGGTCTTACACATCTTTGAAGGAGACGCCGGACGGCGTCGATCTTGCCGTGATCGCCGTACCGGCGTCAAATGTTTCGGAAATACTTCACCAATGCGGGCAAAAGAGGGTGAAGGGGGCAGTTTTGATTACCGCCGGATTTCGAGAAATTGAGGATGTGAAGGGAGAAGCACTTCAAAAGGAGATAGGTAGCATCGCCGAGCAGTACGAACTACCCATTATTGGTCCAAATACCTTCGGCTTTGTCAACGTGACTTTCGGAGTGAACGCATCTTTTACGCCGGAATTTTCTCTAATGAAAAAAGGAGGAGTTGCGCTCATAAGTCAGAGCGGCGGTATGTGTCACCTATGTGGCTTTATGGCCATTGAACAAAGGATGGGTGTGTCTAAATTGATGAGTCTCGGAAACCGGCTCAACGTTGGTTTTCCGGAGGTCCTGGAGCATCTGGTTGAAGAGGATGATGCTACCACGGTCATAGCCCTGTATATAGAGGGTTTGGATGAACCACGTGGGCTCCTTGATGCAGCGGCATCTTTAAGGGGAAGAAAGCCCATCATCGCATATAAGGCCGGAAAGAGTGAAAAGGGTGACAGTGCAAGTCGATTTCATACGGGTTCTCTTGCAGGCAACTATAAGATATGGAAAGGCGCTCTTCGCCAGGCCGGCATCCTTGAGGTCACTTCATCGGAAGAGTTGGTTGATACGGCAAAAGTATTTGATCAATGCCCGCCCATTAAAGGAGCTCATATTGCAGTGCTTTCCGGCCAGGCAGGCCCAGGACTGATCGCGGCAGATGCTGTCGAGCAGGCGGGGCTTAAACTTTCCCGCTTCGCTCCAGGCACGCAGGACAGGATCAATCGCATCCTTCCCCCGATCGCCATCCGCACCAATCCGGTGGATATGGGCCCTACCTGGTATAATTCGAAAAATATTATCGATATCCTGGAAGCGGCAATTGAAGATGAGGGTACGCACGGAGTCATTTTTCTTGCTGTGTTTGCATCGGCAAATGTTAATTTGGCCAAAGAGATGGAAGAATATATGAAAGGCACAGGTCCTTTCGAAAAACCTGTTATCGCTTGCTTTACCGCTCCACCGGGAATTTGGGATGATGAGATAAAAGGGATGGACGCAAAAGAGGGATTTGCGATTATTCCCACCCCTGAAAGAGCTGCCAAAGCCTTGGGTAATCTTTGGAAAGCAAACTTGCTTGGAAGGTTGAAGATATGAATATGGAAAGACTGCTGCTCGGAGTGGAAGCTCTTGCATTTCTAGAGAAAAAAGGCTTGCCGGTGCTTAAGAGCTCCCTGGCGCGCGATGAGAATGAAGCTGTTAGCGTGGCTTCAAAGATAGGTTTTCCGGTGGCGCTCAAGATTTCCTCTCCCGATGTGGTTCATAAAACCGAAACGGGAGGGGTGGCGGTCCCCCTGAAGGATGAGGGGGAAGTAAGGCGGGCCTTCAAAGAAATAGTGGACCTGTTTACAGCCAATCCCCCTGCAAAAAGGCTTGATGGTGTTATGGTGCAGGAACTGGGCAAAGGATTCGAGCTGATCATCGGAACGCGAAAAGATCCGCAATTTGGCCCTGTGCTTATGTTTGGGTTGGGAGGCATTTTTGCGGAGGCAATGAACGATGTTGCTTTCAGGCTGATCCCTATCGAGTCGTTGGATGCCAAAGAGATGATCGAAGAATTGAAGGGCTATGCAGCGCTCAGGAACCCGAGGAAAGGAACGATCGATCTTCCAACCATTGAGAAATTTCTCCTGCAGGTTTCAAAATTCTTGGAAAAACATGCTGAGATCCAGGAGATGGACCTGAATCCCGTATTTGTGGCATCAAAGGACATCGAGGTCTGCGACGCAAGAATCAGAATAGCCTAAGTTTCCGATCCGGAAAGGGTCCTTTTCCGCCCTGGGCTTGGGAACCGGGACCGCCTCGCCTCGCGGAGCGTCGAGATTTCGGCGGGTGGCCGCAAAACCCTGTCAAAGATCTCGACAGCCCGCCCACCCACCCGCGAGGCGGTACAGCTTCCGCCTAAAGGCGGTAAGAGGATATTCCGCCTAAAGGCGGTAAAAGGAATGACCAGATTAAGACCAGATTAAGACCAGATTATGTACGGTTCCGCGCAAGCCCTTGATTTCCTTGCCAGGACGAAAATCTTCCGCCTAAAGGCGGTGAGCGGAATGACCAGATTAAGCCTCCTTTCCGGATCGGAAACTGCGAGTGTCTTATCCGCCCCTGGGCTTGGGAACCGGGACCGCCTGCCGATATCTCGACGCGCCGCGAGGCGGTACAAATGTACGCCTCGGCGCAAGCCCTTGATTTCCTAGCCAGAGCGAAAATCTTCCGCCTAAAGGCGGTGAGCGGAATGACCAGATTAAGCCTCCTTTCCGAATCGGAAACTGCGGGTATATCATAAATTGAAACTTTCCTACGTTCATCTGGATTTTCGGATGGAAACTAATGTAGCGTTTCACAATTTCATCGATATTTGAGCACAATGAGCCGCCACACTCTGTCATTCCGGCAGTGGTTTTGAGCCGGAATCCAGAGAGGTTTTTAATGTGGAACGATTTGAGAGGTAACAATGTCCAGAAGCATCGCCCATCTCGTGCTGTTTTTGATAATCCTGACGGCTGCCCCGGCTGGGGCGGTCGACGCCGACTCCGTAACAGGCTTCTGGAATACGCAGGATAATGATGCGATCTTCGAGATATACAGATGCGGGTCACTTTACTGCGGAAGAATCTCCAGCCTGGAAGAACCCAACTATCCGCCCACTGACAAACAGATGCCCTGCAGGCCCAAGGTAGACAGGCATAACCCAAATCCCGCTCTTCGAGATCAAACTCTTGTCGGTTTGCCCCTGATATCAGGATTTCATTATGAAGGGGATAATTGCTGGCAGGGCAAGATTTATAACCCCGAGAATGGAGAGACATACCGGTGCAATTTTTCAATGGCTGGAGAGGATCGGCTCAAGGTAAGGGGCTATATAGGAATTCAACTGCTGGGGAGAACCCAGATCTGGACCAGGTTGAGATAAGAGTCGACACCTGGAAATCCGATACTCATATTCAGTTGTCAAAGAGTTTCATTCGCTTACTGTAATTCCTGTAAATACAGGGCAAATGCAGGGGCTGATCGCACAACAAACTGATTTAATTGACAGTTTTGGATTAGATTCTCCGCAATAACAGGTGATAACAGGAGCTTGAATAGTGAAAAACACATTTCCCCATTCACCACAGAGGCACAGAGGGCACAGAGAAAAGGGAATGGGCATGCAGGAAAATCGGAAGCAAACAAGGACATGGCTTTTCAGAGGACAATAATCCCCGGTTCTTAGAATATTTTCTACGCAAACAGATACCTGGCTTGGCACGACCCTATTTTTCACTGGAGGAAATTGCGAGGGAGTATAGAATCTTCAGATAGCGTCATTTTGTCAGCTTCTCCCCGGTCTCGCCCTTTCTTCCAAAGCGCTGATACGCTGTTCCAGTTCGACCACCTCCAGCGACTTGCGGATGCCTTCGGCCAGATCGATCAAGGTTTGGATCTCTGATGGGGTAATCTCTCCCTTGCCGAGTTTTGCGGTCACAGCCGCAAAGAGCTTTGGCATGTCGGCAATGGCTGCGATCTCCGGGAACCGAAAGTCGATGGGAGCGTCCTTTTTCAGGGGGACCAGGCTTTCAAGGCCTCCCGAGCGGTCGGCCCTCCGCGCTCCGCGAGGCGCATCGCTGAGGAGTGGCTCCCCCAGGGCGCGGCTTCCCTTTAAC
>JBEKTT010000113.1:0-10386 GCA_049515795.1 Syntrophobacteraceae bacterium
ACTGGAGAAACTCGAACAAACCCGCCTTGCAAGGGAGTGTGCACAGCTTGACCCCATCATGGAAAAAGCCATGGCCGAGGAGGGTATGGGGGAGGAGTTGGAACTGTGGCCGCCAAAATATTGAGGGTAGAGATTCGCTGGGCCGACCTGAACCCCGTGAAGGGCAAGGAACAAGCCGGCCTGGGCAACCATTTTGTAAACCTCTATTCCAACTGCTTCCATCGAAGACCTGGATTTTAGCGAGAACCTGCACTTGTCGCCCCTGACTAAAATAAGATGGCTTGTCTCGCATGAATGCTATTGACTGAATTCGAAATAGGATTTACGCAAATTGCCGATTTGCTCACTATATTGAGGTTAAGATAATGCCGACCGTGCTTCGGGAGTGAGATCGCTGGACTTAACAGGCTCGTGGAGCAAAACAAAGAAAACTTGCAGAGAGCATGGGATGAATACTTTAGCGACTGAAGTACGAACAGCGTTAGCCCAGAATGTCCTTGTCACTGATGATAGTCTGATTGTTGATCTTGACGATGGACGTACGATATCAGTTCCTCTTGCCTTGTTTCCGAGACTCCTGAACGGTTCGGAAGAGGAGCGAAACAACTGGCGCATCATTGGAAGGGGCGAGGGTGTTCACTGGCCTGAATTGGACGAAGATATAAGCATTGAGGGAATTATCTTTGGAAGACCCTCGGGGGAAAGCCAGCCTTCTTTTAAGCGATGGTTGGCAAGTCGCCAAAAACGCAGGCAAGCGAGCGGCTGACCTGCGTTCTAAGCACGAATTTCTCTCAATACCACTGGCAGCCGGGCGTTCGGAAAAGGAGTCACATCCCCTACTGAACGATAACAATCCCGGCGAGCGTCCCTTTGGGAACATCCTGGGCCTTTGCGCCGCTCCCTATGGGGTAAATATCCCAGCCGGCCAGGGCAACCATTTTGTAAACGTCTATCCCAACTGCTTCCATCGAAGGCCTGGATTTTAGCGGGAACCTGCATTTCTCACCCTTCAGTGCCTGGCAATCCGGCAGTTGGCCGCAAAAAGTGTGCCGGCAGGACCCGGCGGCAAATCCGAAGGCGAGATAGTGACCATCGTAGAAGGCTGCTGATTCTATTTCCGAGACGATCGTGTACATCTGCTGATAGGCTTCCACTCTCTCCTTTATCGTCGCCTTGTCCCTTACGATAACTTCCGGGGGGATATCCTTTATAAAGAAGACGGCCCACTCGTACTTTCTCAACAGATCCTTCAACTCTGCGGGCTTCATAGTGTTGGGGGGACATTGGGCCCCTGCGCCATATCCGAAACATCGCGGTATCTGGCACTTCATCGGTATCCGCTCGTCCACCGGAATTTGTTCGGCTCTAACGATCTTGGCGTTAGAGGCGCCCAGATCAATAGCTTTTTGTCTGTATCGTTCCAGGTCTGCGCTTAACTGTTCATCGTGCATATCAATCCTGATTTTTCTTATCGGCGCCATGATCTATCCTTTCCTTATGAAAAAATTAAGGACGAATTCCACCACAGAGACACAGAGATCACAGAGAAAACAATGGTTGTGGATAAATGCCAAATCCAACTGCATTCACCGCAGAGGCGGGGCATAGTCCGGTCAAGGAGAGAGACGAATTCCACCACAGAGCTTCCGGCTAAAGCCGGTAAGCGGATTGACCAGATTATGGGGAACGGTCCGGTCAAGGAGAGGCCACAGGGCAGTCCAGGGCCGCAACCAAGCAGAAAAACAATCCGCAGATTACACAGATAACGCCGATAAAATAAAGAGTTAAAAGACAATATCTACAAGATTTCAAGAAACTCAACGTTAGCTTCGCAGAGAAAAACAGAACTTATATAAAAAACCCTGCGTCCCCCAAGTACTTGAAATTCTATAAACATTTCTCTACACGCTTTGTTTTCCTCCGTGTCCTCTCCTTGACCGGACTATGCCCCGACTCTGTGGTGAACGCTTACGTTCGGCGACAACCTCGGCAATATGTTTGACCTTAATCTTGCCGCCCCTTTTTTCCATTCCGCCCCTGAGCTGTAAAACGCATCCGGGGCAATCGGTCACCAGCGTTTCCACCCCGGCGGCCTCGATATTGTCCAGTTTTCGCTTCAGCAGTTCAGCCGATATCTCAGGGAAATCGATTGAAAAGGAGCCGCCAAATCCGCAGCAGACATCCTCATCCTTTGCAGGAACATATTCAAGACCGGCTGTGGAAAGAAGCTCACGCGGCTCCTTCGTAACTCCCTGCCCCCGGCATAGATGGCATGGCGAGTGATAGGCCACCTTGCCCCCGGCCCTCCGGAATTGATCGGGATCGACTTTCAACACTTTAATCATAAACGAGCTGAAATCGATCAGCTTGTCCTTTAGCTGGCTCACCTTCACAGCAAGGCCAGGTTCCTCCGAGAGCAGTTTCCGGTAGTTTTCTTTCAGGTGCGAGCCACAGGAGGCGCATAGCGTAAGTATATAATCATAGTCAGCCGGATCGATGGCTTTCAGGTTCTGAACTGCAACATCCTTTGCCGTCTCCCGCTCACCCATCATTTGCGCGGGCAGGCCGCAGCAGGTTTGTTCCATTGGATATTCAAGCTGGACGTCATGGTCCAGGCAGAGCCGCAAAAGCGCCTGCCCCTGTTCCGGATAGACGAAATCGCTCAGGCAGCCGCCGAATAAAGCCACCCGATAGCGAGGGTTCTCAACGTGCCGGTTGATGCTCTGCCACATGTCTCTTAACGGGACTTTCGCGACCACGGGTAACCTGCGGAAGCTGTGCTCTTCGGAGAAAAGAAACGGCAGATGCCGCAGATACTGCCCTTCTGCAAGAGGTTTTTGCGCAAGGGACGCTCTTCGGAGTAAAAAGTGAAACAGGCGGCGGTTCTCGAGAGCCTTTTTGAGCAGCATGTTTTTGAACGGCTTTTTACCTTCCACTTTCAAAACCGTACGGTGGACCTCTTTTATAAGGTAAGGCAGGTCAATCCCAGTGGGACACACCGACTTGCACGCCTGGCAGTTCAGGCAGTTTTTGACGATGGCGCGGGCGTTCCGCCGTCCGTGATAAAAATAGGTCAAAATGAGCCCTATTGCGCCGATGTAAACATGGCCGTAGCTGTGGCCGCCAACAAGTTTGTAGATGGGGCAAACATTCGCACACGCCCCGCAGCGGATGCACCTGAGGGCCTGCGAGAAAACGGGGTCACCGGCAAGCGCAAGACGCCCGTTATCCAGAAAGACTATGTGCATTTCCTTTTTGGAATCAGGAGAAGACTTACACTCGGTTGGGCCGGTTATCCAGGTTACGTAAGTGGAGATGAGCTGGCCGGTAGCGTTGCGAGGAAGTGCCATAAGTATGCGTAGGGCAGATTTTATATCCGGCAGAAGCTTATCCACTCCAACCAGGGCCACATGTACTCTAGGCAGAGTGGTTACAAGACGCCCGTTGCCCTCGTTTGTGACAAGCCCAATGGCGCCGCTTTCTGCGATGGCGAAATTTGCGCCGCTTATCCCCATGTCGGCTTCCAGAAATTTACGGCGAAGCTCCTTTCTTGCTACTTTGACCATCCCATTGATATCGTCAGGGTCATGGGGCTTTCCGGTCACCTTTGTAAAAAGCTCGGCAACATCCTTCCGGGAAAGGTGGATGGCGGGCATCACCATGTGCGAAGGACCCTCCTTCCGCAACTGGATGATCCATTCGCCCAGATCGGTTTCGGTGACCTCGAAGCCTTCCTTCTCCAGGTGATCGTTAAGGAACGTCTCTTCGGCGGTCATCGATTTTCCCTTGACGATCTGTTTTACCCCGCTGGCCTTTGCAATCGAAGCTATAATAGAATTGGCCTCGAAAGCGGTCCTGGCAAAATGGACTTTGACTCCGGCCTTCTCAGCCTGTGTGGTAAACTCCTCCAGAAGTTCCTGGAGGTGTGCGATAGACTGGTCCTTTCCAGCGGCAATCTCTTGGGCCAGGGCGTCGAAGTCGATTCCCGAGAAAGCGTTTGCCCTCGAAGTTCTGTAACCGGTGGCGAAGTTATCCAGCGTGGCGCCCAGAAAGTTGTTCCGGAGGGCCTTTTTGAGCTCCTTCCTGTATGTTATTACGTCATGAGCCGTTTTTATCATCGCCGGTTCCCTTTACAATCAGCAGGTGCAATTCCTGGGGCCCGTGCACCCCGATCGTCAGTACCCTCTCGATATCAGCCGTCCGGCTGGCGCCGCTTATGAATGCAAGATACTTGGGAGCGGCTTTCAGGGCAGAGCTAAGTTCATTTTCGAGCGACATCGCGTCCCGCACGATTTTGGATCTCGGCAGGATGGCCACATGAGTTTCGCACAACATGGTGGCAATCCGGAAATCCTCTGAAGTGGAATCCATCACCAGAGTGGCGGTCTCAGCGATCCCCCAATCAGCAATCGTAAGCCCGGTACTGATTTGCCCTATATTTCCCCTTAGATTTTTCGTAAGTATCTTGATCCCCCCTGCTTTGCAGGCGGCTTTCAAGTGCGAGAGGTCTTTCCCGGAGAGTCCGGGAGCCGCTATACTGGATCCCCCCTGACGCACTGTCACATCAACGGCATACAGGCAGGCGGCCCGGAAGTCGGCAACCTCGGCCGTTATTGTTTGCACTGCCTGAGCTCTTTCTTTTAGCAGTGTCAATTCATCGTCTTGTCTCATGGGTATGTAGCCTCCCCTGTGAGCATGGGCCGGAAAACACAAAGAGTGAAAATGGAATTCAATCAGGCTTCAGGGCCTGTGCTTTCAGGCGATAACCATTTGTGACCTCGAGGTAATTATATCGGCTGATCGAAACTTGGTAATGTTTTTCTTCAGGTGGCGGGACATATTCCCGCCACCTCCGGCAACGCTCAAGGCAGCATTGCCTTCAGCACATATGCCTGCAACATCGTTAAAATGCTGATCAGAAGCACCATGGCGACGCTGTGTTTGAGTGTAAACCGGAAAATGTTTCCTTCCTGACCGACCAGGCCGGAGGCTGCTGTGGCCACTGATATGCTTTGCGGTGAGATCATCTTGCCGCAAACGCCTCCCGATGAGTTGGCGGCAACGGTAAGGGCCGGATCAACACCGATCTGCGTAGCGGTCGTTTTCTGAAGAGAGCCGAAAAGAGCATTGGAAGAAGTATCGGAGCCGGTGAGAAAAACGCCCAACCATCCCAGAATGGGAGCAAAGAACGGAAACAGAACGCCAGTGGCCGCCAGCGCCAGTCCCATCGAGGAACTCATACCCGAGTAGTTCATTATGTAAGCCAGGCCAAGAATCATTGCAATTGTCACAATCGGGAAGCGCAATTGCCTGGCGGTTCTCGCGTAGCATGCAAGGGCGCGTTCCAAACCATACTTCGGAATTACCACTATCGATAAAAGACCGGCGACCAGGATGGCCGTCCCGGCGGCCGAACCGATATTGAGGGCGTATTGGGCGGCATAAGGCGAGTTCTTTGCCACAATCGGAGTGGTTTTTACTACAAGATTGTGCAGACCGGGCCAGTTTAAGACCGTCCCCAGAGGCGCAAGGATCGCCTTTACCGAACCGAGGCCCCATAGAAAAACCATGACCGCCAGGAAGAAATAAGGGGTCCATGCACGAATGATCTGCCCGGAGCTATACATGCAGGTGACAGGACCGGCTTCCGTTTCCTCGGGGAAATGAAAGACCTTCGACGGCTTCCATACCCTGAGAAAAAGACCCAGGCCGATAATGGTCACAATTGCCGACAGGATATCCGGCAGGTAAGGTCCGACATAATTCGAGACGGTAAACTGCGTCACGGCGAAGCACAAACCGGCCACGACAAGCGCAGGCAGCACCTCCAGGGAACGCTTGAAGCCGCACATCGTGACGCTCAACCATATGGGTACGATGATGGAAAGAAAAGGGAGCTGCCGGCCGACGATTTGGCTTATGCGCATCATGTCCAGGTCGGTGACCTTGGCGGCGACCACGATGGGGATGCCAATTGCGCCGAAGGCCACCGGGGCCGTATTGGCGATCAGACAGATCCCGGCGGCATACATTGGGTTGAAGCCAAGGCCAACAAGCATCGCGGCCGTTATGGCCACAGGTGTGCCGAAACCCGCCGTTCCCTCGATGAAGGATCCGAATGCAAAAGCGATGAAAAGCGCCTGGAGGCGGCGGTCATCAGTGATACATGCCAGGGAATTTCGAATTTTATCGAACTCCCCTGATTCAACCGTCATGTTATACACCCATATAGTGTTCAACACGATCCACACGATTGGGAAAATCCCAAACGCCGCGCCCATCAACGTCGCGTTCAAAGCCAGACCTACCGGCATCCCCCAAACGATAATGGCGAGAATTACCGCTGAGGCTGTGCCGAACAGCGCAGCCCAGTGACCGGGCGACCTCCTCACCGCCAGCATATAAAAAAGGATATACAAGGGAATGCCGGCAACCAGCGCGGATAGCGCCAGATTTGCCAAAGGGTTGTAAACCTGGGTCCAGTTCATCCCGTTTCTCCTTTTCGGTGAGGGCACAAACTCTTGCTGCCAATTGGTAATACCATTTTTATGCGGTCACACTTTTAGCAAACCTGCCGTCTTCTTGTCAAGGATAATCTCAAAGCTTGCCCTTATATTTACCTTGACAAAAGATCCCTGATTCCAGTACCATGAAAGACTCAGAGGAATAATCTCAACAATTTTGAAATCTTTACATAAATGGTCTTACCATACCTCTGAATGGCTCGCAACTTTCGATGAAGGCATCCCGCGCCCGCCCCGTCTCTGGTCATAGACAGGTCAGGGAAAGCGTCGTGAATGAGCGGTCGCCTTCCGCGCTCCGCGATGTGTAGCTTTTAATTGATATATGTAAGTCTATCATACGAGGGGAAAATCCATGGCTGGCAATAAATTGCTCAACAAATTTTGCGAAATCCTCGGAAAGGAAAACGTCTTCCAGGAGGAAGCGGACCGCCTCGCCTATTCTTACGACGCCGCCGTACTTGATCCCTGCCTTCCCTCTATCGTTTTGCGGCCGACCACAAGCGAGGCGCTCGGCCAGGCCGTTCGCCTCTGCAACGAAAACGCTCTGCCGCTCACCGTCCGAGGGGCCGGGACCAATCTAAGCGGGGGAACCATTCCGAGCCCGGGCGGTGTCGTAATAGTGACTACGGCCCTCAACGAAATCCTCGAGCTAAACGAAGAAGACCTTTACGCCGTGGTACAACCCGGAGTGATAACCGCTAAATTCGCAGCCGCTGTCGAGGCCCGGGGGCTTTTCTACCCGCCCGACCCGGGCAGCCAGGCAGTATCCACTCTGGGCGGCAACGTGGCTGAGAACGCCGGCGGCTTGAGAGGGCTCAGGTACGGAGTGACCCGCGACTACGTTATGGGCCTGGAGTTTTTCGACGTCAATGGAGAGCTGGTAAAATCGGGCGCAAGGACTGTTAAGTGCGTGACGGGCTATAACCTCGGCGGTCTGCTCGTGGGATCTGAGGGGACGCTTGGAGTTTTCAATAAGATAATTTTGAAGCTGATTCCCATGCCGGCCGCAAGCAAAGCCATGATGGCGGTTTTTCCCGAAGTATCGAAGGCCTCCGAGACCGTTGCCGCAATCATCGCCAATCGAATCGTTCCGGTAACCCTCGAGTTCATGGACAACTTCACCATTCGCGCGGTCGAGGACTACGCTCATGTGGGGCTTCCGGTCGATGCTGCGGCGCTCCTGCTGATAGAGGTCGACGGGCATCCGGCGCAGGTTGAGGAGGACGCCGCAAGGGTCGAAGAGCTGTGCCGCCGGATGGGAGCAATGGGGATTCGAGTAGCGCAGGACGCACAGGAGCGCGACAAGGTTTGGGAAGCCCGGCGGGCTGCGCTTTCGGCTTTATCCCGAATTAAGCCTACAACCGTTTTGGAAGACGCAACCGTTCCTCGGAGCAAGATCCCGGCAATGATTCGTTCCATTGACGAAATCGGCCGCACATTTCATCTCACGATTGGCACCTTCGGGCATGCCGGTGACGGAAACCTCCACCCGACCATACTGACAGACCGCCGTGACAAGGAAGAATGGACCCGGGTCGAACAAGCCATTGACGCTATTTTCGATCGGGCGCTCGCGCTTGGCGGGACCCTGTCGGGAGAGCACGGAATCGGAACTGCCAAATCCAAATACATGGAAAAAGAAACAAGCCGCGCCACCATCCTCTATTCACGCCGGATAAAGGCTGCACTGGATCCAAAAAATATCCTCAACCCCGGCAAGATCATTGGAGAATGAGCATGTACGATATGAAAAAACTCGCTGCGCTGATCAAAGAGCTTGAAGACCAGCTTGTGGTCTGCATGCGGTGCGGGATGTGCCAGGCGGTCTGCCCGGTTTTCGCCGAAACCGGCCGTGAGGCTGACGTAGCCAGGGGAAAACTGGCTCTACTCGACGGCCTGATTCAGGAAATGTTCAAAGATCCAAAGGGTGTAAACGAGCGCATGATGCGCTGTCTGCTTTGCGGCTCATGTGCGTACAACTGCCCCAGCGGCGTGAAAGTGCTCGATATTTTTCTCAAGGCGCGCGCCATCCTGGTTGGCTACATGGGTCTGCACCCGGCCAAAAGGATCGTTTTCCGAGGCATGCTTGCCCACCCGAGACTTTTCAACAGCCTTGTAAAATCGGCGAGCAGGCTTCAGGGGGTCTTCGTAAAACCTGCCGACGATCTTCTCGGCACGTCTTGCGGGCGCTTTTTCTTTCCACTGGCAGATAGACACTTGAAGACGTTTGCGCCGGATTCCTTTTACTCGAGTGTAGGCCGGCTCGACACAAACGGCCCGTCGGGACTGAAGGTTGGTTTCTTCGTGGGTTGCGTGATCGACAAAATATACCCCAACGTGGGTCATGCGGTTTTGACCGCCCTCGAGCATAACGGAGTCGGGGTCTTTGTCCCCGGCGAGCAGGGCTGTTGCGGCATACCGGCGCTTTCCTCGGGGGACCTCAAGACCTTTCATAAACTGGTGCGCTACAATCTTGACAGGTTCTCACCCGGCGACTTCGACTGCCTCGTGACAGCCTGCGCCACCTGCACATCCACCATAAAGAAGCTCTGGCCGATGTTTGCCGATGATCTGAGCGAAGTGGAAAAATCCCGAATGAAGGAACTTACCGAAAAAACCATGGACATAAGCCAGTTTCTGGTGGACAGGACCGGCGTATTCACGGCAGCTTCCGCCTATGAGGGGGAAAAGGCCCTTCTTAGCTATCACGATCCCTGTCACTTGAAAAAATCCCTTGGGATAGCGGCGCAGCCTAGAACGCTTCTCCGCGCCAATTCCCGTTACGTTTTTAAGGAAATGAGCGAAGCGGACCGGTGCTGCGGTTGCGGGGGCAGTTTCAACCTTCAATATTATGGCATTTCGGCTTCAATCGGTAAGCGCAAGCGTGACTCTATCGTAGAGTCGGGGTGCTCGACGGTTGCGACGAGCTGTCCCGCATGCATGCTTCAGATAAGCGATATGCTTTCTCAGGCGGGTGATCGCATCCAGGTAAAACACGCAATCGAAATATATGCCGATTCACTCGATCGAGGTCTCAATGCTGACACCCATTAAACCAAAGCGCATTTCGGACCTGGTTTTTGAACAGTTACGCGATCTCATTTTTAAAGGACTAATCAAGCCGGGCGAGCAGCTCATGACCGAGCGCGAACTCGCCGGGAACCTCAACGTCAGCCGCCCCACGGTAAGAGAGGCCATAAACAGGCTGGTTACGCTTCAATTGCTCGATCACAGGCAGGGACAGGGCACTTTTGTCGTTTCGCCTTCTGCGGAAAAGAATTCGCTGGGCGTCCCGCACGACCTGGATGTAAGCCTGGCAGACCTGCTCGAGGTCAGGCTCGGTCTCGAATGCAATGCGGTAATGATGGCGGCCCGCAGGGCGACCGAAGAAGACTTGCGGGATATGGAAAAAAACCTTCACGAGATGGAAACCGAGAGAGGCGCCGGAGGGCTGGGAAGCGACGCGGACGTCCGATTTCACATGGCCATCGCTTACGCCACAAAGAACATGGTCCAGATACACATAATGAAGAGCTTCTACGATCTGCTTTTTTACGGGATCAAGACAAACCTCCAGTACTTATATACCGAACCTGTCACTCTCGAAATTATCACGCGCCACCACAACAATATCTTCAATGCGGTTCGGGACCGGGACCCCGACGCCGCCTACAGCGCAATGCGCGAGCACATTATGTTCGTTCTCGATTTCGTGCACGAAAAGAAGGCCTCCCGCTAGGAGCTTGTCGGAATAAGGGAATCTCAGAAATAACTTGAGAAACTGAAACGCTCCTGACTCAGCCAATCATTGCTCCAATTCATTAAACTCTACGTATTTGGTAGTGATAAGAGGAGACCATCA
>JBEKTT010000114.1:0-9877 GCA_049515795.1 Syntrophobacteraceae bacterium
ATGAAACAGAGCAAATCTGTTGGAATGGTTGAGAGGGAGCTTGGGGCGTGAAAAGTGTAGGTTTGACCCCTCTCTCTTCTTAAGATTAACAGTATGCCTAGTTAAATGCGGGACACAGCACTGGGGTCAGGCACATCCAGACGCTGACCTGCGGCTGCGACAAGAAGGTCCGTGACAGGATCGAGACCTAATACCTTCTTCGCGGCCAGGTGGATATGGCCGACCCGCAGGTAAAAATGCCTGTTGAGGGCAGGGCTTGTGGGATTTGGACACTCGGCCAGGGTAACGCGTTTGGGCAACAACCGCCACTTACAGAAGTGCCACGACTGTAGGACCTCTTTACTATCTGCCACTCAACAAATCTTTTTTGCTTCACCTCGTGTTAAATTCTTGTCGAAACCAACTGTGACCCCCAAATTCTGGCGAGTGTGGACACGCCAAGTATCCAGTTCGTCCTCGGTAATGCCCTCCATTCGAGCGATGGTTTTCTTGCGGTCCGACGAGCTGAAATTGATACGGTCCCATTCAAACGCTCTGAGAATCTCCAGTTCGGTTGGGGAGAACTGATCTGTGTGGATCGATGCGCGCGTATAGCCCATCAGAGCATCATCAGTCGTCGTGCAGTAACCGCCTTTTACGCAGATATCCATAAGCTCGGTCTGAGGCAAAGGCGTTGCAATGTGAAAGTTGGCCATGTCGACCGAGAGATGCTCGGCATACCTAAAGGTATCTCGAATTTGATCCCATGTTTCGCCCGGAAATCCTATTACAAAATTAGCGGCGATCTCGAAACCCATGCGTTTCGCCAAATCAATCATTCGAGGTACTTTATCCAGCCGAATTGGCTTTCTGATGATGTTAGACACTACATGCTGATTACCTGACTCGATCGATACTGTCATTTGATAGCAACCGGTTTCTCTCATCAACGCCAGCATATGCTCGTCGAGTGTCCAGAGCGCCAGGTTTTCACATTTCCAAGTAAGACCTCGATCGATCTGTTTGAGTCCTTTCATTATTTCAACAGCTCTCTGTCGCTTGGAAAAGAAGTGATCATCGAGAAAGATCATCTCCTTGATTCCATAAAGTCTTACCAGAGACTGAACCTCTTCGAGAACATTGCTTGCACTTCGTAGCCTAACCTTCCGGCCGCTAACCACCGCTGCCGAACAAAATATACAACGAAAAGGACATCCACGGGATGTTAGTGTCGTGGCAAAAGGAAACTGCCGCGGAATGATCCAATGGCAGAGCTTGTTTAAATTGTTCATATACTTTCGAGGCTCTAGGCCGCCATAATCGGGAAACCCAATTCCATCCAGATTTTCAATAAATGACGTCGGAGGCTGTATTGTACGGGGCCAACCATAGGCAATCCCATCAAGACTTTGAAGGTCCGAAGCAGTCCCATTCAGTATCTTAAGCAATCGAACCAATCGGTACTCACCCTCTCCCATTACGAAATAATCAACATTGCGGTCTTCAACCGCTTTCTCGATAAAAACTGTGGGGAGAACACCTCCGAGGATCAGGCATACTTCGGGTAGCTCCTCGCGAATCAACCGACATGTATGTCTGGTTTCGGAAATGTACTCCGTGGAAAAAGTTGTCACACCGATGACATCGGGTGCAGTTTCCCGCAGATGGGTTCGGAATTGGTGCTCAGTATGACCATCGAAACCCGCATCGTAGATCCATGAGTCAAATCCGTTTTGCCGAAGCGCTCCGTTGAGAAGCCCTAATCCGTAGGGGAGGAGTTTCCAGCTTCTTCTTCCTGACCATTCAAAATTAGGGTGCAACAAAATAACCCTTTTAAAGTTCACGGTCCTTTTCCTTTTGATATTGGGCTACTAGTTCTTTGGCAACAAAGTTATGACATGTTGCAAGGAATCGTCACCCCGGCGAAGGCCGGGGTCCAGTGCTGTTAACCAACTGATAAGACGCTGGATTCCGGCCTTCGCCGGAATGACGGGCTGAAGGTCCTTACCTATAGAAACTTAGTTGACGCTGTACTAGTGCTGTGTCCCAATATAAACCAGGATTATACGCTAAAAGCAACCAGATATCCCAATTGGTGCTCCTCCGGCCACACATCTTCAAAATCAACATCAGGAATCCGTATAATTCATTTCATGATACCAGCCCTATCCCAACGATGTAAAGCGCCGGCATTGTCCTTCCACTTACAGTTTCAGGGTCGCTCGGGCCAAGAGTTCCAGGTTGGTAAGAATCAAGAGCCAAGAGATCCAGGACCATAATCCTCTATCGGCGCATTATAAAAAACGGAGAGATTCGCACGATCAGCTCGGGACAAAGACAGGGAGGTTTTCATGTATGCTCCACTCCGTACCAAAACAGCGGCCTCTAAGATCCTTCCATAAAGCGCTCCCCGGGTACAAGTTGGTCATTGCCGATTATACCCGGCAGGAAGCCATAATCATTGCCGGGTTATCCAAAGACGAAATAGCAATCGAGTTATTCGAAGCCGGCAAAGATATTTACCTGGAGATGGTCCGGCTCTTTGTTGGAGGAAACAATCAAGATTGCGCAGATTTCAGGAAGGTCTCCAAAACGGTAGTTCTCGGCCTAAACTACGGAAGATCCGAATACTCGATCCATGAGGAATTGACCAGAACGGGCTTCAGATAAGGCTAGAGGAGGTGAGATCGTTTAGCGCCCACTAAAACGGGATGTTTAGAGGGGTATTCAAGTGGAGGCAGGCATCTGTTGCTGAAGTTAGAGCTAAAAAACGGGTCCGGACAAAGATCGGCAGGCTCATTCGTATCCCGGATGATGCGAGCGACCGCTATTTATTCAATCTTCCGGTTCAAGCGACAGGCGCGGATGGTTTCAAGCCGGCCCCGATCAATATTCCCAAGAAATTGAATGGTCCAGATGCCCGAATTATCCATACCCAGCACGATGAGATAATAATCGAAGCCGCGGAAGACATAGCAGATCAGGTGCAGGCGATTGTGGAGGAGTCGATGGAGAAGGCATTTAAGCGGATCAACCCAAAGGTCCCGTTTATCGTTGAACCCAAGATTGCAGATTTGTGGAAATCATAAGAATTGATTTATCAAGAATAGCCATCCCGACAAGCTCCTAGAGTTAGAGCAAAAACGCATAATTTACAGAATTTTTCAACTTTCATAATAGTTTCCGCAGGTTTCACGAATCTTACTCCAACTACGGTATTACCATAAAGATGCTTCACGTTCATAACTGCGCAGACCAGGTCATCAATGATTTGATTGTCTGGTAATGTGAAACTGAGGAAAAATTTCGACCCTCTCTGTATCTGGATGGACTTGGGCAATTCCAACCGGCACCCACCTTCGCTTATATCTGACACGCAGCCTGTAATAGTCCCATCCTTTGTCTCAACATGAACCTCAGTTTCGATCTTTACGGGTATTCTCGTGCTCGAACGAAACTGAATCAGCTCCACGTCCTTGGGGTAATCAATCCCGATCACGTTCTTAAATAGATGTTTAATAAATTTGCTCTTGAATTTAAAAAGATGATTGCCATGCACGTAAGAACATACAAATTCTTCGGACAGGCCTTCGAAGCGCCCGGTGAGGGAAAACAGAGGCTCTTCGATTATGAGCATCTCGCCAGGGACAGCGCCGTAAATGATCGTTTTCGCCTTGAGTGCAGGATTTAAAGTGGATTTTAAAACGAGCTGTGATCCCAATTGGAAAGGAATCATGTATGAATTGCCCGCTGCTCTTGCCGCGTCCGTTTTCAGATGGGTATTCTGCACTGTGCCTTGTCCTCAGCCTATCGAATTTTAGGGACTCTTTCGGAAAGGAATCGGCAGAAAAATTATCGATGATAAATGAAAAAATAGACAATGCACTTGGCCTATCCAAACCATGGGACATTAAGGGGTCGTTAAAAGATTAGGTTTACACTGCCGGCAATCGGCGTTTAATAATCATTTCCATTTTGCAAGCCTGACCGTGCCCTCCTGGATACCTTGGGTGAAATCAATCCGATCCCATGCTAATCTGTGCCAGTTTTGATATCCTGATAGATACCTCATCATTTCCGAAAGACCTGAAACTCTTTACCGCTTGTGGGGCCGTCCATGATTTTTCAAATAACGGAGCCTTTTGCACAGGTGCCTTGGCGTCGTTCCGGCGGAAGTTGCAACGAAACAAGACCTTTCAATTTTTCTGGTTCCCGACTATAGAGCGGGAAATAAAGCATGAGTGGTCAGGTTCGAAGAGATTCAGACAGGATGGAGGCCCGCTTGTATGGTTGAAGAACTCTTGCCCAATTTATACCTGATAAGAATCCCATTGCCGGGAAGTCCCCTGGGATGGGTCAACTCCTATGTTATAAAAGGCCGTGACAGGAACCTGGTCGTTGACACCGGGTTGAATCGAAGAGAGTGCCTCGAAGCCATGCAGGCCGGCCTGGGTGAAATCGAGGTGGACCTGAAGAAGACCGACTTCTATATAACTCACATGCACGCGGATCACATCGGCCTTGCACCGAGACTGGCTGAAGACACTTCAACCATATATATCAATCGGCCGGATAAGGAGTACATGGAGAACTGGGTCGGCTGGGAGGCGATTACCGGCTTTGCCAGGCTGAACGGTTTTCCGGCAAAGGAGCTTCAGGCGGCTGTCGGTAACCACCCAGCTTATAAGTATGGCATGGATGTCATACCGGAAGCGAGTGCCGTAGATGAGGGGGACACGTTCCGGTACGGCGGCTACTGCTTCAGAGCCCTTGCGACGCCCGGGCACACGAGAGGCCATACCTGTTTGTACGAACCCGAAAAGAAGGTTCTTGTGTCGGGGGACCATATTCTCTTTGATATATCTCCGAACATCACATGCTGGAGTCAGGAGGAAAATCCTCTGAAAAACTATATTGCCAGCCTTGACAAGATTTACGGCCTGCAGGTTGATCTGGTGTTGCCGGGACACAGGCGCTTTTTAGGAAATTGCAGGAGCAGGATAACGGAATTGAAAGTGCATCATCAGAGCAGACTCCAAGAAGCCCTCTCCATTTTGAAGCAAGGCCCGAAGAATGCTTACGAGGTTGCATCCATGATGACCTGGGATATCGACTGCGATTCATGGGAAGCCTTCCCGGCGTCCCAGAAGTATTTCGCCACCGCAGAGGCAGTTGCCCATTTGAGATATCTCGAAGACAGCGGACAGGTTTTCAGGGAAAAGAAGGCTGGCGGCATTGTTTTTTCAACCTGTCACGGCTAACGGGACTGTGGCGAAGGACAGTCAAAGTGTCACCCCAAGGCCGGGAAATAGTCAACAAACTATCAATATGAGCTATGAGCAAGGAGTGAAGCTAATGGAATTCATAGACTTAAGCGTCGCCATTGAACACAATACCCCATCAGATCCCCCTTCCATGCCGACGGAGATTGACTACTGGGATCATGTCAAAGGTGCGCAACACATGAAAGGGTTCTTTTCCGGAATCAGTGATGGTGATCTTCCCAAAGGCCTTGGCTGGTCTTTAGAGTATATTAAGCTCACGACCCACAGTGGAACTCATTTAGACGCCCCATGGCATTTCCATCCGACGATGAACAACGGGGAACCGGCCCGTACTATCGATCAGGTGCCCTTGGAATGGTGCCTGTCCGATGGAGTCAGCATTCGTTTCGACGATAAGCCTGATGGTTATAAAGTAACCGCCAGGGATATGGAGCAGGCTTTTGAAAAAACAGGATATCGGCTGAAGCCTTTGGATATTGTGCTGGTTTGCTCAGGCGCCGCCCGCTATTGGGGAACTGCCGAGTACCTTATTCGCGGTTGTGGCATGGGCCGGGAAGCTACTCTTTGGTTGCTGGACAGGGGCGTAAAAATCGTGGGAACCGATGCCTGGAGCTGGGACCGGCCCCTTTCTCTGATTGCTGAAGAATATTCTAAAACCAAGGATGCATCCCTTATCTGGGAGGGTCATTTCGCCGGTATTGAAAAGGAATATTATCACATGGAAAAAATGACCAACATTGACAAGCTCCCGCCCTATGGATTTAAAGTTGCATGCTTTCCAATTAAAATTAAAGCGGCAAGTGCAGGCTGGGTCAGGCCTATTGCCATAATTCCCTGAAATGGAGTTCCAGTTTGAAAGTTATTAGAAATGGGCAAGGTCAAACACGGTGGGAGGCCGTATGTGAGGTTGCTGAAAAGCCGGGAACACCTCATGCTCAGATCGTTCACCTTCATGTATTTCCAGGGTAGCATAACCTGGGTTATACTAATATCAATATCTACTGCATCGCCATCAGGTTTTTCAATTTGAGCTTGGGCAGATCGTCTACAACTCGCAGCCGAGGGAGAAGCCGTCGTCCATTGCATTGCCCATGCGACCGACTTTGTTTGCATCGCCTATGACACGCACGTTCTTGACACCGGCCGCTTCAAGAGCTTTTGCCAGCGAATTTTCCGGTCTGGAGCCCATTGCCAGGATCACCGAATCGGCCGGAATTGTCACGTCATTCCCTTGTGGGTCAGTATACACGATTTTACCCGGCTGAATGTCCTTCATCTTGGCGCCGGTGATAAGGTTGACCGCGCGCATCCCCAATTCTTTGAGCAGCACCCACCGCGTGGACGGCCCCACGTCCTGGGCCATCCGCGTCAGCATTTCTATGACGGTGACCTTCTTTACGCCCTTCACCATAAGTTCACGAAGGACCTCGGGTGATTCTGCGTCGTGGAGTGTGAGGAAATACAATTGCTCGGGCGATATAGTTCCTTTTGTGGCAAGAGAAAGAGCGGTTTCAAGACCCACGGAACCGCCTCCCACCACGACCACGTCTGCGCCTGTCCGGGCATTGCCTTTGAGCACTTCCCAAGCCTGATGCACGTTGGGCGCTTCAACAGCGGAAATGGGAGGTTTGAATGGCGCTGCGCCGGTAGCCACTACCACCACGTCGGGCTTTTCTTTTTGCACCAGTTCGGCCGTTACCTCAACCCCCGTGCGCAGCTCGACCCCATATTTAGGAAGCACCGCTCTGAAGTAGTCGAAGAGATAATGAAAGTCATGTTTCCCGGTGGCCGATGCCGCCCAGTACGCCTGGCCTCCAATGTGATCTTCTTTGTCGCACAAGATGACCTTGTGTCCTCTGAGGGCCGCGGTTACCGATAATTCGCATCCTGCCGGACCTGCGCCTGCCACGAGGATCTTTTTGGGCTCCTTTGCCGGCTCCAATTCGGTTTGCGCTTCCTTTCCCGCCCTGGGATTCACCACGCATCCAACAGGAAGCGCTTGAAATACGTGATCGAAGCATCGTTGATTGCACGCCACGCAACGCCGGATCTCCTCCGACCTTCCTTCCCGGGCTTTTTTGACGAATTCCGGGTCAGCAATGAGTCCCCTTGCAACTCCCACAAGATCCGCGATGCCTTCCTTGAGGACTTCTTCGGCGACGAAGGGGTCATTCATCCTGTTGCAGCTTATAACCGGAACGTCCACGTTTTCTTTAATCCCTCGAGCCAGATATGCGTATCCGGCTTGTGGCAGATCGAAAGTGATTTGCGGGACCCGACTCTCGTGCCATCCGCCCGTGACATTGATGCAATCAGCGCCCGCTTCCTGTGCGGCCCTGGCAAATATTCGGGATTCCTTGTTGGTGTGGCTGCCCGGAACAAAATCATTCCCAGCCACTCGGACTATAAGTGCCATGTCCGTACCGATTTCCTCACGTACACGCCGGATAGTCTCCAGCCCAAAGCGCATACGATTTTCGAGAGAGCCTCCGTACTCGTCGTCCCGCTTGTTGGTCTTAGGGGAGAGAAACTGACAAATGAGATACCCCGCGGATGCAAGCACCTCTACGGCATCAAATCCAGCTTTTTTCGCGCGGCGGGCTGCTGCGACCAAATCCTGCTGAACTCGCTCAATATCCTCCAGGGTCATAGGCGTGGTCTTCTGTCGAGTGAAAAGGCTGGTGCACTCTGAGGGCGCCGGAATAGGCAATCCTTGCAAGCCGCAATAGGAGTATGCGCCAGCCATGTATAGCTGCACAGCGATCTTAGACGCCTCTTTGTGAATCACGTCCGTGAGACGCGCGAGTCCGGGGATGTATCGATCGTCCATTATGGACAGGAATAGATCAAGTCCTGAGGCCTGTTCGTCAATGGCCGCTCCGCCGATAATGATCAGTCCGGTTCCCCCTCTGGCCCGTGCAGCGTAAAAATTCACAAATTGATCGGTGACTTCGCCTTTAGGAGTGTAATTAAGATGCATGGCCGTCATAACGACTCGGTTTGCGAGCGTGAGCGGTCCTATGGACACGGGTTCAAACAGTCTGGTTATCAACGGGACCTCCTGCGATTCGATGTTTTTTGAGTATTCACGGACGGATGAATATCAGGCACATCTCGAGTTTAGGAATCACCCCCATATAACCCATACGCCCCGAAACGGAAAATGTCAATTTGCAAGCGGGTACCATGTAGTAAGGGAATGAAATGTCAGCCTTGAAAAGCAAGTGAAATGTCCGCTTTTTCGGGGCAGGCGGACGGCAGGTTAAAAAGTGTCATTCCTATACGGTAAAACTCCAACCACCTATTTCCGGACGATGTGGAACGGCACGGTTGATACCACCTCCCCCTTGGCTGCCAAAAAGAGGTTGGCAGCAACTGCCATTAACTGTAAATCATGTGTTAATATGAGGTGTTGTGGATTGATCTTTGCCTTGAGGCTAGAGAGGTGCACCCGACCAGCTCCACGGCCTGCAGCATATGATGCCGTGCATAACCCGGACTCCGAAGCCTAAATTAAACTTAAGTCTGAACAATATGCGCTCCCTGGGGGATGTTGACATCTTCAATAGCACTGATGATTCCCTTGGACAGCGCGAACACAACATCTTTCGTTGCACCTTCGGCAAAGAATGCGTCAACATCCTCCTTGCTTAAATTCGATCTGTGTACAATAATATCTCTCATCTTATTTTCCGTTGCCTGCAATGAAGTGGTTATTTCCATTCTCTTGCGTCATTATTTATGGCTTGGCTACAAGTACCAAGCAGGGGATTAACAGTATCCCAATTATACGACTTCGACAGGACATGCGAACCCGAATTTACCACCGAGAAGCCACTTTCCCGGCCTGCCCCATACTCAAACCCGGCTCCTCCGAACATCCGCTTTAAACGGGGAAACGCCCTTCATTCCTGCTTCCAAAAAGCTGGTTGTTGCAATTGCAATCGGATACCCTGACCGAGGTTCAAGGATAAATCAGTTCAAGAGTACTCTCGATCTCCTGGGGGATTCTTGCTTTGAATTTCAACATTAATCTGCGGGATTCATTTTTTCATTCCGGCGCGCTTGGCCGCCTTCATTTCTTCCAGTCGTTGAGCAAATGGCCCCGATTCACTCCAAACATGACAAGTGTTCAGAATGAGTGAGTCATCAAGATCCACTTTTCTAAGACTTCCATCTTCCAACACACGAGAACAGTAAGCGTAGAATCCCTGAAAGGCGGTAGATCTCATAGATATAAGTAAATTGTATAGATGTAAACATCCGTTCTTACCGCTTAGGAATTGTCTAATCTTAGCGTTAAACCCTCGCGCCAGTGAAACTCCAATAAGCTTATCGCCAATATTTATAATATCTCTGCATGCTTGGTGTGGAACTTCATGCATGCCTGTATTCACGGACTTGATGATTAAATCAGGTATAGATAGACACATTCTTACTGTGATGTTATGGATCGTTTTAGGATCGACGAACGTAGATAGTAAATATATGAAAGATTTACATAACCGATCGTCAATAAGGGTCCCTTCAACCGGGGTTTTTGCGGGGTAGGCAAACACAGTCATAAAAAGGCCGCAATTCTAGTGACTTACACAGGAGGGTCGAATTTGTCG
>JBEKTT010000115.1:0-9667 GCA_049515795.1 Syntrophobacteraceae bacterium
ATTAAGGCTGGTGCGGTTGGAGGCAAGCCAAGCGTTAAGCGCATTGGAAAGTGAAGCGTATCCGATGTCAGAATCACGCTCCGCGAGCTTCGAGACACTTCACTTCGTGAAGTGCTCTTGCTGGCCTCCCTTAGCGACGTGTGAGCGCGCAGTGCGAAGGCCGACCGCTCGATGTGTCTGTCATGCGCGATGGGCGGGAGCGGGAGGCCTTACATGAGCGATAGACAACAATACCAAAGCCTTGGCCCGGGAAGCTCTGTTGCGCTCGTGGCGCCGGCAAGCCCCTTCGAAGCCGATCTGTATGAAGAGGGCGTGCAGATCCTGCGCAACGCCGGATATGAGGTAGTTCCCGGCAAGAATATCTTCAAAAAGCGGAGCTATCTTGCCGGGACGGACCTGGACCGGCTCCAGGACTTGACCGAAGCCGTTATGGACCCCAAAATCGAAGCGATCATCTGCATACGGGGCGGATATGGCAGCGGGCGGCTCCTGACCCAAATTCCTTTTTCCAGCTTCCGCCACAACCCGAAACTTTTCATCGGGCACAGCGACATCACTTTTTTGCATTTTGGACTCATGAGCAAAGCCGGCTGGACTACTTTCCACGGTCCAAACCTCACCGGCATGAGCGAGGCGCCCCAAAAGGCCGAAAGCGTCCTTAAGGCTTTGTCGGGAGAGGCTTCCTACGAATGGAGGTTGGATCGGGAGCAGGTCATCAGGCCCGGCGCAGCAAGGGGCCGTGTGCTGGGAGGAAACCTGAGCTGCCTTGTCCACCTGCTTGGAACACCCTATATACCGGATATGACCGGCGCACTGCTCCTGATCGAAGACTGCGGAGAGGCCCTCTACAGGCTCGACAGGATGATGAATCACCTCAAGCTGGCCGCAATACTGCCCCTGCTTGGCGCAATCTTGCTTGGAGAATTTACCGGATGCGCAGAAAACAATGACCTATGCACGATGGTGATGGATCATGTGAGCGAATATGACTTCCCAGTCGTACACGGCCTGCCCTTCGGCCACGGCAGCCGCAATGAGGTGATTCCGTTCGGCGCGCCCTTTGTGCTGGATACCGATGAACGTGTGCTTAAAATACTCCAAGCTCCGGTTGCCCGCTGATTCAGGACGACGCCTGCATTGCGAATTAAAGGCCGCCATCCGCCGAGGCGCTTTTTCCGGGGCCTCGCTTCTCATTTCCAGGGACTGGGCGCCCGATTTTGAGCGCGAGTGGGGAACCGTTGAATCAGGCGGCGTTGCTGTGAACCGGTCCACTCGCTTTGACCTGGCTTCTTTGACAAAGCCCCTGGTTACCGCTCCCCTTTGCATAGCTGCGGTTGAACGCGGATTACTTAACCTCGACGATACTCTTTCCCGATTCTTTCCAGGTTCTGTGCCCAGCGACAAAGAGGGGATCACGGTAAGAAGCCTGCTTTCGCACTCGTCCGGCCTTCCCGCATACCAGCCTTTTTATCTCGAGCTGATCAAACTGCCCCCCAAAGCCAGACCAAACGCGCTTGCGTCCATGATTCTGCAAACGGCCCTGGATACAGCTCCCGGCAAAACAGCC
The DNA here is from genome assembly GCA_049515795.1 of Syntrophobacteraceae bacterium. Lineage (GTDB taxonomy): Bacteria > Desulfobacterota > Syntrophobacteria > Syntrophobacterales > Syntrophobacteraceae > SbD1. The sequence continues at coordinate 1,568 of JBEKTT010000115.1, forward strand.
AATTACAGCGACCTTGGTTTCATGCTGCTGGGGTTGATTCTTGAGCGGCAAATGGGCGGCAGGCTGGACCGTCTCGCCCAGGATTTTTTGTTCGCTCCGCTTGGAATAGATGAACTCCATTTTTGCCCAATTGACGAACGGAAGACGGAAAACGGAAGTCTGAAGACGCATGTCGGAGAAGGGACCTCCGTCCTCCGTCCTCCGTCCTCTGTCCTCCGTCCTCCGTCCTCTGTCCTCCGTCCTCCGTCTTCCGACCTCCGTTACGCCGCCACCCAGCTCTGTCCCTGGAGAAAGAGGCTTCTTTTCGGTGAAGTGGATGATGAAAACGCATGGACCCTAAACGGAGTGTCCGGGCACGCCGGGCTTTTCGGGACGGCGCGGGCGGTCTTTAAGCTGCTTTGTTTCCTGTGGAATATTTATGAGGGCAATTTAACCGACCCACTCTGGCCCCGCGACCTCGTGCGGCTTTTCTGGACCCGGACCGAGGTCGCCGAAGGTTTGAGCGGCTGGTGTTTGGGTTACGACACCCCGAGCCGAAAGGGTTATTCAAGCGCCGGGCGGTATTTTTCCAGCAACACCATCGGGCACCTCGGATTTACCGGAGTCTCTTTTTGGTTGGATCTGGAAAAACGGGTCCTGGTGATTCTCCTTACCAATCGTGTTCATCCAACACGGCAAAACGATGAAATCAGGCAGTTAAGGCCGGTTCTGCACGATATCATCATGGAATCGCTCACATATGGAAACTGACGGAGTCAAGAAAGTGTACCTGGTGGGAATCGGGGGGATCGCCATGGGGACCCTGGCGACGATGCTTAAACAGAGCGGCTTTGAGGTGGCCGGATCTGACCAAAACCTCTATCCTCCAATGAGTACGCATCTCCGGACCCTGGGCATTCCTATCTTTGAGGGATTCTCGCCGCAAAACCCTCAAAATTTCGCTCCGGACCTTTTTATCATGGGCAACGTCATACGGCGGGAAAATCCGGAAGCCCAATTCATCATGGCGCAGGACCGGCCCTGTCTGTCAATGCCCCAGGCGATTTCCCGGTTTTTTCTCCCTGGGCGAAGGAGCATGGTTGTATCCGGGACCCATGGAAAGAGCACGACCTCATCTCTTCTCGCATGGGTCCTCGAGCGAGGAGGAAAAGACCCCGGGGCCTTTATCGGGGCCTTGATCAAGGATTGGGGCAGGAGCTACCGGCTGGGCTCGGGCGAATACATGGTGCTGGAAGGGGATGAATACGATACGGCCTTCTTCGATAAGGGACCCAAGTTCCTCCATTATCAGCCCTATACAGCGGTAGTCACAGGCATCGAATTCGATCATGCGGACATCTTCTCCGACCTCGACGCAATTTTGAAAGCGTTCCGCGACTTTGTCAGACTGATCCCGGAGCGTGGACACCTTATCATCAATGCCGACGACCCACACTGCATCTCGCTCGCCTCTGAATGCAAAGGGTGCGTGATTACCTACGGCCGCTCTCACCGCGCGGATTGGCGTATTAAATGGGTTGATTTCCGCCCAGGCGAGGTATCTTTTCAACTTCGAAATCCCAGGACGTTTCGCGAGGAGACATTCCGGTCCCGGCTCCCCGGAAGGCACAACGTCTGGAACACAACAGCCGTAATCGCTGCCGCAAGCATTGCCGGAATGACTTTGGACGGCATTCAGGAGGCGGTGCTGGCTTTCAATGGAGTAAAACGGCGCCAGGACGTCATAGGCGAGTTCGCAGGAATTCTTGTGATAGACGATTTCGCTCATCATCCAACTTCCGTTCACGAAACGCTCCTTGGCCTGAAGCTCTTCTATCCCGAGCGCCGCATTATCGCCGCTTTCGAGCCCAGGAGCAACTCGAGCAGGCGAAACGTTTTCCAGGATCTCTACTCGCGCGCATTTTCTGCGGCGGACATCATCTGCGTCAAGCAGCCGCCTGCGATGGACTCCATTCCCGAACCTCAACGCCTCGACGCCCAACGGCTCGTAGATGATATCTGCAAGCGGCAAAAAGATGCGCGCTTCTTCCAGACTACTAACGAACTGCTCGGATTTCTGCTTCAGTCGGCTAGACGCGGCGACCTGATAGTCTGCATGAGCAACGGGAGCTTCGATGGGCTTACGGACAGACTGGCCGCAGATTTAGTGCGTGTCCATCCGGAAACACCGGGCGGAAACCAGCGCGTGATGGAGCGAAAATGAACAAGGCATCCCGCGCCCGCCCAACGCGATTGACTTCCGCCTAAAGGCGGTAAAAGGAATGACCAGATTAAGACCAGATTAGACCCTGCGTAGCGGGCGCCTTCCGCGCTTCGCGAAGTACATCGCTAAGGGGTGCCCGCAATCGATATGGCATTTTCTTGTCCAGTGTTGTTCATAAGTCTATCATACGAGGATTGAATCAAATGCCTCGAATTCTCCTCCATATCTGCTGCGGTCCCTGTTCGATCTACCCGGTTTCGGTCCTGCGCGGCGAGAACCTGGCCGTACACGGGTTTTTTTACAATCCGCACATTCAACCTTATCAGGAATTCGAAAAAAGGCTCAACACTCTTCGAGCCTTCGCGCAAAACGAGGACCTGCCGGTTATCCTCAGGGCTGACTATGATCCGGAAACCTTCTTCCGCCAGGCAGCATTTCGCGAAACCAATCGCTGCCTTTACTGCTATTCTCTGAGGCTGAACGCGGCGGCGAGCCTGGCAAAAAAGAGCCGCTTCGACGCGTTCACCACGACACTTCTCTACAGCAGACGCCAGAAGCACCAGTTGATAGCATCAATTGCTGAAGAAGCGTCCAGAAAACATGGGATCGCTTTCCTGTACAAGGATTTCAGGTCCGGATGGCCGGAGGGTCAAAAGAGGGCAAAGGCGCTCGGCATGTATAGACAACAATATTGCGGATGCATCTACTCAGAGATGGAAAGGTTTTACCCAAAAGCCGCCAGGAGTGAAAAAGGTGAATAACTCGATCAGAGAGCTTGAGCCTTGTGGGATCCAGGTCGATGAAAACGGCGACTGGTTTCATGACGGAAACAGGATCTTCCGGCCGGAGATCCTGGAAACTTTCTATGAAAAACTGGACCAGACACCCACAGGCGAATTTATCCTGACCGATTTTAGGGGATCCTGCCTCCTCGATGTTGCCGATACACCCTTTGTGGTTTCAAGAGTGGACCTCGAGCGCGATGAGTACGGCAAGGAGCGAATTATAATGCGACTCAAAAACATTTCACGATCCGAAGTCATGGATCCCGATACGCTGGCAACCGGAAGGGGTAATATTCTGTATTGCAGGGTGTTCGGCGGACGTTTTTTGGCTAGATTCTCCCGCCCCGCCTATTACCAGCTAGCCGAGTTCGTTTGTGAGAATGATATTGGGCAAGGCTTCTATATCGAGCTTAATGGAAACAGGCACCCTATTGCTTGATCTTGCTATCGAAAAAAACCGGCCCGGGCATGGTGTCAAAACTTCGATGCCGGGCCGATGCAAACTATGTCAATTAAATGTCGGTTGTTAAATTATTTCATCGAGCATTTTCCCCGCGATTGCACCGGGGTTTACCTGGTAGCTTCCGTTTTCCAATTGGTTTTTGATCTGCTGGACCATTGCAGTGCGGACTTCACCGGTCCCCGTAAGCGACTTTTGCGCTTGAGCAAGGTCCTGATAATCTTTCGAGAGCTGTACCCGGTCCGAAGAAACACCATTTACAGCCGTGGCCTTTTCTTGCGCGCCAGGTTTGCCTGCTGCCGTACTGGAATTGTTCACGGCACTTGTCAGATATGGTGGGATTTTGCTTATGGCCATCTGTTTCCTTCTCCTACACTCCGTCACCGGCTAGGATGTCTTTCCTGCCGGGCCAACATTATCATCCTGTTTATGGCCGATCTTTTCCAAAACCTGACTGGTCATCCGGTCCATCATGAGCCTGCGCTTGCCTTCGCCGGCGATTGACACTTTCTGCGTGCTTGAATCAGCACCGCCCGAGTCCCGGCCACCCGTCGCCAAAAGCTTCGACCGCTCCAGCTGCAGAGTATAGGTGCGCAAAACACTCTGCACTCGATAGTCGGTGATAACCATGTTGCTATTCCTCCGACCAATATATCGGTTTAGTACATCAGATACTTGATAGAAAAATGCGTAAAGTTCACATAATTTAGGCTGGCATGGAAATTGCCATAATTTGGTTCGGCGGGAACATACGGCCAATTGAGTTTTTTCAAATGGGGGGTTGTATGGAAAGGGCCTACTGCACCCGTTGCAGCCACTTTTTCATAACCTGGGACCCCGGAGTTCCTTACGGTTGTTCTGCGTGGGGCATCAAGTCAGCTCAGCACCCCCAGAATGCCGTTTATGCAGTATCTAGCATCCAATGCCAGCTTTTCAAACCCAAGTCCGGGGGGAGGCCGGTTCGAGGGAGCGTAAACAACCAAAAGGAATAGGGAGGCTGTTCATACCATGGCAAATTCGAATGGCGGTCATTTGGGACAAACCGAACCTGGGAAAAATGCGCATCCTGGTGCGGCAAAAATTTCCGACCAGGGGGCCGGGTTCAGAAAGGCAGTGGAGGACAAGGAAGAGGCAATAAAGATGCGCGATTTGCTGAGGCGCTCCATTGCTGCTCTTTACACTCTGGCAAAAAATGAGAACTCAGCCGTATCTGAAAGGCTAGCCGATTTCAAGAACTCAGTGCAGCAGGCAACTGCCATCGAGGAGATGGAGACAAGCCTCTCCGCTCTAAGAAGCGCGATGTTCAATAGCGAACAGCTTGCCGAGGGAACCGGGCCAAAAGTGCGCGACACCATCTACAAGCCTGCGCAAACGGCGCCGGTAATCGAAGCAAACGACCTCCGTAAAAAGCTCCAGTCGCTTTTTCTCAGTTTGATTTCCGAATTCGACCACGACTTTGGAGAAGACTACGCCGGGCGTCTGGCCACACTTCGAAAAAAAACCGAGAAAAGCGCCCAAATCGAAGATATCGTAGCACTCAATGATGATATCATCGCACTCGCCCAGACCTACATGCAGATGATAAACGCGGAACGCACTCTCATCACTGACTTCATAGCCGAGATTGGCGCCGGCCTCCTGGAGGTCGAGCGGCAGTACCTGGATTCGATCCATCATACAGGGCAGAGCCATAGCGAAAACAAAAGATTCAATAGTCTGCTCGAAAATCAAGTGGAAGACATGAAAAAATCGGCTCAGCTCAGCACTACGCTCGCCGAGTTCAGGGGCCTCGTCATGTCCAGGCTGGCTTCCATACGAGCGGCGCTGGAGGAAAAGCGCCGCTCTGAGGCGCTCGTCCAGGAGAAGCTCGCAGAGGAGATGGAATCTCTGAATGAAAACCTGGACAGGATGAAAAAAGAAGTAAACCAGGTGCATGCGAAGCGCAAGGCCCTCGAAAAGGAGATCCTTATCGACCCCTTGTGCGGTGTAGCCAACCGGCGAGCTTTGAAGGAACGCCTCAAAAACGAATTGTACCGCTTCCAGCGATATCGCCAGTTTTTTTCGCTGCTACTGTTTGACATAGACCAGTTCAAGGTGATAAACGACCGGCACGGCCACTGGGCTGGGGACAGGTGCATCAAGGAGATCATAAAACGCATAAAGCCCATTCTGCGCGAAACGGATCTCATGGGACGCTGGGGGGGAGATGAATTCATGGTGATCTTTGCGGGTACCGACATAGAGAGCGCGGCTGCGGTTGCCGAAAGACTCCGAAAGTTAATCGAGAATACCCGGTTCATTTACCACAAACATGAAATCAGCCTCACCGTGAGCATCGGCGTTACCGAAATTCGGGACTCCGATACATCCGTGGAAATGGTCTTTAACCGAGTGGACAAAGCCATGTACCAGGCGAAGAAGAAGGGCAGGAACATGGTTGCCGTGACATGGAATGAGTCGCCGCCCGCCCGGGCCTCGCTGTCATCCGCGATATAATCCCAAATCCCGGCAAGGTCGATCCGGGCATGCGGGCGCCTGATGATCAGGGGCATTTATATCTCGGGGCTCGGGTTTGCTCTCGCGGCTATGTTCTTGCGGCCATCCTGCTTAATCTCTTCGGAGTCCCACGGCCTCGTCTCGCCGCCTCTAAGTCCCTCGCGAATATCCTGCCGCAAATGCTCGACCCTGGCCGCGCGCACGCGGTCTTGCTCTTCCATACGGCGCAATGCTTCGCAGACAACTTCGCTTGCCGATGTATAGAGGCCGGACGCCACTTTCCGCCGCACCATACCGTCAAGCCCAGGGGTTAGGTTGACGTTCGTCGCCGTGGCAACCTCCCGTTTCCGTCATGGGTGATTTTTAACCATATCGTCATTGTCTCAAGCGAGCCCTGGTAGAGGGGCTCGGCCTCAGCGCATTTGTTCCGGGAAGGGATATAGGGATTGACAGGACCAATCTGTTTCTGCAACACTGACTAATCCAGGATAAAGACAAAAATACTACATTACCGCCCCTTTCGAGTAAAATTGCCACAAGAGAGTTAGAAATTGACAGCAAGAGGCGAATGGCGGATAGTTCCATCAACGTCACCCGCCATGCCTCTCGATGATGCGCCCCCCGGCGGGCATTTTTATTTCCTTTGAGCCGGTACACGTAGTGAGGCAGCGCCATGAACGAAGAAGACCTCCTCATCGCACGGGAACCGAAAAGACGACTCTCTGAACTGGCCCGTCTGGTGAATTTCTGCGTCTGCGGCTCACGAGCGCGTGGAGACGCCGAAGAAGGTTCGGACATGGATGTTTTCGTTGAGGTGGAAACCCTTGACAAAAACCTCAAGGAACGTATTCGGGACATCGCATGGGAAGTCGGTTTTGAGAATTCCCTGGTGATTTCTCTGCTCATCTTTACTCGTGATGAACTGGATAATTCTCCGCTTCGGTCATCGCCCATCGTCAAAGCCATAACACAGGAAGGCATCCCGCGCGCGCCCAACGCGTCCGACTTCCGCCTAAAGGCGGTAAAAGCATCTTCCGCCTAAAGGCGGTAAGAGGAATGACCAGATTAAGACCAGATTAAGACCAGATTAGACACGCGATGCGGTCGCCTTCCGCGCTCCGCGATGTGAAGCTATTTAAGTGATATATGTAAGTCTATCATACGAGGACCTGCTAAGCGTTACGGTGTTCACCATTCCGGCTTTCGCCGGGATGGCTTGGACGCGGCCGGCGGTTCGGGCAGGGGCGACCCGGTCAGCCAAATATTCTCTTTTCAAGCCCCTTATTCTTACTGGATGAAGAAAGAGGAGGCGTGAGAATCTGGAGAGATGACGGCGGCAAGCTCTGGACACTTGCTGATTCGGATATCGATACCGAGATGTTTGAGCTTATTGGAGATCCGATCTATTATGACGCTTCTGAATTATGGTACCAGGAAATTCAGATGCGAAGCGATTATCAATAGATTCACACAAGGACCTGCAATCTGACCTGAAATAACCACACGGTTCAACATGACGGTGGGAGGATGTCGATAATTAGCGTCCATCCGGAAACTCCGGATGGAAACTAATTAAGCTTTCGCCGGGTCCTCCGCACACTGCGGTGAACCACGTACCTGCGCATCAAAGGAGGAATAGATGACTATCAGGACCTATATAAAAACAACTTTGCTCCTTGCACTGATCGCGATTTCTCTTGGCGGGCTGATGCTGCACCTGCGGATACACCCTGTGTCCAAGAACACATCCAATTTTCTCCCACTCCTTTCCGGCATTCTAAGCGTCATAATTGTGCCGCTGCTTTTCTCCAGCAAGAAGACCATCAGCTATGGATATACCCTCAACGGCTTTCTGGTAATTGTCGGCACTATCGCGATGACGCACTTTTCGGTTATTAATTGGCCTCAGCCATCCTCGCTCGAATCGATTGTACTCAAGACAACATTGCCGGACATAATGGTTCTGTGGACCAAATTCTTCATCGGAAAGGCCCTTTTTGATTTGGAACTCTTTGGATACGACTCAGGTAGAAATAAGGTGGGGGTAACTTATCGTTATCCAAATATAGGATGGTGGCTCGTTCATTTTACGGCGATAAGCATAGTGTATGCTCTTAGCGGCTGGCTGTGGAGGTAACCATGAACAAATTCAAGAT
>JBEKTT010000116.1:0-9632 GCA_049515795.1 Syntrophobacteraceae bacterium
CGATGAGCCGCCTCAACATCTTGAGAATGCCCGAGATCGTTTCGTTCAAATCCATTATCTTCGGGATGGCGGTCTGTTTGCGGGCAAAGGCCAGCAGTTGCCGGGTAAGGTCCGCTGAACGCAGGCCCGCTTTGAGGATCTCATCGAGGTTGTGCTGGAGTTTGTCGGTGGAAACACCCTTTTCCAGGGCCATTTCCGCCCGGCCGATGATCACGCTCAGCATGTTGTTGAAATCGTGCGCCACGCCGCCCGCCAGCCGTCCCACTGATTCCATCTTCTGGGCCTGGAAAAGCTGCGTCTCCAGTTTCTCTTTTTCTTCCTCCGCACGTTTGCGCTGAAATTCTCTGTCCAGGTTGTCGAGAGCAAATTCGATGTCGCTGGCAACCTTTTCAAGCAGCTTCACGTCTTCGCCGCTAAAGCGGTCAATCTCATCGGAATAAATTGAAAGCGCGCCCCACGGCCCTCCCGCCCTTTCAATAGGGAATGCAGCACAAGAGGCGATGCCGAAAGGCGCCGCTCGATCACGCCACGGAAGGGTCTGCGGGGAATGCAGGAAGTCGTTATGCACAGAAGGGTGGCCTTCTCGAATGCATGTGCCGGTTGGTCCGCGCCCCTCGGGGCGATTGTCGGCATAGACCGTTATGCCCCGGACGTACTCGCCGATCCCTCCCCAGACGGCTGTCGGTACTACGGCGTTGGTCATAAGGTCCACCTGGCCTATCCAGGCCAGCAGAAAACCTCCCCCTTCCACGACATCTCGGCACGCTTGCGCCAGAAACTCTTCGGGGGATGTCGCCCGCACCACTGCCTGGCTTACACGGCTGAGCACCGAGTAAAGCCGGTTCAGGTGTTCGATCTCCCGAGTGTGTTTGGTGCGCTCGGTGATATCTCGAATAGCCTCAATGGCGCCTACAATATTTTCCTCAGTGTCATATAAAGGCCTGGCTTTTCCCCAAAGGGCACGCGATTGCTCACCTCGTACAGGCGCATCTCCCTCGGCCAAAAGGACGTCTCCCTCTTTTTTTACAAAATGATATGTATTCTTGATCTCTTCGCCAGAGGTGAATACCAGGTCAATCAATACCGGCCGCCGAGTCCCATAAAAAGGCAACGTGTATTCATAGTCTCCTTTGCCCAGGATTTGTTCAGCCTTGACCCCGGTCATCTCTTCAATGGCCCGGTTCCATGCGATCACTTTCCCATTCAGATCAATAGCAAAAGTTGCATCAGGCAAAAAATCAATAATCTGGGACAATCGTTGCTCTGATTCTCTCAGCGCCTCTTCTACCCGTTTGCGCTCTGTGACGTCACGGGTAATGGCGATCATTCTCATTGGACTGCCGTCGGGAGAATGAATGACAGCGGCGTTTATCTCTCCGATAAAGCGGGTCCCATCCTTCTTGATCAGTGTGTGTTCAGTAGCTGTGGGAGTTCCTTCTGTCAGAAGACGCCGTATATTCGTAGACACCTTTTCGTGCTCTTCCGGGGCAATCCACAATAATATACTGCGTCCAAGGATCTCGTCATCAGGCGAATATCCAAACATTTGCAGGGCCTTAGGTGAACCGAAGGTGAGCAGGCCATTCACGTCCACCACCGAGATAGCGTCGGGGGATAAGTTGACAAGCGTGCGATACAACTCCTCGCTTTCCCGCAACGATTCTTCTGCCAGCTTGCGCTCGGTTATGTCGGTCAGGAGGTTCAATGTAGCAGCCCTGCCTTCCCATTCGATCATGGCAGCACCGATCTGCACCCACCTGGTGCCTCCGTCTTTACCCACCAAGCGGAACGGGTATCTAGCTGGGAGCGTCTCGCCGCGGAGCCGCCTCAGATGGTTGTCCATCACCATACTCCGGTCATCTTTGTGGATGAAATCAACGAAAGGACGCGACAAAAGTTCTCCCTCTGGAAAGTCGAAGATCTCACTTGCTACACGGTTCACGAATTTTAACTTGCCATCCTGGGCGACGATAATAGCTTCATTGGTGTTTTGCACGACCTGCCGGTATCTTTCTTCGCTCTCGTGCAAAGCATTCTCACTTCGTTTGCGCTCGATGATTTCTTGATTCAGTTGGTCATTAGAAGCCCTGAGAGCGGCGAGTGTCTCCTTAGTCTCGCTCAAATTTCTTGCGACGCAAACACTCCCGATAGTCCCGTTTTGGCTGTCTTTCAGCAAGCCAATGGAAATTTCAAATGGGACAATGCTGCCATCCTTTCTCTGCATTCTCATTTCCCATTTTTTAACCGAGCCTTCCCGGCCCAAGCTCATAAGCATTTTTTCGAGCTCATCTTTATCCGCGTATAGATCAAACCCAGACTTCCCCTTCATTTCTTCAAAGGTATAGCCGTAGAGATCCTCCGCCATTTTGTTCCACCTGATAAATCTTCCATTATTATCCGTAATGGCGATGGCATCGGGCGAATTCTCAAACATATTCTCAAGGTAGGCATTGGTTTGCCTGATCTCCTGTTCCATCAACTTGCGCTCAGTAATATCCAGAATAGTCCCTGCGCCTGCAGGCTCCCCTTTATAAATGCTTGGGGCCCCATAAACCTCCACGTGGAATATCTGTCCGTTTTTCCTCAGCCCCCTGAAGGTGTAATGAACTGACTTGGCTTCGCCGGATACTCGCCTTCTGACCTGTTCTTCGACCGTAGCCAAGTCCTCCGCATAGACCAGGTTCTGGAAAGGCATTTCGTTCAGACATTCCTCGACAGTGTAGCCGAACATTTGAGCGAACCTGGCATTTACATATTTGAAGACTCCGTCCTGTAAGATATAGATGCCTGCAAGGGCCTGCTCTGCAAAGCTCTTGAACATGTTTTCAAATTCAAAGAGGGCCTCTTCAGCCTGCTTGCGCTCCGCCTTGTCCTTCTGCGAATCAACAAGCCTCTGACGTAATGTATGCAATTCTGTGATGAGTTGCTCTTTGGCTTTGTCTTCATCCTGCATTTTCGACTCCTCGGGAGATCGATGAGCGGGTTAGCATTCATGCGATGCAAAGTGCATCTTATTCGCTGACCCCGCAAAGATTTTGTCGGCTAATATTCGGATTCTAATAACAAAAAGTTCAAAATACTTGCTAGCTTGTGAACTTTCCAGAAATTTCAGCTATGGGAAAGCATCCTTAAGCAAATGGGGTCTTCCCTTACAAATGGGGTCGGGCCACGCGAAGTGCTTGATCTTCCGTGACAAGAAGCGATGGGAAGGGCGTTTTCGTGGCTTAGGGGCCCTTTTTTGGCATTGAAACAGGCACTCTAAGACAGTCCCGGGAAGATGATTGCTCTGAGGATTTTGCAGTCAACTCATCTCTCCTCGCCCCTGAGAAATGGGACGCCAAAATCTTCGCTGTTTTCAAATCATTTGTTTACCGAATTGCTGCAGACTGGACTCTTTCGAAATTGGTAAGGTGCCTTCACCTCGAATTGTTAAAAAAAGGGGGTTGTGAAAAACGGGGTCCGGCATTGAAAAGGGAATATTTGAATTCGATACTCTTTAATTGGCCCACTTCGATAGAAAGATTGTTGTTCCCCACTCTTCCCGACTATCGAGTAGCTACTTGTTGGCCTCGATGATTTCAGTGTGAAAGAACGTGCTTGGTAACTGTCCGGGCCATGGGCAAGCCCGAATAGCCGGGACACTTCAGATTTCGGACGTGCTCTTTTTTCAACTACAGGTTGACTTGAGAAAATCAATTGCGGGGTATTTTGGGGTGTCACTTGTTACTAATGGGCGGGGGCGTGCAAAAACTGATTTCCATGTACTCCCGTGCCGTTTTGAGTTAATGATAAACTCGAAAAAGTTGGGGTGATTGCTTTTTAAATGAGCAGGAGGAGATTTCGAATGGATAAGAGAATGAGAGTTTTTGTGCTTTCGGTTGCAGTTGTCGCATGTGTGCTTTATACCTTGGGACCCGCTTTTGGGGTGATCGATGTTCCCGCCAAGTTTAAGGACATACCGCTTTACAATGGGTCCAAGATCGTTCACGCGATGGATATGGAAAACAACGCGATGCTCAGCGCGACGGTAAAGGCAAGTGCTGACGCAGTTGCCGAGTTCTACAAAAGCGCTATGAAGGGAAGCGGCTGGAGACTTACTTTTCAGATGGATCAGGATAAGGTGAAGGTCTTACATTTTCAAGGAGGTAAACAGACCCTTCAGGTGACCATCCAGGCTGACGAGAAAGATGCATTAACTACCTACAACCTTGTAATAGCTTCACAATAACCAAAACGGGAAATAACCTAATCAAAGATAATGCTGTTCCCACTTAGATCAATTAGCAGCCGATGCTGAACAAGGTGGCTGGAGAGACACAAACTTGAAAAGCATCAGGTCAACATTTCTCTCCTCTTGAGAAATTGGGGCGCCAAATTCTTCGCTGTTTTCAAGTCATTTGTTTACCGAGTTGCCGCAGACCGGACTCTTTCGGAGTTGGCAAGGAAGGTTGAGGCTGCGTTAGTCCGCCTCCGGCTACGTTTCTTGATCCGGCGAGCACCTCCGGAACCCATACCGCCATCTGAATAGATTGCATCGAATCGGACGCCTCCACATTGACACCATTGCGAGCAAATCGTATCGTGCATTTATTAAACCTTGGCTTGCGGGTCAAGACACGGCTAATTGGTCCGCGATGGACTTTGGGATGGGCACATTTTTTCTGGCCACCACTGGGCGATGCCTTGACCTGGCATCGCTCGTTGTCAGGCACGGCTGGTTCATTCAGTAGGCTTTGGGCCGAACCGTTCCATTCTCCTGCGCATGATCCAGGCGCATGGAAATTGACCGAGAGTGGACATACGCCGCACCAAGGATATGATCGAAGCGCTCACGCTCTAACTATTTATTATGTTTATTTATTGTGTTTATAGCATCAATTGGTTTTCTCTTCTAATGGTCCTGGTGAGGCTACCTTCCAGAGCTACAAACATTTATTGCGGTGGAATTTATCATCCCTCCTTTGAAGGAATTCATCATGCCCACACCCGCTGTTAAAACTGAGCCCCCCTTCTGGCAACTTCCCGTTACTGCGCTCATGGAAAACCTGAATTCCAGCCCTGAGGGCCTGAGCAGCGTGGAGGCTGCTGCTCGTTTGATCCATTTCGGTCCCAACCTGATCCATGCGGAGCGAAAACGGGCCTTGATCCTTCAGTTTCTGGCCAAGTTCCGCAATCCCCTGGTCATCATTCTCCTCACTGCCAGCGCTCTCTCAGCCTTCACTGGAGATGCCGCCAGCTTTTTTATCATCAGCACCATAGTCTTAATCAGCGTGACCCTGGATTTCGTGCAGGAATACCGGGCAGGACAGGCGGCGGAACGTCTGCGCCAGTCGGTAGCGGTGCGAGGGCAAGTGTTGCGGAAGGGCAAAACCCTTGAGATACCTCTCGCGGAAATGGTGCCCGGAGATGTGGCACTTCTTGGCGCCGGCGATCTGGTTCCCTGTGACGGACGTGTGCTTGAATCAAGGGATTTTTTCGTAAACCAGGCCCTGCTGACCGGGGAACCGTTTCCCGTGGAAAAGGCTCCCGGCGAATTGCCTGAAGAGCGTGATATCCTCACGGCAGGCAACACCGTGCTCTTGGGGACATCGGTGATCAGCGGCACGGCAAAAGTGCTGATGTGCCGCACCGGGCAGAATACCGAACTCGGTGAAATTGCCGATACCCTTCTTGCCAAGGCCCCGCCCACCGCCTTCGAGCAGGGGACCCAACGTTTCGGGTTTCTCATCATGCGCGTGACGGTCCTCCTCGTCATGTTTGTCCTTCTTGTCAACGCCTTTTTTCACCGCCCATGGCTCGAATCATTCCTGTTTGCCGTTGCCCTGGCGGTTGGACTGACTCCTGAGCTCCTCCCCATGGTGGTCTCCGTGACCCTCTCGCGGGGTGCTTTGCGTATGGCAGCCAATAAGGTGATCGTCAAACGGCTCGCCTCTATACACAACCTGGGGAGCATGGATGTATTCTGCACCGACAAGACCGGCACCCTTACCGAGGCCCACATCCATCTGGAACGTTCCATGGACCCCCTTGGACGGGACAGCGAGCGCGTCCTGAAGCTGGCCTATTTCAACAGCTTTTTTGAAACAGGATTGAAAAGCCCCTTGGATGACGCCATCCTCGAGCACCAGGAAATCGACGTAACGGGCTGGCGCAAGATCGATGAAGTGCCGTTCGACTTCGAACGCCGCCGGGTTTCGGTGCTCCTTGAAAACGGTAAGACCAGGCTGCTCGTCGTCAAAGGGGCGCCCGAAGATATCCTGCGTCTGTCGGTCCGCTATGAGGCGGATGGAGAGGCAGACCTGCGTCCCCTTGATGAAGCGGCGCTTGGTAGAGTCAGTGCACAATTTGAGGGACTGAGTAAAGAAGGCTTCCGGGTTCTGGGGATCGCCTCACGGCTGGTGGGATTGGACCATGCGCATGCCGTGGTGAGCGATGAAACGGAGCTGATCTTTGCTGGTTTTGCCGCATTCCACGATCCGCCCAAGGAGAGCGCCAAAGAGGCTTTGGCCAATCTTGCCGCGGACCGGGTCGCAGTCAAGATCATATCCGGCGACAACGAACTGGTGACCCAACATGTCTTTGCTCAACTCGGCCTTCCCGTAATAGGGGTGCTCACCGGCGCCGAGTTGCAGCAGATGGATGATCAGGCACTGTCGGCGAGGGTGGAGCAGGTCAACCTTTTCTGCCGCGTTACGCCTGCCCAGAAAAACCGGGTCATCCTTGCCTTGAAACGGCGCGGCCATGTGGTGGGTTATCTCGGCGACGGCATCAACGATGCTCCATCGCTTCATTCGGCCGATGTCAGTATTTCCGTGGACAGTGCCGTGGACGTGGCGAAAGCTGCGGCGGACATGATCCTTATGGAACGCGACCTGAAGGTCCTCCATGCAGGCGTCATTGAAGGACGGCGCACCTTTGGCAACATTATGAAATACATCATGATGGGTACGAGCTCCAATTTCGGAAACATGTTCAGCATGGCCGGGGGATCGCTTTTTCTCCCCTTCCTTCCCATGCTGCCGGTGCAAATCCTGCTGAACAACCTCCTCTACGACGTATCGGAACTACCCATTCCGCTGGACCGCGTGGATGACGACTACTTGAGCCGCCCCCGGCATTGGGATATGAACTTTATCCGCAATTTCATGCTGATTATAGGGCCGGTCAGCTCAGTTTTCGACTTTCTCACCTTTTACATCATGCTGGCGGTTTTCCATGCGGGGGAGACGCTGTTCCATACCGGCTGGTTCATCGAGTCCATGGCCACACAGGTGCTAGTCATCTTCATCATACGCACCCGCAAAAACCCCTTCAAAAGCCGTCCCAACCCCTGGCTGATCGCCTGCTCGCTGGCGGTAGTGGCGGTGGCCGTTCTTCTGCCGTTCACCCCTGCGGGAGTTTACCTCGGTTTTGTGGCGCCGCCGGCTTTCTTTTTTCTCATCTTGATCGTCATGCTGCTGGCCTACCTGTTGGCGGTGGAAGGGATGAAACAGTGGTTTTTCCGGCGCTTTACCGCAGAGTGACCCCCAAACAGGCCGCTTGCTGGGTAAAGCAGAGTGCAGCCGACGTGGTGAGATTCTACAAGCAGCTCCAGGAAGTGGAGAGGTCTTTTAAAGAGTGGAAGGACTTTTTTAGGATCAGGCCACGGTACCGGATTCAAAGGTCAGCGCCAATGAGACCGCATCGACAGGAGGTTGCAACGAGCTGTGACGTTGGTCCGGGCATTTGCTCTCCCCGGCACGCCTGTCTATCACCGGTTCCATAAAGGAGATAATGTGCGTGGATCCATATTGGGCCTAACAGTGAAGTTGTTATTGCTGCTTGCCCTGATTCCGGTTTCCGTGCAGGCAAAGGAAACCGAGCTGGTGGGAGGGATGTTTGTAGGTACCGCCATGATCCTTTTGCTCATGCCATTGCTTTTAAGATTTGTTGAAACGGGTGAATAGTCCGGGAACAGCTTTCCGGCTTGCTGTTTAACAATCTTCCATGTGCTTTACTTGAGGAGAGCTGCTTACGGCGGTCATTGGACTCTTGCTTGGACTTGTAGCGGTGCGCTTACGATGAAAGTGGGTCGACCAAAAGCTCTCGCCCGTTGGGTCTCGTGGTTCTTTGGACTGGGCCTCCTGGTGGCTGTGGTGATGTTCGCCACACACTACAGCGAGCAGATGGCCTTCGCCCAGCTCTTGCTCCACGCTCGGCCTGCTTGGCTGCTCGTCGCCCTCTTGCTCCAGATGGGAACCTACATGACGGACGCCCGGATCTGGCAGCGAGTCCTTGCCCGCGCGAATATATCCAGGCCGCTCCGCTCCTATGTCGGTTTGGGGCTTGCAAAGCTCTTCATGGACCAAGCCATTCCCAGCGTCGGCCTGAGCGGCACGTTACTCGTCATCCGGGCGCTGGACAGCCGCGGCGTGCCGCGCGGCGCAAGCATGGCCGCGGTCGTCATCGATCTCGTGAGCTACTACGCCGCCTACACTCTGGCTCTGGGCATTGCTCTCGCCATCGCCTGGGTTCACGGAGACCTCACACTGTTTATGGCCTTGCCAGCGGGCATCTTCGCGCCCCTGGCAGCAGCCGTTCCCATGGCCCTGCTGTGGGTGAGCCGAGGCCGGACGCTGCCCGGTGGGCTCGAGCGGCTACCCTTCATCAGGCCAGCACTTCGAGCGCTCGGTGAGGCTACCCCAGCCATTGCTCACGATGTCTCGCTCATCACGCGGTGCACGGGCCTCCAGTTCGCGATTATCGCGCTCGATGCGGGAACACTCTGGAGCATGCTGTGGGCCCTCGGGCTTGAGGTCAATCCAGTACCAGTCTTTGCGAGCTTCATGCTCTCGACTCTGGCAAGGACGCTTGGAGTGGTTCCTGGAGGGCTTGGGGTTTTCGAGGCCGTCTCCGTGGCCACGCTCAAGCTCGTCGGAGTGCCGGTCTCCGCCGGTCTCGCGGCGACACTCCTCTTTCGCTTCTTCACCTTCTGGCTGCCTATGGTGCCCGGGCTGATTCTCGCACGGCGTGAGGCGAGGGCCTGATGACGACTGCACTTTTTTGGGGCGTGGCCTTGCTGATTTCTCGGACACACTTTGGGTAGAGAGCATCTACAACTACTACGACTACGTTCCCCTGGAAGTTGTAGGATCAACGATTCGGGGCGCTCCTATCACAGCGGTTTGGGGTCGGGCCGCGCGAAGTGCTTGAGCTTCCGTGACAAGAAGCGATGGGAAGGGCGTTTTCGTGGGCTTAGGGGCCCTTTTTTGGCATTGAAACAGGCACTCTAAGACAGCCCCGGGAAGGTGATTACGCTGAGCATTTTGCAGTCAACTCATCTCTCCCCGCCCCTGAGAAATGGGACGCCGAAATCTTCGCCGTTTTCAAATCATTTGCTTACCGAGTTGCCGCAGACCGGACTCTTTCGAAGTTGGCAAGATAGGTTGAGTATCTCTTTTCGGAGAGCGCTTGAAGGATAGAATGCACAGTCTGGCTGCCGATAGCCGATGGCCTTCACCTTCTTTTATGTGTGATTGTCATGTCTAATCAGGTTGTTTTGAGGGCAACGTGATAATAAACGTCGCGCCATGTCCCGGCGTGCTTTTCGCTGTAATACTTCCGCCGTGCCTCTCGACTATTTTCTTGCAGAT
>JBEKTT010000117.1:0-9181 GCA_049515795.1 Syntrophobacteraceae bacterium
CACTCGAGAGAAGCTGAACAAATTAATCGACAAGCTAAATTCCCAAATTGAACTGCGGGCGGCTGCGTAGTTCAGTTTGGATACGTCACCGAATTTATGAAATGGACTACTTAGCCGAACAAACCGAGGATGAGAGAGAAAGTGAAGAAAACAGAATAGTTGAAATTAAGCTATATGTGTGTCCGAGAAATCGAGTATCATACAGTAGCGTACGGATTTTATGCAGCGCTGCCTTATTCGAGCATGAATTTTCGAGTCGATTGGGAAGCGGGGTGTAGCTAATGGAGATCCGTTTCTACATTGACCCGGAAACAGACTTGCCTCACATTTACAAACATGAGGTATCTGAAGATGAAGTCGGAGATGTGCTACTCCATCCGGGCGAAGATCGCCCCGGCAAGGAGGGATCACGCATCGCTATAGGGCAAACAAGAGCAGGACGATATCTTCGAGTGATATATGTCCTCGATCCTGAACCCGACAGCGTTTTCGTGATCACTGCATACGAATTGAGTGGCAACCCCCTTAAAGCCTATCGGCGCCGGCGCCGTGGAAGGCAGAGACCATGAAACAACGTAGATTCCCAAAAGGCTGGGACGAATATCGGGTAAAGAGAGTTCTTGCCTATTATGAGAGCCAATCTGAAGACGAAGCCATGGCAGAAGACGAAGCGGCATGGGAGGACCAGTCACAAACCTTTATGGAGATTCCCAATGAATTGTTACCTGCTGTCCGTGAGTTGCTTGCGAGGAGCGCAGACAAAGAGGATGAGCAGGGCAACGCCAAAAAGCCCGACGCATAAAACTGCGCGGAAAATCGGACGGCAAGATAGCACTCATTGGCTATCAGACTTGCTGCCCTGCTGCCGGTTCTCGCGGGCGCCAATCACTTTTGCATTCAGCGCACCCGTACCCATCGTGCCTGTAATCCGTCTCCCCTGCTAAATAGTCTATAACGTTAACAAGGTGAGCTCGCGGATCACCTTGTGGTTCGACGTGGTAAACTCCCCCAGCCTCTCCCCGGAGCAGAAAGAACTTATTTCGCGCCGCCTTGAAAACCGCATCAGCAAGGATGGCGTTCTTCGCGTCATATCGCAAAAGACCCGCAGCCAGGCAGCCAATCTAGAACTGGCTGTCGAGCGTTTTATCGAACTTCTGCGCAATGCGGTAAAACAGGTCCTGACAAGAAAGAGGACACGAGTGAGCCGAGAGGCAAAGCTCCGCCGCCTGGAGGAGAAGAAGCAACATAGCCTTTAGAAAGGTGAGAGGTCGAAAAGAGTCCCTGTCGAGGATTAAACTTGCCTGACCGGGGCAAGAGATGTAAAGGAGAATAGTTTGTGTGCAGCCAATCTTCAAAATGTTTCCTGAATTTCATTCGGAGAGAGGGCAAAAACATTCAGAAAAGAATAATATCGTTTTATTACAGTGTAACCCGTATGTTACAGGCTAAGATCGGAAGTTAACCGGAGAGCAATGATATGTTTTGTAGTTTTTCAACACTCTGCTGAGATCCTCTTCAGCCAGAATCATGGAGGCTAACATGAACACTAAAGCCGACATCACCTCGTCCAGTACCAAGAAAGAACTACTTGACGCATACAACAATCTTCTCAAAGTCCTTGAAACCCGTGCACAAACGGAGCTCAAGCCGGAGAAAACAAAGGCTGAACGAGAAAAGCAAGAGATTTTGCAAACGACTGACACACTCACGACAGACAAGGTGATCAAAACGGTAAACGAGCTGAAGAACGAAACCAGTAAGGCTTTGACTGATATTGCCGTCAAACTCGAGGGAGAAACCGAACGATACAATAAGCTCAAAAGAGCGATCGAGATAAAGGAGGCCGAACTACAGGAACTTTTTGAAATAGAAAAATCCGCTTTCACGCTGGCCGCTCTTCTAGAAGCGCAAAAACAGCAGAGAGTTGTGTTCGATAACGAAATGGCACGGCGCAAAGAACTGCTTGAACTGGAGATAAACCAGACGAAGGCCGAGTTGGAAAATCAGAAGAAACAACATGCCGAAGAGATGAAGGACCACAAAGAACAGGAGGACAAGAGACGGCGGCGTGAAAAGGAGGAATACGATTATAAGTTCGAGCGCGAAAAGGATCAGAAGATCAATAAGCTCACCGATGAAATCAATAAGCTTGATAAGGAACTTCAGGAAAAGCGGGAAGAATTTGATAAACAAACAAAAGGCAAGGAAATTGAGATCCAGGAGCGGGAACAGGCGGTAGCGGAACGCGAGAAGGTGATGAATGCTTTGCAGGCTAAAGTGGACGTCTTTCCGAGGGAGATCGAAAGAGCTGTCGACAAAGCGGTCCAGGAAGTAACCATGAAGCTCACTGCTGAGGCGTCTAAGAATGAACAACTACTCCTGAAAGGGTTTGAAGGCGAGAAAAACGTTCTTCAAGCAAGGATCGATGCTTTTGAACAGCTAATCGCCACGCAGAAAAGGCAGATTGATAAACTAACTGAGCAATTGGATAGCGCTTACGGCAAAGTGCAGGATATTGCAGTGAAAGCGGTTGCAGGCTCCAGCCGGCAGAGCGCCGCGTCAATACCGGCCAAACAGCCTTCCGTCGATCAGGAATAATCGTGAGAAAGCGCAAACGAAAACTCACCTCTGCCGAAAAAGTTGAGAAAAAACGCCGGCAAAAGGAGTATATGACCATCTTCATAAATGGAAAGCAGAAGCGCGTTAAGCGCCCACCGGCAATTGATGGTATGGACGTCGATGAATTCATATGCAGAAACGCAGACCCCATATGGTTGCATCAGAATGAAATGTGGGAATACATGACCATTGATGAAGAGTCATGCAACTCCCAACGACCCAGTCCATCAGACCCAAGTGACCAGAGGTTTCGCGATGGGGAAGATCCATTTGCCCTTCCGGCTGGAGACGGGAAGCGTTAGCGATCCTACTGTATATGATGTGTGCAGAGGGATTCAGCGTAAAAAATCTCTCCTAAATATTGATAAATGATCTGGTAATCCTAACGTTTTAGCCCTTCCGATTTGTCAAGGGCGAGGAGAGCTGTTGTAAGTTTTCCTGATGAGGGTGACCTAGGGTTTGAGAATAATGGCAGGAAGGCCGGGGGAGACGCAAACCGATCTTCAGGATTTCCATGGTCGGCTGTTGGCCGTTTTCAACTCAGGTTGCTTTGATAAGGGAGAGTGGAAGCTGTGAGATCGCAAGGGTTGGGCGGACAATATTGTTCTCAGATAAGACTCGAAAATGATGGCTTTGGCATTGATGCAAAGAGTTTTTAATGATCTTTGTCGCTTTTTGACCTTTGCATCGAAGGAGCCGATATGGTACCCGGTACGGGACTGGCCGCAACTTGTGACAAGGCGGGGATATAAGTCCTGCTTGTGTTTCACATCATGAGCTGTGTTCATTGCTGGGCAAATGAGGCGTGCCAAGGTCGGGCGGGCAGTAACATCCGAATTAAAAGCCAGCCCGGTTTTTCAAGTTTGACTTCAAGTGATCCCCCATGCTTATCAATAATTATTTTCGACATTGGCAAATCGGCCGGGTAATCAATATTAGAGGTAATAAAAGGATAGAAGAAATGTTCCATGTCTTCCGGCGACAAATGCGGGACAGGATACCTTATGACAAGCCGGCACATCTCATTTTCCAGGGAGGTGGCAATGGACAGCGTGGCGCCGGAAGGCATCTGGCTCAAAGCGTTCTTCAGCAGGCTCTTTAAAACCTGTTTCATCTGCAGCTGATCTACCGAGATAGCAGGAAGCCCAGGAGACAGCTCGGTCTGGATTGACACCTTTCTTTTCCTGACATCCGCTTCAATTCCCCGCAAGGCCATCTCCACGAGGGAATTTGGATCGGTTGGCGACATTTCCAGGTCGATCGGCTGAATGTAGTTGAGAACCATACGCAGGATACCCTCAAGGCGTCCCACTTCCTTCACGATGATTTCCACCTTTTCCCTGTTCGGGTCATTCGGACCCATGGATGACAATAATCGTCGCGCAAATCCGCCGGCTGAAACCAGTGGATTGCGGATTTCATGAGCCAATCGTGCTGAAACCTCGCTTATCGTTTTGATGCCCTCACTCCGGATGAGCTGCTCCTGTAATTTCACTCTGCCCGTCACGTCCAGGATAATACCGTCCACACTGCTCACCCGACCATCCTGTGTCCGGAATGGAATGGCATGATCCACTACATAGATCAAAGAGTTATTTTTATGGACGAGGCGATACTCGACAATCAGTTCCCGCCCCTCCAACAGGGCCTTCTGCCGCAGTTCCGCCACCCTTTCCCGGTCCTTATCATAAATTGCCGAACGCCATAAGCCGGGGGTATGAAGTAGTTCGACGCGGCTATATCCAATCAGTTCTTCAACAAAATGATTTACGAACAAGACCTCCCTTGTTGGCCCTATACGATAGACCACTAACGGCACATTCTCGACAAGTGTTCGGTATTTTTCCTCAGATTCGGCGAGCTCGGCTGTACGCTGCCGCACGAGCGCTTCGGCCTGTTTGTAATCGGTTAAGTCACTGAGAATCCCGACTGACCCTACATTCTTGCCAGAATCATCATACCAGGGAAAAGAATGGTCTCTCAACCATTTGGAGGTCCCGGTCTTTGTGGTTATCAGATAATCTGCCTTGTACTCGCCGGTCTTCCCCGCAAGACGATCTTCGACAATCACTCTGGTAGAGACATCTTCTTGCCCCGGGAAGTCAATCCGGGTGACCAAGCGAGAAAATCCAATGGTTTTAATCTCTTCAGGGGAGTATTCAGTAAGCTTGCCGATCCCTGGACTCAAATAATCGTAAGTCATCGTGTCATAGCGAAGGTGATAGATTACATCCCCCGTGGTTTCCACCATAAAACGGAAACGTTCTTCGCTCTCCCGCAGCAAGTCCTCGGCTTGTTTGTGGCTAATCTCGACAGCTGCAAGATTGGCGATGAGAAATAGTGTATCCAAGTCGGATTGTGAAAAAGCGGTCTTCGTTCGATTAAAGACGTAAAGCACGCCCAGATCTTTTGTGCCCATCTGGATCGGCACCGCCATTCCCGAGCTTATTCCCTCACCCGAGATGATTTGGTCATCTTTTCGGTCGAAGCTCTGCTCTGTTAAATAGTCATGAACGATATAACCTTGCCGCATTCTTGAGACCAGCCCACCCAAGCCCCTGCCAGAAGGGAGGCGCAGGTTTCTGAAGGCTTCCGTCTGGATCCCGGATAAAGTATGCTTGTAAAAATCATCCCGGACCTCATCATGCAGCGCAATATAGGATATTTCAGAACGTAATATTTCTCTGCATTTATTAACAATGAGCTGTAGATATTCATCGAGGCTCCGATCACTCTTCATGGCTAAAGCCAGGTCATACAATGCCCGGAACTTCCTCAGCTGGTTTTCCAGATCCGTCTCTACGTGTCTTTTTGCAAGAATTTCACTTTGCAGATCTGCCAACCTTTGTTTCAGTTCTTCATTGGACGGTTTTTTGGCCATAACAACATCCAACAATTGCTCCCAAGGTCGAGGGCACTGCTTGCGTGACACTATTTCCCTGTGCTCCGCTCAGGGGGCATTGCCGTGCGCCAGTTGCTGAAACGCAGCTGAAGTTTTTATTATACCACAATTCTATTTTTCTACATGGGACTCAGTGTAACTTGCCAATAGGTTAAATTTGCGATTTTTTTACATATGTTCTGCTATTTTTGAAATATTACCGTCCAGCTCTCTATCAGAGGACTGAGGCCCCGGACTGGAAACTTCCGGGGTGACGAGGACGGAGGACGGAGGACCCTTTAGCGAGGGGGAGATCGGGGTTTCGAGCTACGGGTCTGCCCCTTCGGGGGGTTGTGAGTATGCCTTCGGGGTTGCGAGTTACGGGTCACGAGTCAAAACCCGTCAACCCATGACCAGTAAGCCGCAAAGAGTTTTAAGTTTTAAGTTTCTAGTTAACCCAACGACCTGCAACCTTCCCCTTTCACCCTCTCTGCTTCCTGCTCCCTGCTACTGTCTTTTTGCCGCTTCTGGTTGCCGATTCTATTGCCGCTTCTGGATGCCGCTTCTCGTTGCCGTTTGGCAAAGCACATTCTTCCAATGGTATACTCTCCAAAAATTGAGGCATTACGAGTTGAGGGGTTCAGGGATTAATTCCTGAATTCCTAAATCCCTAAATCCCTGAATTCCTGGAGGTTCAAATTCATGTTACCGGAACCTGACCTGGATTCGCAGGGCGGCCGGTTTCAAAAAGGGCGATCGGGTAACCCTAACGGCAGACCCAAAGGGTCGCGAAACAAAACCACGGTCATTGCACAGACCCTCCTTGAGGGAGAGGCGGAATCTCTTGTCAGGAAAGTGGTCCAGTTGGCCCTTGAAGGCGACGTGACCTGCCTCAGGATTTGCCTCGTCATATAGACTTATATACGAAATTGTTAAAGGGAAGCCGCGCCCTGGGGGAGCCACTCCTCAGCGATGCGCCTCGCGGAGCGCGGAAGGCCGACCGCTCGGGAGGCCTTGAACGCCTGGTCCCCATGAAAAAGGACGCTCCTATCGACTTTCGGTTCCCGGAGATCGGCGCCATTGCCGACATGCCAAAGCTCTTTGCGGCTGTGATTGCAAAACTCGACCGGGGAGAGATTACCCCATCGGAGATCAAAACCTTAATCGATCTGGCCGAAGGCATCCGCAAGTCGCTGGAGGTGGTCGAACTCGAACAGCGTATCAGCGCTTTGGAAGAAAGGGCGAAACCGGGGAGAAGCTGACAAAATGACGCTAAAGGTGTTTTTCACTCTTCACTCTTCACTCTTCACTCTTCACTCTTCACTCTTCACTGTTCCCGCTCCTGTTATTACCTGTTATCGCAGAGAATCTAATCCAAAACTGTGAATTAAATCAGTTTGTTGTGCGATCAGCCACTGCATTTGCCCTGTATTTACAGGAATTACAGTAAGCCAATGAAACTCTTTGACAAATGAATATGAGTATCGGGTTCTCACTCCCAGGCGTTCAAATCCTGAATCTGTGCTGTTTCTCTCAGAAGTGTCCTTCGTGTTCTTCACCCCGCTACCGCTCCTCTCCTTCGTGCTCTTCGTGACCTTTTTGGTTCCAGTCTCCGCCCCTCGTTCTAAAGGGTCCTCAGGTTTGCCAACTCCGTCCTCCTTCTTCCGCTCTCCGCCTTCCGTCTTCCTACCTCCGTCCTCCGTCCTCGTCACCCCGGAAGTTTCCAGTCCGGGGCCTCCGTCCTCCCTCAGTCCTCCGTGGCGCGTACAACCCGGCGAAACGGCACTCCAAGATTGCCCAGCGCCGGGCCGGAGGCCCTCAGTCCTGAGAAGCGGCCCCCTCACCATCCCCGCTTTTTGCCGCTTCTGGTTGCCGTTTCTATTGCCGCTTCTCGATGCCGCTTCCGGTTGCCGTTTGGCAAAGTTGATTCTCTCTGCGGTACGATATGGGTCAAGGTAAGAGGTGATGGGTAAGAGGTGATGGGTAAGAGCTAGGACCAATGACCTCTAACCTCCAACCCGCCGGCGAGGCCAGGCCGATTCACGATTTTTGAGGAGGTTTAGCGGATGGAGACATTCAAATTCACCGATCATAAGATTGCAGGCTGCGAGATTAATGTTGTCGGTCAACTACAGAAAATCAACCTGGCTGCCAATGAGCTGCTTGACATTCTTCTGCGGTGGAATCAGGGCGACGACGAAGCGCTGCAGATACTCGAATCTCAGGTTCGGAAAGTTCGGACCGGGAAAGGCGGAAATACCGAGGAAATAACCGAGTACAGATTCAGGGACCCACGCGAACTCGCTTTCAAGGCCATGCAGGAGATCCGCGGACAACTGAAGTTGCAGCTCGAAATCTTCCAGGCGCTTTATGACATGCAGGCGGTCCAGCAATTTCAGGCTGAGGTATTGGAGATAATCGGAAATGTTTCACCGGAAGCAAGAGACGCAATCGTTCGCCGGCTCAATGAAAAGAATGCTCTGCGGTCAAATCTCGACCTCAATTAACTCTTTCTTAAAGGTATAATATGGCAAAATCATTCGGAACACGCGTCAAGACCCTTGAGCATTGCCAAAACGGTCCTGCCTGCCGCAGTTTCACCGATATGCTGCGGGAAGCGCGCCGGCGTGTGGCCGCAGGAGATCCGATCACCGCCGAAATGATTGAAGATCCCATAGACGGTGATTTCTGGCGTAAGGTTTTTAAGGCACGAACGCGCGCGCGTTTTGTGTGAGGCCAAAGACTTTCCAGATACGGACGAACACAGATACGGCTGGACGCCGCCTACCTTCATCTAGTGTCCTGAGTCTAAAGTTCATAACATAATTCAAGCTTGGGAATTGAGCCAACGCCTTCGTCACCCCGGCGAAGCCTGCCCCAGAAGTGTCTAGTCCGGGGGCCGGGGTCCAGAACTGATTGAATTTTATTAAAAATACTGGATTCCGGCCTTCGCCGGAATAACGGCCTAAGTACTCGGGACTTATGTAGTGGATCTCTGACTCAGGATACTAGAGCTTAAACAAATTCTTTCAGGTCTCCAACTTTTTCAAGCCAATCGGTATACATGGTGGGCTTCGTTATGAACAGCCTGGCTCCTAGAAAGCTGCAAAGATCAATGTCCTGGGGTTCGTCGGACGTGGTAAGGATCACTATGGGTATTTTATTGAACCTCGAATGAACGCTGATCTCCCTAAGCGCTTCTCGCCCTCCTTTGCGCGGCATGTTGAGGTCGAGTATGATCAGGTTCGGGATGCATTCAATACTCTGCTTTCCCCGTCTATCACAGTTTTCCAGATACTCCATCAACTCGATGCCGTCACGGACGAATTGGGCATCCCAGTCCAGGCCATTGTCAATCAAAGCATCGTGTATCAGCAGGCAATCGTCCGCATCGTCGTCTGCCACGAGAACCATCTTTCTGTCTCCACCTGAATCTTTCACCTGACTCAGCCCCTCTTGGCCCATTACCGGATTCAGCCCAATGAATTTATACTAAAAATATTTCGCCGGGAAAAGAACTGATTGCACGGAACCGCTTTCCACCAATCAGCGGTTAGTCAGATAGGGGTAGGAACATCGCATTGGATTGCGCCGCCCCTCCCTCCGAACCGGACTAGCGGATCTCCCGCATCCGGCTCTCCGGTTAGTGGTTCACCTCGACGAGGACTGGAGCAAAGCTCT
>JBEKTT010000118.1:0-9026 GCA_049515795.1 Syntrophobacteraceae bacterium
AAATTGATCTTCCGCCTAAAGGCGGTAAGAGGAATGACCAGATTAAGACCAGATTACCGCTGAGGGATGCCCGCAATCTATATGGCATTATCTTACCCAGTGTTGTTCATAGTCTGTCTTACGAGGTGGAATCTGACAGGAAGGGCCTCCCATAAAAAGTATGATCCGGACATGGAAAAGTTGATCGCGCTTTTGTGTGGTCAATGTTCAGAGATAACTAAACTTCGGCTGAACCTTCACTCTGTCTTAGAACGGGGAAAATGGCCAGAGAAATGAAAATATGGACCAGTAAATTCAATTACTTACGCCGATGGGCAATGGTACTATCTCTGTAGTATCGGGTAATTGTCTTGGTCCGACCCCTTATTTGCACCAGTAATCTCTTCGGTGATTCGAGTTCTTCTGCCGAGAGCGTCCAGGGTTGGTTTCACAGGTGGGCCGAATACTACATCCCTGCAGGGCTTAATTCAATGAATTCTCCATTCCTTGCCAAAGGTGAAATCTGACCGGAGGGACCTCTCTCAAAAAGTATGATCCGGATGTGCTGACCTTTTGAGTCCCGAGGAATTCTAGGGCCAAGAGAAATATCTTTCGGCTGAACCCCTCTGATCAAAGAATACACAGTAGGATTGCCAACGCCATCCAACTCAGCAGCAGCCGTGGATGCAGCCGGTTGTTAAATTGCGCCAATCTTCGAAACCTTGAGCACCTCGGCACGACGCGCCGCAAGCATTACAACAAAATCACAGAAAGACTCCAGCGCTTTGGCCTTTTGGTCCATTTCGCCGGCCATTTCTCGCAGATGAGCTTTCCGCTGAATTAACATTTGCCAAAATCCGGTCTCTAAAGCTAGCCGGGGAGGATGATCCCCCCACTCCATTGTATTATACCAAGTCTCGCGCAGTGGGAGAACGGTAGCAGGATCATCACGTTCGATTGCCTCCGCCTCTTCACGCGCAAGTGCCGCATCGCTTCGCGCACCCTTGGCCGCGTCCCGCATCTCGCGCAAAAATAGGTCAGCAAAAGGACGTCCTCCCTGACGCAAGGCTGCGATTAATGCCTGATATACGCGAATAACCGGACAACGTGGTGGGTCGCTCTTCTCTGCGTAGGTATGTGCTTTCGCCAAGTCATCCGCAGCTCGTGTCAGCAGCCTCTCGCATTCTTCTTGTTCCTCTGGCGTCGCGGCTTCCACACTGAGAACGGCAGTGAGCGTTGTCACGGCCGTCGACAATGGTTCAGAGAGCACCACATCCAGCTTTCTCTCGATCGACGATGTAGTCTGGAACACGGCCTTGATGAGAGCTTGTGCAACGCTCGCTATTACGGCTGCAGCAGGATTCGCGATCGAAGCCGCTAACATGGTGCCTAAAACTGTCGCTCCAATACTTTTGACAGATTCTTTGGCAGTTGATTCAAGCGCCTCGTGCAGAATATCCAGCGCCAGATTCTCGTTCATTGACTTATCCAGTGGAAGTCTCGCCGACAACTATGTCGCAACCTAAAAATGATTGATTCACATAAAACACCGGGCTCTCATATTCGAACTGTGTATCACGCCGTTGTGACAACGATGACTGAAGCCTTATCTTTCCTAAAATCATGTACTTGTTTCTACTTGGGTGTCTTATCATGTCCTGTTATGCGGATCGGCATAATAATCCTCCTCCTTTGCCTCAAAGACCGTCCTCCAGACTGCGCACGCCTGCCGGTCCCCGGTTGAGGACACGGTTAGAGATTCATCACATATTCCAGATTACAGCTATTTCCTATCCAGTCAATGAGCAATTTCCCCGAAAGAAGTATTTCTTCTGGCTGTCTGATTGTCTCGGACCAATGTTGCGTACTGACCAGACACCGACTCCACTACTCCACCTTCAATACAGCTTGCCAGAAGGTGAAATCTGACCGGAGGGGCCTCCCATAAAAAGTATGATCCGGACATGGAAAAGTCGATCGCGCTTTTGTGAGTTCAATGTTCAGGTGAGTGAGAATGCGCGTTTTGGCTGAGAAGAAGACAATGGTGTCAGGATTGCGGGTGTTGATTTCATACGAAGTCGCATTCAAGCGCTCACTGCGTTGTCTTCGTCGTCGGCTCCTCGACGTACTATGGTGTACGCCTGCGTCGCCTCCTCCTCGCCGCCTTGTGATCATCTTGAATGCAACTCCGTATCACAGGGGCACGACATGCCTCAGCTGCGGACGTGCAGCTAATCCCTTGACTTTTTTGCTCACTTGGCTGTAATGATTTGCCCTCTGCCCTTCCCCCGAGGAATGCTCTTTGTAGATCTTGGCAGTTACTCCTAAAACGATTGTGGAGGTGCAATGAAGACCATCCAGTCCATGAGCTACAAGCCCGAGCCGATAAACGGAGGATACACGGACAGGATTCTCCGACTTGATGTGAGTTCATATGCGGTTTCGATTCAAGAACTCCCGCCCGAATTCAAGGAAAAATATATCGGTGGCCGAGGCTACGCCCTGAAGCTCATCTGGGATGAGACGACAAAGGATACACGATACGACAGCCCAGAAAACGTTCTGGTGATGGCCGGAGGCCCGCTGTGCTGCGAGCCGCGATTTCCAGGGGCCGGCAAATTCATTATCGGCACCATATCCCCGCTCACAGACACCTTCATCGATTCGAACATCGGCGGCCACTTCTCGTCCCTGCTCAAACTCTGCGGATTCGATGCCCTTGCCATTTCCGGGATCAGCGAAAAGGAAGTCGTGCTGATCGTGGACGGAGACAAGGGAACCATAGAGATCGCAGAAGCCCCTTGCTATGGCGAGACCGTGGACGGGGGCGCCCTGTCCTACGGCGAGGCGTTGATGCGTGAGTTCAATGGGGGCGCCTTCGATGAAGACGTCGCCCTGGTGACCACCGGAATCGGGGCGCTTCACGCGAGATTCGGGATCGTAAACAGCCTCTTCTATGACAAGCGAAGGGAGAGGGTGAGATCCAAGCAGGCCGGGCGCGGCGGAACGGGCACCGTGATGCGCCGCAAAGGTGTCAGGGCCGTGATCGTTCGCTCGAGCTCCGAGCGGATCGGGGCCAACCACCCCATTGACGATGCGGGGGTAAAGCAGGCGGGAAGCAGTCTCAAGAAGGTCGTAAGCCAGATGGACCGCCAGCAGCTGCGGCTTTCCAGCTTGGGGACACCGGTTTTGATCGAATACATGGACAAGTACCACCTGCTGCCCGTGAACAACTATCAGTATGGCTCCCATCCTGATGCCAGGGCTATCTTCGCCGATGTTTTCCTGAATCGCTATTTTGAGAAAAAACTCCCGGACGGGTGCTACTTCGGGTGCAATCTCGCGTGCGCCAAGTCGGGCGAAAACGTGACCCTGCAGCACGGCTCGAGGGCGGGTGCGCGGGTAGGAGTGGACGGACCCGAGTATGAGACGACCGGCGCCGTGACCTGCATGGGCATCTTCGATCCCCAGTTCATCATGGAGTTCAACTGGTATTGCGATGAGTATGGCCTGGATACCATCTCCATGGGAGTTTCGGCCTCCTTTTTGATGGAATGCGCCCAGCGGGGATATCTCACCAAGGAAGACACGGGCTATGAGCTGAAATGGGGAGATGTGGAGGCCGCCCACCGATTGATTGAGGAAACGGCCTTCGGCCGGGGAATCGGCAGGGTGTGCGGCGACGGCGTGCACCGTGCGAAAAAGTGGGTGGCCGAGCGTCATGCCGCCAGAACGGGCGAGCCGATCGAGGCAATTTGGGACGAGCTTGAGAAGTTTGCCATGGAAACCAAGGGGCTCGAGTTCTCCATGTACATCAGCAAAGAATCCCTGGCACAGCAGGGAGGCTACGGCTTTGCCCTTAAGGGGCCCCAGCATGACGAGGCCTGGCTCATCTTCATCGACCAGGTCCACAAGGAGCTTCCCACGTTCGAAGCCAAGGCCCAGGCTCTGAAGTGGTTCCCCATGATCCGCACCTGGTTCAACGCGGTGGGTCTGTGCAAGCTTCCCTGGATCGATGTGCGCCATCCCGAGGCCGCCAAGACCGACAAGCCCGCTCAGAACCAGCCGACCCTCGCCTATTACGTTCAGTATCTGAACGCTACGGTAGGCTCTAAAAAATCCCTCGAGGACGTCCTGAATGACTCGGAGCGGCTCTACCTTCTGCAAAAGCTCATCAATTTGCGAAACGGCAAGGGAACGAGGAAAAGCGACCGCATTCCCCTAAGAGCCATGGGACCGGCTTTTCTCAACGAGTATGAGAGCAGGGCCGAATACTACTCCGATTGGCTCAAGGAGCGGCTCAACGGAGCGGAGCTTCCAGCCGATGCCAAAGAGAGGCATGATCTGCTCATCAAATTGCGCCAGGAAGCCTTTGAAAAACTGTGCGACATGGTTTACAAGGAAAAGGGATTCACACCCGATGCGATTCCCCTGCCTGAGACAATCGCCAAGTTCGGCCTTCTGGACGAAAAGGTCAAGCGTCTGCTGGCCTCTTATACCAGTTTGCGTTCAAGATTGAATTAATCGAAAAGAGCGGGGAAGTGACTGCGTCCTCACAAAAAGATCGGACGCCGAACTATAAGCGTCGAACACCGGTTTGTATGTTAAACGCGAACCCGATCGTAATGAGGGTTCCCCGCACCCCGCAAGATTTGGCCGCGCGCGCAAAACGCGCGCGGCCAAGCGCTCGGCACCGGCGCCATTCTTAAATAGCAGTGAAGCTGCGAGTGGATTTGGGGGGGCAAAGTTCCCCGAGCTTTTCAGCTTCTTTTGGTACACACTTGAACGCAACTTGGTATTACGGGGTGATGGAAGAATAGAAAAGCAAATCAACGAGAGCACCGGAGGTCCAGAGATGAGCCCCATAAGCGCTTAAATAAGAGCGGAACTGGTTGAATTTACTAGAACCCGGATAAAGATTATCATGACCTAAGCGCAAGCTGGGGTCCAGTGTCTTTACCTATTGATTCTACAATGAAAACCAAAGATGCTGGATTCCGGCCTGCGCCGGAATGACGGGTTTTCCCTTGTAACTGCACATCGTTATTTGAGCGCTTATGGAGATGAGTCCCCCTCTCTCGACCTCTTCGGGAAGGCATCCCGCGAACGCCCGACGCGAACGATAGACGCGCGATGCGGTCGCCTTCCGCGCTCCGCGAAGTACCTTCCGCCTAAAGGCGGTAAGAGGAGTGACCAGATTATCTCTGAGGGATGCCCGCAATCTATATGGCATTATCTTACCCAGTGTTGTTCATAGTCTGTCTTACGAGGCATCCCGCGAACGCCCGACGCGGACGATAGACGCGCGATGCAGTCGCCTTCCGCGCTCCGCGAAGTACCTTCCGCCTAAAGGCGGTAAATTGATCTTCCGCCTAAAGGCGGTAAGAGGAATGACCAGATTAAGACCAGATTACCGCTGAGGGATGCCCGCAATCTATATGGCATTATCTTACCCAGTGTTGTTCATAGTCTGTCTTACGAGGTTATCGTTCTTCGGGAGGATTAGAGATAGATGGTAGTATCAGTTCAATTCCACGGGCTTCACCGCATGACGACAAAAACGAGCGAGATCCATATGCCGATATCCGAAAACACTCGAGTGAGGGATGTGATCACCTACCTCAACGACCGTTACCCCGATCTGAAACTGAAAGACGGTAAGGTCTTCATTCTCGTCAACAACAAGCTCACTGCGATGGATCGCACCTTGAGCCCGAACGATAAGATCAGCTTCCTGCCTCCCGTGGGAGGAGGATGAAGCCCACGGGCTGAGCCGATTAAAGCTGTCGATCACCCGACAGTGTAATGGAACATCCGCAGAGGCAAGTCAAAAACCCTCAATCCGCTCTTTCAAAGAGCGAAATGTACAATAAGTTATTGTTGATTTTCAGTTGTGATACTTTCTACCTCGTAATAGAGACTATATATAACACTGCTAAGAAGAACATCATTTCTATTGCGCATCACTTAGCGATATACCCCGCGTAGCGCGGAAGGCGACCCTTCGTGCGTCTATCTCGCGTTGGGCGTGAGCAGGGAGCCTCGTAATAGAGACTATATATAACACTGCTAAGAAGAACATCATTTCTATTGCGCATCACTTAGCGATATACCCCGTGTAGCGCGGAAGGCGACCCTTCGTGCGTCTATCTCGCGTTGGGCGTGAGCAGGGAGCCTTCCCGGTCCTTTTGAGCATTGATGTTCCTGTCCGATTCCGTGGTAAATGTCCATTTGAGCCCGTCCGATACCGCGTGCACGGCGCCATTAGCATCCGTCCTGTACATCGGTATATTCCGGGCGGCGCAACGCTCGATTACCGCAGGGGCCGGAAACCCGAACGGGTTGTCATAGCCGCAGCTACAAACGATGGCCACAGGGCGAAGCGCGTCCAGAAATTCTTCGCTGCTCGAGTATCGGCTGCCGTGGTGACCTGCCACAAGAAGCGTCCGCATCCGGCCCTCGAGTGCAGGAATAATCAACTCTTCGACGCTCCGGCCGGCATCGCCCGGCAGGATCACCCTGGTTTGACCAAAAGATATCTCCAGCACGAGCGAGACTTCGTTCAGGTCCCTTTGGGACTCGTGTTCAAGAGACTCCCGAGTTGGATGGAGCAGCCGTATTCGACTCTGACCCATTTGCACATCTTGGAACAGATCGGGAAATGTCCTAATCTTAATCCTTCGCTTCAACGCGATTTCATCGAGGCCGCAACGAATCATCCCGGCCTTCCGGTCGTCCCCAGTGATTCCACTGGTCCAAAAGGACCCCACGTCGAAATTGCGAAGGATGAAGCGAAGCCCAAGCGCGTGGTCGGGGTGATAGTGCGAGAGGGCCACGAAGTTCAGCCTGCGGATTCCCTCGCACCACAGAAACGGAGCGAGGACCCCTCGGCCGATATCGTATGAATCATCGGGAATCCCACCACCGTCCACGAGCATAGTCTCACCTGTGGGGAACCTGACAAGAGCCGATGCCCCCTGCCCCACGTCGATAACGTCCACCCTCAATGCCCCTGTACCGTTCGACCCGGCGAGGTTGCCCAGCGCCAGGACGCCGCAGATAAGCGCAACCATGACGCCCAGACCGGCAATCTTGAGTTTTCGGGGAAAAGTGGCAAACAAAAGGCCCAGGGACGCGTAAACCACAAAGAGCCATACGGGCGAAATGCTTCCGGTCCAGAAATAACTCCAGGAAAAACCGGCAAACCATTCTATCAGCCGCAGGCAGCCCCAAAGAAGGTAGTTTACAATAAAGATAACCGGATAGGCCAGGGTTTGACTGAACGCGAACAGCAGCACGCTCAAAAGCCCCAGGGGCAGAATCACGAACCCCATATAGGGCACCAGAAAGACATTGGCGAAAAATCCCGTCAGGGCAAACCCATCGAAATAGAAAATTATCAGCGGAATCAGCAGGATATTGATTGATATCGAAACCCAGAAAGCATCTTCGAACTTGGATATTATCCTGCCCGCAACCCTGTCCGGCCCGAGGGCCGGGAATATCCTGTAAAGCCTGATTCTACGAAATCGGGGATAGATAACAATAATTGCAAAAACACATACAAACGTCAGTTGGAAGGGGATCTGCCAGAGGTTTTTGGGGTCCAGGACCAGTATGAACAAGGCGGCAAAGGCCAGGAGGGTCAAAGAGTCGGCCTTACGGTACCAGAAGCCGGCCAGGAGAAACACGGCCAGGGTCAGAATGGATCTCCAGATCGTGGGCGCCCCAAATCCGGCAAGAAACGCGTAGAGGACACCGCAGGCAAGAGCGGGCCAAATGGCTATATGCTTATCACTTATTCTGTTGAGAATTGATGGGAACAAAAAACGAACCGCAAGGCAAACGAGCCAGAAGACGAACATGCTCACCATTCCGATGTGGAGACCCGAAACCGAGAGCAGGTGGTTGAGGCCCGTTTGATGGATACGGTCCTGCCAGTTCCTGTCCAATAGCAATTTGTACCCGAGTATCATCGCAGCATAAAAGGCCGCCGGCTCCGGGTCCAGTGATCTTTGAGCCCACAGAAGCGTCTTTTGCCGGAAGAGCTCGATTCGGCCTCTTATCGAACGGAGGACAGAAGACGGAGGACGGAGGACGGAAGACGGATGACGGATGACGGAAATCAGTCCGGCGTCCTCTGGATCACCGTCTGAGATCCACGATGCGGGGGCGATCTTTATCAAGAGCCGTTCGTCCTTCAAAAAGCACTGGGCATAGAAACCCTTTTCGGCCTCGTAATGCACGTAATCGAAGCCACCGGGATTTCTGAAGCTGCGGAAGCGCTTGAGAACGGTCCGAAAGAGCACCCTGTCTCCGGGGAGAAAAAAGGCGGTGGGACCGCCTGCCGGATACGCCGCTGCCTGCGGCGGCGGCAAGAAAGGGGCGCCGGGATTTGTGAGGTCCTTTCTCGGAAGGCTCAGCAGCACTCCCCCGTCCAGAGGAGTTTGCCCGTCGCCGGTTATGGCCCGGATGAGGCGCAGAGGGATTCGGATTTTATCCGGATAATATTCAGGTGATGCCGAGACCTCAGCGATATAAGATGCGGGCTGACCGTTAAGGAAAGGCTGGAGAGCCCGGGGAAACTGCGGGGCAGCGGCTTTTGACGCCCACATTCCGAAGATGACGAACAGCAGCGCAGGAATGGCGAAATTACGGAGGACGGAGGACGGAAGACGGAGGACGGAGAACGGAGGACGGAACCCTTCAAACAAACGGTTATGGCCCCAGAGGGCCACAGCCATGGCCGCGATGAGAATGAAGGCGGCAAATGCAAAATAGTGCGTTTGGACCGGCAAGCCCTCACCAAACAGGCGATCCACCGAGATCCCCAGCATGAAGAAAACCGTGAGCCAGAAAAGCGGGCGTGCGGGCATTGATTTTACCCGGCAATTTCCATTTTTAGGTTTTGGCGATCATTGGATATGGCCCTAGTACGTTGTCAACAAAGTTATTACATGTTGCAAGGAATCGTCACCCCGGCGAAGGCCGGGGTCCAGTGCTGTTAACCAACTGAAAAGACGCTGGATTCCGGCCTTCGCCGGAAT
>JBEKTT010000119.1:0-8954 GCA_049515795.1 Syntrophobacteraceae bacterium
ACTATCTTGGACATCAAATCGGCACCTTCAGAAACGTAGGCACACGACAAATTCGACCCTCCTGTGTAAGTCACTAGAATTGCGGCCTTTTTATGACTGTGTTTGCCTACCCCGCAAAAACCCCGGTTCACCTCCGCTATTTTCTGACGCGGAGATTCACATATCTCATCCTTACCTGCCTTTGTTCTTCGTCGAAAGGTCCAATCGGGGGGAGCGCCATCGAGAATACGTAACAGGTTCCAAAATACTGTTAACGGCAGGTCTGCTTCCATTATGTGACAATATATCAAGATTTTGATTCTAGCCTGTTGACGCCGGTCAGTCGTCTTAGCGAGCTGCTTTTTAAAGGCGTTTGCAAAATCGCAGATTTCCCGCATTTCATAATCTACAACGTAGTTGATATTGCTATGATCCAAGTCCATTGTTGTATCGACAACAACGAGTGAATTTAGAAGATTAGCGGGGCACTTGCGTCGAACACAATCAAATACCTCCGCTACAGCAATATCAATTTCCTCATGAGATGGTAGGATCATGATTTTTTGTCTCTAGATTACCCTCGCCTTCATGGTACATGACTCCCAGATCATATTGAGCCTCAGCATTTCCCTGTTCTGCTGCTTTTCACGAACAAAGGTTACTGCTAACTGGACAATTTACAACACTGTACGTAATTACAGCAAGTTTCTATAGTGAGTAAAAGTGGTTAGCAAGAGTCTGCTTTTTAATTCCCGGTTCTTCGTAACTACCTGTTTTTTCATCGTTGCAGACTCTTCTAGCCTTTCTCGGCGATCAGTATATCTGATCCGAATCTTTCCGTGCCAGAGTTATTTTTGCCCGCCCGGAGGATAGGGCCAGGCTGGGGAGCGGCCCGAGCGCTGAGGCGGGAGAACGACGGAGTGGCAGCTCCTTTTTGGCTTTGCCCTTCTTTTATTCTGCCCCTCTTGAGTTCCCCAAAGCGATAAACCCAAAGTGGTGTAGTTCATAAGTAATTGCCCGGCGCCGGGGCGGTGGTAAGAGCGTAGACTGTCCCGCATGTGTGGGGAAGCAACCCGCAAAGCCGCAATTTTCCCAGGGCGGTAAAGTGGCAATACTGGACAAAAAAGCAATTCGCTTTAGGGAGCCGGACGTACCGGCTGCAATCCGATGCGAGTCGGTAAAGGCGGCGCGGGCTGGCGTCCACATTTCAGGTTCCAGTAAGCCCATGAGCGCGGATCGAAGACCCCGGACGGGGCCTTATCCAAGGCTTCGCAAAACTCGTCTTTGCTAACAATGCCATCAAGGGCCTTCAAATCTTCGGCTGTGCCATAGGTCATAACATAGGCGAGAAAACGCACCGGATCGGCTAACGCCTCTTCCGGCTTTTCGAACCAGATGACGCGGCGGGCCACCTTCAGCAATGCCGGGGTGACGGGTAAAGGTTTCATGGCGCGTATCCGTTTTCGTCCGTACGTTTGGCGTAGGCAGTGAGCGCGGGAAGGCCGGCCGGATCGACCGCATCGACCGCCGCGCTTAAACGCCGCCGCACCTCGACGGGCAGTGTTGGCAAATCATCAAAAAAGCTTAGGGCTTTCAACGTAATCATGGGATTGAAGCTGCGCCCGTAAACAATCCGGCCCGCTGCAAGCGCGGTCGGCAAGTCGATGCCGTGCTGTATCAGCACATCAATATCAAGATAGTCTTTCGCCTCGGCCCGCTTCTGCACCACGGCAACTTTCGTCCCGGCAATGTCGAGCAGTGAGGCAACATAAAACCTCTTGCCCTCAACCTGGTCGCGCGGCGCGACTTGCCCAAGGCCAAGCCCGCCAAAAAACGAAACCAAAACAGGGCCGTCACGCTCGATGCGGCATTTCAGAGTGTTCATGTCAACCTGAACCCGCTCAGTTCCTTTGAGGTAAGGGACGGCGGCGGCCAGTTCGTCGGGGTCAAAGGGCTGGTTGGAAAAAAAATCAAAATCGACGGAAGCCCGGTGTCCCAGATGCAAAGCAAGCGCTGTTCCGCCGTAGAGCGTGAAATGCTCAGGCGTGGCGTCGAGTTCCGGCCATAACTGGAGCTGCTGCTGCGGCAGGATGGTCAGGTTGGGCTTAAAGGTCATGGGTCTTCCTCGGAATGGTGGTACGGGAAATATTATACCTCAGATCGGGTCGGGACGCTCTCAATCATTTTTTATAACTGTCAACAAAAATATGCCCCCTTGCGGGCCTTCTCTACATTCCTCTTTTTCGGTCCGCGCGGCTTTTTGTCCAGTTATGGGCCTGTCACTGCGCCCGCAATTCCGCGTTGCACTTCGCTCCCGCTTTTGGAAAGCAGACAATTTACAACACTGTACGTAATTACAGCCAGTTTCTATAGTGAGTAAAAGTGGTTAGCAAAAGTCTGCTTTTT
The DNA here is from genome assembly GCA_049515795.1 of Syntrophobacteraceae bacterium. Lineage (GTDB taxonomy): Bacteria > Desulfobacterota > Syntrophobacteria > Syntrophobacterales > Syntrophobacteraceae > SbD1. Next base: position 2,386 of record JBEKTT010000119.1, read on the forward strand.
AATTCCAGGTTCTTCGTAACTACTTGTTTTTTCATCTTTGCAGACTCTTTTATCCGTTCTCAGCAATCAGTATATCTGATCCGAATCTTTCCGTGCCAGAGTAATTTTTACCCGCCCGGAGGATAGGGCCACGCTGGCGAGCGACCCGTGCGCTGTGGCGGGGGAACGACGGAGGGGCAGATCCCTTTTCACTTTGCCCTTCTTTTATTCTGCCCCTCTTGAGTTCCCCAAAGCGATAAACCCAAAGTGGTGTAGTTCATAAGTAATCGCCCGGCGCCGGGGCGGTGGTAAGAGTGAAAGATGAAGGATGTCCAGCGACGCTGTTGACTTAAGGTCGTTCAATTTAAAAGAGTTTTGGGTTTTGAGTTACTAAAAACTGACCAGTAACTAAAAACTCTTCAGCTTCCCGGTTCCCATGTCGAACGGTTGCAGAATGATTACTTCTTGTATATAGTTGTGCATTCCAACCGGACATGCATGCGAAACAGGACCCCGGTTCGGTAAAATCGGAAGCCCGCTTCCAAAGTGGAATTTCACCGCATTGGTGTCGATGAGATCCTGAAAGCGGAGGGAGAAAAACATGAAGAGAATTCTCAAGATCCCCTTGGTCCTTACACCGCAGTTGGAAGGCGGCTATACGGTCACCAGCCCGGTTTTACCCGAAATGCTGACGGAAGGCGACACGTTGGAACAGGCGATGGAAAATGTACAGGATGCCCTGAAGGCAACCCTGGAGCTTTATCACGATATGAAGATGCCTCTACCGGCTAACCTTCTGCAGGACTCGGAGCACAATGCCATCTGGTTCGAGTGGTTGGCGGCCGTCTGATGAGATATAAGGAAGTAGCCGGCAAACTGCATTCCCTGGGATGCATCGAGATCCCTCGCCGTTCGGGAGGCTCTCACCGCAAGTGGATGAATCCATTCAATAACCGGGGCGCCGTTATCCCGGACTGGGGAAACAGGGATTTGAAAGCCGGCACTCTCCGTCAGGCGATTAAGCAACTGGGGATTGATTGGGCCGATTTTATGGAAATCTAAAGGCTTGCGCGTTCGATCCGGCTCCTCGCTTCCGGCTCCTCGCTTCCCGCTTCCCGCTCCCCGCTTCCCGCCTTAGCGCGTTCTGTTCACTCAAGTTTCACCTTACTCACCACTTTGGGAGGGCGCTATGAACTCGCCGCATACCGACTATTACTTCTGTGAAGACCTTCTTTCACCCGATGAAAAGCAAATCCGCGATGAAGTGCGAACCTGGATAGACAGGCGATACCTCCCCAAGGCGGCCGATTATTTTGAGCAAGGCATTTTCCCGGTCGAACTGATTCCTGAAATGGCGCAAATGGGCCTGCTCGGGTTCAAGCTGAATGAATACGGCGGGCGTGGAAAAAACAACGTCTCTTTCGGCCTCGTTAGCCAGGAACTGGAACGGGGAGATTCCGGCCTGCGTTCGTTTGTTTCAGTAATAAACGCCCTTGTAATTTACCCCATTTATACGTTTGGGACCGATATGCAGAAGCAACGGTGGCTCCCGGAGCTGGTGAGCGGCAAGAAAATCGGCTGCTTCGGCTTGACGGAGCCCGAAGCAGGGTCCGACCCACAGAGCATGCGGACGACCGCTGTAAAAAACCGGTCGGGCTATGTTCTTAATGGGCGCAAGATGTGGATAACAAACGGTTCTATTGCCGACGTGGCGGTAGTGTGGGCAAAAACCCGGGCCGGTGAAATCTGCGGCTTACTGGTCGAAAAGGGTATGCGTGGCTTTTCGGCTCGCCCCATAGAGCGCAAGTTCTCAATGCGCGCATCGGTCACCTCTGTTCTCAACTTCGATAACGTGGCCGTTCCCGAGGAAAATCTTCTGCCCGGCGCTCAGGGTCTGAAGTCCCCCCTGATGTGTCTCAACGAAGCTCGCTATGGCATAGCCTGGGGCAGCGTCGGCTCCGCTATTGCCTGCTATGAGACTGCACTGAACTACGCAAGGTCCAGAATTCAGTTTCAAGCTCCAATTGCATCCTTCCAGCTCGTGCAGCGAAAGCTCGCCATGATGTTGACGGAGATCACCAAGGCCCAGCTTCTGTGCATTCGCCTGGGCAGACTCAAGGACGAGGGCCGCGCTCGCCACACTCAAATCTCGATGGCAAAAATGAACAATGCCCACGAAGCCCTCAAGATCGCAAGGAGCGCCAGAGACATCCTGGGCGCAAACGGAATCAGCCTCGGATATGCGCCGATCCGCCACATGCTCAATCTCGAAACTGTAAATACCTACGAGGGCACACAGGACATCCATCTTCTGTCTATCGGGCGTGACATCACCGGCATGGATGCCTTCAGTTGTGAACCAACGACCGGGCAACGGAGCGCAGCAGGGTCGAAATAGCCGGTGGACAGGGTCGCTTGAAGTGGCGGAATTGGAAAAGCGTATCGGCGCGCTGGGAGAAAAAGTGAAATCGAGGGCTATGTAAGAAAGAGAGAATTTTCTTCAAATTCATTCCCAAATATTGCAAAATCACTAGGAGTTTAGAGTTTTTAGTTTTTAGTTTTGAGTAAGAAAGAACACTTCAGGGCAATTTCGCCACTTTTGGAATAGGACTTCCCTAACCGAACTAAAAACTCAAAACTGTTTTTGAGGCGAGTATGGCTGGTTCAAGAAGCTATCGGGATTTGGTGGTCTGGCAGAAATCCATGGACTTGGCTGAGAGCATCTATTCCTGTACGCGTTCCTTTCCCTGCGAAGAAATGTATGGCATTATCTCGCAGATGCGCAGGGCTGGGGCATCCGTACCTTCCAATATTGCCGAAGGCCAGGCCAGGAACAATTCAGGGGAATTCCGCCAGTTTCTTGGAATAGCCAGAGGATCAGTTGCAGAGCTGGAGACCTGGATTCTGCTATGTGAACGGGTGGGCTATCTGGACTCAGCGAGATCAGAGGAGCTGTTGGCGAACTGTGAGGAAATCCAGAAACTCCTGACGGGCTTGAAAAATTCGCTCAGGCCCCAAATCCATCCACCAGTTGCTTAGAATAGGACTTCCTTGGCAACTCAAAACTAAAAACTCAAAACTAAAAACTGAACGGAGTGTTGGTTGGCAGTATGTGAGCGAAAACTTTACACCATGAAGCTTAGGGGCAAAGCCTTGGAGCTGGGCCGCCGCACGCTCATCATGGGTATTCTCAACATAACCCCCGATTCTTTTTCGGATGGGGGCCGATTCGCCGATTATGAGCGGGCGCTCGCCCGGGCATTTGAGTTGATCTCGGCGGGGGCAGACATCCTGGATGTTGGGGGCGAATCGACAAGACCCGGATCGAATCCGGTACCTCTGCCGGTGGAACTCGAGCGGGTAATTCCAGTCATCCGTGCGGTACGTGAAAGCAGCGACATCCCAATATCGATAGATACCAATAAGTCCGAAGTGGCGCTCCAGGCGCTTGCAGCGGGCGCCGACATAATCAACGATGTGAGTTCCCTGCGGTTCGATCCCGCTATGGCGCAGGTCGCCGCAGGATCGGGGGCGCCCGTCATCCTGATGCACATGCTTGGCGCCCCTCGTACAATGCAGGTCAATCCCGTTTATGAAAGCGTTATCTCGGAGATAATAGCATTTCTGGAACAGCGGATGAAGTTTGCCGTCCAAAACGGGATAGAGCGGAGTCAAATAATAGTCGATCCGGGCATAGGGTTTGGCAAGACTGTTACCCATAATCTCAACATAATGAGGGACCTTGATTGCTTTTCGTGTATGGACCGCCCCATAATGCTCGGCGCCTCGCGCAAAAGATTTATCGGTAAAATCCTTGGCCGCCCCGAAGGTGAAAGGGAGTTGGGGACCGCCGTGGTGAATGCCTTTGGTATTGCGGCCGGGGCCCATATCCTCAGGGTGCACGACGTTGCTTTTCATCTGGGAGCGGTTGGCTTGGCGGAAGCTGTTCGAAGCGGCTATTTTCCCGAAAGCTGACAAATCATTACAAAAGGTGGGCGGTTTCTCTTGAAGCCGTTTTTTTTGAGTGTTATGGAGATCATATGGGAAAGCTTTTCGGGACCGATGGAATTCGTGGCGTTGCAAATGTCTTTCCAATGACGACGGACCTGGCGATGAAAGTCGGGTTCAGCACGGCGTATATCTTCAAAAAGGAGCACCGCCGGCCAAAGATCATCATTGGAAAAGATACCCGCCTTTCCGGCTACATGATCGAGACCGCCATCACTTCGGGAATCTGCTCCATGGGGGTCGATGTGCTGCTGGTTGGACCTCTGCCTACTCCGGGCATAGCATTCATTACCAGCAGCATGCGTGCCGATGCCGGCATAGTTATTTCCGCCTCGCATAATCCATACGAGTATAACGGCATCAAGATATTCGCAAGCGACGGTTTCAAACTTCCCGACGAGACCGAGAATTACATCGAAGAACTTATCCTCAATGGCGAAATAGAACGGTTGCCCAAGCCGCCGGCATCCGAAATAGGCAGGGCGCGGCGTATCGATGACGCTCAGGGGCGCTATATCGTCTATCTGAAAAACACCTTTCCGCGAGACCTTACCCTGGAGGGGCTCAAAATCGTAATCGACTGTGCGCACGGGGCCGCCTACCGGGTTGCGCCCACAGTTTTCGAAGAGCTGGGCGCCGAAGTGGTGCTTATAGGCGACAGGCCCAACGGAAAAAATATCAACAGGGATTGCGGCGCTCTTTTCCCCGAGCACATGGCCTCTGTTGTTCGCGAGCAGGGCGCCAACGCCGGTTTTGCCCTTGACGGGGATGCCGATCGGATAATCATGGCCGATGAGCGAGGCGAAATACTCGATGGCGATCAGATGATGGCCGTTTGCGCAAAGCATTATATCGAGCACAACAAGCTGAAAGATAAAACCGTTGTGGCGACAGTCATGAGCAATCTGGGGTTCGAGATAGCCCTGCGCGGGCTGGGCGGGAACCTGATAAGGACTCCGGTGGGCGACAGGTACGTGGTGGAACAGATGCGCCAGAACGGTTACAATCTCGGGGGCGAACAGTCCGGCCACCTGGTCTTTCTCGATCACGGCACCACGGGCGACGGCATCCTCTCGGCCCTCCAGGTGCTTGCCGTTATGCTTCGCGAAGGGCGTCCGATATCCGAGCTCAAGAAGATTATGGAGCAATACCCCCAAAAGCTGGTGAACGTTCCCGTCGGCGTAAGAAAACCTATAGACCAGGTCCCGGAAATAGTGAAGCTCCAGCGGGCCATGGAACAGCTTCTTGGGGAGGAGGGCCGGATTGTGATTCGCCCCTCGGGGACCGAACCCGTGATTCGGGTCATGGTTGAAGGGGCCGACCGTGAAGTTATGGAACAAGTCGCATACTCAATGGCCTCATGCATCCAGAAGAACATGGCAGGCGACAGGAATGTCTGTGCCGCCGCAAAGAAAACAGGCAATGAGCGCGGAAGTTGATCCCGGCAAGAGACCTCGCGGGGCCTTCCCTTGACTGCTTAACGTCCGATGGAGTGCTCGATGCTCCTAGCATTAGATATCGGCAATACCAACACCGTGCTGGGCCTGTTCGACGATTGCGCTCTGGTGCACGACTGGCGTATTCGCACTGAAGTCAACATGACTATCGACGAATATGCAATAACTCTTCGAAGCCTGTTTGCGGTCCATGCAATTCCCCTGGACAGCGTCAGCGACGTGATCATATCGTGTGTGGTGCCGCCTGTTTTGAACTCTGCCGAGCGGTTTTGCCAGAGCTACTTTCGAACCACTGCTCTTGTAGTCGGGCCGGGAATCAGAACGGGCATGCCGATCCTCTATGACAATCCAAAGGAGGTAGGCGCCGACAGGATCGTAAATGCCGTGGCGGCCTACGAGCAGCGCAAAGACGCGGTAATTGTGGTCGATTTCGGGACGGCGACAACCTTTGATTATATTTCTGAGCGCGGGGAATACATGGGCGGAGTGATCAGTCCCGGAATCATGATCTCGTGCGAAGCGCTTTTCCAGAAGGCGTCCAAGCTCCCAAGAGTTGAGATATTCGCCCGCCCGCCCTCCATACTGGCCAAGAATACTATTGCCTCGATGAACGCGGGAATCGTATACGGCTATGCGGGCCTCGTCGAAGGAATCATCTCGAGGATAAAAAAAGAGGTAAACCGCGAAATATATGTGATCGCAACCGGCGGACTGGCCCCGCTCATCGCAAGCGAGTGCGCACCGATCAACGCAGTGGACGATTACCTGACCCTGAATGGCTTGAGAATAATTTTCGACCGGAATAAAAAGCCCGCGTGATCCTCGTATGATAGACTAAAATATACTCAGTACAAAATAGCGTAAAGCCGGTAAAAAATACCAGTTCCGATTGCATAGACTGGGTATTATGCTGTGTGCTATATAGCACTTAGAGCCCGATTCATACCATTAACGCTTGACGTTAGATAACAAGGCGGAGCCATCCGGAGAGAACAGCAATTAAGGCTGGTGCGGTTGGAGGCAAGCCAAGCGTTAAGCGCATTGGAAAGTGAAGCGTATCCGATGTCAGAATCACGCTCCGCGAGCTTCGAGACACTTCACTTCGTGAAGTGCTCTTGCTGGCCT
>JBEKTT010000120.1:0-8881 GCA_049515795.1 Syntrophobacteraceae bacterium
CCTCATCGAGGTAAAACCACTGACCGGAGAGCCGGATGCGGGAAATCCGCCAGTCCGGTTCGGAGGGAGGGGCGGCGTCGAGCCGCTCCTACCCCTATCTGGCTGAAGGCTCTTACCTATAGGAACTTAGTTGACGCCGCACTAGTCCTCAAGTTCTTTGTACAAACCGGTTGCATTAAAAGCTTTCTTAAATCGAAACGCCATTATATTTTTTCACGGGGCAACTTAGCTCTTTTGCAGTACCGCCTCAAAACATAGCGGGAAACGGGAAATGATCATTTATCTGGCTCGCCACGGAGAGACCTTCGCCAACCGGGAAAACGTGGTCCTGGGGAGCAGCGATTCTCCCCTCACGCCTTCCGGAATCGAGTCCCTGGAGTGTCTGGCCGCACGGCTGAGCGGTCAAAAGCTGCGTCAGGTGCTCACCTCACCCCTTGGGCGGGCCTCCGCCAGCGCCCGGTTGATCGCCGGGAGGCTGGGGGCGGCGGTAATCCACTGCGACGGTCTGATGGAACTCTCATGCGGGGACTGGGAAGGCAAGGCTCGCAGGCTGATCCTGCCGGCTGGAGGCTGCCTTCGCTCTTCATGGAGCGATGCCCCCCCCGGAGGGGATAGTTGCGGGACGGCGGAGGCGCGGGTGACGGAGGTCATCGGCTGGATTCGAACTCACCCGGACGCGAGTCCCCTGCTTGTGGTCGGACATAGCGTGGTCAACAGGGTTTTCCTGAAAATCCTGCTTGGGCTGTCACCAAATGTGGCCTTGTCTATCCAACATCCCTGCGGCCTGATCTATGTCCTGTGCGAAAATGATGCACCACGCTGGTTCGACGCCTCCGGTAAGACGGGCGCCGGTCTTATAACCGATCCGGGCCTGCCGTGATTTACCGGCTGCGCCCGCGAACGAATGGATTGCGGAAAAAGCATTCACAGGGAACAGGGCGGCTCCGTGGTCCATCCCGGCTCTTCGAGAGATGAGGGCTTCATGAGAAAACACGAAAAACGCATTCTGCTGATGACACCCCCATTCTACCGGCTTTTCAAGGACACCTATGCTCTCATCAAGTACCCACTCTCCCTGGGCTGTCTGGCTGCCGCCCTGAAGAGCGGAACGGATTGGGAAGTGCTGGCATATAATACCGATTTTGCTCCCGCGGCCGAACCGTTTGACGTACTTTACCTTACCGGGAAGGGGTTCCGGGAATACCTGGCCGCCCTGGCCGATCCATCGGCCGGCATCTGGAGGGAAGTCAAGTCTGTGATCGCCGCCTATGCCCCGTCCGTGGTCGGGATTTCCTGCACCTCTCCAACCTTTGCATCCGCCATGGTGACAGCCTCGCTGGTCAGGGAAATCGATCCCGAAATTACGGTCGTCGCCGGCGGCCCTCATCCCACGGCCGCCTGGCGCCAGGTCCTCGAAAATCCGCACATTGACCTGTGCGTTGCCGGAGAGGGGGAGCGAACCGTCGTAAACCTCGTTAAAGCTCTCGAACGCGGAATTGCCCCCGCCACAATAAAGGGAATTTGCTACCGGAACAAACAACGGATCGCGGCGACCCCGGGCCAACCCGCCGTGGCCGATTTGGATTCGCTCGGGTTTCCTCACGAATCCGCCCCCGCTGTTCTTCACGACTACGAATGCTATCCGCCGTCTGCTTTCAAGTACATTATGGCCACCAGGGGATGTCCGAACCGATGTTTCTTCTGCGGCTCCCATGAAATCTGGGGGCGCAGGGTTCGGTTCCGTTCGCCGGAAAACGTCGTCGCTGAGATCAGGGGCCTGCAGAGGATGGGGCTGAATTACATCCATTTCGATGATGACACTTTCGGGGTAAGCTCGGAATATCTGACGGCGCTTACCGGCGAGATCGAGCGTCAGTGTCCGGATCTGAGCTGGAGCTGTGAGACGCACGTTCGCCTGATGACCCCTGAAAATCTGCGTGCCATGAAGGCCGCTGGCTGCACGATGATTCAGCTCGGCATCGAATCGGGAAACAACCGGATTCTGAAGCTGATGCGAAAGGGCTTCTCCATCGAGGAAGCCCGATCGGCATGCGCTCTGATCCGGAAGCATGACATCGGCCTCGAAACGTTCTTTATGGCCGGTTTTCCCCACGAAACGGAAGCGTCCATTCGGGAGACTCTAAAGGCCATAGAAGAGATCGAGTGCGACAAGGTAATCTACAGTATTTTCACGCCTTATCCGGGGACTGAAGCATTCGCTTTCTGCAGGGCAAGGGGACTGATCGGCGATGAATTCGATCTCTCCCGGCATTGCCATCAAAGCCCGGCCAATGCCTTTTGCACCGGCCTTGCGCCGGAACGTTTCCGGAGTCTTGCCTCCAAGATTGAACACATCGTATCTGAAAAGAACCGGGCAAGCCGCCTTCCGCGCTAAGCGAAGCACACTGCCGGGTGATACGCCGCGCACTTGATTCCAAGCTCAGCGCCCCGCATGATCCGCCCCTAAAAACCGTGCTTCCAGATCGTCGGCAATGCGCCGCCCGACGGCATATTTATCGAAATCTGAGCGCGCCGGCCCACGATTTCTCGAGAGCAACTCCAGGAGCATCGTCTCGGGACGGCAGTGCAGGATTTCTTCCGTGCAGGCTACCATCACATGGTCCGACGAGATCAGCCCGGCGCGGCGTTCCTGCTCGGCGCTCGGGTGGTGTTCGGGTATTATCAGGGCGCGCACGCCGGTCATGAGCACTTCGTTGACCATATTGTATCCGGCGCGGCAAATGACCAGATCGGCGGCGTTCATCAGGTTGACAAGTTGAGGGACGAAAGGCAGGACCAGGGCCCCTCGGCTCAAACATGCGGCTCGCTGTTCCCGGTGGGTTTCCCGGTCGAGATACGGATCCAGCACGACGACGATTTGATGGCCATCGGCAAGACCGGCCCGCTCGAATGCCGCCAGCAAACTGATGGTCAACTCCACTACCGGCCCATGCCGGCACAGGTTCATCAGGATGACCCTTTTACCGGTCAGCCGATGGCAGCGCAACACCTTATCCGGGTCGGCCAGTTCCGGGAGCGCCCTTGAAGTGATGCGCCCAAGGTAGCGGATCTTCTCTTCAAGCCCGTCTTCGCCTCCGCAGTATTCCTTGTGGACGTCGACCGTTGTCCGGTCCTCCAAAACATATATCGAATCATACAAATGGGCCACACTCAACGGCGCCTCCGGTTCATCGGCATTGCCCGTGGAAAAGGAGATCCGCGGTATCGGGCCGATGATCCCGCGCGATAAATGAGAGAGTACGACTTTCTTGTCCTGTGGCTGTATCTGCAGTCTTTTCAACAGGACGGGAACCACTTCATTCATCAGCCCACCCATCTTGTGCTCGACCATGAAGACATCCGGAGAAAAAAAATCGTAGGCGTCCATGATGATCCGCCTTCGAAAATCGAAAACCTCGTCGGTGGAAAATCCGCGCAAATACCGCGGCTGCAATTCATGGCCCGGAGAATCCACGCAAAGCCTCACCGAGGGCAGACGGATCACCTCGATGCCTTCCTCGAAGAATATTTGCGGCACCGATGTCCCGGAGAGCACCATAAACTCGGTGCCCGGCAGCCATCTGCGCATGCCGGTGATCACGGCCAGCGTTCGGAAGGCATGTCCCAGGCCGACAGAGTTGTGCGTGTAGAATAGAATCCGCTTAATGTGTTTGCCTTTATCCCGTGGAAAAGGTAAGTTTTTGGCCCTTTGGTTCAATAGCTTCTATACCTTGCATGATAGACTTACGTAAAGTGCTGAAGATTTAGCGAATACGTTTCGCGAGCTTCGAACCCCTTCAGTTTGTGAAGCAGTCTCGCCGGTTCCTCCTGAATCGCCTGCCCCCCGGAGCGCGGAAGCCCGAAGCTTCGCGTTATGGGGCGCGTCGGGCATGTGCTGCTTGTGAATAGTTGAGTCGTGGCCCTGTGTCAAGATTTTCGCGGGGGCGGGCCGGAGATTCGCCGCCTTGGCGTATAACCTGTCCATAGCGGGAAAAGGGCACGTCTTCGAGAAACGCGATGAAAAAATTCTTTGAGGACAGACTCAAAGTCTACGAACACGAGTTCGGCGCATTCCTATGGCTGGCTGCTGTTTTCACGGCTGTTTTTTTCATTACGGCCATCTTTCGCAATTATGTCGACACCACATTCCTCAAGCGCTATGGCGTCGAGCAAATCCCCCTCATGTTTGTTCTCAACGGCTTTCTGACAATTGCCGTCCTCGGGTTCATGAATCGGCTTGCGGAGAAGTTCCAGGATCATCAGTTGCTTACCGGGTTCCTGGCGGCTTATGGGATATTATCCGCCGCCTTGTACCTGCTGGTTAAGTTCAACATCAGCTTTGCCTACGCGTTGCTGTTTCAAATGCTCTATCTCCTGGATTCGGTCTTCCTGGTGTACCTCTGGAACATCGCCTGCGATCTCTTCGATGCCCGCCAGGGAAGACGCATTTTCCCCCTGATTACCGCTTCCCAGGTGCTGGGAACTGCCGCCGGGAACTTCTCCTCCGATTGGCTGGGGCATGCCGCGAACAAGGATCTCGCCCTGGTGCTTTTTTCGCTTGCATGTCTTTTCATTGCATTCGCCCTTGGGCGCTCAGCGGGGAAAAGGTTGCCCGTCACAAAGCCGGCGGCGGCGAAACCCGGCATTCCCCGGAAAAAACCGGCCGAAATTCCAGCCATTTTAAAGAAATACCCGATCGTACGCTATCTGTGCATCCTCGGGTTTATTCCCAACCTTCTTCTGCCCATCTTCGCCTACCAGTTCAATATCATTGCCGACGGCACCTTTGCCTCGGAGCAGTCCCTGATGACATTCTTGAGTCTTTTCAGGGGTATAATGAGCATAACGACTTTCTTTTTGCTCGTTCTCATGGGCCGCGTCTACTCAAGGCTTAGCGTTGTCAACGCTTCGTTGCTTTATCCCGTGAATTTCTTTGTTGTCTTTGGCTCCCTCACGTTTCTTTTCAACATCTGGACCGCTGCACTGGGCCAGTTTTCCATACGGCTGGTGCAGCAGGCGGTAGCCGGGCCAGCGGGAAAAGTCCTGTTCAACACGGTCCCAAGGGAGATCGCGTTATGGAGCCGCATCTTCGTGCGCGGGACGGTCGTCAAGGCCGGCATGATAGGCGGTTCCCTGCTGATGTTTTGCCTGAAGCCTGTCTTATCCCCGCGCTGGCTCGCCCCCATTGCCGCTGGAATAGCTCTTTGCTGGGTGGTTGAGGTGCTCCTTTTCAAGCGGCGCTACCGAGCCGGGCTAAAACAGGCGATCATTGGGGAAAGAATCGACTTCGACCGCATGGACATGGCCTTTATTGCAACCGATGCGCTCCACACGGAAACGACGCCGCACTCCGTCAAAGAAAACCCCCGCCCGGGACCTGACGAGGTTCCCTCCCTGCCGGTCATGCGGGTTGAGACAGCTTTGAAATTGCTCGATGACCCTGACGATCTGACTCGGGCCGAAGCGGCTGCCTCTCTTGGCAAGACCAGGGACCCCAGGGCGATCAGGGGCCTTGTCCGGCTTCTCGATGACAAGGAGATGGTCCGGAGGGCCGCTTCGGAAGCTTTGGTCAACTACGGCGAAGCGCTGCTTCCTTTTCTGGAAGCGGTTTTGGCCCACAGTCCGTTGAGGGTTCAACAAAACCTCCTGGAAATCTTGAGGATCTCGAATCTCAAGGACTTCGATATTCTTCCCTTTCTCGGACAGCACGCAGGCACAGCCTATGAGAATATCAATGCCATCAGGGTGCTTTCGGAATCCAACGTCCCGACGGCCGGTACGAGAATGCTCGAAGCCCACCTTCGGGACCAGAACTACGTCATACTTAGCCTGGTTTTCCAGGCTCTATGGGTCAAACATGCCGATATGGGTTTAATGTTCGAGGCGCTGCACTCTGCGGAAGCTCCGGTTGCGGTCGAGATGGTTGAAGCGACGGTCGAACGCGACCTGGCAAGATATCTTGTGCCTTTGATTGACAATATCCCCGACGACGAGAAGGTCAGATCGGGGCGACGGGTCCTGCCCCTGACGCGGGCGGAATCACCCGAGCGGGTCCTGGCGCGGCTGGCCGGCAGTGGCGATGCCACCACCAGGATGCTGACAGCCTATGCTATTGGCGAACGTTTCCATGATTCCGTTTTCATCCCCACCCTGGAGGAACTTATGGAAGACGGCGAAGCGGACGTGCGCCAGACCGCTGCGTATGCACTCAAACGTTGCCTTAGTGAGGAGGCGGTAATGCCCGAGATAATTGAGCTGATCAATCTGCTGCGGAATTTCATTCTATTCGATGAAATGGGTGTCAGGGAGCTCCGGGCCATTGCCTCCGTCGTTGTCCAGGAACAATTCCAGCCCGGCGATATCCTCATGAGAGAAGGGGAATACAATTCCTCCCTTTATCTGTTGAGCAGTGGGGAAGTCAGACTCTACAAAGACCATGGCACAACGGAGGAAAAACATCTCGGTACGCTCGGCCCGGGCGCCTTCATGGGCGAATTGAGGCTTTTTACCGAACTCCCCGCACCCGCGACATGCGTGGTTACCGAAACGCTGACAGCGCACATTATCCGGAAGCATCATTTCCTGGAGATCATGAGGATCTACCCCCAAATCGGCATCAACATCTCGTTATTTTTTGCCCTGCGGCTCGCCGTTGCCGAAATGAAATCAGATCTCTCTTAGACCGGGTGGACGGGGGGCATGATGTCACCGCACTGCCACGGTAAGCCTTGTAGCGGCAGGTGGGGATGGCTAAAATCAGGGCCGCGCTCGCGGGGAGTTGTGCGAAATGCCCCGCGAGGCGCCGTTCGAGTCTGCCGAATTTCCCTCGTAAGACAGACTTATGAGCAACACCGGGCAAGAAAATGCCATATCGATTGCGGGCATCCCTCAGCGATAATCTGGTCATTCAATTTACCGCCTTTAGGCGGAAGGTACTTCGCGAAGCACGGAAGGCGCCCGCTCATTCTCGACGCTCTCCCTGACCTGTCTATGACCAGAGACGGGGCCTTCGCGGGGCGCCTTGGTGGGGCCCGCTCTCACAGGTCCTCTATTCCAGGAAAAGACTCTCCCTTCCCCGGTCCTTTTCCCCGCCTGTTTAAAAACCGGAGCCGCAAGCGGTTCATGTAAAGGTAAATGACCGGAGTCGTAAAAAGAGTCAGCATCTGGCTGAAAATCAGGCCGCCTACGATGGATATCCCGAGCGGCCGCCGCAACTCGTACCCGACACCTCTGCCGAGCGCCAGGGGCAGCGCCCCCAGGAGCGCAGCCATCGTGGTCATCATGATCGGCCTAAACCTCAGCAAAGAGGCCTGATAAATCGCCTCGACAGGGCCCTTGCCTTCGTTTCGCTCAGCGTCCAGGGCAAAATCGACTATCATGATGCCGTTTTTTTTGACCAGGCCGATCAGAAGGATAATTCCGATTACTGCAATCAGGCTGAGATCGGTTCGGCAGATCAGCAGGGCCACAAGGGCGCCTACGCCTGCGGATGGAAGCGTGGAGAGGATGGTGACCGGGTGGATGTAGCTTTCGTACAACACTCCGAGCACTATGTAGACCGAAATCAGCGCCGCCAGGATCAGAATGGGTTCGTTGGCAAGAGAGGCCTGGAATGCCTGGGCCGTGCCAAGAAAAGTTCCATGAATGTCTTCCGGCATTCGCAATTTTGCAGTTGCCTTTTCAATCGCCTCTACTGCGTCCCCGAGCGCAACGCCGGCAGCCAGGTTAAAGGAGATCGTTATCGCGGGGAACTGGCTCGCGTGGTTAACGGAGAGCGACGTGGCCGATGGTATGAATTTGGTGAATGCGCTCAACGGAACTACGGCCCCGGTAGACGAGCGAACATAGACATCGCGCAGAGTTTCAGGCCGTTGACAAAAGCGAGGGGCGAACTCCATTACTACATGATACTGGTTTAACTGGGTATAGTTAATGGCGACCTGATCCTGGCCGAAAGCGCCGTAGAGTGTCTGATCGATGAGCTGGGCGGAGATGCCGAGACGCGACGCGGTGGAACGGTCGATCTGCAGCAGGGCTTGCTGCCCCCTGTCCTGCTGATCGCTGCTGACATCCACCAACTGGGGCAGTCTACGTACCTCTTCCAGTACGCGGGGCGCCCATGCATTGAGGTCCGCCAGGTTTTCGCCCCGCAGGGTGTATTGATATGCGGCATTGCTGATCATTCCGCCGATCCGCAGGTCCTGTACCGGTTGAAGATACGTGGGGGCGCCCGCTACCCGGGCGAGCTTTTTGCGCAGCCGCGCCATAATATCCGTAACTGTTGCTTTCCGCTCTTCAAAAGGCTTGAGCGCAATGAACATTCGACCGAAGTTTGTAGTGCCCGCTCCTGCCCCGCCGGTAAATCCCATCACATCGGCGGCATCGGGATCGGCTTGGATGATGTTTACCACTTCCGTCAATTTTTGACTCATGGCCTGAAAGGAGATATCCTGCCCCGCCAGGATTCGGCCGCTGATGCGTCCGGTGTCCTGGTCCGGGAAAAAGCCTTTGGGAATGAACCAGAACAACAACACATTGGTCCCGAGAGTGAACACCGTAATGAAGAGCATCGTGAGCGAATGCCGGAGGGCCCAGCGCAGACTTTTGTCGTAAATGCTGCGCATTTGGTCGAACATCCACTCCGTGGCCCTGTAGAGAAAATTATGAGCGCGGGTTGTCTCCTTCTTGAGGATGGTTGCGCACATCATCGGGGTCGTTGTAAGAGAGACGACAAGAGAGATCAGGATGGCCACTGAAAGAGTGACCGCAAACTCGCGGAATAAACGGCCCACCATTCCCCCCATCAAAAGGATGGGAGTAAATACGGCCACCAGGGAAATACTCATCGACAGCACTGTGAAGGCAATCTCACGAGCGCCCC
>JBEKTT010000121.1:0-8790 GCA_049515795.1 Syntrophobacteraceae bacterium
AGGGAAAGGCCGACGCCACATGGACGTACCATCTCCTCGCATGGTGAACGACTCTGGCTCCAACCTTGATAAGCCGCCCGATGATCGAGTCTATGGATTGGTCCGAGGATTACCGAAGCTTTAAACAGCTATATGGCGTTCTGCGTTGGGTTAGCCGGGACCTTTCAATATTTGGATCATACCTGCAGTGCTCATCATTGCTGCAGGGATTGATTGATATGAGCCGGAGGCAGAAGTCCCCGAGAAACGGCTGTCTAACGTGTAGACAGGTGGGTTCAGGCGCTGCCGGCGCTGTAAATGCTCATGACGTAGTCAGCCGGATGGTGGTCACGCGGATTTCCGCTCTGTTATTGGCAGTTGCTACTGATCTCCGGAACTTTCGTTCCAGACTGCGATAAAACGGCAGAGAAGATAAACTCAAGCGGCATTAACACTTCGGCGGCGGCCTTTATTCCGGCCTTCGCTCGAAGTTGAACAGGGAGTAGTTCGCCGGGGACCTGGAAGCGGCAAACCCGTTCAAAGCGGCTTCAATGGAATCAGGCTTCTTTGCGCCACCTTCGCTGAAATCGATAAGAAAATTGCCGTAGCCTAAAGATCTAAGAACAGGAAGCTGCTCCAGCCAGCTTACGGGCAGGTCGGCGTAGATCTCTACGCAGCCGGCCTTCTTTATCAGGTGGTAAACCTCGTTTCGCGGGCTCAGAAACGGCCGGTCCTGATGGAGGGTTGGCATCAGGCGGGATGTGAAAAGCGGCGGCCGGCAGTAGACCGTAAGAACAAGTCCGGCGCTGAATCTTTTATGGGCAAGTTCCTTGAGTTCTTCCTTCGTGATCTCAAGGGAAACAACGCTCCACCTGCATCCCAGCTCAACGGCCTGGGCGAACGCGGCGCTGTTTCGAAGGTTTAGCCTCGATCCGGCGACGAGGCGCACTCCCCTGCCCTGCCCCGTCAGATCGAAATGCCCCCAGTTATTGATCTCCCACAGCAAAAAACCCTTTTTGATAAACCACATGACGGCTGCCCTGAAATATTCGATGTCCCTTTCAGCAATAACCGTGGGCAGGGAGAACCCGAGTTTCTTCATCTGTGAAGGCGAAAACCTCTGTTTGGCGATGCGCTCCAGGTTATTTTTTGTTGCGCTGAGCAGGACCATTGCAGCGTGAGAGCGCAAGGCCGGCACCAGCTCGTTTCCCGAGTCCACTTTGACGATGAGGGTTTCATTTTGCCTTGTTTGCACTTCAACAGGATTTTCGAGATCGTCAAGAATTTTTTGCCTGTTGGGAAATTTAGATTTTTGGTGAAAAGGCGCCGGAACTTCCTCCCTTATTGTTTTCCATATTGCCGTGGCGGATTCCGATTTCGTCCCAACTTTGAAAAGCCTGTCCCCGGAATGAAGTGGTTTTGAGCAGGCAAGATACGCCTGGGCGCCGGCTTGCGCGGAAAGGATGCTTTTGCCGGCGCCGTCAAAGAGTTGCGATACCGTAAAGGCCTCCTGCTCTCTGCCTGTGGAGGATTCCGGGCGAAACCGGTCGCCTTTTGCAACCGGCCAGCGCAAATCGACCAGAACGCGATTTCCAAGAACGGACTTGACCGTGGCCGACCATGCGCCGCTCGAGCCCGAGCGGTGCGGCGTGATAATTTTCCCCGCGCTCGTCTCGTCCAGATGCCCGGAACTCAGGCGTCTTGAAGGGGCCTGTGCGATCAATTCTTGTGCGTTAATCAAAGCTTGCTGCTCTTCGTCTGCGGATTCGGCGTCCAGAATCAGGCGGTAGGCCTTTACGACGCCGGCGACCCAGGCCGCAGGCTTCATTCGGCCTTCTATTTTGAACGCAGCGATTCTGAGCCGTTTGAGTCTCGGGATCAGCGGCAGGGCGCACAAATCGTTGCACGAAAGGAAAAACCCCTCTTTTTTCCCCTGACGGAACCTCAGACGGCATGGCTGAACGCATTCACCTCGAATGCCGCTTCGCCCGCCTCGGAAGCTGCTTGCCAAACACAGGCCGGAGTAGGAATAACAGAGCGAGCCGTGAATGAAGATTTCCAGGTCGGCTTGTGTGCCCCGGCATATTTTTTCGATCTCCCCAAGACTCAATTCGCGGGCAAGCACCACCCGGTCGGCGCCAATTCCCTGAAGAGCATTTACACCGGCTGTGTTATGAGCAGCTGCAAGCGTGCCGGCGTGCAGCTTAAGACCGGGGAACCAGTGGCGGACAAGATGAAAAATCCCTGCGTCCTGAACTATCAGGCCATCGGGTTTTAGAGATGCAAGAGAATTAAGGGTGTCAAGTAGTTGGGGAACCTGGCTTGAGACGATCTGGCTGTTCAAAGCGATGTAGATGTGAACACCCCGTTTATGTGCAAACGGCATGAGCGTGGCTAGGTCCTCGATGGTAAAGTTGGCTGCCGTCGCCCTGGCGCTGAACTTTTTCAGACCGAGATAGACCGCGTCCGCGCCACTCTGAATCGCACGAAAAAATGATTCGACATTACCGGCCGGGGCGAGGAGTTCGGGTTTGGGGTTCACTTTGACGACCTGTGAAATTCTATTGGCTTATCGAATTGTAAAGCATAACAGTGTCCATCCGGAAACACCGGGACAAATTCCACGCCCCGCGAGGTTTCTGTTCGGAAAGGAGGGATTTTTCGCTCTGGCAAGGAAATCAAGGGCTTGCGCGGAGGCGTACGAGAATTCCACGCTCCGCGAGGCAAGCCCGCAGATTGACACCGCCAGGGCGGAAAAAGACCCTTTCCAAACGGAAACTAACTATAATCGAAACCGAAGCGCACATCACCCCAAAGTATAGAGCCACGATGAACTCGTTCTGCCATGGTCCGCAAATTAGATCGTTGACTTACGGTTAGTTCCGGTCAAACGCATTGTGAAGATTCTTTCATCTCCCACTGGCAGCGCCGCCATGGAAGTTAAGCGCCGCCCTGGAAGGCGGCGCTACCAACGGAATGGGAGAACAAATTTACCGTGGTATAGAGCGCAATTTTGCGCCTATGCTGCCCCGAACACCCGTTGAAAAATAGCGTCCAGGTATTTGAGATGATAGTTCAGATCGAATATGGAATCGATCTCCTTTTCTTCGAGCCTGCCTGTCACTCGCTCATCGCCCTTGAGTTCATCTTTGAGGTCGCCGCCCTTGCTCCAGACTTCCATCGCGTTCTGCTGGACTATGCGGTACGCCTCTTCTCTGGTTATCCCCTTCTGAATCAAAGAAAGCATCACCTGCTGGGAAAAGTAAAGGTTTCCGGAAATGGACATGTTGCGTTTCATGTTGTCTGCAAACACGACAAGCCGGTCGACAACGCCTGTGAGGCGTGTCAGCATGTAGTCGAGCAGGATCGTGGAATCCGGACCTATAACACGTTCGACGGATGAATGACTGATGTCTCGCTCGTGCCACAGCGCCACGTTTTCCATGGCGGCCAGGGCATTGCCTCGAAGCAAGCGCGCCAGGCCGGAAAGGTTCTCGGAAGAAATCGGATTGCGTTTGTGGGGCATCGCGGAGGACCCCTTCTGGCTGGGTGAAAAATACTCTTCGACCTCCCTGATCTCGGTGTGCTGGAGCAGGCGGACCTCGGTTGCAATCTTCTCGATCGAGCACCCGATTATGGCAAGTGTCGAGAAAAACTGCGCGTGCCGGTCGCGCTGTATGATCTGCGTGCTGACGGAAGCGTGCTTCAGTCCAAGGCGCACGCAAACGGCTTCCTCGATTTCCGGGGCGGTATTTGCGAATGTGCCGACCGCGCCGGATATCTTTCCCACCCGAATGCTTTCCCGGGCCTGGAGCAAACGGTCCCGGTTGCGCGCCATTTCCGAATGCCAGACCGCGAGCTTCAGCCCGAACGTGATCGGTTCGGCGTGCACGTTATGGGAGCGTCCGATCTGCAACGTGTTCTTGAACTCAAAGGCCCTTTTTTTCAGTACCGAAAGCAGCATCTCGATATCTTCTAGAAGCAGGCCGGATGCTTCTGTAAGGAGCAGTCCGAAGGCAGTATCCAAAACATCCGACGATGTAAGGCCCACATGGATAAAACGGGACGAAGGACCGACAAATTCAGCTACGCTCGTAAGGAATGCAATAACATCGTGCTGTGTCTCGCGCTCGATTTCCTCGATTCTTTTAACATCGAAACCTGCCTTTTCCTTTATAGTTTTAAAGTCTTCAGGAGGGATCCCGCCTCTTTCGAAGAGCACTTCGCAAACTGCAAGCTCGACATCCAGCCACTTGCGGTATTTATTCTCAAGTGTCCAAATCCGTCCCATTTCAGGACGAGTGTAGCGTCCGATCATTTTTTTCTCCCAGAATGCAGGTGAATTAACCTCAAAGCAGTTCTTATTTTCTCCAGAGAGCCAGAATAATTCAAAAGCGCCCGAAACACAAACCGGGTGATTGGGGTTTTATGCCGAATCTAGGCGCTCATATGTCAATTGCAGGCGGAATTCACCTGGCTTTCGACCGCCTTAACGAAATCCAGGGTAACGCCATGCAGATTTTTACCACTAACCACAGGCAGTGGCGTTTGGGCACACTCAGCCCCCGGGCGATCGAACTCTTCAAGCACAGGTGGGAACAAAACGGCGGTATTCCGGTTGGAGCACATGACATCTATCTAATCAATCTCGCCGCGAGAGACGAACTGATTCTTGCCAGATCGCTCACCGCTTTTGCCGAGGAACTGGTGCGCTGCGCCAGCCTTGGGATACAATACCTGATCATGCATCCGGGCGCGCACCTTGGTGAGGGAACAGAGGCGGGTCTCATTCGTTTCGTAGAAAACCTGGATCGCGCAATTGAAAGTTCCAGGGTCGAGTCGGTCTGCGTACTTATCGAAAATACAGCCGGCCAGGGATCGAACCTTGGATCGAGCTTCGAGGAAATCGATTTTATTTTGAGAAACTCACGATTCGGCGAAACGATGGGGGTATGCTACGATACCGCACACGGATTTGCAGCGGGATACGACATGCGGGACGAGGAGGCCTACGCTCTTACAATCTCAAGATTTGACCGGGCAATCGGGATCGGCCGGCTCAAGTTCTTTCACCTGAACGATTCCAAACGCGAACTTGGCTCCCGCGTCGACAGGCATGAACACATCGGCAAGGGCAAAATCGGATTGAACGGATTTCGGCTCCTGCTGAACGATCCAAGGTTCCGCGATCACCCAATGGTCCTTGAGACCCCCAAAGGGAAAGACCTAAAAGAAGATAAAGTAAATATGGCGGTCCTGCGGTCCCTTTTGAAACCCCGCAGCGAGCGTTAGTGTCATCCGGAAACACCAGGAGAGAACTCCACGCCCCGCGAGGTTTACGTTCGCAAAGGAGGAATAATCCGCCCCGCCGACGCCTCTGCGGCCACCGCCGAAGGCAGTGGCCAAGCCGGCTGGCGGTCCCACCGCCCGCTAATTTTTCAAGATGCTTTCCTGTGTCTTTTTGCCCCATCCCGATATTTTAGCGCCGGTCTCCGTTACGAAAATGGGTGTTGAATGTACCCCGACTTTCCTTGCAACGGCTATGTGCCTGGCAAGCATTTTTTCGCCTGCCTCACATTTTTCAGAACCTATCTCCTTGCCGGACAGGGCAGTGTGGAGAGCGGCTATCCGATTTTTCGAACAAAGGACCTGTACGCTCTTGTCGTGAGAATGGTGATGGATGTTAAGGGGGTAGAGAAATATATGAAGAGTGTAGTTGGTCTGGCTATTTAGCCATTCGTGGGCCTTTCTGGAAAAAGGGCAGTCGACATCGGTAAACATGATGAGCTCTTTGGCTCCGTTTCCTTTTCTGATCGTGATGGCATCCTTCAAAGGCAGCTTCGACACATCCACCCAGTTTGCTTCTTCGTGTCGAGGGGGGTCCCCGGCGAACAGAGCGCCAGGGACGGCCAACAGGGCCAGCATTAGTGCAAACAGTATTATCTTCATTGGAATTGGATCCTTTCCTTTGTCTCATCTCATTGCGGTCCGATTTAAACACTTAAGTATTATATAGTGACGAGGGTGAGGTCTTTCCACCAGTTCGGCAAGTTTTCGCCTTCTCAGAGATCGCAACCGCACGGCGCCTTTCGGACTTTCCTGTGCGCCTTTATTATCTCAAATCCTATGCACTTATGGCTGCATTGACTCACACTGCCGACGCGCGCACAGATAAAGTCCAGCGCTAAGCGTGGCTCTCAATTTTGCGACGCTAAATGAGAAGAATGATCTTGTTGGATGGGGCGCATAGTGTAAAGTCTTGTAATGTACACATATCCATTTCGGTTGGGGCGCATGCACGCGGATGAATGAGGCGATGGGCACTGAGATAGCCCCATTTTCATCAAGGCTATCTCCGTAAAAGATAAAGAAAACATGGGGGTCCTGCGGTCCCTTCCGGAACCCGGCAGCGAGCGCTAGTGTCCATCCTGAAACACCGAGACAAATTCCACGCCCCGCGAGGTTTCTGTTCGGAAATGAGGGATTTTTCGTTCTGGCAAGGAAATCGAGGTCTTGTGCGGAGGCGTACATGGCTACGCCGCACAAGGAGGCCCGAAGATTGACGCCGCCAGGACGGAAAAGAACCCTTTCCGGACGGAAACTACCGCTAATTTTTCAAATAGCTTTCCAGTGCAGGGATCTGAAGGCCCTGTATTCTAGCGCCGGCAGCCGTTACGAAAAGGGGTGTTCCATCTATTCCTATTTCCCCTGCAATGGCTTTGTGCGTGGCAAGCATTTTTTCGCCTGCCTCGCATTTTTGAGAACCTATCTCCTTGTCAGACTGGGCATTATCGAGAGCAGTTTCCTGATTTTTAGAACAAAGGACCTGCACGCTCTTTTCAGGAGAATTGGGATGCATGTCAAGGGGGAAGAAAAATATATAAAGAGTGTATTTGGTCTGGCTCTTTAGCCAGTCGTAAGCCTTTCTGCAAAAAGGGCAGTCGACATCGGTAAACATGACGAGCTTTTTGGCTCCGTTTCCTCTTTGTATCGTGATGGCATCCTTCAAGGGCAGCTGCGACATATCGACCTTGTTTACTTCTTCATGTCGCTTCTGAGTGAGATTCACCTTATCCCCGGTAATGAGGTTTCCCCCCGCAATAAGGTATGCTCCGTCTTTCGTAACATAGTAAATCTGCTTTCCCCTTGAAGGCTCCTTTACCACAAGCTCGAAAAGACTCCCGAGATCTCTTGCCTCAATTACTTCCACCTGTGGAGGGAATAGATTCTTCACGATTGAAAGCTCTTTTACCTCTCCAAGGATGTCCCCGGCGAACAGAGCGCCAGGGGCGGCAAAGAGGGCCAGCATGAGTGCAAACAGTATTTTCTTCATTGGACCCTTTCCACTATTTCGTCTGACTGCGGACCGATTCAAACACTCAACTATTATATAGTGACGAAGGCGGGATGTTTCCACCGTTCGACAAGTTTTTGCCTTCTCAGAGGTCGCAACCGCTCAGCCCGGAGATGTGCATAAGCCACAGTATTTAGAGTGTTTCGACTTTGGGTATATCTAATCATCATTTTATACTCGTCAAAATACCTATTGACATGCTGAATCAGTGGTTCAAAATAAGCGAAACTTCAGAATTAGCTTTTGAGGATCATTTTGAACCTGAATTATGCGTTGAGCTACCCGAGTTAACTGCTCAACAGCGGTTATTCGGCTGGATTCGGCCGCTAAAGTGGCGAGCAGTTATAATAAGATATCAAGTCTTAGCTGCGAATCAGTAGCAGCGACGCAATGACCTACCCTGATAATTTATGCCATCACTCGCAGGAGGCGGTTTCCTGCCGCCTTTTATCGCCTCCTCTTATCACATCATCCACATTCCCGGCGAATTAAGGATGGTGACCCGAAATGCTTAGAGCAAATCTTTCAAAGCACCTGTATGGACTGTTCATTTTCATCTGCGTTACATGTCTATTGCCTGTATTTCCATTCGCAGCCAATGGAGCGACACTTGCCTCCCCTGTTGGTACGTGGAACATGAATGCTTCTGCTACAGGTGCTAGCGCACCCTGGTGGGAAAGAGGTACACTGACCGTCATCTCGAACGGAACATTCACCTTTTCCGGTGCAGAAAGCGATGGCAGTGTTGATAGTGTGGCAGAGGTGCTTTCTCAATTTCTTCCGACGGGATTGGCAATAGGAACTGCAACGGCCGGCAACGCCGAGGCAGCGGTCAGCTTCACGGCCCCCGCATCTAACGGCGGCCCCCCCGTTACCTCCTACACCGTGACCTCGAATCCCACGGGCGGTGTAGACGCCAACGCCGGAACAACTTCAACCACTCACACCGTGACGGGGCTTACCAACGGGACACCCTATACATTCACGGTAACGGCGACCAACGCGATCGGGACCGGTCCGGCCTCAAATCCCTTCCAAGTAACTCCAGGCATAGGAACCCTGCTCTGGGCGGGAACGGGAGGATCTGCATCCATCTGGACCCTTGACAGCTCCAATAATTGGACAACCTTCGAGCTCTACGGCCCTTACAGCGGCTGGACGCCTGTGAACTACAGCTCTAACTCCGATGGAACAAGAACTCTGCTCTGGGCGGGAACGGGAGGATATGCATCCATCTGGACCCTCAACGGCTCCAATAATTATACAACCTACATAGAGTACGGCCCTTACAGCGGTTGGACGCCGGTGAGCTACAGCTCTAACTCCGATGGAACAAGAACTCTGCTCTGGGCGGGAACGGGAGGATATGCATCCATCTGGACCCTCAGCGGCTCCAATAATTATACAACCTACATAGAGTACGGGCCTTACAGCGGTTGGACGCCGGTGAGCTACAG
>JBEKTT010000122.1:0-8684 GCA_049515795.1 Syntrophobacteraceae bacterium
CTTCTGGAACTCCAAAAATATACCTGACGGCCAGATTTGTCTCATTACACTAATTAGTCTGGTATTCCAGGATGATAGAATGGCTTTTTAGGGTGATTTGGAAAACTGGAATTTTAGAGATGGTACCATCCGGCAAGTGCATCGCCGGGTAAGTAGCAACCTTACGAAAACTAACATTGGTCATGGGGGGCAACCCAGTCACCGTGAACCTGAAGCCAAAGTTGATGCCGAGCTTCGCTGGAATCTTATTGGACTGCATTGTAAAGTCGACTTTATCCGGGAGAATTTCTGTCACACCGGTAGGTGTGCCCGGTGCGCTCACTTTTTTACCTGGTGCATTTGTATACGTTCCCGAATCAGTAATGATGCATTTCACATTTCCTTGCGACGCCCCCATTGCTTCTGAGGTAAAAAAAGAGATCGTCACGACACACAAACACAATACCATGATAATTCGATTCATAGTGTATTGCTCTCCTTTCTAATTATAGTGACTGAACGACCTGGAATAATGCATCAACTTGACCCCCAACTGGAGCCGAACCTCATTTCCGGCTCCAATTCCATCCGAAAAAACTCTTGGAATGCCGAATGTCCATGAATCATACGATATTCCAATCAAAACCCGCAAGAAAAATGCCGATCAGACCATTTGGGGCCATTTGAGGACATACCACCATCCCAGCAGTTAGCAACTCGCTTCCCACGTCTCGTGGTGTTGGGGAGGCTCAGGCTCGGCGAAAGACCACACAGCCAACTGAAGGATTTAGGGATTAGGCGATTTAGGGATTGTAAAACGAGAAGCGAGAAGCGGGAAGCGAGAAGCGGGAAGTTTTTGCTCTTTGCTCCTTGCTCCTCGCTCCTTGCTTCTTGCTTCCCGCTCCTTGCTCCCTGCTTCCCGCATGAACCCAGCCCACATGGTCCTGTTTGAATGTTTTTTTTATAGAAAACCGCCATTGTTGGGGAATGATCAGTCGGCCCCTTGAACGCCGTTTGCAAGCTGGTTTGCTGCGAACTACTCTTTAGAGAAACCTAATCGTTCACCTGGAGGTATGACTATTATAAGTCCGGTTCTTCGCGCGTTAGATCAGTCTCTGCGCATACCAAGGCAAGGGAGGGTTTCCCCTCCCCTGCTCCTCCCCAAAGGCACGTCAGGAAATGTGTTTATGCTGTACTTACATTATCTACAAATAGGTGTTCGAGAAGTTCCCGGTCGTTGATGTGTTTGCAAAAGCGCCGAGGTTGGCAGCAAGGTCTTTAAGGAAAGTCACCAGGTCTGAGCTGCTGGCGGATGTGCTATCCGTGCTGCTGGATGTGCTGCTTGTGCTGCTGGATGTGCCGCTTGCGCTGTTAATCGCTGAAACCAGGTTGCTGAAGTCCGATTTCAGCGTGCTGAGGGTGCTGTCGGCAGAGGAGGTGGAGGAGCTGTCCGAACTATTCTCCAACTCCGAAATCAGGTTCTCGAGCTTGCTCGAAAAGCTTGAGTAAGAGGATGTCGCTGTCGAGGAGGTGGATGAGGACGAGCTGTCGCTTGAATCCGATTCCGACTTTACGGCCGCTAACAAGTCATGCATAAGCTTTGCGAGTGCTTGTCCTGCGTCCTGGGTGGAGCTGGTCGAGCTGGTGGATGAGGTGGAGCCGTCGGAAGTTGAGCTACCGCTTCCGTCCGGCGGTGGGCCGCTTGGCGGAGGAGGCATCGAAAGCCCCATCTGGCTGAGCGCCCCCATGACACTCTGCATTAACGCATCACCCCCTCCTGACTGTGACTGACTCCCGGAAACCTGGGTGTTTGAGCTCGTACCACTACTATTTGACTGTTCGAGCGCCGAAAGGATCGTGTAGAGCGAATTTGTGCTGCTTACTCCTGAAATGGTCATGGTTTGCTCCTTTAACTGTAATGTCTTGAAATGTGCGACGCGCTAAGGGGTTACAAGTTGTCATGCTGCATGTTCGATTTAGCAGGATAATTTTTCCAGGTCCTGACGAATTTGGAAAACTCAAAATATATCTCCTTGCATGTATACTTAACCTGGTTGCCTATGTGACATATACATCGGCAAATAATTCTCTTAGAATCTGTAAACTTTTTGCATATTTGTGTAAAGTTTTGTACGGTCATCAGTCGAAAAGCTAAGCGATCCGATGGGTGGGTAAATCATGCAAGAAGGGTCTCAAAGGCTTCAGGGGAAGTTGTGACTGTCTAGGGATTGGAGGCTTTGTGCTTACGATTGCGATGATAAGCCATGCCTTGAGCAGTGCTCTATGCCACATTCTTCTTACCAGGAGGCAAATTGGTTTGGAATTGTCATGTGTAGATAAAGCCGACCCCGCGTATCGTTTTGATCCTATCAATTCCGTTGTGTTTACGGCCTAGTTTTTTTCTCAGTCGGCTTACATGCATATCCACACTACGGTCATAGGCGACGAGGTCCCGGCCGAGGGCGTCCTGGGCCAATTGCTCACGCGTCACAACATGACCGGCTGCTCTCAGCAATATTTCCAGAAAATTGAACTCAACGGAAGTCAATTGCAATTCTGCTCCGTTACGGCGCACAACTCGGGTCCCGCCGTCAAGTTCGATGTCCCCATGAGCTATTCTTTCAGATGGCGGCCTGACCTCATACTCGAGATTATTTTTCGCACGCCGAAGAACTGCACGGACTCTTGCAAGCAGTTCGCGAAGGTCGCAAGGTTTTTCCAGGAAATCGTCTGCCCCCATCTCAAGCCCTACGATGCGATCTATTCTCTGAGTTAGGCCTGTTAAAATGATTACAGGTGTGTTCTGTCTGGAACGGATACGCTGCAGGACTTCAAAACCATTCATGCCCGGAAGCATTATATCAAGCAGAATTAAATCATATTCATCCTTTGCTGCTGCCAAGACCTGCTTTAAGGCGTCCATCCCGTTGTAGATCGAGGTTACCTCGAACCCTTCAGGCTTGAGATAATCCGCCATTATTTCACAAAACACTGTATCATCATCTATCACTAAGAGACGTCTCATTGGGATGACCTCTGTGTTTTTCAGAATTTTGCACAAGTTGTTTGTTTGAGATAAATTTCAGCTCTGCCGGAAGCATCCCGAGCTTCCGGCAGAGCTTTAAACCTACGCCTAAGGAGGATCTAAGTGCTGCTAATTGCCAACCTGCGGCAATTCCGGTTTAGGAAGTTGC
The DNA here is from genome assembly GCA_049515795.1 of Syntrophobacteraceae bacterium. GTDB lineage: Bacteria > Desulfobacterota > Syntrophobacteria > Syntrophobacterales > Syntrophobacteraceae > SbD1. The sequence continues at coordinate 3,174 of JBEKTT010000122.1, forward strand.
ACGGTCTTCTGAAGAATCAGGTCGGGAACGCTGTAGGTGCAAACGACGGGTCCCGTTAACACATAGAGAGAACCGTTGCCGGCCCAAAGTCCATGCGGCGGCCCACCCATGGGGGGACCCGGTGGAAACTTTCCGGGGCCGGGCAGCTTAGGTGGAGCACCCTGAGGCGGCGCAATATCCGGGAGGTCCACTGAACGCAGAAGCGTCATCTTAGTAATCTCGTACTGCAGGATCTTGCCGCCCGCCATTACATAAACGTATTGCTGGTCAGCGGAGATACCTGTCAACCCGAGTTTGAAAAAGATGGCCGGCGGGGGTTGTACGTCACTGGTCTGTTGAGGGTAAGCTACCCCTGCAATCGAGCACAGGGTCAGGCAGAGAATAACAAGTATCAGTATCTTGCTCACCTTCGTCTCCTTTGCTAATATGGATTTGCATTATGGCTGAGTCTGTTCGGCCAGATCTCTTTTGTTTCATCCCTGATTCCAGTCTTGATTCGATCTCCGCACCTCCTTTTATCATTGTTTAAGGCGCCGCCAGGGTAACTGACGTGCCGCAAGCCTCTTAACCCGCTCGGACGTGTAGACTTTAAAGGTCGATTGTGGAGAAATTATGGAAAAGGTGTGGAATGAATATGGAGATCAATTAGCAGGATTGACTTCCTGGTCCGAATACGCCAGAAATAGAGGGACCTTTTGCCTGCAGTTGGTCAAGGGTCTCTGCACTTCCGGCCACGGGCGGTTTAGAATGAACCTTAAATTCAGGCATAAAGTATTTCTGACTTTTCTGCTGAACAGCTTGATCGTTGTCGTTTGCATGATTCTGATCGGAAGATACTTCTCCGAGCGCCATTTTGAAGAGTATGTCAGCAAAGTTGAAGCCGAAATGGTCACAAAACTGGTTGACGCACTAAGTCAGGAATACCGGAGAAGCGGCAATTTCGATTCGGTCCTGCAGGACCCTGGACTTTGGTTCGGCTTAAGATGGGTCGGACCGGGCATGCCACCGAGAACCGGGATGACCGGCCCGCCGCCCTTACACTTTGATCTTCTATCGGCGGAGAGAGAAAGAGTACCGCCCCCACCCGGTGAGTTGATTCCACTTCCTCCCGGTCCGCCTCCCTTACACTTTGATCCTCTATCGACGGAGAAAGAAAGAGTACCGCCCCCACCCGGTGAGTTGATTCTACTTCCTCCCGGTCCGCCTCCGCAACATCTGGCTATTCCGCCCATCGCCCTGTTCGATACCGAGAAACGCCCGCTGACCGCGGGGAATTCTGTCTCTCAGGACAACTATCGGCTCACTCCCATCAAGGCAGACGCCCAGTTGGTCGGGTGGCTTGGCCTCAGAAAGCACGAGCGGCCGACTCATCACCTCGATGTCGAATTCCTAAGGCAGCAGTCGCAGATTTTCTACGCTATTGGAGCTGTTGCTCTCATTCTGGCGGTCTTCGTGACACTCGTTTTGTCCCGGCATCTGCTGGCGCCCGTTAAGGAACTGGAGACGGGCACAAGGGCCTTGAGCTTCCGCAGATTTGATACTCGAATCGCTGTAAGATCTAATGATGAATTAGGCCAACTGGCCGCCGGTTTCAACTCAATGGCCCAAGCCCTGGAAAAACATCAGCAAACGGAACAACAATGGCTGGTGGACATCTCTCATGAACTGAGGACCCCGCTGGCTATTCTTCGCGGAGAAATAGAGGCCATGCAGGACGGTGTCAGAAAGGTCACCCGGCAGGGACTAGATTCGCTTCACCTCGAGGTGATGCATCTGGGTCGAATCGTTAGTGACCTTCACGATCTTTCCTTGATCGAGTCCAGGAGCTTCAGCTCGGAACTGACGGCCGTAAATCCGCTGGAGATAATGACAGAGACGTTGGAATGTTTCCGGACACGGCTGAACCAGCGCGGCATAGAGATCGATATGCATGAAACGATGGAAAGGGACATTCTGATTCCGGCGGATGCCGATCGGCTCAAACAAGTTTTCTCAAACCTCCTGGAAAACACATTGCGATACGCAAAGGTCCCGGGATTTCTGAAAATTTCCCACGAAGTGGGATCCGGTGAGCTTTCGGTGAGTTTCGAGGATTCCGGGCCCGGAGTTGCCGAAGAATCGCTCGCGCACTTATTTGACCGGCTCTATCGGGTGGACAGGGCAAGAAGCCGCGAGCATGGAGGCAGCGGACTTGGCTTGGCTATATGCAAGAGCATCGTGGAGAGCTTTGGGGGCAAAATAGAAGCCTCCAATTCCCCCGCCGGAGGGTTGAAAGTCAGCATGGTCTTACCGCGCTGTAATGGTCTGCGGCTTTGATCCCTTTTAATCATGTATGAATCGAAGGAGACATGGAGTGAGTCGCGATATCCTGGTGGTCGAAGACGAAATCAAGATAGCGGAAATACTGAAGGACTACCTGGTGAGCGCCGGCTACAGGGTTTCATGTCTCGATAGCGGAGATTTGGTTCTGCCCCATGTGAAACAAAACCGCCCCGGTTTAATTCTTCTGGACATCATGATTCCCGGAATGAATGGTTTGGACGTTTGTCGCGGCATCAGGCAGTTTTCCAATGTTCCTATAATAATGATCACTGCCCGGGTCGAAGAAATTGATCGTTTGCTTGGTCTGGAATTGGGCGCCGACGACTACATTTGTAAACCTTTCAGCCCAAGGGAGGTTGTAGCGCGTGTGAATGCGGTCCTGAGGCGGATCTATTGCCCCCATGCCCAAAAAACGCTTGCCTCCGCAGAGCTTGTCCTCATCGAGGAAACTCGCCAGGTGCTCGCCGGGCAAACCGAGCTTAAACTGACGCCCTGTGAGTATAACCTCCTCAAGACTCTGATGGGCCACCCTGACCGGATTTTCTCGCGAAATGAGCTGATTAATGTCGTTCAAGGGTATGATTTTGAAGGTTATGACAGGACAATTGACTCCCATGTGAAGAACCTGCGGAAAAAAATAGCAAAGTGTCTTCCAGATAAGGAGATAATCAGCACCATGTACGGAGTGGGTTACAAATTGAATTCCAGGCCGGACTGAGCCCGTCAGCCATGCTAAACCGTATAACCGCACAAAAGATAGTCAACCTCATGGCCAAAAGTATCTCTTTGCGGCATAACGATCGTTATGAAGAGGCTCTGGCGTTCCTCGATGAGGGTATGCCGATATGGCCTTTGACGTAATTACGATGGCCCTGCTTGCCGCTAATGCACCAAGGCAAGAAAAATCCTAAAACCCTTTCATTTCATGTCATTCCCGCCGCTCCACGGTTCCCGCTCCTTCGCTCGCAACTCACCCTTCACTGCTCCTCGCAAAGCGATAGAACCAAAAGGAATTATTTTCTTTTGCTTTTTCTGCTCACTCTTCACTGCTCACTGTTCACTGCTTCCTGCTCCACGTTCCTCAATTCCTCAATTCCTCAATCCCTCAATTCCTCAATTGATCATTTCTCGAATTCCTCAATTCTTCAATTCCTCAATCCCTCAATTCAACAGCGTTACCCCCTGTTTTCCCCCTCACCCCTCACCCCTCACCCATCACCCATCACCCCTCCTCTGGAGAGTTTCTCTCTCTAAAGTTCACCATGGGAGAAAAGGGTCAAGAGTGTTCATACGCAACACTAAGAGTAAGTCCATCGGCGCACGGCAACCGGCTTCTTACGGTTCCTGGAGCGATCCTGTCCAGGTTTCAAACATCTGGTCGCCATTTTCCTTCTCAGTATAAAAAATCGTATAGGTAAGGTATTTGGTGCCTATGAATCCGTTTGATCTCCCTTGAGTATATCTCTTCCGCCACGTTCCTGTGTTGAAATAGACCTGATCCATGCCGCTCTCACTGGCACTGATGGGCACCTCCAGTGCATTGTGGGTGTGTCCCATGGCCACGTACCGGTAGGCAGGATTATCAGTCAGAAAATCCTGCGCCGCTTTGATCAAAGTCTTATCCTCTTTGCCCGGTTGAATCCCATCCGACAACCCGAAAGCTTTTTTGATTGTATTGAATATTGTCACAATATGCTCGGCAGCGCCTACGTCGAACCGCTTGAACATTTTTATGCCGGCCTGAAGCATATCGCTGGAATCGGGGGCAAGGGGATATAGGGTGCGATGCGTCTTGTACCACCTCTTGACCATGTCGAGACTGTTGAAGTTTTGGGCGATGTCTTTGACTGCCAGGTTGATCTCATTCCGGATGTCCGAATTCTGTTGAACCTGATAGAAGAGCCACTGCAAGACAGCCGAATTCGGCCTTACGTTGTCGATTTCCTGCAGATTGCGCTTGAGAGCTTTGAGTTCGTCCGGTAGCGGCGGAGAAGTCATCTGCTTCACATAATTCATGATCGTATAAGGTAGGCTGGCGATAAGTTCCGTAGTAATAGGATCTCCTATGGGGACTTGGGCATAATCGGCGTTCGTGTAATTGGTTGTTCCTTCATAATTCCACTGGTCGAACTCATGGCCGTGCCGTGCAAAGACGCCGTGCATGTTGCCATACTGAAGATCATCGTATGAATGCTGAAACGGAGCTGTGTCTGGAGGCAGCCCGAGGGCAGTCCGGACCTTACGCCTAAGGCTGTCGAAGATGTTGCAAAGCCTGTCATGGTTGCCCGGAATGTAGACCTTTTCGAGTTTCACTCGTACGTGGTACATGTCCGTCAGGTTTTGAAATATGTTGAAGGTGTGCGAATTCTTCTGCACGATTTGATCCATTATGTTATTGGCATGCGCTTCGATAGTTTTCCAGTTTTTGTTTATGTCCCCCCACGGCCTTTCAGATTCCGGGACCTTAAGCCAGTAAGTCGTTCTGAGCAGATCGAAAATATCCCCCAGGAAAACAATTCTCACTTCCTCCGGCTTGCGGCAGGAATGAAAGATATCCTTGAAAGCCCCCTTGAAAGCTTTGGTCCGTATATTATGCCCCCCGGTCGTTCCATCGATGAAATGCAAATCACTAATAAAACCAGCATCGGCGACCTCCATTATATGAGTTACCTTCAGGGGAAAGCAGAATTGCCTCAAAACCCGGTCTGCCCATGGCGCCGGTACGCCTTGACTTCGACGAGAATTCTTGGCCTTGAGGTTAGAATTTCAACTCCGGTCGCTGTTACGCGGAGTGTATTCACGATCAGGAATTCAGGAGACCGATATTTCCGGCTTTCGGAAAAGCGGCATGAAACAGATCCTCTTAGCTGGAACAATGCCTCAAGTTCTGTGCTATACATCCGAACCGCTTTTCCGGCTCAGTTTCCATCCGAAAAAGCTGTTGGAATGCCGAGTATCTGTGAATAATACGATATTCCAATGAAAACCCGCAAGAAAAATGGCGATCAGGCCAATTTAGGCAATTTGAGGACATACCATCATCCCCGCAGTTAACAGCTCGCTTCCCGCGCCTCGTGGTGTTGGGGAGGCTCAGGCTCAGCGAAAGGCCACACAGCCAACTGAAGGATTTAGGGATTTAGGGAGTCAGATAGGGGTAGGAACATCGCATTGGATTGCGCCGCCCCTCCC
>JBEKTT010000123.1:0-8607 GCA_049515795.1 Syntrophobacteraceae bacterium
GGGGATATTGACGAGTATAAGCAGGCTTTTTCTCTCGTTCACGATACTTACCTGCGAATGGGGTATCTGAGCACTCCAAAGCCTCATGGCATGCTTTTCGGTATCCATACTCTGCTGCCTCAAACAGTCATATTTGTGGCCAAGACTTATCTAACCGTCATTTCCACTCTCACCGAGATCTTCGACACTGAGCAGTTTGGTCTCCCGATGGACGAACTGTATCAGAAGGAGCTTGACGGGCTCAGGTCTGAGGGTCGCAAAATTGTGGAAATCTCGGCGCTGGTGACTCCCGCGAATTTCCGATGGATGAACCTTTTCATGTACATAAACAAGTTAATGTTTCATTACTCGTTAGATCACGGCGTGAACGACCTCTGCATCGCCGTGAACCCCAGGCACGTCAGTTTCTACAAAAATATACTGCTGTTCGAAGACCTCGGGCCGAAGCGTTATTACCCGAAGGTTAATGCTCCGGCAGTGGCCTTGCGTTTAAATATGGATTGCATCAGTGAAAAATCAAAATCCGCGTACGACGGGCTCGATTTTGAAAGCAATGTGCATGCCTATTTCCATGGGGAAGCAGGGTTAAGGGCTTCGGAGAAAACATGGGCTGTCTTACCGGGAGAGGATTCTCCCGAAAACGGCTACTGCTACTGGACTCCCGAAAATGTAAAATATTTCCTGCTTCTGGAAAAATCTATCCTGGATGGACTGAACGGGAGCCAGAAGGAATTTCTCTTAAACGGCTATCCGGGTTTGGCAAGCCTGTAGTTTGCAAGTAATCGCCGAATCTGCCGGGCCAGGCTTCTTCGACCGAGGTCCCGATCTATACGGAGATGGACGTGCCTGGGCAGGCTCCCGGAGGGTTGAAAATGGTGGAGCAAGCGTTTGGTGAATTTAAGAGGATAGTAGGCGAAGAGTTCGTTCTGGACAACGTTGAAAAAATCGCAAGATATCACCGCTGCACTATTCCCGTGGAACGGGTGATCGATGGGGTCTTGCTGCCCGGTGGGGTAGAAGAAATACGGCGTATTGTAGCCATCGCCAACAGGTTCAATATCAGACTTTATCCAATAAGCACCGGAAAAAACTGGGGATATGGTTCCGCGAACCCGGTCCGGGACCGCAACGTCATCCTCGACCTCAGCAGGATGAACCGGATCGTCGAGGTAAACGAAGAACTTGCTTACGCAGTCATTGAGCCCGGTGTTACCCAGCGCCAACTCCACGATAAATTAACCTCGGGGAAAACGGGACTTATGATGGACCCGACTGGCTCCGGTCCTGCCTGCAGTGTGCTGGGAAACGCCCTTGAGCGGGGATATGGGATCACCCCATACGGCGACCATTTCGCTGCAACGTGTGGCATGGAGATCGTTCTGGCCAACGGGGAGGTCCTTCGGACCGGTTTTGGGCACTTTGGGACGGCCAAGGCCGCCAACGTGTACAAATACGGTGTGGGGCCTTACATAGACGGCCTTTTTACCCAGTCAAATTTTGGAATTGTAACCAAAATTGGCGTCTGGCTAATGCCTGAGCCGGAACGGTTCGAGGCCTGCTATTTTTCCTGTGACAAAGAGAGCGACCTGGGCCAGCTGATAGATGCCCTAAGATGGCTGCTGCTCAACAGGGTGGTTAAGGGTTCCATAAACGTAGTTCACCGAAACCGCGCACTTACCATGCTGACTCGCTATCCGTGGGAAGAAATGTCTGGAGAAACCCCGTTGAGCGAGGCCGTCTACAGCCAAATGGCAGCTGAAAAAAGGGTGGGCGCATGGAACGGGGTGACCGCGCTCTACGGCGCCCGTGAAGAGGTAAGCGCAGCAAAAAAGGTCATAAAGAGATTGTTGCGCGGGAAGGTAGCAAGGATCAATTTTAGTTCCGAGCAGACGCTCCGCCTGGCTGAACGGTTTCCAAAACTTATCGGGATCCTGACAGGCATGAACATTTCCGAGGTACTCAAGGTGCTGAAGCCATCCTTCGCAATGCTGAAAGGGCGGCCAGGCGAAGTTTCTCTTCCGACCCCTTACTGGAGGATGAAAAAACCCGTCCCGCCCCGCGACATCGATCCTGCCGAAGACAGTTGCGGACTTATCTGGCTATCTCCCGTCGTGCCCATGACAAAACAAAACGCAGAGGAATTCATCGGGATAATTCGCCCTATTTTCGCGAGGCATGGTTTCGAAGACTGCATAACCTTTACCGCCGTAAACGAGCGAAGCTTCGACTGCACCCTGCCCATTCTCTACGACAAGAGCGATCCGGCCGAGACCAAACGTGCGGCTGAATGCCACGATGAATTATTCAGGGCATGCATGGACAAAGGCTACATTCCTTATAGATTGGGCATCCAGTCCATGGCCGGGCTGGTGGACGGAGACGATGTTTTCTGGGACGTGGTCCAAAAGCTCAAACAGGCCCTGGACCCCCAGGGAATTCTCTCTCCGGGGAGGTACTCCACGATTTAGTCCTGCTAATTCCCTTTATCTCTATCCGCTTCTTCATTCTATACGTCTCTCCCTGGCTGAACCATGATCCTTCCTCGGATTAAATGCTTCAGGGGCAGCCTTCGCATGCATCAGCATACCGTCTATCCATCCGGCCAACGGGAATAGCAATCTCCGCCCCAGTATCCCCGCACTCAGCCACATCGTCGCAAACCAGCAAGGAATACCCATAAAATCCGGTTGGGGATATGACCAGAGCCCGGAGGAAACCCCAAAAAGTTCCACGACAAAACCGAGTCCCAGCGCGTAAGCAGCGATATAAAGATCCAGGAGGTCGTGAAACATGATGAAAAGAATTGCCGTGGAGCCGATACTCGTCAATAGAAGCAGGCCGGACGACCACGAAAACAGGGGGGAAAAAGCGAGAGCTGTTACCAAAAGGCCAAAGAGACTTCTTTTATCGAGCACCGTTCTCTTGCCCCCTTCACCTATGAACCGTTTCATATTGATGTAATAAAATCCCCACAGAAACGGCTCATACCATGGCATCAGCAATACGTCATGATGTTTGAAAGAAAATCCTCCGGACTTCAGCACGGCATAGTCCTGGATCAGGAAGAACACAGCGGCGATGGTGAAGGTTATGACTTCAACCCGGCTCCAGGGACGATAGATTATAAACCAGAGCGGCAAAAGAACGGCGGCCGCGAATAGAGATCGATCCACAGACCTGAGCACCGCCAGCGTAACCAGCAGGGCCAGAACGGACAATATTTTTTGATTCCGGCACAAAAGGTTCGGCTTTTGCATCTCTACCTCGGGACACCGGGAATTACCCCTCCGGCGAAATCTCCACCTGCGGTCTCATTATACTTCTATTTACCCGCAGTTTGAATAAACTGCAATTGACGGAGCGCTTTTTTTCTGATACAGGACTGGCTCGAATCGAGGTTACGGCATCCGTGCGCAGTGGGAATTCAGCAACTAAGAGATTCCGAGGATGTGGCTGTCAGGCTGCGACGTAGACCGGGGGTCCGCTACTCCGCGCTGGCGCCCAACCCCAAAAAGGTTAAACAACTGCACTTTTATTTAATCATTTATCTCCCCCATTCCGAGTATTTATTCAACGAAGAATATATACTGTGTACTGTAACTCTCTCGATTCTGCCCTGGCATCATTTATGGAGCCCATGAAGGTGTTCAGATTTACCATTGGTAGAAATTTGAGTGCCGAAGACCCGCGGCAGGTTGTCTACAAAGCTATATTGACAAATTTAATGTGCATCGTCAGCATCCCCAACCTGCTTGTGTTAGGCGCTTTAGACCTGGCCGTACACCGGAATACGCAGGGCATGCTGGACTTCATCCTGGACCTTTGCCTCGCTCTTCTTTTTTTTCGCATTATTTGCTATCTCCGCCGCGGCGGCAATGTCGATCGGGCAAGCAAATTGAGCCTCACCGTGGCAGGGGTGTTCTTCGTATATTATTTCGTCATAGGAGGCATAGAAAACACGCTCTGGCTATTTATCTTCCCGCTCGCTTCCATCTTTTTGCTCGGTAATAGAAAAGGCCTGATGGCCAGCGCCCTTATCATTGCCATTACGCTCACTCTTTCGCTGTGCTTGCGGAAATTCTCCCCACCGGTGGCACTTTATTCTGCCCCTTATCTTGCTTGCTTCGCCCTGTCGTTCATTGTTGTGGCAATCTTTGCGTTTATCTTCGAGTATGTGAAGGATACGGCACACCGTGAGCTGTCGGAGAAGCACAGGGAACTTGCTGCAACAGCTGCAACAAAAGAAGCAGCCGAGGCGGCCAGTCGGGCCAAATCCCAGTTTCTTGCGAATATGAGCCATGAGATCCGCACTCCAATGAACGGCGTGCTTGGCATGACGGAATTACTGCTGGGGACGGATCTCGATGAAAAGCAGCAGAATATTGCCAAAACCGTGCTCCGTTCCGGTGAATCGCTCCTGGGAGTATTGAATGACATCCTGGACTACTCAAAAATTGAAGCAGGAAAACTGGAGCTCGAAATCATCGACTTTGACCTGCGGGAGTCCGTTGAAGAGGTCATGCAACTTTTCGCGGAAAACGCTCATCAGAAGGGCCTCGAACTGGCGTGCCAATTGGATGATGATGTCCCCGTCGCCTTGCAGGGCGACCCCGGGCGATTGCGCCAGATCTTAACAAACCTCGTTGGCAATGCCGTCAAGTTCACCGAACGCGGAGAAATTTTCGTCCGGGTTAGTGCTTTAGAGAGAGAAAAAGATTACAGACGCCTGTGCTTTGAAGTCCATGACACCGGGATTGGGATCGCCCCGGAAATCCGGGAGCATATCTTTGAAGCCTTTTCGCAGGCGGACGGAACCACCACGCGAAGATACGGCGGCACAGGTCTGGGTCTTGCTATAACCAAACAGTTGTGCGAAATACAGGGCGGAGAAATCACGGTTGAGAGCACACCCGGGAAGGGCAGTACTTTCCGGTTCACAGTGCGGCTCAGGGTCCGTCCCATACCCTTGCAGCCTAAAGTTCCAAGCTATGTCGATCTGAAGGATCTACGCGTTCTCATCGTCGATGACAATGCCACTAACCGTAACATCGTGCACCACCAAGTCGTGTCCTGGGGCATGCGCAGCGTGTGCGCTGAAAACGGTCAAAATGCCCTTGAGCTCCTCAGCAAGGCGGCTGCAATGGGAGACCCCTATGAGCTGGCAATACTGGATATGATGATGCCCGGGATGAGCGGCCTCGAATTGGTCCGGGCCATCAAGGCGGATCCGGCTGTTGCTTCCGTCCAACTTATTGTGCTTACATCCGTCAGTCAGGATTACGACACAGAATCGATGCGCCGCCACGGCATTTCGGCTTATTTGACCAAACCCATACGGCAGTCCCGGCTTTATGAGTGCATCGCCTCTGCATTAGGATCTTCATCTGAGAAAAACTCCCGACTGATTTCGGAGTCAAATGAAGTTGACAAAGCCAGTGCCTTCGTTGGGACTCGGGTACTCCTTGCCGAGGACCAACCTGTAAACCAGGAAGTAGCGCGATGTATGGTGGAAAGCTTTGGCTGCATTGTCGAAGTCGCGTCCAATGGGCAGGAAGCTCTCGATGCTCTCTCAAAGACTCCGTATGACCTTGTCCTCATGGACTGCCAGATGCCGGAACTGGATGGCTACGCTGCCACACGGATTTTCAGGGAAAGAGAGACTCAAAGAGCAAAGAATCAATCCGGCCAGGCACAAACAATTCGCCGCACTCCCGTCATTGCAATCACTGCCCATGCAATGCGGGGAGACCGTGAGCAATGTATTGCCGCCGGGATGGACGATTACCTCAGCAAACCCTTCAATCGGGACCGGTTGTTCGCAGTATTGAAACGGTGGCTGCCATCCAAATCAACGACCGATATACCGGTGCACACCATTTGGAAAGATCAAACAGAAAAGGACCAATCCAAAACCTGCCGGTTGTCGGATGGAGGTAATGGAGGATCAAACCTGCATGGTGAAGGATTCTTGGATCGATTTTCGCACCTGGACCATCTGAATTACGAAACCCTGGAAAGTTTGAGGTCGATAGTTATAGAAGGCCAGCCCAGTCTCCTTCAGAAGGTCATTCGGATCTATTTAGGGAGTTCACCGAAACTAATGGAAACAATCCGCCACTCCATAACCCTTGGTGATGCAGCAGCTATGCAGGGAGCGGCCCATAGCCTGAAATCGACCAGCGGAAACCTCGGCGCCGTGATGCTCGCAGAGCTCTGCAAGGAATTGGAGGCAATAGGCCGGGCAGGCACTACTGATAACGCCATCCTTCTGCTGCCTGTGCTTGAAGACGAGTACGATAGGGTTTGTGAAGCTCTGGCGCTTTTATAAAGTCTATGACGGTGTGGCCATGCCACAACATTGCCGATGTCATCACCCACATGCCTCAACTACTCTGTGTCTAACTTCGGAACGTGTTTGGGGTCGGGCCTAATGCCATTAACTTAAGGAAAATCTCTTTGTTTGCAGCGTCCTCCGAAGAAAACCGGGGCCCAGATCAGCGCGGCAGGACTCAATTTCGTCTTATGCCTAAGTGACAACAAAGGGCCTCCATATGAGGATCAGGGCTTAAGTTAGCGGCATCGGGCCCGACCCCATTTGATTTTTTGCCGTGAAGATTCACAACGGTATTTATGAAAACGTGTAGTTAGCTACAAGGTCGCGGAGATACTCCTGCCCTCTGAAGGATCGGCGGCTGCGTTCAGGGCTTGCATCTGGATAATCAAAGCACTCTTTATGGTTTGCCGGTACTCGAAATAGTGTTCCGCCATCACACAGTAGCTAAAATAATAATTCAGGTACCAGGGGAACTCAGTCAGCGCACGGAACAAGTACTTCCAGAACTTCCGGCGCGACGGATAGATGATCCCTTGTTTTATAAAGACAATAAGTAGCGCACGCAATTCGGAAAGGTAGGGTGGTTTGAAAGGCTTCCTCTTTGGAGGGGGGGCCATTCCCAGGATATGATTGAAGACCCTGTCAAGGTAGAAAGCGGGGTCATAGAGGACCTCATACGAGTGAATGAGTTCGCCGGCGATTTCTCCCAGCGGCCGCACGGGGACGAAGTTCATGAGTCCGGTATTATTGCTGAAGTGCTCATAGTTGACAGGCAGCAGTCTTCCTTCCTTTTCCAGGCGTGACCAGAGCGCGGTTCCCGGAGTTGCTATGAGAATGCTTATAAACATTTCGGGAATCTGATTATGACGGGCGAAGTCTATGAGCCGCCGGTCGCCTCCGGTTAATTCCGTGTCAAATCCGAGTATGTAGCCGGCGATGATCATCAGACCGGCACGATTGATTTTACGGCATGCCAGACCGAGGTCCAAACCAGTATTCTGATGTTTTTTCGCTAGCTTCAGACTCCCTTCATCAACGGTCTCGATGCCGACGAACACCCTGCAGAATCCAGCCTGCACCATGAGGTCCAATAACTCTTCGTCTTGCGCGAGGTTTACCGAGACCTGGGCGTAGAATACAAAAGGATGGCCTCGCATCTGCATCCATGGAATCAACTGCCTCAGGAGGGCCTTGGCTTTACCAGGATCCCCTATGAAATTATCATCCACAAAAAAGACGCTTCTCCTCCATCCCAGTTCATACAGATACTCCAACTCTGTCAGGACCTGCTCGGGGGCCTTGGTGCGCACCTTTCGCCCAAACATTACGGTAATATCGCAGAATTCACACTGAAAAGGACAGCCCCGGGAGAACTCAATGGCCATGTCGGCATAGTCATTGACTCTGACAAGATCGTAGCGGGGCATCGGAGCCTTCCGCAGATTTGCCCTTCCCTCGGCGTTTATGACCTCACCGAATTCTTTTCTGTCTAGTTTTTCCAGGAACAGAGGGACAGCCACCTCGCCTTCCCCTCTGATCACCAGGTCGGCCCCGGCCCGGAGCGCCTCATCCGGCATGTAAAATGCCCACGGTCCTCCTACCGCAACGGTCTTATTTCTCTTTTTAGCTTCCCTGATAAGTTCCAGTATCTGTCCGTGCTGCATAAGCATTCCCGACAGCAATACGAGGTCGGCTTCATCCCAGTCCAGTGAAGACACTTGCTGGTATTGCAGATTGATTAGTTTAAGATCCCAATCCTTTGGAAGGAGTGAAGCCAGGGCAAGCATCCCCAGGGGAGGTTGCGTAGCTTTCTTTCCCAACATTTCCACGACCCTGTTAAAGGAAAAGAAGGTTTGCGGAAACGAGGGATATAGTAATAAGGCTTTCATGATATTTTAACCGGAATAATGCGTCAACTTCCGCGCTCCGCACCCAAACTGCATGTTGGGATTGGATTTTTGCTTGAAAAACTTCCGCTGCGCCCCTGAAGCCCCGAAAAGTATACGATTCCCCAATAGAATAGGCAAGTGAAATGTCAATGGGACTCAAAAGGCAAAAGGGGTCGGGCCGCGATAACTAACTAAAATTACGTGACAATGATCTAATATCATGGCTTATATAAGGCTTAGAAGTGTATTTTTAGGGTCATTGACCGGCTAATCTGTACCACTTTGTAGTTTATGGAAAGTGGCTAGAGATGTGCGGAGCCGGACGAGACTTCTTAATACAGAGTGGAGCTTGCGATCCGCACTTTGATCACCCAACTGGCGGCG
>JBEKTT010000124.1:0-8363 GCA_049515795.1 Syntrophobacteraceae bacterium
TGCGAAGCTCGCGAAGCGTGATCTATACACCGGAGGCACTTCACTTTTTGGAAGCGCCTCACATTTGGCTTGCCTCCAACCGCACCACATTTAGTGTCTGCGCTGTCTGCATGGTTGCGCGGAAAGAGCCGATTCTTTTTTTGAGCAGGGTATTATATAAGTCTATCATATAAAGTTTAATTTTCGGTATCGAGGAGAACGCAATGAGAAGATTGAGCGCTCTCGCGCTTGGACTGGTCCTGGCCGTGGTGTGTGCGCCTGCTGTTAGCGCACAGGCCGGGAACTCCGAAGGACCTGCGCTTGTGGGCCGCATAACTTTCATCGATGGTCAGCTTCTCCGCTATGTTTATGACGAAAAGGACTGGGTCGCCACTGTAAAAGATGCGCCCTTCGGGACCGAAGACGCCCTCTATTCCAGTGATACGGGAAAGGCGGAGTTCAAGCTGCCCGACGGAGTATGGGTGCGAACGGGAAGCGATACCCAGATACAGCTTATAGTCCTGCGTGACGACTTAACGGAAATCGATGTTGCCTCAGGTACCGTCAGGTTCTGCAACAAAAGTCAAAAGGCTCCGATTAAGGCGACGACGCCTTTCGGGTATGTGTTTGCGCGGCCCGGCGCGGCCTTCGATCTTTATGTGGGAGATGATTCGGCCGAGGTAATAAGCCTTGACGGCGCCGTTGACTTCGTCCTCGGAGATAGGGAAGCGCGGTATGCGGTCAAAGCCGGCGGCGCGTCCATAATCTCGGATGGCAGGGTCGCCGCTGAGGGAGACGGCCAGGTGGACGCCGCCTGGGATGAATGGAACCTCAAGCGGGAAGAACTCTGGACACAAAGGGTGCAGGTCAAGGGAGAGTCAATCGATAACGTGCCGGCAGAGTTGCGCGATGATGCTTTCGATCTCGACCAGAACGGCAGGTGGGAGCAGGTCTACTATGAAGGCCGGTACCGGACGCTGTGGCGCCCGACGGAGGTTGCAGCAGGCTGGCAGCCATTCACGGTTGGCAGGTGGACAGTGTGGTCCCGGGATAATGTCTGGATTCCTGAGGAATCATTCGGCTATGTGACGCACCATTATGGGAACTGGGTTTTTGTTAACTCGGCCTGGTATTGGGCCCCTCCTGAGAAGGTCAGGGCCGGCAACATAGGCAGGCGCATATGCTGGTATCCCGGACGAGTCTCCTGGATCCACTCGGACGCCCATGTCGGCTGGGTCCCGCTAGCGCCCGCCGAAACGTACTACGCCCATAACTATTGGGGGCCGGGGAGCTTCGTTGTTAGAGTAAGAGGAGGCGGAATGCCAATCGGCATCGGCAGGTTGACTTACGCCGGCCATGCGGTTGTCGTTCCCCGGGGCAGCCTTTACAGCGTGAACAGCTACACCGGCGTCAGGGTTGCGAATATCGACCGGACCGCCATTATCAACAATTACAGGGCCGCACCGGTCATCAGCGACAGGGTGGTCCCCAACTATCGTTCGATTCGGTACCGCTATGTCTATAACGTCAGCCTGGCCCACCTGTCGGCGAAACCCCACCAGGCTGTGGTAGACAGGATAAACCGCAACCGGATGATCGCCCCAAGGGGGAGACGCACCATTTCTGTCGTGGCCGTTCAGCGGAACCTGGCCCGGATTGATCTCCGCAGACCTATCGGGGGCCCACAGGCCGCTCAACGTGTTCAGAGACTTAGGATTACGAGCAGGATCGTTCCCGAGAACATGGTGCACAGGCCACGCTCTGAGGTTCAGTTTGTACAGCGCCCCCTGAAAGCGCAGGGGAAACGGCCTCAGCGCCGGCCAGGCTTCTACGGGCCCGGAGCGCAGCAGCTCCGGCGTACGGGCCCCGCGCGATGGGACCGGTGAGCTTGATGAGAGCTGAAAGGAGCAAACGATGGAGGAATTCAACAATGTAACGATAATCAAAAAGGCCAATGTCTACTTTGATGGAAATGTGACCAGCCGGAGCATCATTTTTGCGGATGGTTCCAGGAAAACTCTCGGAATTATGCTTCCCGGCGACTACGAATTCAATACCTCGGAAAAAGAGACCATGGAAATCCTTGCTGGCCATCTCGATGTACTCCTGCCGGGGGCGGTTGAGTGGAGGGCCGTAAGGGGTGGAGAAAAATTTGAGGTGGGTGCGAACTCCAGCTTCAAATTGAGGGTTAGCAGACTTACTGACTACTGTTGCTCCTTTGGCAAATAGCGCCGGCCCCAATGTTGGTGAGCCCCTTTTATCGGTGATGTGTGCCTCTGTGGTGAGATGGTTTCTGCGTCTCTAAGGGATAATCAGCACCATATATGGTGTGGGTTACAAGTTGAATTCCCGGCCGGATCGAGCCTGTCAGCCATGCTGAACAGCATAACCGCACAAAAGATAGTCGACCTCATGGCCAAAAGTATCTCTTTTCGGCATGAGAATCGTCATGAAGAGGCTTTAGCGTGCCTGGATGAGGCGTTAAAGATTGACTCGAACTTTTTCCCGGTGCTTAAAGAAAAGGGAATTGTTCTTAATGAATTAGCCCGATACGAAGAAGCGGTCGAGTCCTTCGATCTGTTTCTGAAATTTGTGAGTCTCCCGCAAGTGCGCCAATTGCGCGAAAATAGTCTGCGGGATGCACTGGCAGGCTATGACCGAATTCTGGCGGAAAACCCTGAAAACGTTGAAGCGCTTCTCAAGCGGGGTGATATTCTACAGCGGCTGCACCGTTATGGCGATGCTGTGCATAGTTATAACCGGGCTCTGGAGATGCAGCCGAAAAATATCGACGCCTTCAACAGGCGTGGAAATGCTTTCCTGGCGCTTGACAGGCACGAAGAGGCGCTGGAGAGCTATGACCGCGCGTTGGAAACAGCGCCGCGCAAGGCGGTCCTGTTATTTAACCGGGGCAATGTCCTGCAGCAACTTGGCCGCATGGACGAAGCTGTGGAGAACTACAGCCGGGCATTGTCGTACAAGTCCGATTTCGCTGAAGCAATGATGGAGCAAAGCCATTGCCGGTTGGCCATGGGGGATTTTAAAACCGGTTGGCGGCAATATGAGTCGCGGTGGCAAACCGGGCCGCTAAAAGGGAAGAAGCTCAAATCGCCCGAACCCTTATGGCTTGGAGAAGAGCAACTGTACGGGAAAACCATTCTGCTTTGGGCCGAGCAGGGATTTGGGGATACGCTACAGTTTCTGCGGTACGTGCCGTTGGTGGCGCAAACGGCCGGGCTTGCGATTGTTCGTGTTCCGGTCCCCCTGAGGGCACTGACCGTGACGCTCAAGTGCCCGATATCAATCGTCACCCATAAGGAACCTCTGCCTTCACACGACTTTCACTGTCCGTTAGTAAGCCTGCCCCTCGCGTTTGGCACAACTTTGGAATCGATCCCCGCTGATATTCCATACCTGAGTGCTGATGTCGATCAGGTGGAAAAGTGGCAAAAAAGGCTCGGGCCACGAATAAAGCCCAGGGTTGGTATTGTCTGGGCCGGCCGCCGGCATGAACCGGTAAACCGAACGCGCGATATGCCGGTGGAAGCCCTGGGACCCCTTGGGCGCCTGAACATCGAGATAATAAGCCTGCAAAAGGAAATTCCCGAGGAGGACAGGAAAGCACTCGCTTCCCTGCCCCAGTTCCGCTGTCTTGGTGAAACATTAACAGATTTCGCGGATACGGCTGCCCTGATTGAAAATTTGGACATGGTCATAAGCATCGACACAGCGGCCGCTCACCTCGCGGGGGCATTAGGCAAGACAGTATGGATCATGCTGAGACATTCGGGTGAGTGGCGCTGGTTCCTGCAACGTTCTGATTCCCCCTGGTATCCCTCTATGCGGATTTTCCGTCAAAAAGCCCGTGGCGACTGGGTTGGCCTGGTTCGAGAAATAACTCGAGAGTTGGAGATTTTGATCGAATCCTGACGGGCCTGTCAACATTATCTTCATATGCTTTGTAGCCGACTTCGCTCCGAACGTTTTTATATTGGCAAGAGATGCTGAAGGTGGTGACGTACACTTCCGGCGTTTTCATTATTCTGACAAGTACTCGGAATCCTAGCTATAATCGCAAAAAGTGCATCGGATCTGACGCCGCATGATTAGACATATCTTCATTGACGCTATTTCGAAGTAGTCGTATTGTGCTGGCACGAAGACCGGTTTGCATTTTCAGCTTCTGCCATTGAACCGACAGGTGGGAAGCTTTGTTTTGCTTCGTTTCTGCGGAACAGTTGGTGGAAATCGGCAGAGCTGGCTCGAGTTGAGGTTTTTTATCCATTATCGCTGCATTTTTGAATCATTTCTGATTCGCCATTGGACATTGCCTGTTCATTCTCACATGCCATTAGGGCAATGGCTCTTGTCGTAAAAAGTGACATATTAATAACTCCTTTGCGAGTCTATCTGAAACGAAGGAGGAGATTATGTTTAAAGACCGTCTGCGCATAGAGATCATACTCTGGTTGGCCTTTCTCATGGTTGTTGCCTACGTCGACCGCGTCAATTTTTCTATGGCTGCCCCGATTGTGATGAAGGAGCTGGGATGGACCGCCGGAGAACTCGGAATGGTCTTTAGCGCTTTTACATTGGGTTACGCGGTGCTGAATTTTCCTGGCGGATTTATTGTAGAGCGCTTCGGAGCCCGAGCCACATTGACCTGCATCGTTCTCTTCTGGTCCTTGATGACCGGGTTAACCCCAATAGCCTGGTCATTTGCGAGCATGCTGGTCATCAGGATTATCTTTGGAATGTTTGAAGGACCCATGATTCCGGCGACTACAAAATGTGTCAGCAGGTGGGTAACCCCGAAAGAAAGGGGCCTGGCGTCCGGGATGTGGATGGGCGCACTGCCGGTGGGAGTGGTCATCGGCAATCCTCTCAGCGCTTTGATCATAGCACAGTGGGGATGGCACTCGGTGTTCTATATTTATGCCTCCTTTGGGCTATTGGTGTCCTATGTGACCTGGAAAATCATCAGAAATCGTCCCGAAGATCATCCAAAGATTTCAAAAGGAGAAATAGAGACAATCAAGGCGAGCATTGAAAAGCACGAAGGTTCGGAGCGCCTTAAGGCACCAGGTTCTACCGTCTCGAAGTTGCTGTGCAATCCCTGGGTGTGGGTCATCAGCCTTCTATATGTTTCCACGGCTTCCCTCTTCTGGGTAAACCTGAGCTGGCTTCCCACCTATTTCATGAAGGCAAGGGGATCAAGCCTGCTCAGATCCGGTTTCATTTCAGCTTTGCCATGGCTTGCGGGCGCATTCGGTTCGCCCATTTATGGATGGCTGTCAGACCGTTTCGGAAGTGTTCGCGGTCTGTGGCTGGCTATTGCTTATTTCATCATCGCTCCCTTCGTCGCCTACGCATGCATAACTCCATCACTCAATGTATGCCTCCTCTGTTTTATGGTCGGTGTTTTTTTGAATATGGGATGCCTGGGCCTCTTATATGCTATTCCGATGGAGATCTTCCCGCCCGCCGATGTCGCAAAGGCCAGCGGCATAATGCTCGGTTGGGGTTCGTTGTCCGGAGTGGCTTCACCAACCATAGTCGGATTCATAGTTCAATACACCGATTCGTTTAACGCCGCCTATTATGTGTTTGCAGGAGTGTCACTCTGTGCAGGTCTTCTTGCATTTGCCCTTATAGCGAAAGAAAGAGCCACCCATCGTCAGAAGGAGATCACTCTTTCGGCGCAGCAGACAATGGCATAAATGAAGCACTGATCAGTTTTAGGAGTCGCTGATAGATAGCGGAATCAGGTTATCCACGAAGTCACACAATTTTTTTCACCCACGAATGAACACGTAGAAACACACGGCAGGGATAAAGACAAAGACTTCTCATACCCTAGTGTTCTCTTCGTGAATTTCGCGGTAGAAAATGCAGATTCCTGCGCAATCAAAATTGCTTTCCGGAACCATTGAATAAGAGGAGTCAACCAAATGAGAGTCCCATCTGTCATCCCTCATGATTCAAAAGATTTTGATCACGTTTACCAGACTTACAGCTGTGACGTTCCAGAATATTTGAATCTGGGGTACGACCTCTGTGACAAACATGCCGATGAGCCTTCTAAAGTGGCCCTTTTATTTGAAGATGATGAGGAAAATGAACAAAAAGTAACGTTTGGTGAATTGATCCAACTGTCCAATAGATTTGCCAATGTGCTCAAGGGAGTTGGGGTCCTGCCGGGAGATCGCGTATCGATAGTCCTCAAACAGCGGCCGGAAACCGTCGTCGCCCATCTGGGGACCTATAAGTTTGGCGCCATAGTGCTCCCCCTTTCTGTGCTGTTTCAGAAGGAAGCCCTTGAATACCGACTCCAAAACAGTGGAGCAAAAGCCGTAGTAGTAGCTGAGGAAGATGCTTACAAGGTCAGGGAAGTGCTTTCCAACCTGCCGGAATTGAAACACATGATCGTGGTTGGCAAAGCCAGGGAGGGCGAAATCGATTTTTGGAAAGCGCTCGATGCAGCATCTTCCGAGTTCCAATGGCTAAAAACAAAAGCGAATGATCCTTCGCTTCTGGTCTACACCTCGGGGACGACCGGGCCTCCCAAGGGTGCTCTCCATGCCCACCGAGTCATGCTGGGCCATTATCCTTCCGTGGAGCTTTGTCACAATTTTTTCCCCAAGGAGGGAGATGTTTTCTGGAGCCCTGCGGATTGGGCGTGGGTTGGAGGAATCTTTGATGCGCTATACCCGTGCCTTCACTACGGGGTTCCCATCCTAGCCTATCGTGACAGCAAATTCGATCCTGAGAAGGCACTTTACATGCTGAATAAATATGGTGTCACCTGCACATTCATCTGGCCAACGGGCTTGAGGATGATGCGCGAAATCAAGGGAATTAAAAACAAATACTCGCTTCGTCTCCGGAGCATTGCCTCGGGTGGGGAGTCGGTGGGCGATGAGACGCTCAGATGGGCGCGAGATGAATTCGGAATAACTGTGAACGAGTTCTTTGGCCAGACCGAAGCAAATTACGTAATCGGCAATTGCAGTGTCATCATGAAGGTCAAGCCGGGGTCGATGGGTAAAGCTTATCCCGGCCACAGAGTGGAGCTGATCGATAAAGAGGGAAGCCTGATAGAGGCGCCCGGGACGCTCGGGGAAGTTGCCTGCCGGACCGATAATCCGGTAATGATGCTTGGCTACTGGCGTAACGAAGAGGCAACAAAAAAGAAGATGGTCGGGAAAGATTGGTGGCGATACGGTGACCGGGCCAAGAAGGATGAGGAAGGCTATTTCTGGTTCGAGGGCAGGGATGATGACATCATTTCCAGTGCAGGGTACCGTATCGGTCCCGGAGAAATCGAGAATTGTCTGCTGAAGCACCCGGCGGTAGCTCAAGCGGCGGCGGTAGGGAGTCCGGACGAGACTCGAGGCGAGATCGTCAAGGCATTTATCAAGCTCAACGAAGGCTATACTTCTTCAGACGATCTGGCAAAGGAACTCCAGGAACATGTCAAGAAGAACCTTGCTTTTTATGAATATCCGCGAGAAGTTGAATTCATAGAAGCAATACCGATGACCACGACAGGGAAAATCCGCCGGATTGAATTGAAACAAAGGGAGATCGAAAAGAAGCAGAAAGCCTCTGGAGATAGTGCTTAGGATACTCCATCTCGCCTAAATAACTGGGTAATCCTCCGGCTCTGCCGGGGGACTCCCAGAGTTTGACATTTCCGGGAATATAGGAAAGCCTTCCCCCTGTGAACCGCTCAAAGTTTACAGGGAGGAAAGCTTTCGTATGGATGAATTTTAGAGTTTAAGCCACACGGTATGGGACTGCAAGTACCATGTGGTTTGGATTCCCAAATGGAGGCGGAAGGTATTATACGCAGAGCTCCCGAAGCATTTGGGGCAAGTGTTCAGGACGCTTGCTCTACAAAAAGAGAGCAAAATACTGGAAGGCCACCGCATGGTGGGCCATGTTCACATGCTGATCTCGATTCCGCCAAAGTATGGGGTCTCACAGGTTGTTGGCTTTATCAAAGGCAAGAGTGCTATCCACATTGCCAGGGTCTTCCAAGGGCGAAAGAGAGACTTCACAGGCCATAACGTTTGGGCCAAAGGTTATTTCGTGTCAACAGTTGGCAGAGACGAGAAGATCATTCGGGAATACATCAAGAAGCAAGAGGCCGAAGACAAACGCCTGGATCAACTGCAAATGTTCTAACGGTTGCCACCTTTAAGGTGGCTAATGGTCTACAACCGCTTTGAGCGGTCCATGTTTTTCCAGGCCTCCGGCTTGGCCGGAGGTATGTGCGCTTGGGAGCAGGCGCGATCTGAGAGGTGCAAGTCCTCTCTCGGGAGATGCCCACTCCCGGTAGCCGAAGGTAACTGCGTCGCCGCGAGGCGGGGTGGAGAGCA
>JBEKTT010000125.1:0-8232 GCA_049515795.1 Syntrophobacteraceae bacterium
GTCGTATCCAAAGAGTTCCAAATCAAAAAGGGCCTTTCCGATGAAGAATTTGGTCCACAGAACCATTATGTCCGGCAATGTTGTCTTGAGTACAATCGATTCGAGCGAGGATGGCTGAGGCCAATTCGTAACCGAAAAGTGCGTCATCGCGATAGTGCCGACAATTACCAGAAAGCCGTTGAGGGTATATCCATAGCTGATGGTCTTCTTACTGGAGAAAAGCAGCGGCACAATTATGACGCTTAGAATGCCGGAAAGGAGTGGGAGAAAATTGGATGTGTTCTTGGACACAGGGTGTATCCGCAGGTGCAGCATCAGCCCGCCAAGAGAAATAGCGATCAGTGCAAGAAGCAAAGTTGATTTTATATAGGTCCTGATGGTCATCTATTCCTCCTTTGATGCGTAAGTGCGCGTTCATTGCAGAAGCCCAGTAAAAGCGGCGAAAGCCGGACAGGCGATCACAAACGGCTTGCAGATTTCAGCCGGCAGGCATATTTGCCGTTTTGAGCCGCTTTGGATGCGGTTTTTCCAAGAGGATAAAGTTCCAAAAGATCCCCAGGGCCCTGAATCGCTCCTTCCTAAACTGAACTTCATAAGTGCTGAACAGGATCTAGTCGGTTCTGAAGGTTTGGCAGCTCATCACACTTCCCGCTATACTACCCAGAATCGCGCCCAAGAACTGGCCCTGAGGGTCCTTCATTTTTTTCTGAGATTCCTTTATGACGTACTGGCGTACATAGTTACTGAGATCATCCATGGAGGGGTTCGTGCAGACCATCAGGCTAACCAGGGCCAGCAAAGCTACTATAATTACTAAGGATTTCATGCTTTTCCCCAATACTCACCCGCTCAACCATTCAACTGTCCTGCAAACAATCAGCTCATATATTTCAGTGGGATTTATTGCGTAAGATTTTGGCACATGAAATGAGTGAGCAGCGCCTTCAATAACCTCTAATTCCCACGGCGCATTCAGCTTTGACAGTACTTGTCTAAGGAGTTGCAGGTCACAAAGCTCATCCCTTGTCCCGGCGAAAAAGAACATTGGGATTGCGATCTTATAGAGATGACTGTCTCGGAGCCGATCCTTCCTTCCGGGCGCATGAAGCGGATATCCAAGAAAGATCAGGCGTTCAACCCCAAGCATCCCCTCTGCCGCCAATTGCGATGCAATCCTTGCTCCCAAAGATTTTCCCGCTGCCACTATATGCTTTGGCCGGTATTCAGGATGTTCGACGAGAAACCGATACGCACCCAACCATGCACGATACAACACATCCTGGCTGTCTGGGCTCTTCCTCCCCTTTTCCCGATAAAGAAAATTGAATCGTAAAACTAGATACCCCTCTTTTGTCAGTCCATCAGCCAAAAATGAGAGCATAGGGTGATTCATGTCATTTCCGGCGCCGTGCGCTAAAATGATCCCGGTGTCCGTGCCGGAATCGGGTATCGAGAGAATCCCTGAGACTGTTTCGGCTTCGGTAATCGGGATGGTTACCATCTCATTTCTCATCGGAAGATTCTCCTTTAACGGCAGATACACCGTAGAGCTGTTACTGCCGCCTCCGTTGTAGCACCAGAAAAATATAGGGGGACCGCCTCCCCCATAATATCGCCTGGTTTCAGCTTCCCGGCAATTTTCTTCAGTAACTACCTTCCCGGTGCTGTCTTAACATCGCCTCCTCTGAGCCTAATCATCACAGCCGGCCATGGTCGCCACAAGGCTCAACAGATCAACGCCCAGCACAATTTCATGTGACTTCCTCATTTTTCTCCTTCTTTTCCGGGTCACTGTTGACCTCCACATAACAGGAATTGATCGCCTGAAATAAACACCCTGCCTATCATTAACCTTTTCAAGGGGCCGGTTTTATTGATTATTTTAAGCCGAACACCATATTCTGCTCATGCCGGTTTGTCAAACACTTTTCTATTGCTGATTCAATGAAATTTTTGTCTGAAATTTTATTGAAATTCAGTTAATTAACAACTTAATCCATAGTATCCATAAACAATCTGATCTCTAATAATTATTGCTGAAGTTGTGTATATTCCGCCATGCCGGCAAACACCTCCAAAACCGATAAGAATTTCAGTTCATGTACCTTTTATCTGACTTGCGATCAGTTCGGCCTTCAGTTTGAATTCGTCCTCGATACGCTGCTGTTCCTTGTGACTTACAAATACATAAAGACAGAGTATCAGAAAGAGGAACAGGCAGAGCGGCAGGCTGAGGGAGCTGCGTCTGAGCTTCCAGATCACCGCGCGCCTTACCGAAAGGCTCAATACGACCGGAGTGAGCACCATCACGCCGATGGCATCACCTACCCACCAGATGAACCAACTGAACCAGAAGTCATGCGCAGAAATCGCGTCCGCCATCCACATACAGGTAACGCTGATGGTCGCGTTCACCAAACAGCTCAACGGCCCTCCCAACAATATGAATATGACCACATCCCGTTCCCGGTTGAAAGCAAGCGGGAAGCCCGCAAAGCGGAAGATCAGATAAGCGCCAAACACGCCCTGGAGAGGGGCGCCGGAGCCGATTACCGCTGCTAATACAGTCGAAACCGACAGACTGGCGCTGCCGACATTCGGAACTGTCCACAAGTTGGCAGCGAACGAACCGAGCCAGACGCCAAACCAGACTCGATAACCCCACAGGAGGGCAGCTGCTAATGCCATGCCCGCCGCAGGCCCTATGGCTGATGCGTAGCCGGGGGGATGGCCAGCAGCGAGCTAAGTCTCGCTAACGCAAAATATGTGGCGGCAATTCCGAGAATCGCTATGAAAGATGCAGGGGTGGTTCCATGCGAATATGAATTCTCTTTCATGTTTCCCTTATTGCAACACCGATCATTAATGTGATAAGAGCCACCAATACGAAACTGTCTATTAGCTTTAAATTTAATTTCACATTTGCCATATAATTGTCTTTCTGTTTTCATGCTCTTGTTCAATTTGCATAACCAGTAAAATCCCGTAACCAAAAAAGTCATTTGTCGAAACCAACATCCTTCCAAATAATAGGTAATGAGAAAGTGTTTCTTAAGAGAATTCTTGTTTGGAGAAATACATTCCTGCTATGTCACGCTTCTTTGCCGACTTGAGAACTTTCCGGAAATCATTCTTGAGATTCGTCGCCGCTTTGAAATTCTGATCTCACCTTGGTAACTTAATCACAATCCCACACAGGACAGACTCCGCTTTAAAGAACGCCGTTTACTGTCCCCATGCTTGAGTCACATGCACAATGGGCACAATTTGAGAAGTTTTCATATTGCCCAATGCTGGTCATGCCGGTTAAGATTATAAGGGCCAGACCGATAAAACTGATCAGGCCGGCAATGTAGAAAATCTTCCTCAACGTGCTAAGTTCCCTCCATTCGGCCATCATGGCGGGCCTTGAGGTTGTTCTTGGTTGAGCTGAGCCGTTCGTGAACGCCCTCTTTAGAACCAGAAAAGAGCCACGACAAAGATCGGCGGGATGATAATATTCGACAGCAAAGGCGCTCGTGTAGGCGTATTGATATCGGCTCAGAAAGCGTTTAAGCCCAGGAACAGAAGAAGCTGGTGAAATTTCCGCATCTGTTCTATAATCCGGTCCAACTTAAAGGCTCTCAGATCTGGGGGAGGGGAAAGGGAAACAGTTGTCACGCTTATAATTTGGTTTCTCAAGATCTTATGGGAACCTTTTGATGCCCCGCAATAAGAAAAAACGCATTAAGAGACTGCAATTATGGATCGAACTGGGAACCCTTGCGCTTCTTGTAGGGAATTGCGGTTTTTATTCTCAGCAAAATGTCTTTATCTATCCAGCCTGGCGTTTTTGGCATTCCAAAACGACATTTTTCGAGAAACCCGTTCCAAAATGCGATCTGCTCATCCCAGATCATCCGGCTGTCGATACCTGGGCAATGTGGTTTTCCGAGAAATCTCATAGCAGTTTTCAAGCTCAGCTTGATCATGCCCGTTTCTATGCGATGCCTGCTCAAGAAATTTTCGTGCGCAAGGGGCTACCGAAAGACTTGATTTATGTCGCCTTGATCGAGAGCGGTTTTTCCCCTACTGCACGTTCGCATGCCAGCGCGGTAGGAATATGGCAGATCGTTCCGAAAACGGGAAGCCGGTTTGGTCTGGAGCAAAACGAGTGGGTCGACGAGAGACGCCATCCCGTGAAAGCTGCGAAAGCTGCCGCCAATTACCTTTCATTGCTCTACAATCAGTTTGGATCGTGGTCTTTGGCGCTTGCAGCCTATAATGCGGGCGAAAACGCCGTTCAAGGGGCGCTCGATAAAAGTGGCCTCAAAACTTTTTGGGATCTGATGGAAAATGGCTATCTGCCGGCCGAAACACGCGATTACGTCCCCAAAGTATTTGCCGCTGTAAAGATCGTAAGAAACCCCGATCTCTACGGTTTTCACTTGGACTCGGAACACCTCATCGCACTGCAGGAAATCGTCTCCGTTCCGGGAGGATTGAAGCTCTCCTGGGTAGGCAAACAGATCGGGATTCCCGAAGAGATCTTGCAAAGCAGAAATCCCGAGTTGTACCGATCTATCACGCCGCCCGGATGCTCCGAATATCAGCTTCGCCTACCCATCGGAACAGGGGATGATCTTCTGACAGCCATTGCCAGACACCCCCAGCGCGAGGAAAAACCTGTGGGCAAGGCCAATGCAATGCCGAAATCATCCGCTCTCATTTCTTACAAAGTAAAATCCGGGGATACATTGTCCAGCATCGCCAAGAGGCACAAATGTTCCGTAACCGCTGTGGCTGTTCTAAATGGCATGAAGCCTTCGCAGCCTCTCGCGACCGGTCGGCCTCTGAAGCTTCCTGCAGGGGCAGCATCCTCCTCTCTATTAAAGGTCCAGACAAAACGTGGAAAAGAGACTACCTCTACCTCCAGTTCCTCCTTTCAAAAGAAAACCGCCCTCTTTAATGAAAATCAAGAGTTTTAGATCGAGGGTGTATTAACTCTCATAAATTACATAATAATAGTCGATACACCCCCTTCTTCCACGCTTTCCCCCATGAGGTGGGGCGGCGGAATTGAACGACGAGCAGTGTCCAGAAAAAATATGCTTGGGGAAAGCAATCTTGCAAAGATACACCGCTTGACGGCATCGGGACCTGTCGAGAAGGGTCTCTCCCTGGAACTCCAGGAAATGGAGGCGCTCTTTTTCGGGGCGGCTTTAATCGTTGCAAATGAAACCGGCTGCGCCTTGCAGATAACAAAAACGGACGGATCGGCCAATGGCGGGAACAAGGACATCGAATTTGCCCGCCGCTGGATGAATAATCTTTCCGACGATCCGGATGTTTCACGTGATAACAGAATGATGGTGCCCGTCTTTTACGATAGCAGGAAAGGTATGACGAAAGTGTGGGTAGTTTTGGGATACGAACGGAAATCTGTCGAAGTGGGATTCAAGTCGACTCCGCAAATTACCGTCTTTGACAACCAGGGGAAAAAGATTGATAGATCAAGACTCGAAGTACATTACAACCACCAGGTACGCTCCCTGTGGTATCCTGTTTTTGCCGAGATTTACGTAAAAAATATCCTGGATAGAGACGAGTTCAGGAAACTTTGCGACAGGTACGCCACGAGGCCGGAGATTCTAAAGGCGCTCCAGCAATAGTTCACGAAGGGCGCTAAGAACCTGGAGTTTGAGTATAGGCGCAACGTTTAAAGCGGCTGCCTAACTACGCGCAGGGCCCAAGATGAAACTACCTCATGGAGCTTAGGTTGGGGGCAAATAAGATGATCTGAAGGGACTGCTCGCCGGAATATATTGGCGGCCAGTCCTTTTCATTTTTTTGTCACCATTCCGATAATCACAGCCCTTCAAGATTCTGCCTTACTGCTTGCACCTGATCATCAGGCGGCTTCTAAATGAGACCACCAACTGCGGGGATAGTGGTATGTCCTCAAATTGGCCAAATTGGTCTGATCGGCATTTTTAGGTACGCCATATGTGTTTCAAAAAGCATGGTTTTAAGGGCACGAACATCCGAGTTGATTTAGTTGGGTATCATTAATCCAGTGGGAAAGGAGGTGTAAGAAATAGTTTGACACGTTATTTTGGTGTATTTTGGCACACTACTGTCCGGTTAAGAATCAATAAATAGGCCTGAATACTGCCTTTTGCGGTATAGTGTGTTTGTCTATAACGCACTGAAACAAAAGGAGAATCAGGCCATGGCTCATAGTGGTACAATCTTTTCTCAACTGCTGGAACTTGTTTCGAGACAAGATTTCAGACACATTGAAGAGGAAGACTTTACGCTTGGGCGAAAGCCACGCGCCCTCACTCTATGGGGTCAGTTTGCAGCAAAGATGTTTGCGCATCTTACAGCAAGATTCTCTTAAGTCTACTTCTTGATATGCCGATTATTTTTGGTGTGGAATTTAACTAGTGTCCATCCGGAAACACCGGATAACACACTCGGAGTTTCCGATTTGGAGAGAAGGCGTAATCTGGTCTTAATCTGGTCATTCCTTTTACCGCCTTTAGGCGGAAGATCCTCTTACCGTCTTTAGGCGGAAGGGGTACCGCCTCGCGGAGCGTCGGGATCGATGATCGAGCCCGCTGAAGCCTCTGCGGCCACCGCCGAAGGCAGTGGCCAAGTCGGCTGGCGGTCCCACCGCCCCATGGCGGAAAAGGACCCTTTCCGGACGGAAACTAACCAGAGTTACAACCTTAAGGGGTAGAAACGATGTGGGATCAGCGTTCAGCGTTCAGCGTCGAGAATGGCGCCGACTGCCTGATACTCGATGATCAAGTTTTTTTTCGATCGACGAGCCAGTTTCTTCTTGACTACCGGAGACCCTTATGAGTTTTCTATTTAATCCATATCCTGTGTCAGTGAAGCCGCCTTTAAATGGGGTCTCCCACAGTTCAAAGAGGTATCACTACGCCGCGGGATGCTGCGATGATGTGGCCACTCACAATGTGTCAAGCAAAAACTGCACGCTCCGGGAAACAAAAAACTTGGAGATCGAGTACTC
Source organism: Syntrophobacteraceae bacterium (assembly GCA_049515795.1). Taxonomy (GTDB): domain Bacteria; phylum Desulfobacterota; class Syntrophobacteria; order Syntrophobacterales; family Syntrophobacteraceae; genus SbD1. The sequence goes on from JBEKTT010000125.1 coordinate 7,022, forward strand.
ACAACTACCGAAGGGAAGTGTGCGAGAGCAAAGGGATTTTCCCGCGGAAAGGACCGATCATGGATCTACTGAAGCGATTCACGGTACGCTCTCCTGCCCCTAACGTTCCGCCCCGTATCTATCTGGATCCTGACGAAGCCAAGCGCGAGCAGGCCAAGAAGGCCTACCGTCTTCACACATTCCAGATTCCCTGCAGGCGTGCATTAGGGTTGATGCTGGTCCCCCCGTGCGTCCTCCTGCATAACCTGTATCTCGTCCCGACGCCTTCCGCCTGGGCGGATTTCTGGCGCGTTCTGGTCTTGTACACCCTCTACGTCGGGGTGTCCTGGCTCATCCTACTGGTCTGGTTCAACAAGGTTCAAAGGGTCCACCTCGGATCGTTCTTTCTGTTCTTCGATATTATCCTTCTCCTTATGGCCATTTATTATTCCGGCGGAGAGAAAAGCTGGTTCTTTTTCCTGATGATGCTGCGGACGGCTGACGCATCAAGTATGACCCGGCGACTGAGGCTGCTTTTTGTCCATGCTTGCACCCTCGGCTATGTGCTGCTGCTGGTGTACCTGAAGTATTTCGAGCAGCACGCAATGTCGCTGCCCGCTGAGCTGACGGTAGTTTACTTCATCTATTTTGCGAACCTGTATCTTTATTTCGCAGCAAAGACCGCAGACTATCTCCGGAATCTTATGAACGAGGCGATCCGCTTTTCGAGGGACCTCATTCGGCGGCTAGAGGCTCAGTCCAGCACTCTGCAAGCCCGTGAAGCGGAGCTCTCGCAGTCCAACAAAGACCTCGAGCAGACGATCACTGAGCTAAACGTAGCCAAGGAAGCAGCTGAGGCGGCCAGCCGGGCCAAATCTCAGTTTCTTGCGAATATGAGCCATGAGATCCGCACTCCAATGAATGGCCTGCTTGGCATGACAGAATTGCTGCTGGGGACAGATCTAAATGAAAAGCAACACAATATTGCCAAAAATGCGCTCCGCTCCGGGGAATCGCTCCTGGGAGTGCTGAATGACATCCTGGACTACTCAAAAATTGAAGCGGGCAAACTGGAGCTCGAGAGCATCGACTTTGACCTGCGGGAGTCCGTTGAAGAGGTCATGCAGCTCTTCGCGGAAAGCGCTCATCAGAAGGGCCTCGAACTGTTGTGCCAATTGGATGAGGATGTTCCCATCGCCTTGCAGGGTGACCCCGGGCGAATGCGCCAGATA
>JBEKTT010000126.1:0-8007 GCA_049515795.1 Syntrophobacteraceae bacterium
CCAGTCAAGCAAGGAAGGCGGGAGCAGCAGCATTTGTTTTCGGTCACAGGATTTGAACGTCTTTTCCATAGTGGGGCGATATTAGCATAAAATAGCTCCCAGTGCTATTTTTCCGACAGGCTCCTAGCGCCCATAGCGTGTGATAGACCTGCCGCGCGGTCGGCCCCCGCGCTACGCTATCAGGACTGAGTGCTGAGGACTGAGAGTGAAACCATGACACCATTGTCACTTCACTTCTTGGAAGCGCCTCACATTTGGCTTGCCTCGAAACGCACCACACTTTCTGTCTGTACTGTCTGCATGGCTGCGCGGACGGCTGCCACTCTTATCATGTCAGGCGCATTTTTTTCGAGCAGGGTATTATATAAGTCTATCATACGAGGCCTCCCGCTCCCGCCTATCGCGTGCGATAGACCTATTTTGCGGTCGGCCTCCGCGCTACGCGCTCACATGTCGCTAAGGGAGGTCGGGCAAGCCCACTTCACAAGGCGCATTTTTTTCGAGCAGGGTATTATATAAGTCTATCATACGAGGCCTCCCGCTAGCGCCCCGTCTCGCGGGTGTGTGGGCGGGCTGTCGAGAATGAGCGGTCGGCCTTCGCGCTACGCGCTCACACATCGCTAAGGGAGGCCGGCAAGTGCCCTTCACAAAGTGAAGCAAAACGCAGCTCGCGAAGTGAAATTATTACATCATACGAGGTCTCTTAACCTGCCGCGAGCAGTGAAATATTACTTGGTATCCAGCCTGAACAGTTCGTTAGACCTGGCAAAGCTTAAAAGATAGCGGCCCATGACGATCATCTGTGTCTGGTATTCCAGGAGGGCTTTGCGCTTGGTGGCCGCTTCTTCGGATGTGAGGGCAAGCGGGATCCACTGCTCTTGATGAGGATGGTCCTCAGGGGGAATAAGTTTTGACCCTATCCCCAAACCCTGGGCCATCGGCCACTGACCGTAATGAATCAGGAAGATAAGCCAGGTGGGTTTGAATTCCGGATGTTCTTTATTCAAATGCTTCCATGCCTGCTTAACGAAAAAATAAGTTGATGCGTGGTCCGGGTGCGTATCCTCAGGCGCGCTCGTCGCCAGCATGTTAGGCCGAAAATCTGATAGCACCCGTTCGATCTCCATTTGCAGGCCCTCACCGGTGTAAGCTGCCTGGGGGACAACAACCGTATTAGCCGATGGACGGTTTTCCATGGTGGTAGGAGATGTGTAAGCCTTCTGCTTTGCGCCGGGCTTCGAACGAAGGGCGGTCAACCCGCCGTCCGGAAAGCTAAGGAAGATCACGTCGCTTTCCTTCATCCCCAACGTAACCAGGGCCTTCTGGGATTCATACATGCGATCTTCACCATACTCGCGGAAGTCCCTTGGGGTGGGATTGGATATATGATCCCCCATTTCTACTGCTTCCGGGAAGCCGTCTCCGTTCGTCATAAAAACCACCTTCACGCTTCCGCCAGTTTTGATGACGCGCTGAATGAGGCCTGCCGCTCCAAGGCTTTCGTCATCAGGGTGCGGCGAAAAGACCATAAGACGCGTGTCTTTCGAGATGAGCGGCTCTATGGCCTTCGTTTTTTCCGCCAGAGCGCATGCGGGGGCCAGTGTAACAAACGCGAACAGAAGCATGAATAATACTTGCAGCACGTCGAGCTCCTCGAATTATTGAGTCTTTCGGGTCTGCGCCTCGCGGGGCGTGGATATATCGGGCGGCAATTTGCCGCATTGCAATAGATTTGAGGAAGGATACCCCTCCAAAGCTTTATATTAGCATGACACAAAGTATCGTCAAGCACTCAGCGCGCGGCATCAGGCCGGGATCAGGGAGCAGGCAGGAGTTTTCGGGAAGCAGTAAATACATGTCCCAAGCGGTGAGACCCGCCTTGAGGGCGGGCGGGCTGTCGAGATCGGCCCTCCGGCGGACGGCACGGGCCGGACCTCGACGCTCCGACGGGACATCTTCTTAGAAAAGACTGAGGTACTTACCATATCCTTCCTTTTCCAAATCCTCTTTGGCGATGAATCTCAGGGCGGCTGAATTCATGCAGTACCGAAGGCCGGTTGGCGGCGGTCCATCATTGAACACATGTCCAAGGTGCGAATCGCCGTGTCTGCTTCTAACTTCGGTTCTCACCGTGAAAAAACTCCGATCTTTTTTCTCCACAACGTTGTCCGGCTCAAGAGGCCTCGTAAAGCTTGGCCATCCGGTTCCGGAATCATACTTGTCGAACGAGCCGAAAAGGGGTTCGCCCGAAACGATGTCCACATAGATCCCTTCCTTTTTGTTATTCCAATACTCATTTAGAAACGGCGGTTCGGTACCTTCCTTCTGAGTCACCCTGTATTGCATATCGGTGAGCTTCTTTCGAAGCGTCTCATCATCGGGTTTCAAGTATTTGACCTCGTGCATGCCTGATTTCGCGGTTTCCGATTCCGATTGAGCGATTTCCATATCCTTGCCCCATGCTTTTGTAATGAATTGATCCCGTCCGGACATGAATCTGTAATACTGGTAGCGCACCGGATTTTTTTTGTAATAGCCCTGGTGGTATTCCTCCGCACTGTAGAATTTCGAAAACGGCACGATCTCAGTAGCAATGGGCTTATCGAAACGGCCGGAACTCTCCAGTTTGCGCTTTGACTCTTCGGCCGCCGCCCTCTGCCCCTCATCATGATAAAAGATGACGCTGCCGTACTGCTCGCCCCTGTCCACGAACTGTCCGCCAAGGTCCGTGGGGTCAATATGTTTCCAGAAAAAGTCCAGCAGTTGCTCGTAGCTTATTTTTGCGGGGTCGTAGATGATCTGAACGGCTTCCATATGTCCCGTTTTCCCGGACGAAACCTCTTCATATGAGGGATTATCCGTGCGGCCGCCCGTATAGCCCGATATGGCCTCAACGACTCCGTTTACTTTTTCGAAATCGGCTTCGACACACCAGAAACATCCCCCAGCAAATGTGGCTCTCGGTAATCCGCTATGCTCTTCGTCCACAGCCAAACTCTTTTCGATCTGCTTGCTTTTCGAAGATCCAATTCCCAGCACGACAAGTCCTCCCAATACGATTAATGCAACCAGAAAGATCACTTTCATTTCAATATCTCCCCTCAGTTTACAGCCCCACTGGTTTCCACTATGGGGCCGATTAAGTTTAACTCCTGTTTGGATTAAAGTAATTCCTTGAGGTAATGAAAGCGTCAAGGGAATGTAAAGATTGGGTTAGATAGTGGTCTCAATCGCGCTATTTATCGGCGGGGACGGGGATAGACACAGTTTGAGGAAACCCGGACGTGATGTAGGGAAAAGGAGGGTCTTGTTCCGGATCTTATCTCATATCAAATTGCGTTCAAAAAAGTATCAAGTGAAGTCTTTCAAAAGCGTGGGGAGCTGTACCGCCTCCGAAGGTTTGAGTGGCGAATCTGGCTGGCAGCCCTGCTGCCCCGCCCTGCTCGCTGGGTTCGACGGCTGCATCCGCGCTGGCTTGCAGGAAAGCGGCAGGAGTTTTAATGTATGCTTCGGATGGCCGATTGATCGGTAAAAAAACTTAAGGATGATACTCATGGCAAAACCAGGCCCCGTTCTCATTGTTGAAGATGACAATAAAACCGCTTCGCTCATCAGCCTCTATCTTGAACGCGAAGGATACGAGACCGCGCTTGCCTTCGATGGTGTCGAAGCTTTGAAGTTGGTCCGGCAGAAAAATCCTGTGGTTGTCATCCTCGATCTCATGCTGCCGAAGCTTGACGGCTGGGAGGTGTGCCGCCGGATACGGGAATTTTCGGATGTCCCGATTCTGATGCTCACGGCAAGAGGTGAGGAATTCGACCGTGTCCTGGGGCTGACAATCGGCGCAGATGATTATGTGGTTAAACCCTTCAGTCCTCGAGAGCTTGTCGCTCGAATCAAGGCGGTGTTGAGACGAACGAGCATTACCGCCGGGGACAGGTCTGACAAGCTCAAGGTTGGGGGGCTGGTACTCGATGCTCATAAGCACGAAGTTACGGTGGATGATCGCCGCATTGTCCTGACTCCATCGGAATTCAAGCTGCTTCGATTGCTCATGAATGCACCAGGACGGCTCTTTACACGAGAGCAGCTCCTGAATGCGCTTTACCCTCTGGGTGAGCAGGTGGTTGATAGAGTGATAGATGTGCACATAGGCAATCTGAGGCACAAACTCGAAAAAGACGCCGCCAACCCACGATACATATTGACAGTACGAGGCTTCGGGTACCGGATTGCCCAAGACGATCAAAAGGAGCCTTTCCCATGAAACATGGCATCCGCTTGAAACTGCTGGCAATCAATGTGCCTGTGGTCGCACTGGTAATACTTGTCCTCTGGTTGGTTCTCGACACTCTTGCGGCCGATTACTTCTCGGTTCTCATGAAGGAGTACGGGATCAGTCCTACGGATGCACACCAGATGTTCATCCACTCCGTACACCGCTATCTTCTTGGGACCAGTATCGGCGCACTGGTCCTGGGCACACTGCTCAGCCTCCCGCTGATTCAAATGGCGTTGCGGCCGCTTTACCAGATGATAAAAACAACCCGCCTGATTGCCAGGGGTGATTATTCCTCCAGAGTGCGGGCAGCTTCGCGCGATGAGATCGGCGAACTGGCAAAAGCTTTCAACCGGATGGCCGCAAGCCTCGAACGCGTCGAACAACTCAGAAGGGACATGGTTTCCGATGTCGCTCACGAGCTTCGCACACCTTTAACCAACATCAGAGGATACCTCGAGGCGCTTCAGGACGGTGTCGTCCCCCCGACGCAGGAAACCTTCCAACTGCTTCTGGAAGAAACACTGCGACTGATTTCCCTTGTGGAAAACTTGCTGCAGTTGGCCCGGGCCGATGCTGCAAGATTGAGTCTTGACTTGGAAGAGACAGATATTGTCGAACTGGCCTCACGCGCTTTGAAAAAATTCGATCTGGAATTCAAACAGAAAGGTATCCAGGTCACGGCGGAACTGGGTGAAGCCGGAACTCCGGTGCCGGCCGACCGCGAAAAAATCAGCCGGGTGATAGAAAACCTTCTGAAGAACGCTCTGCAGTATACGCCTGAAAATGGGTCCATATTGGTCCGCACAGAGATCTCCGGCCAGTCGCTGAAATTCTTTGTCGAAAATAGCGGTCCGGGCATAGAAGCCAAAGACCTGCCATTTATTTTCGAGCGTTTCTATCGAGCAGAGAAATCCCGTTCCAGGGACTTTGGAGGCACTGGAATAGGGCTCGCCATCGTCAAGGCGATCCTGGAAGCCCACGGGGGCAAAACAGGGGTGGAAAGCGCTCCCGGCAAGACCCTGTTCTGGTTCAGCCTGCCTCTCGGGGATAGCACGCAGGCGATCTCATCCTGATCGATCAATTCTTTATCAAATCTTAACCGTTTCGTTATATTTTCCTCACCGCAAATGTTTACCATTGAAGCACCCCGGACAACCAGCGGTCATCAGACACACGGTTTTAATGCGAAAAACAGGTAGAGCTTCCGGGCGAACGGAGAGAACACAAATGACTGCCTCGTCAGACAGACTTATGAACAACACTGGGCAAGAAAATGCCACATCGATTGCGGACACCCCTCAGCGATGTCCTTCGCGAAGCGCGGAAGGCGCCCGCTACGCAGGGTCTAATCTGGTCATCCTTATTACCGCCTTTATGCGGAAGTCAATAGCGTTGGGCGTTCGAGGTGCGCCTTGCCAAAGAGACTAACCGAGTTTGTCTTTGCTCCGAGGAGCAGGATCGTCTGGCTGGCGCTTGCCGGGTTTTTTCTGGGCAGCGCGCTTTGTCCATTTAACCCTCCTGCCGAAGACGGCCAGCAAAAAATGAAACAGGGGGAAATAATGAATAGTCCATCGGAAAGCCAGACGAGTGTGGAGAATAAGCACTTCGACGGCTTAGCTTCAGCAACGGGGGAAATCGAAACCGCGACTTTTTCTCTTGGCTGATTTTGGGGTGCTGATGCCCAGTTTGGCAGCATCAAAGGAGTGATTCGTACCCGGGCCGGCTACACAGGCGGCAAGAAGGAAAATCCAACCTACCGCGCTTTGGGTGACCATGCGGAGAGCATAGAGATCGACTATGACCCGGCCGTTATTTCATACGGGGAATTGCTTGAAATCTTTTGGAAGAGCCATGATCCGGGAAGCCGCCCGTGGTCGAGGCAGTATATGCCGGCAATCTTCTACCACAATGAAGAACAGAAAAAGCTGGCCGTTGAATCCATGAAACGGGAGGAGGCAAGGACGCTCAGGAAGATATACACCGAGATATCGCCTGCTTCAAAGTTCTACCGGGCGGAAGACTATCACCAGAAGTACTACCTGAGGCAGAGGCCGGAATTGATGATAGAACTAAAGGAGATATACCCGTCTAATGAGGACTTTCTGAATTCAACGGCCGCAGCGCGCCTGAACGGCTATCTTGCCGTAAAAGGCCCATACGCAGCCCTTCAGGCGGAGATCGCAGATCTGCTGCCGCCCGGGGAAAGCAGAAAGCTGCTGGATATTATCCGAGGCCCGGACCGTTGATCGTTCGGTCCAGGCAAGCGGCGGGCTGGAGGTTCCGGGTTTTCGTCAAGAACCGTTAATGCTGGCGCCATCCAAGATTGACATTGGGGATTATCGTGTTTAATAACGAGTACAGGACGAAATGTTCACGATGAGCAAGTTCACCATCTAAGGCTTCTTTACATCTAATACAGTACGTTTTCCTGGGTGATTACAGGCGCTACACCTATTTGGAGAGGGGGTGAATCCATCACTGATCCATAGTGCTGTCGAATGACAAAAGTCGGAGGTCCGTCATAAAGCTTCGGTTTCACATCAACGTAAGATAAGGAGATATTACCATGAAAAGTCGCAGCAGGTTGTTGGCAACTTCTTTAATCGTTTGTCTGTCAATCGGCATTTTCGCCGTAGCTGGATATTTACAAGCTGCTGAGGACCAGGGAACGCAGCAAGGTAAGGCGGCGATAATGGAAGGCGCAAAGAAGATGATGGATGGAAACAAAATGATAATGGATATAGCGGCCAAGAAAGGAATGAAAGACGCAGATTTTACGGCGGCCGACAAGATGATGACGGACGGCTATGACATGGTAGTCAAAGGCGAAAAAATGATGACCGGCAGCACAATGGCCGAAGGCAAGTCAATGGTGCAACGTGGGTCAAAAATGATGCTGGATGCAAAGAAAATGGAGGTCGCCGCTGCCGAGAAGAAAGGAATCTCGCAGGAATGTGCGGCCGCTTTCGATACGTGCGGGTTTGGAGAATACCAGATAAAACAAGGTGCGTTGGACTGGTTTTTTGGCGCCGCTGGCGGCGGCTGGTAGCAGTAACATTGCCCGACCGAGCATCAGGATCGGGCGCCTTAAAGTATTCAATGCCCCCTTCGGCAACTCTTCGAAGTCCGAAGGGGGTTCGCACTGCCCGGTGCGATACCGGACGCGTTGGACAGTCCCCGAACGGTTACCCCGCGATTTCCTCTTTCCGCTGGCCCGGGTCGGGCCATTTTGAAACATACTGAGATAGACTATAAATAGGGTAATTAACCCGGAGAAACTTATAAAAAGCCGCTGCGCGCACATTAGTGCTCTACGCGGCACAACCCGCGCCGGCCCACATTGGACTGCGTCTTTCAGTCGCAGTGGGCCGGCGGCGAGTGGCCTTTTCCAGACGGAGATTGAAATGAGACATTTGAACTTTAAAGCCTCCCTTCTGGCATGCCTCATCGTGATTTTTGCGGCATCTTTGGTTGGCGGAGCGGAAGAAATTACCGGGATCAGCACGGAACAATTGAAAGGATCGCTCACCAAGCCGGGTTTAGTCATAATTGACGTGCGAGCCGTCCATGACTGGGATGCCAGCCAGTGGAAAATACAGGGCGCGCAGCGGCAGGTGCCTGCCAAAGTCAAGGAATGGATGGCCCAATACCCCAAGGACAAGGTAATCGTTTTATACTGCGCCTGACCCCACCAGGCCACTAGCGCCCGTGTGGCGCAAGAGCTT
>JBEKTT010000127.1:0-7971 GCA_049515795.1 Syntrophobacteraceae bacterium
GATGGTCTCCTCTTATCACTACCAAATACGTAGAGTTTAATGAATTGGAGCAATGATTGGCTGAGTCAGGAGCGTTTCAGTTTCTCAAGTTATTTCTGAGATTCCCTTATTCCGACAAGCTCCTAGATGGCAGTTTTCGGGTTGTCTCGGGCAACAAGGCTTTTTATGAGACATTCAGGATTTCCAGGCAGGAATCCGAGGGGGTTCGTGTTTACGAACTCGGTGGTGGTCAGTGGAACATTCCGGAATTGCGGGAACTTCTCGAAAAGATCATACCCGGGAGAAGCTCGTTTCATGATTTTAGGGTCGAGCATGATTTCCCGCCGATCGGTCGTCGAGTCCTGGTCCTTAATGCCAGGCGAATCGAACAGAGGGGCAGCCGGCCGCATCTGATCCTGCTTGCGATGGAGGATATCACCGAATGAAAGCGGGTAAACGTTCACCGCATGCGCAACGCCTGAAGTCCCCACATATTGCGGGGGTGGGAATTTTTCACGCGAAGCCTCCGGCTAAAGCCGGTAAGCGGATTGACCAGATTATTATGCCAGACGCGAAGCCTGTTCCCCCCCCTTTAGAAAGGGGGGGGGAGAGTGGGCCTCGCATGCACCAGGCGCCTGACTTATGATACCCACATCGGATCGGAGAACGATGAACGATTCTGATGCAAAAACCGCCGAGCTTAGTAGACAGGCCATGGAGACTCTAAAATCCAACCGTTCATCGATGGAGAAGATGCCGGTGGAGGATGTGCGCAAGCTCGTCGAAGAGCTGCAGGTTCACCAGGTTGAGCTTGAAATGCAGAACGATGAGCTTCGCTCCATGCAGTGTGAACTGGAGCAGTCCAGGAAAAAGTACTCCGACCTGTATGATTTCGCTCCTGTCGGTTACCTTACTTTAAGTGAAGAAGGCAGAATAGTTGAAGCCAATCTGACTGCTGCAAGGCAACTGGGAGTGGAAAGAAGCATCCTGATCGGAAAGCCGTTCAATCTTTACGCGTCAGAAAATTGCAGAGAGGAGCTGCACCTTCATTTGAGGACGGTCTTTAAAACAAGACAGCCCCACACCTGCGAGATAAAGCTTAACGGAAGGAGCCGCATCGATCGTTACCTTCAACTAGATAGCACATACCTCCTGGATTCAGACGGTGAAAGTCTTGCCCGGACGGCAATGACCGATATCTCGGATCGAAAAAAAGCAGAGGAAAAACTTACGGCCCTTGCGGGAAAACTTGAGTTCCGTAACCGGGAGCTTGAGCAATTTGCCTTTATTGCCGCCCATGACCTTCAGGAGCCTCTTAGAAAAATCATGGCCTTCGGGGAACGTCTTGGGACCAAATATAGAGAGAAGCTGGACGAGGAGGGAAAAGATTATCTCATCAGGATTCTGAACGCATCGAAGCGGATGCAGCAGTTCATACGCGATCTTATTAAATATACTCGCGTGGCTGCCCGTCCGGAGCCTCTGGACACTGTCGATCTGCGAGAGGCTGTAATGGAGGTGATTTCGGATCTGGAGATAAAAATTGAACGGGTTGGAGCTAATATAGAAGTTTTTGAATTGCCTGCCGTCAAGGGTGAAAAAAGCCAGATTCGTCAACTTTTTCAAAATCTTATTGCCAACGCACTGAAATTTCATGGTGAGGAGCAGTCCCACATAAGAATATATTCCCGGCCAACGGATCATGATTGCCCGATATTCGTCGAAGATAACGGCATCGGCTTCGATGAGAAATACCTTGACCGCATATTTGTTCCTTTTCAGCGACTTCACGGGAAAAGCGCCTATGAAGGCACCGGGATGGGACTTGCCATCTGCCGCAAGATAGTCGAACGGCATGGGGGGAGCATTACCGCGAAAAGCAAGCCGGGTGAAGGATCGACATTCATAATAACCTTGCCGCTGGAGTGCAACTGACGCGTGGACGCGGTGATGCGGGGACAAAAAAAAATCCACCGCAGTAACTCATGTCCCTCCGGGACACCCCAAACCATGAAAAAGGCGGGCTAAGCGCAGCCCACCAAGCCTTTTCGAACCAGAAGAGAAATGGCTACATTAATTCATAGCCGGTATTTAGCTTGGGGATTCCTGCGATTTTGCAAGTAGTTATGGGATCGGGAAATTCAATGTATTCGCACTTCCTGGGTTGATGCACATTTGTGCACACAGCCCGGACAACAGGGACAGAGCCAAATTTTTTATAATATTCCCTGATAAATCTCAATACTTCTATTTGTTCCTCACGCAATGGGCACTCCTTGCTGGCCCCCTCTCTCTCGGCCAAGGCGCAAGCCACCCTTTCGTCCCAATCTTCCGGGTTTTCCAGATAACCTTCGTCATCGAGTTGGATTTCCTTCCCCTCGTACTCAATTGTCAACATGTACTTTCTCCAAGGCATGCAAAAATTCGTTTTAAATATCCTGAAGACAGATAACCCACATCCGAAAGACATTCTTAAGAAACGGGCCGCGTTCCACTGCGTCTAATTGGCCACGACACTGTTAATATAAGGATTTCGCTAATTATGTTCAACTCATTGAGAAAAGCAGCGCTTTTACCCTGGACGATAAAGATTCGCTTTTTTGATGACGTTCGAGCAGCGCAAACTTTGGACGCCGCCTGAAGCACTTGAAGAGAACGGAGCAATTGTGCTTCCGAGTTTTGGTATGTGAAAAACTCTGGTTTTATGTCACCGTAGGGTGACCGAGCGGCGGGCATGCCATAATGGTTCGCGGCAAAACGCAGGTCTCATGAATCAGGAGTCGGGTGCACGCAAAGAAATTTTCGGGCCCCACAGATGCGCAGAATTAAGGTGCTGCGCAAGCGGTGAACGTCTGCTGCGGTTAAGGCAAACCGGGGCGAGGGTTCATCTGGGAATCGGCCCGCTCTTATGAAGGGCTATGGAATCTCTGTTGGCTTTTTGTCACGGCTCAAGGCGCCGGGAGATTACCCGGACCCTCACCTTTCAGGGTCGATTGCACCCAGGTTCCTTCCCTTTCCCAGTTGAGCTTCAGGGTGTGCCAGGCGAGCAGTGAAGTCCTGTGCCCCACACTGGTCACGGCCGCGTGCGGCAGCCTGCGGCGCAGAAGTCCGTAAAGGGCTGCTTCCCCATCTTCATCGAGCGATGCGGTGGCCTCGTCGAGAAATATGTAATCCGGTTTGCGAAGCATAATCCTGGAGAAGGCAAGACGTTGTTGCTCACCCAGAGAAAGGGCATGCGACCAGTCTTCAGTTTTGTCCATTACGCCGATCAAACCCTGGAGCCCGCAAACAAAGAGGGCCTCCCTCAAGTCCTCCTCCCGATAGCCTTCCGGATGGGGATAGCATAGCCCATCGCGAAGAGTGCCAAGGGGGAGATAGGGTCTTTGGGGCAGGAACATGATGGACGATCGTTCAGGCAAGAGGATCGTACCCTTGCAGAAGGGCCATATGCCGGCCATGGCTCGCATCAGGGTGCTCTTTCCGCAACCTGAAGGTCCGGTGACCAGAAGGCGCGTTCCAGGTTCGATGTCCAGCTTGAGGTTATTGACCAGCGTCTTGCCGTTTGGCAGAAAAACGCTCAAGGGGTCGGTTCTGAAGGCGTTGTCCGAAGTGTGAATGCGGGTGACGCCTTCCAGCAGTTTTGAAGTCTTCAGTTCTTCGAGTGAACGGGAAAACCCGACGAGCCGGTCTATTACCGCATGCCATCGCGCGATGGTGGTGTAACTGTTTATCAGATAAGAAAGAGCGCCTTGAACGGCCCCAAAGGCGCCGACCGTCTGCATGAGGCCTCCCAGGTGCATCTGCCCGGCGAAGAAACGGGGCGCGGCCATGAGCAAGGGAAAGATGATCGCAGCCTGGTTATATGTGTTGGTCAGCCAGGACAACCGTTTCTGCCGCCTCATAATGCCCCAGAAATTCTCGAGGAGAAAACGGAAGCGGTCTCGAAGATGCACCTGCTCATGTCTTTCGCCTCCATAAAGTGCTACTGACTCGCTGTTTTCGCGTATCCGCATCATGCTGAAGCGAAAATCGGCTTCAAAGCGCTGCTGGTTGAAATTGAGAAGGATCAATGGATTGCCGATGCGCATGGTGAGCCAGGTGCCAAGAACAGAGTAAATCAGGGAGGCCCAGACCATATAGCCGGGAAGATATAGAGTCCCCAGGCTGCCCAGCGGAATACCGAGCGTTCCCGAGAGCTGCCACAGAATAGCCAGAAAAGACACCAGCGTCGCAACAGAGCTCAACAGGGTGGTGCCAAGATTCAGCGTTATCTCGATAAAAGAATTTATGTCCTCGCTGATGCGCTGGTCCGGGTTGTCGGTTTGCGGTTCGGCAAACTGCATGCGGTAGTAGGCCTGGCGGGAAAGCCAGTCTTTGAGGTACTCTTCGGTGAGCCATCGCCGCCATCGGATTTGAAGCATCTGGCTGAGGTAGAGCATGTAGACGGATTGCGCAATATAGGCTGCGGCGAGGATACAGAAGCGAAACAGCTCAGGCATGAACCTGGCCTTGTCGAGGGACTGGAGGACGTTATAGAAATCCTTTATCCATATGTTCACCAACACCTGGACATAAACCATCCCCAGGTTCATGGCCACGATGATTGCCAGCAGCGCACCGGCTTTCCATTTATCTTCGGACTTCCAGTACGGAGAAGCAAGGCCTGCGAACTGCTTCAGGAATTCGGACTGTATTTTTAGGATGTCTTTTCCGCCTTTCCCGTCATTACGCTTGCGAGCAGGACCGCAAGGATGCCGGTAACGAAGATTCCATCAAATGTGCCGGCGCCTCCGATCGAAGCCACAGGCGCTCCGAGTCCACGGATATCTGGAAGGTGGAGGATATCTGCGCCCAGCAGGGTCCCCATGGTGCCGCAAATATAGGCCAATGCAGGAGCATACTTTGATGAGAAAATGAGAGCGGCTGCAGTGGCGGCAACCGGGGGAATGAATGTCGGCACTGTTATTCCCACTCCCCTCACCGGGTGGGCCATGAAGTAGACCAGGGTTGTCACGACGGCTATACTCACCAGGGACTGGCTGTATAGCTTGTTCTTCAACATAAGATACAGGGAAAGGATGGTGGGAATCACGGCTCCGCCGATATTCACGGCAATAATTGTCGCCGGCCATTCTTGTACCAGGGGAATGATATGCCGTATCCCAAAGAAATCGACGTAAGAGTTGGATACAATCTGCTCAGGGGGCAACTGGAAAAGCGGTATATTAATGTAGCTCCCAAGGAGAGAAAGAATGAGCAGAGAGAACACATATCGCCTGTCAACCCCCATTCTGCGGTATGCATAGCTGAGCATGCCTACCTCTATGGCAATGATGAGAAAGATAAACAGAAGCGCGAGAAACAGTAAGAAGGCCATGGTAATGGGGAAGTAGTGCATCAGTTTTTTCCCACGTATGATAAACTTATATAATTACCCTGCTCAAAAAAAAAAGAATCCGCTCTTTCCGCGCAGCCATGCAGACAGCGCATACAATAACTGTGGTGCGGTTGGAGGCAAGCCAAATGTGAGGCGCTTCCGAAAAGCGAAGTGCCTCCGGTGTATAGATCGCGCTTCGCGAGCTTCGCATTGCTTCACAAAGTGAAGCATGCTGGCTGGCCTCCCTTTGCGACGTGTGAGCGCGTAGCGCGGAGGCCGACCACTCATTCTCGACAGCCCGCCCACCCACCCGCGAGACGGGGCGGGAGCGGGAGGCCTTGTGTTTTTGTCCAGTGTCCAAAAATCGAACCGCCTTCGAGGTGGGTTATACGATAAGCGGGCCATTTTCGCCGTCAAGGGGTAAGGGCCTGCACTGGCGGTACAAAGAATTTCCCTCAGCCGGCCCCGACTTGCCAACAATGCCGAAAAGGATTATAAAGCCCTCCATGAAATCTGTAGCAGCGGAAATCGAGGTGTCGCCGTGAACGCTAACCTGTCAGAAGCCCCTTCATCGGAAGAATGCGCAAGTAAGATCTTCGAGATGTCCGGCGCAAAGTTTGAACCCGAAATCGCTTCCGACCTGTGGGCGAAAATTAATCAGCATAAATGGCTTTTGTCCGAAAAACTCTGCCGAGACGTTGGCTTTCGCACCGCATGCATCGATTTTTTGGAAAATATGGAGCAGGCGGTCAACGAGTATCTATCCTACAAGAGGAAAGACATTCTCAATGAGATGGGGGCCCAGACCTTCGGAAGAGAAATCTGGGACACTATCTCGGATTCCCAACCGCCCAAACAACTGGTCCAGCGCAGAATCATTCTTCCTCTGACAATGGAAGATCTCTCACGCAAACACGGTGTTAGCACACCCAAGGCAATCATTTTCTTCGGCCCTCCGGGGACGGGAAAGACCCACTTTGTCAAGGCGATCGCAGGAGTTTTGTCCTGGTGGTACATCGAGATCGCTCCGAGCATGCTCATGGAGCAGGGCGCCGAAAAACTCGGGGCCAATCTGCGCAGGACCATGGAGAAAGTCAGGCAACTGCAGGATGCCGTCATCTTCATAGATGAATTTGAAGAGTTGGCGCCTTGCCGCGACAATGCGGATCGTCTGGACAAGTGCATAACCAACGAGTTCCTGAAGCAGGTCCCGTTATTGAAGAATGAATCCAGCCGGCTGCTGCTCGTGTGTGCTACCAATTATATCGGGCAGTTGGACCCCGCATTGCTCCGCCCGGGAAGGTTCGATTGCATAATACCGGTTGGCGGCCTGAATCGCGATGAGCGAAAGGCCATTCTCGAACACTACCTCTCGCGGCTCAATGTCGGCCAAATCGGCCTGGGCCGGCTCGTCGATGAGACGTCGAGGTTCACCCCGGCTGATATCGAATATCTTTTTGAGCAGGTCGCTCAGTTTGCCTTTGAACGCGAAGTCGCCCAGAACCAAGACTGCAAGGTCACTACCGAAGACTTTCTCCAGGTCATGGCGAACATGCGGCCGTCTTTGACCGATGAGATTGTCGAGCAGTTCGAAAAAGACAGTCTTACCTATTCCAGGGTATAGAGTCGTATTTCGGTCCTTGTTTGGAGTCGGCGGGGGCCATCCCGCGCTTTCTTTCAGCCTCTATTTGACCGGCGGCGTACCCTGAAGTGTTAAGGGTGAACTTAGAAGGGTGAACTTCCGGCTAAAGCCGGTAAGCGGATTGACCAGATTATTTTCACCCTTCACTCTTCACAAGTTCCTCGCGCCCGGCCCGTCTGCACAGGAGATGAACGAATGCTCAGGCGAGGAACAAGAAGGCATATGGGTTTTATAGCTTTTCTACTCGTGAGCCTTACTATCCTGCACTATGCCAGCCCCCGAATAGCCCATGGCAGATACCATCTGGAGATTGTTTTTCAGAGGCTGTATTTTCTTCCGATTGTGCTGGGTTGCCTTTGGTTCGATCTAAAAGGCGGATTGGTCACGTTTTGTGCTGTTTTCCTCCTTCTCATCCCCCACCTGGTTCGTAGTTGGGCCGGGATGTCCCCCGATGATTTAACCAGAGTCATGCAGATCGTAGTCTACTTCGTCATTGCGCTGGTCTTGGGGGAGACCGCGAGCCTTCAGAAACGGGAGCAGTTGAAAGCCAAACAGGCAGAAAATCTGGCAGCAATCGGAAGGGCACTGTCGGCTGTAGCTCATGACATGAAAACGCCGTTGATTGCAATCGGAGGTTTTGCCAATTTAATAAAAAAACACCTCCTGCCCGGCAATCCCGACTGCAGCAAGCTCGATATCATTATCAGCGAAACCGCCCGGCTCGAGGGCATGGTAAAAGATATGCTCGACTTCTCCCGCCCACTGGACCTCAATCGCATTGAAGTTGATATGCGCTCGCTGATCGACGAATGTCTGGCGATAGTCGAAGAAAATGCAAAGGCTCAAACTGGACTTTCAGAGACTGGCGAAACAACAATATCCAACCGACTGAAAAGCCAAAGAAAATCGTCCTTAAAGGTGTAGAACCCAACCCTGTTTTATCTGATACCCCAGGCTGGCCAGAACTTGTGTT
>JBEKTT010000128.1:0-7546 GCA_049515795.1 Syntrophobacteraceae bacterium
ATCGCCGCATGGGAAAACGACCGTAACAACCGGCAAGCAAAGATTCAATGGCAGTTCTCGAATGCCAAGGCGCGCATAAAGCTGAAGCGCCTTTATCCGCAACTTTGAGTGTTACATGGTACTAGTTCGAAACCACCTCCAGATTCTTGATCGCAAATTTCACCATTCGCGGATCCGAATCCGACAGCCGCACAGCCGGATCAGGTGATGCAGATGTAAAGGTAACATCCAAATGATCTTCGAAAGATGGTATCTCAACAACGCAGGAGTCCAAGCCCCCCTGAGAGTGAATCACCATTTCCTTTGACCAGTCTGAACTCTGAGCCACGACGTTGATAGAGCGACCGGCTATGCACTGATACTTGAACCTGATGGACATCGATTTGGGCCTTTTCACACCTTCAATCCCGTAGTGAAACTTTAGGACGTTCGAAGTCCAGTACCACCAGCCCGTATCACCTGTCTCCCTTTCATAACCGCCTTCAACCGATTTAAGTCTCACAATATAGTCGGGAGTTTTTATAAGTACCAGGTTGCCGAATCTGGGGAGGAGATCTCTCGATTCATCCGGATCCAGGAACTTTACCATATAGGCCGAAGACGATAATGGAATGGATTGCTGGTCCTTGGGAATCCAGCCGAAATAGCAGTCGTCACTCCAATCACCGGCAAGTTCCGAATCGTACAGGAAGTATGAGACCATCTGGCGCAGCTTATGATGAATATTTGGTAATTCCAAATAGATCTTCCGGCCTGGCTTGAGAAAGCTTTTCGTATAATTTCTTAAAGCTGCGAGCTCAGAGAAAGGCGACTCAGAGCCGACTTCCTTGCGGAAACTCTTTGTGCGCAGATCGGCAAGGGAATAATTCCAATATGCACCGGCAAGAGAACAGGATATCAGAATAAACAGCAACACCCTGTAAAGATTGGGCCTCTTTGCTGCTTGCAGTACCGACAGCCCTACCAGGACCATACAAAAGGCGCTGACCCAGTTCGCTATTTTGAATTGATTCCACGATTGACCCTTGCCAGTGGGCCAGGGTGAGGGGTATCCATATCGATAGTAGAGAAAAAAGACGCCGGATATCAAAATGAAGGCAATGCACGGAAGGAGTGCAGAAAATCGATTGCAAATCAGCGCTTTCCTGTTAAGGAATAATGGAATCAACAACACAGCCAGTAACAGTACGCTGATAACCGGTGAGCCCAGCAGCCACACCTCGTCGCAATACCCGCCTCTGAATCCGAAAGACAGGCCGGCAAAGTCAATTATGCGCCAATCAAGCGGGCCTCCAACAAGGGCTTTCGACTGCCTCAAAATAGCAAAAAAAGCTCTAGGCATCTCCAGGTTGACAAGAACAGCCACTTCAACGAAAAAAGCCGAATAAAACTTCACCAGCCCGTGACGGCAATCCCGTTTTACAAGGAAATACACTGAGGCCAACAGAAAGGCAAATGTTGTAAATGGGACTATTTCGGAATAGCAGTACACCATGCTTGAGAATAAAAGAGCGCATGGAACGGCCAGGAGAAAAGCTTCTTTCCATGCTCTAACTTTACTCAAACGGGAATTTGCAATTCCCAGCATGAGAAGAGAGCCTATAGCAAATGCAATGCCATAAGTCTGCGGCAAGAATCCATATGACATTCCGAACGCGAATCCATTAAGGCCTACTGCTGCGAAAAAAGCAATGAGGAATGGTTTATATCTTCCAAAGCTATTGATGCTCGCGCAATATCCGATAACCAAACATCCTGCAATCAGGGGCAGGGTTACTGCCACAGGGTAGACCAGGTACGACCAGGGTGCTCCAAACATTCCTTGTATCCATGCCATGACAAAAGAGGCGCCCATTCGCGCCCCTAATTGCTGATAGGAGGCGACATCAGACAGAGCAGGAAAATATCCGGACAACAATGCAGGTTCGCGATACGCATGCTGTTGAAGCCATTGGCTATGAACGAGGTATGTAAATATATCATTGAAAGGATTGAAGCAGTCGTACCGCAACAGACCGAAGAGTAAGGCGCCGGATGAAGCTGCCGCATATACCCATAAGACGGACAGATGTTTCAGAAAAATGCCCCTATTTCGGTCAAAACGGAACGCAACCCCAGTCAGCAAAAGAGTTACCGGAATACATAGGTAGGGAGTGGCCCTGAAAATCCAGCTTGAAAATGTGGCGGCCAGCGTGAGAATTGACAGGCCGATCACGGGGCTCAACAACAGCTTTGCAGATGGCCGGACTCTAAAGGGAAGCAGTTCGCAAACCGGCCTGCCAAGAATTGTTATGATGGACAGTAGTATTATCAGGATAAAAATACTGCCAAAATACCACATTTATGACTCCTGCTGATTTACGTCTAATGTTTGGTAGCCAGTTCCAGTTTCTTTAACTTTATGCCGGAAGATGAAATAAGCCTGAGAAGACCAACCCATTGCGTGAAAAGCGGAAGGCAGTTACCTCCAATCAGCAGTTTTCTGCTTCTGAAGTGACCAACGAGGTCAATCTCCGGCATCTGTAATCCGCGACGGCAAGATCCCGTCTCACAAGAGTGCACTCAGCGCCTATAAAGAAATCGCCCGCAGCCCTTCTGTTTTACGGAGGCGCTTTGTGGGACCCAACTTCTTGGCGGCAATGGACACATTGCCCGGTGCGACCAGCTTTTCGAGCAACGATTTGCCATAATGAGGGTTCGGGCCGTGGCAAAACTTGACCGTATCGCCACTGCTGACCGTCCAAGCGACTTCCATGGGCCAAGTTAGGGTTAGGTCGTCTGTATGCATTTTGATTGCATTGATGCAGTTCAACAGCGAAAAGGCATGGTATTTGTCAGCCGGCAAGGTCTGTGAATCGGAAGAATCAGCGTGGATATACTGTCGCTCTTTTTCCAATGTACTGATGTCGATATCGGTGTCCAGGTCCTTTTGTCCTAAGGATTTGCCCATTACGGCAACATCACCTTTAAGCGTTTGTGAGGCCATTCCGAGACTCTCTTTTATATGTCCGAGCGAAACATCTTTGTATACCCGAAATGCATCTTGATAATTTGGGATCATGTCCTTAGGATCGAAGCCGGTGAACGGTTCATCCACAATGGCAACGGTACCTCCGATCCTGCAGGTTCTAAAAAATTCGCTAATGGCCGAATAGTACTTGAGCATGTGGTGGAGGGTTTGTCGAACGATCACAATGTCGAAGCTGCCGGTTTCCAGTGGAAGACACTCACCATCGCCGCAAATCCATGAGGCTTTGATCTTTCTGTCGAGGGTCGCCTGACGGCAAGCTTTGGTCAGTTGCGGCACAATGTCCAGACATACAACTCGGTCACTCCTGGCGGAATAGAAATTCAGCTCCGCCATGGAGCAACCTACAGCCAGTATCTCACGCCCGGTGAGATCGACTCCGGCTTCGTCCAGAAACAGTTCTGTGTTCCTGTCAACAAAGGAATTCCGTTCAACATGCACCTCCATAGGAATTTTCTTAACGTTGTATTGAACCTCACCGTCTATCTCGTCCGACTTCTTCTGCCAGTTCTCATCGCAAAGCAGAAAAACGGGGAGTCCATCGATCACATAGAAAGTGCTGAGGCACGAATCGCACACCAAGTCGCTCCTTTCATTGACGGGAACATATCGTAACGTGGACAGGCAAATGGGGCAGACTGCCTTCCGCAGTACCTGATGATCGATTTTCTCAGCCATTTCAAGCGTAGTGATCATTTTCATCCTGCGTATGAAGTGATGGTGAAGTGATAAGGTGATAAGAACCGGAATAATGCATCAAGTTGAGCGCTATGCACCCAAACCGCATTTTCGGGCCGGATTCTGCCCGAAAATACTTCTTGAACAACCCGAAAGCCCGACAAACCATACAATTTCGCAATCGAACATGCAAGTGATAGGTCAACGAGACTGGTTTTTGCAATTTCAGATACAAGGACACACCCCTTTCCCCGTAGTTAAAACTTGGCGGCACAAAGAAGTGTGAAGAGTGAAACTTTCACCCTTCTAACTTCACCCTTCGTACTTTAGAGTACGCCACCGCGCAATCCCTCGATTTCCTTGCCAGGACTAAAAATCCCTTTCTTTTGCCGTGAAAATGCAAAAATGGGTTTTTTGCGGCGACGCTGATAAGTTATAGAAAATCGAACGCATTTTCATCAGCGGGGGTGAACTGATACCCCCTGTTCATGAATGTCAGGTCAAAAAATCCGAACCGGAAGCCTCGCGGGAAGTCGAATTCGAATCCGGTGTTTCCGGATGGACTAGCTCCCTGTCTCTGGTTCATGGAGATCACGTGATTCTGCACTTTTCGGCAAAAGTTATCCCGGACACATGCTCGGCGTGGGTGTCCGAGCCCATTTTGTTATCAAGTAGCAAACTTTGAAACCATTGGCGATGTATTAGATATGTTAATGCATCATTGAAAGGATTGAAACAGTCGTACCACAATAGACCGAGGAGTAAGGCGCCGGATGAAGCTGCCGCATATCCCCGTAACAAGGAGAGGTGTTTCGGCAAAATACCCTTAATTTATAACTCCTGCTGATTTAAGCCTAATGTTTGGTAGCCAGTTCCAGTTTTTCAAACTTTATAACTGCACCCCTTGCAAAACCGCTGCTTAAAGAATCAAAGTCGTCAGAAAAGTACATTTCGTTTATTTTAAGAACTATAGCGTTATTGCTAAAAACTTCACTCTCCCAGTCGAGTCTATCTATCTGGTGATGAACTAACTTTGGATCAGGATATGACACCTTGTTAATTGTAACAGTTTAGAAAATCAAGAGAAGATGGCAAGCCTACAGCCGAAAGCATCCTTAAGACAGTATAGTTGAACTGCATAAGTGCCGAAATGTGGAAAGATTATAGGGCCTTCAAAGCGGCGGCCTTACTTTCCGAACGGCGCGAGAAGTGGGCGGCGTATTTGCCTGAGCCAGATTAAAAGATTGACCGCCACGCGGGGGACGCGGAATGGGGATCGCTCAAAGCGGGAAAATTCGGTCGCGGATGTAAACTAAACTATCAAGCTTCTCGTCAATACCTATATAGTAAAGCAGCGCCTTGCGGGAGTGCAATTGTGTCTTACAATTTTAAAAGATCAGGGTGACTGTGGGAGCTGCCGGGCCTTTGCGGCGAAGGCCGGTTTGGAATCACAGGTGCTGATGGCCACACGCGCAGCACCAACAAGTATCAAGCTTTGCGCAACGACTTAAATAATTACGCAAAGACGTCTCAGAGTATCGTTTCCAATCGAAACGAGTATAATTTTTGCGCCGAAGGTCCCAAAAGAAAGATTTCAGTTTAAGGAACGCTAAAGGAACCCAATAATGAAACGATTAGGAACAAGCAGTCTAGTTGCCGTTTTGCTAGGACTGTCGGCGGCCATGGTCCTTTCCTTCTTCGTGCCGGCGCCGGCCCACGGGCAGGGACAGCCGGTACTGACGCACCACATGCGTGAGGCGGTTTCAAGCGGGCAGGTGCCGTGGATGGGCCGGCTTCCCGCAACGCAGTCCTTGAAGCTGACCATCGCCTTGCCGCTCCGCAACGAGTCGGAGCTCGATGGAGTGTTGCAGCAACTTTACGATCCACGAAGCCCCTCTTACCGCAAGTTCCTCAGCGTGGAAGAGTTCACCGAGCGGTTCGGACCGTCGCAGGAGGATTACGGCGCGGTGATTGGTTTCGCGCAGGCGAACGGCTTCACCGTGACGGGCACCGTCCCAAATCGAATGATAGTGGACGTCCAGGCGCCGGTGGTAAGTATCGAGGCAGCGTTCCATGTAAACATGGGCGTTTATCAGCACCCGACGGAAAATCGCACGTTTTACGCCCCGGACCGGGAGCCGACGGCGGATCTGCCGGTTGCCTTGTGGCATATCTCGGGCTTCGACAACTTCTCGATCCCGCGTCCGGCCGGCCTCAGCAGGGCTCCGGAAGCGCAGCCTAACGCCGTGGGGGGCTCGGCGCCCGGTGGGGCTTTTGCCGGCAGCGACATGCGGGCGGCCTACTACGGTGGGTCAGCCCTTACCGGCAGCGGCCAGTCGGTCGGGCTGCTGGAATTTTCACCTTACAACATAAATGACGTCAACAAATATTTCACCCAAGTGCACCAAACGAACAATGTCACCGTCACTCCCGTGTCAACGGATGGGTCCGGCACTAGCTGCACGGGAAGCTGCGGCGGCGGCAACGCTGAGGCGGAAGTTGTGTTGGACATCATACAGGCGATCTCGATGGCGCCGGGTATGAGCCAGGTCCGCGTGTACGTGGCCCAGAACAGCGACGCCGACATCTTTGCCGCGATGGCTAACGACGGCAATACAGTCAAGTCATTGAGCTGTTCGTGGGGATGGTATCCGGCTGACCCGAGCACTGACGACCCGTATTTCAAGACGTTCCTGGCGCAGGGTCAGAGCCTGTTTGTGGCCTCAGGCGACAGCGGCTCGTATAACGGCCTGCCCAGCCAGTATGTTTATCCGGCGGACGATCAGTATGTCACAGCGGTGGGCGGCACGGACTTGACCACCAGCAGCGCGGGAGGCCCCTGGGAATCGGAAACCGCATGGATAGACAGTGGCGGCGGGATTTCTCCGAACAATATTCCGATCCCCAGCTACCAGCAGACGGCGGGGGTTATCAACAGTTCCAACAAAGGATCGAAAACCTATCGGAATGTCCCGGACGTTGCCGCAGAAGCGAACTTTGACAATTACATTTGCTACGGGGGCGGCACCTGCGGGGGCACTTGGGGCGGGACGAGTTTCGCGGCGCCCCGATGGGCCGGCTACATAGCGCTGGTGAATCAACAAGCGGTGGCAAATGGGGTGAGCACGGTTGGCTTCATCAACCCGGCCATCTACACGATTGGGTTGGGGTCGAGCTATGGCGCCAACTTCCACGACATCATCAGCGGCAATAACGGCTCGTACTCAGCGGAAGTAGGTTACGACCTGGTGACCGGGTGGGGCAGTCCGAATGGGACCGGCCTGATCAACTCCCTTTCCGGCGGATCCATCACGAGGCATATGGTCTGGGCGGGACCGGGAGGATCTGCATCCATCTGGACCCTCGACAGCTCCAATAATTATATAACCTCCAACGCCTACGGCCCTGAAAGCGGCTGGACGCTGGTGAGCTACAGCTCTAACTCCGATGGAACAAGAACTCTGCTCTGGGCGAAAACGGGAGGATATGCATCCATCTGGACCCTCAACAGCTCCAATAATTATATAACCTCCACAGCCTACAGCCCTTTCAGCGGCTGGACGCCGGTGAGCTACAGCTCTAACTCCGATGGAACAAGAACTGTGCTCTGGGCGGGAACGGGAGGATATGCATCCATCTGGACCCTCAACGGCTCCAATAATTATACAGGCTCCAACGCCTACGGCCCTTACAGCGGCTGGACGCCGGTGAGCTACAGCTCTAACTCCGATGGAACAAGATCTCTGCTCTGGGCGGGAACGGGAGGATATGCATCCATCTGGACCCTCAACAGTTCCAATAATTATACAACCTCCACAGTCTACGGCCCTTACAGCGGCT
>JBEKTT010000129.1:0-7274 GCA_049515795.1 Syntrophobacteraceae bacterium
ACCGTACGCCGGGTTTGACGTGGCGGGGGCTGGAAACGTTACCAGCGGAGCCGGACTGAGGCCCAGGGCGAAAGCTTTGGATGAGCCACCGGACCCTACCGTAGGCGCGCCAGTCCTCGACCCTACCTGTGAGGGCGTGGGGGTGAAACTCCCCCGCGCTACTCGACTCTGCGATTCTTTTGACCAATCCCTATATCACAATAGTTGCTTACCGTACCCGAAGGTGGGATGTGCCAAGGCTTTCGTTTTTTCCTGACGCACAATCACTGGTCTGCTATGCCTGGAATTTGTTAAAAAAATGATTACTTGAAAAATATAGCCTCCCAAGAAAAAGTTTGCCTCAGAAGAAGCTCGTTTTAGGGGTAAACTCAGCGAGAGAGGGCTCCCCAAAACCATTTTTTGACTGCGGTGGCAAGGCTGCTGCATAATATCGGATATCACAATCGAGGGTATCATACCATGGACCAAAACGATGGATTGATCCTGAAGGTTTTCTCCGATTACGTCTGACCCTGGTGCTACTTCATCACCGGGCGTGTTGAAAGGCTAAAGGAAGAGTACGGGATAGGGATCAGGTGGATTGCCTTCCCCCTTCATCCGGAAACACCGGAAGAGGGCATGAGCCTCGAGGAGCTTTTCAAGGGACGGGGCATAGATCTCCCTTCGTCCATGGGGAGTCTGAAGAAAGTCGCTGCCGAGTTGGGACTTCCCTGGGGTATGCGCATGAGAACCTACAATAGCCGCCGGGCGCAAGAACTCGGGAAATGGGCTGAGGCATTGGGAAAAGGGGATGAGTTTCACAAGGCTGTATTTCAGGCATACTTCGCTGATGGGAGGAACATCGCCGATATTTCAGTCTTGAAAGAGATCGCCGAGACAATTGGCCTTGATGGTCGGATGGCGGAACAGGCCTTGGCTGAGAGGACTTTCAAGGAAGCAGTAGACCGTGACTGGGAGTATTCCCGCACCTGCGGCATTACAGCAGTTCCAACTTTCATGGTTGATGGGCGGATGGTGGTCGGCGCCCAGCCTTACCAGGCTCTTGAAGACCTTGTAAATGCCGCGGGGGAGAATATGCGGAAATGATGGGCGCAGTCCAGTATGGCCCATTGCCTTTTCTGGCGGTAAGATAACGTTTTTCAAAAATGGGCATCTCAAATCATCCTCCCCACAAACGCCTTTGGAGATATTGAAGAGGCGTCTGCTACAAGAACAGATTGCATTTTATGAGGATAGGGAGAATTTAGAGCGGAAAATCCATAGGTCCGAGGAATTTCCTGACGAATCGCAGTCGCGCGAAGAAATCGAAACCGAGTGGAAAGAAAGTTTAGAACGATTAAGGCTCATGTTGGATGAGTTGAAAGGATCTCCTGAAGAGGAAAAATGAGGGTTTGCATTCACAGAGGCACCCGGGAGATCGGGGGCACCTGTGTCGAGATTGAGGCCCACGGCTGATACGCCTTAAAGAACGGGTGACCGAACCAGCTATAGGAAAATACATGACGGCGTGTGACATCCCCAAAGCTTTTCATATCATGGCCAAGCCTACGGGTTCAGCCTGCAATCTCCATTGCGACTACTGTTTTTTTCTGAAGAAAGAAAAGCTCTATCCCGGGAGCGATTTCAGGATGTCGGCACAGGTCCACGAAGCTTATATCCGGCAACTCCTGGAATTCCACCAGGCCCCCCGGGTTACCGTCGCCTGGCAGGGGGGCGAGCCCACGCTTATGGGACTCGATTTTTTCAGGCACTCCGTGGATTTGCAGAAAAAGCACCAGAAACCCAGCACCCACATTGAAAACACCTTCCAGACCAACGGCATCCTGCTTAACGACGAATGGTGCCGGTTCTTCCGCGAGAACAACTTCCTCGTAGGACTTAGCATGGATGGTCCCCGGGAACTTCACGACTTCTATCGCAAAGACAAAGCAGGCCGCGGGACCTTCGACAGGGTCGTGCGGGCCGCCCGGCTGCTCCAAAAACACAAGGTGGAATGCAACATCCTCTGCACGGTCAATTCGAAAAACGGAGCCCACCCCCTGGAGACATACAGATTCTTCCGGGATGAGCTCGGGTTCCACTACATCCAGTTCATTCCGATTGTGGAGCGCAAGGACGAGAGCTGTTTCCAGGAAGGGGATATGGTCACAGACAGATCGGTGCAACCGGGACCATTCGGTCGATTTCTGATCGAGATTTTCGATGAGTGGGTCAGGAGAGATGTAGGGAGGACGTTTGTTCTTAATTTCGACGGAGCGCTGGCCGGCTGGCTCGGAATGGCCGGGACCGTCTGTATCCTTGGTCCCACCTGCGGTTTGGGAATGGCGCTGGAGCACAACGGAGACCTTTATTCCTGCGACCATTTCGTCGATCCGAACCACTACCTGGGAAACATCCTGAAGACGCCCTTGATCGAGCTTATTGCTTCAGAGCAACAAAGAAAGTTCGGCAGAGACAAGAAAAACTCGCTGCCCCGTTGCTGCCGGGGATGCGCGGTCTTATCCGTTTGCAATGGGGAATGCCCCAAGAATCGTTTTAATAGAACTCCTGATGGCGAGCCCGGACTGAACTACCTCTGCGCGGGATATAAGGCTTTCTTCAAACATGCAGATAAATTCATGCGGATCATGGCCGGGCTTGTCCGGGCAAACCGGCCTGCTTCTGAAGTCATGGCCATCGTGGCAGGGGAGCAGGGACATCTCAAGGCAAAGTTCGCAAGTACAGGGAGAAACGATCCATGTCCGTGCGGGAGTGGAATGAAATTCAAGAAGTGCCACGGGAATTAGGCTGTTTCGCTCATACCCCCTTTAAAACATGGCCGGCACGCCCTGCCGGGCCTTCCATTGATCATATTGCAGCCTAAACCGCAAACAATCAAAATTTGGAGGAGCAACAATGGGACTTAAAGAATACGAGTCTGGAAAAGCTTTTCCCGGTGTGATCGGCCGCACATTTGATGTATCCTCGCCCGCCTGGCCCGCACCACTTCGCGCCAAAGAGGGGACGCCAAACGTGTTGTTCATCATTCTTGACGACACCGGCTATGGGCAGTTGGGATGCTACGGGAGTCCCATCGAGACACCAAACATCGACGCGCTGGCAAAGAACGGCCTGACTTACAACAACATGCACACCACTGCCTTGTGCTCGCCAACGCGTTCCTGCATCCTGACCGGGCGAAACCATCACTCGAACGCAATGTCGTGCATAACCGAAGGCTCGACGGGATATCCCGGCAGCAACGGCAACATACCGTTCGAAAATGGTTTCCTCTCAGAGATACTCCTGCAGCATGGATACAATACGTACGCCATCGGCAAGTGGCACCTGACACCCTCAGACCAAATCTCGGCCGCGGGCCCCTATGACCGCTGGCCGCTGGGGCGCGGATTCGAGCGTTTCTTCGGGTTTCTGGGCGGCGAGACACACCAATACTATCCTGAACTGGTATACGACAACCATACGGTCGAAGCTGAAAAGACCCCCGAAGAGGGCTACCACCTGACCGAGGACCTGGTGGATAAGGCCATCAGTTTCATCGCGGACTCCAAGCAGGTCGCCCCTAACAAGCCGTTCTTCATGTATTTCTGCCCCGGCGCCATGCACGCGCCCCACCACGTGCCGAAGGAATGGGCGGACAGGTATAAAGGAAAGTTCGACGCGGGCTGGGAAGCTCTACGGGAACAGATCTTCAAGGTCCAGAAGGAAATGGGGATCGCACCCGCCGATGCCGAACTCTCCCGTCATGACCCGGACGTCCCGCGGTGGGATTCATTGTCCGCCGAGGAGAAAAAGCTTTACGCCCGCATGATGGAAGTCTTCGCCGGTTTTCTCACCCATACCGATCACCAGATCGGCCGGTTGATCGAGTTCCTGAAAAAACTCGGCGAGTTCGACAATAGCATGATCATGGTGCTCTCCGATAACGGCGCCAGCTCCGAGGGCGGGCCGCAGGGGATGGTAAACGAAGCTCTGTTCTTCAACAACGTGCCGGGATCGCTGGAAGAAAACCTGGCTGCCATGGACAAGCTTGGCGGCCCGCTGCTCTGCAACCACTACCCCTGGGGCTGGACGTGGGCAGGCGATACCCCGTTCCGCCGCTGGAAACGCGAGACCTACCGGGGCGGGGTAAGTGACCCGTTCATCGTGCACTGGCCCAAAGGAATCGAAGCGAAGGGAGAGATACGCACACAATACGCACATGCCATCGACATGGTGCCGACGGTACTGGAGGCGGCAGGCATAGAAGCGCCCACGTCTATCAGGGGCGTCACGCAATCACCCATTGAAGGATTGAGCTTCGCTCATACCTTCGACAACGCCCAGGCGCCCACCAGCCACCTCACCCAGTACTTCGAGATGATGGGCCACCGCTCAATCTACCACGACGGCTGGCGGGCGGTATGCCCGTGGCCCGGACCATCGTTCACCGAAGCCGGTAAATTCTTCGGTGCGCCGATCGACAAGGACAAGTTGACCGAACTCGATGCGACCGCCTGGGAGCTTTACCACGTTGCCGAGGATTTCGCGGAGAATCACAACGTTGCCGGGCAGAATCGCGCCAAGCTGATCGAGATGATCGCCATGTGGTACGTCGAGGCCGGCAAGTACAAGGTTATGCCCATCGATTCGCGCGGCACCCTGCGATTTGCCGACGAGCGCCCGAAGATCGCAGTCGACCGCACATCATACGTGTTTTACCCTCACACCCAGGGAGTGCCGGTAAACGCCACCGTCAACGTAATCAACCGTCCTCACAGCATCACTGCGGACGTTGAGATCCCCGGGGACGGCGCGGAAGGCGTGCTGCTGTCCCAGGGCGGAAGCGACGGCGGCTACTCGTTTTATGTTCAGGGCGGCAAGCTCCGCTATGCCTACAACTACGTCGGCCGGAACCTCTATTACGTCGAATCTGTTGAGGCCGTTCCAACAGGGCGTCACGAGTTGCGCTTTGAGTTCGAGGTGACGGGAAAACCCGACATCGCCAACGGCAAAGGCGCGCCCGGCAAGGGCCAGCTCTACTTCGACTCCAGACTGGTCGGAGAAAGCAAAATCGAGCTTACCAACCCGCTCACCATCGGCATACTCAGCAGCATAGTCTGCGGCGTGGACCTCGGCTCTCCGGTGACTCATGAATACAAGCCGCCGTTTCCGTTCACCGGAACGATCCACAGCGTGACCGTGGATGTAGGCGGCGAGCTGATCAAAGACACCGAAGCAGAGGTGCGGATGGTCCTGGCGCGGCAGTAGGTTCACCGGGCCACTCGCCTTCAGCCCGCCGCTGATATGTATTACTGAAGTCATGGGCGGCACATCGGCGGCGCCGGTTGTTCCGGTGGTTGTGAGGCCAACCTGAACGGAAGGGAGCGCCATGAACGAGACACGTAAGCAGGAAGAATAACATTCCGGCAAACCAGGCGGAATAATTCCCATGAGCGTGTTCAGTCCGAAGGGCCTATGGCTGGAGTTCCTTTATCGAGGCTGCAGGAACCAACACCAGGAGAGTGAAAGCTGTGGAGGATTTAGTGGCTCGTGTCCTTGAGAATCTAATCGGTCGGGTGAGTGGACCCATGAAATTTCGACTGGTCATCCAACCACTCATGGCTGCCGTGTTTGCGGTGCAGGACGGGCTAAAAGATGCTCGTGAGAAACGGCCTCCATACTTCTGGGCCGTTTTCACACTCCCGGATCAGCGGTCGGAGATGTTGAGGGATGGCTGGAAATCCGTGGGCAAAATCTTCGTCATCGCGATCATTATCGACCTGGTTGAGCAGTTAATCGACTTTCGGTGGTTTTATCCAGGAGAGGCGCTTCTTGTTGCATTTATTCTTGCTTGTATCCCGTATCTGTTGATCCGGGGCACTGTGAACCGGGTAGCGCGCGTCAAACGGCGAAGCGCATCAGGCGACAAAAGACGCTGAGGACAGGTCACGCAAACATGAACCCAGGCAATACATCAGGAAAGGACGGATGATTCAGATGGCAGAGCGCACTGAGGAAACCATAAAAGAGCCTTCCAGTAACCAACTCGCCTTGGAACGCACAGTCCTCTCTCACGAACGAACGCTGATGGGCTGGATCAGGACCTCGACCTCGTTGATCACTTTCGGCTTCACCATTTACAAATTTTTTCAGTTGGAGCTGCAGGATCGCCCTCCGCTTCAAGGTGTCATTGGACCGCGCCAGTTCGCGGTATTGATGATCTCCATCGGGTTGTTCTCACTAATGATGGCGACAGTCCAGTTTCGGGTGTACAGAAACGATCTGCGAAGATGGTATCCTGCGCACCCCCCTTTATCGCTGGTGGGAGTCGTTGCCACGTTGATATCATTACTCGGGCTTTTGGCTCTAGTTGCGGTTCTCTTCAGGATGTAACCATTGGCAACTGCCAGTTTTTACCGAGAGAAAGGTCCAAAAAGAGCTTGAATAGTTCAGGACAAACCGACACGAGGAGGTTTCTAATGGATCTGACTATGGCTCAGCCAACGTCTGTGAGTTTTCCACATTGGGTTCGCGCTCTGTTCCTGTCCTGGATCTGCGGAAAAGAGGAAACATGCGAAGTTCACAGGCGCGGAAACGTCGAGATGAAGAGATGGCGTCCAGCAACGGCTTGTTTTCGGGGTCACTTGTAGTCAAAGAATACCTGCGGCCATCGGCCAAAGTTGGCGAGGAACAAGGGCTCTGTTTCCATCCCGCCTTGTCCACGTTAGGCAAGTTATTCGAGGAAGGAGGGTTTAGTCATGAAGAAACATTTCAACAGAGACCACGTATAGGAATTTGCATGGCTGGACCTATACGGAATATCCAGAATCCACTGGACCACTGTATGTTTGTCGTTTTCCCTGCCGCTATGTTCATCAGACCGGCTAACTTTCTGAGTAGATTTACTTTTTTCTCAGAACTCTCACGGATGGGCAAATTGAGAGTGTTGCAAAATAAATCGTAAATTTTGCTTAAAGTTACTTAAAAAATGGTTGCCAAACCCCATAACTTATTGTAATATAAGACAATAAATATTTGGGGGCGACCATGGCAAAAACACCATTTTGAACATCAACACCGGGTCCCAAGGGTCTCGGCCCCAATCGGCATAGAAGTCTTTGCAGTGCTCCGCGACAAAGCGAAAATCCACCACTTGAGCCAGGTCTTTCAGGAAGTGGGGTCTTTGGGAGAGAATTTGCTCATAGAGAAAATTGCCGAAAAAGGAACCGTTGGCTTTGCCCTTTTTGGCAATTTCTCTATGATTTGTCGGATCGCGAGATGGAGGAACAAGC
>JBEKTT010000130.1:0-6837 GCA_049515795.1 Syntrophobacteraceae bacterium
AGGTAAAACCACTGACCGGAGAGCCGGATGCGGGAAATCCGCCAGTCCGGTTCGGAGGGAGGGGCGGCGTCGAGCCGCTCCTACCCCTATCGATTCCTTGCAACATGTTATAACTTTGTTGACAATGTACTAGGATTTTCTTCTCGCTTTTATATCGTGTACTCCTAGTCCGCCCTGAGCGAATTGCTGGAGGATAATATGGAAAAAATCCAATCTTTGGCTTTCGTTAAGTATTTCTTTTTCCTCTAAAATATGCTCGATAACCGCATGTTCGAGTTCCGATTGGCATTTCAAAATATCTTGTGCAGCCGCATGCACTCCGGATCTATCGGCTGATTCGGAAAAAAGCGCCCTCGCCAGCGCCATTCTCTTTTGACACAAATCCTGACGGATTTTTTCAACTCTGGGGAGAAAGGTTTTTCGGATGTCTTGAACTTTTTGACGCTGCTCCCCGGTCAGATCGGGAATCAAGTCAAGATACCCTTTAATGTTAGAATGCTTCCACCTGGTGTACTTCAAATAGTAATATGAACCCACAAAGACGGCCAGAACAATTGATAAAGCGCTCAAAAAACCAAACAGAAAAGATCCTGAAGCCATATGAAATGTCCTTATTTCTGTTGACCGATGACCTGGAAATAAGCATGACTCATGGAAAGAGGTGGAAAATCGCTGAACTCGTCCAGGGTGGCGGTTCTTTCATATTCATGTCCTGAGATCAGTTCAAAAATGGAGTCAGCCGTTTGCAGAAACTTGGCGAAGACACGTTTAGAAAAGGGGGCGGATTCAAGACGGTCTTTTTCCTTTGTTGAAATCCCGGCGATAATCTGCAAGAAAAAGGACTCATTGAGCTCAAGTTTTGGCATGTCCTTTACCAGCGAATCAACCTGTTCGAGTTCGCCCAGTTCTTTCCTGCATGCTGCGCAATTTCGTAAATGCAGAGACATCTTTTCACTCAGGTCCCCTTCCAATTCCCCGTCTTTGTAGGCCGATAATTGGCTTCTAAATCCATCGTTTTCCACTGTTCATTCCTCCGAACGTCCGATCAGTGTTTTTCTGAGATTCTCGCGGGCACGGAAGAGCAGCGACTCCACACTGGAAATCGAGGTTGAAAGAATATTGCCGATTTCGGCATAGGAGAGCCCTTCATTCACCCTCAGAAGGAGAGCGGCCCGCTGCTTTTGGGGAAGATGCCGGACGGCGTCCATCACTTCTTCCTCAAGCTCTTTGCGACCAGTATGGTTTGGCTCCGCCAACTCAAACCCATGGTCATCAATGTCGGTGATCGGGCAGAACCGGCTCCTGCGCAAGACCTCGTTTAACGACAGGTTGTAGGCAATTTTGAAGATCCATGTCGACACCTTCCCCCTGGGCTCGAACTCGGAAGCCGCCCGATAGACACGCAAAAAGACTTCCTGTGCAATATCTTCAGCCCCGAACCTATCCCCCATGTATTTAAAAATAAAATTCGAAACGGGGTCCCGGTACCTCTTGATCAGCATCTCAAACGCAAGTATATCGCCAGCTCCAATAGCCTTGATCAGCTCATATTCCCTGTCGGCTTTCGCAAAAGAGCCGCCACAGCCCGCTGGATCATTCATCTTTTTTCAGCCAAACAGGTAAACTGTCAAATGGAGACCGCGCCATAACTCATCCGTTTTAATTTAAATCTTAATCCACCCTTTTCTCAGTGAATTATCCAAAATTATCCCTGCCAGAAAAGCGATGCCCATGTGCCACATAGCGAAAGCGGCTACAATAAGCATCACATAGAAATCGGATTTCTTTTCTCCAATGTCTTTCACCACTATAGCCAGTTCCGAACCCGCGAAAAACAAGATCACTCCCAGGATGGCATTGGGGAAAATTTTGAAGATGATCGCAACGGAGTCGCTGAAAAACAGGGCAATCAGGATGAGCATACTTCCCAGAATAACCAGGGCGCCGCCTGTCCTTGCCCCGAAGCGAACATGACCGGCCATTCCGCCGGCCCCATGACACATCGGAATACCGCCAAAAAGGGGCGAAACCAGGTTGATGACGCCCTGGGAGACAGCTATCTTTCTCTCCGTCACCTGCCTGTCGGGAAACAGTTCATTGTTCTCGGCGACGATTGCAATCACCGCGTTTCCAAGGGTCAACGGGATTTGGGGGATCGTGAAAAGCAATGTGCCTACAACTAAATCATTCCACGTGATCATCGGCAGACTGAAAACCGGCAGCTTGAAGCCGACATGGATTTTGGCAAGTTCCACCGATATCTGAGGGTTCATGATAACGGCCGACCCAATCCCTATGATCAAGAGCACAAACATTGCGGGGACCCTGGGGTTGGTAAGAAGAAGATAGGTGACGACCAGAGCGATGCCGGCCAGGACCGGTGTTGTCATCATGCGGTGGATTCCATCCACCATAAAAGTGAGACCCAGCCCCAGCATAATGCCGCGCACAACAGGTTTGCCTGCAAGCTTGGCAATAGGTCTGATCGCCCCTGTAGCGCCAGCGACCAACCAGAAAAGTCCCGTGGTGAGCCCTGAGCCGAAAAGAGCCGCCGGGCTTATACCACCCGCGATGGCTGCCGCTCCGATTGCCTTCATAGGTTGAATCGGGATTGGCGTTCTGTAATAGAATCCTGCCGCCAACAAACAAATGCCAAACATGAAGAGGAGCCCGAGAGGCTCTACCTTTACTATTGTGATGTAGGCAACCACAAAAGGAATCAATGTGCCAATGTCTCCGAATGCACCGGCCCATTCCATCTTGTTGTAAAGATTCTTCGTTTTCTGTCCGCCCGCACTCACCGGCTGCGCAAGTTTGCCTTCCTCAAGTTCTTTAGCAGGGCCATTCGGTGACATTCAGAGCTCCTCCCTGGTTTTTATTCTGAGTACTCCTCCTGCCCGGCATTCTCGTATGAGAGGCAATATAAATCACTAAGCAGAAGAATATCATTTCTATTGAGCACCCCACCGCCTTCTGGCGGAAGGTATCCCGCGCAGCGCGGAAGGCGCCCCGCTCATTCTCGACAGCCCACCCACCCGCGGGACGGAGCTGTCAGCGGGGCGCCTTCTCCCGACAAGTTCTGAAAAAGCGATGAAATCAGTCCGCCCCTTACCCGTTAAACAATTTAAATTTGAGAAACTTGCGCTTCCATGAAAAAAATCTTTGTCTATTTCAGAAACAAGAGAGGGGAGACAAAAGATGAAAAGGTTGTGGGCAAAAATGACCGCGCCGGCAAACCGGTATTGTTCTTCCTGCTCCAAACATTGTTTTGGCGCTCCGAGGCCGGCAAGCCGGAAAAATGGTTATCACGGCCGGCACTCGTGACCTTTCGGGCGCAATGGCTGGAGTGGGGCAAACATATACGCCGGGAGCCATATCCGGTTCCGGCGCTGCCCGGAGCATTCCGCCTGGTTTTGGCAGTTTCTCATTCACCTCGCATGGCAGACTTATACAATACCCTGCTCGATGTGTGAGCGCGTAGCGCGGAGGCCGACCGCTCATTCTCGACAGCCCGCCCAACCCACCCGCTCGCGAGACGGGGCGGGAGCGGGAGGCCTCATGAGCGCATTTCCGGCAGGAGCCGCTGCTTTCACTTGTCAGATGGCACACCTTGGTGAACGATTACTATTTTTATAGCAAGTGTTTTAAATTGACTACGCAAAATCATAGGAGAGTGCTAGAATTTTTTTTGTCTCTCGTATGCTAGACTTATATAATACCTTGCTCGAAAAAGAATGCGCCTGACATGATAAGAGCGGCGACCGTGCGCGCAGCCATGCAGAGAAGCAGGACGGAGGACGGAGGACGGAGGACTGAGCAAAAGCGGCAAACCGTGAGCGCAGCCATGCAGAGAAGCAGGACGGAGGACTGAGCAAAAGCGGCAAACCGTGCGCGCAGCCATGCAGACCGTGCAGACGGAAAATGTGGTGCGGTTGGAGGCAAGCCAAATGTTAAACGCATTAGGAAGTGAAGTTACAATGGTGTCAAGGTTCCGCCCTCAGTCCTCAGCACTCAGGGAGCGAAGCGTAGTTCAGTCCTGATAGCGACGCGCGAGCGCGTAGCGCGGAGGCCGACAGCAGCGGAGGTCTGTCACACGCGATGGGCGCGAGCGGGAGGCCTCCCCGATAGAGATCTTTTTAGATTACCTGCTTAAAACGCACGGAGGTTACGAATGCTGGTCAAGAATTGGATGAGCAAGGACCTGGTCACCATAGAGGAAGAGGATTCGATGCAGCACGCACTGGCCCTCCTTAAAGAGCATCAAATCAGAATGCTCCCAGTTTTGAAAAAGGGCTAACTGGTAGGAATGGTTTCGGATTCGGACCTGAAGCGCGCCTCGGCTTCCGACGCCACTTTGCTTGATATTCACGAACTGCTCTATCTTATTTCCAAGATAAAAGTCCATGACATTATGACCAGGAATCCCATCACCGTCCCGGACGATTACACCGTTGAAGAGACGGCCCAAGTACTTATGGAGCACAATATCTCCGGGGTCCCCGTAACGGACCGCAACGACAAGCTGGTGGGGATAATCACCAGAAACGACATTTTCAAAATATTGATCAGTCTTAGCGGGCTTGGTAAGCAGGGAATTCAGTTCGCTTTCCTGATCCAGGACACATCGGGTTCCATCAAGGTCCTAACCGATGTGATCCGCAAATATGAGGGGCGGATCGCGAGCATATTGAGCACCTATGAATATGCCCCTGAAGGAAAGCGCCTCGTATACCTGAGAATATATGAGATTGATCGTTCCATCATGCCCGATCTGGTCCGGGAACTCAAAGACAAGGGCACGCTCATATACCTGGTCGATCACCGGGATAACAAGCGGCTGATATTCCAGGATATGAAGGCATGATTCCACCTGGTTCGATTGGTCTGTAGACAACTCATGAAGGTCCGGCAAAGGTATCTGAAGTTTTTCTCACCGCTTTAGCGGCGAACGATAATGCTCCCGGTATGATCTCGATGTCGACCGGAGCGTTCCCGATCAGTTCGCCGTCGGCCTGGATCAATGCCCGGGGGACAGCGTCCAGACTGACCCTGCTTGCGCGCGCCGCTTTGACGTGCGGACTCCTGTGAAGCGACCCAAAATAGGCGAGAAACACCAGAGACAGTAACCCGAGAAATCCGACCGGCTCGGCCCAAACCAGCTCGAACTGATTTCCGGATGGAGACGCGGCCGGCGCGACCACAATCCGTTTGCCAAAACAGCATCCCAGCGCCGCCCCCAGGAAGATCGCAATTGTATTAAAAGAGGACCCGTTCAAGCTTCCGCTCAGAGCGTGAGATTCCAGGCCGCGAAAAGCTCTTAAAGCGCTCATGGCGTACGCCGGCCAACCGGCGCGCCCGAATCGCCCGGCCCGGAAACGGCGAATGACTTCCGCATCCAAACCCATTCCCAAAATCATTGCAAAAACCCTTTCGCGCTGCCCTTCGGCGTTTTGAATGCGACAACGGCCCAGGCTGACCGTGATTGTGGACTGACTCACGGCGGCGCGAAGCTTCTCGACCCGGCTCCTGCCCACTTCAAAGTTGCGGATGTAGTCACATCCGGTTCCCAATGGGACCATACCGACACTGGGCAACTCCCCCCTTTGCTCCCACCACAGTCCGTTCAAGATCTCAAACAGGGTGCCATCACCGCCCACCGCAATCACCCGGTCGTATCCGGAGCGCCTCGCTGAAGCAGCAAGCAACTCAGCGTGGCCCGGGTACACGCTCCAGAAGGTCTCAACTCCTGCGGCCCCTGGAGCGAGCGAATGCAGGAGTGCAGGCCAATTCTTACGGGCTGTTTTCAATCCGGAAACAGGATTAACGATGGCAGCTATTCTCATGGGAAAAACCTGCCTTGTAAATAAAATCCGTAGAAATTATCGCGTATGATAAATGATTTATGAGTTCCGTAGTACCACGCCGTTTGAACTTAAGGTTTGGAAGGGCGGATTTCCAATGTGTATGGAGCAAATGCGCAAAAAACACGATTGCGAGAAATCATGGGTGACCACTTTGCTCCTCGTAAGACAGACTTATGAACAACACTGGGCAAGAAAATGCCATATCAATTGCGGGCATCCCTCAGCGATAATCCGGTCATAATCCGGTCTTAATCTGGTCATTCCTCTTACCGCCTTTAGGCGGAAGATCCTCTTACCGCCTTCAGGCGGAAGTCAATCGCGCTGGGCGTTTGCGGGGCGCCTTGCCTCATTTCAAAAGCCACGATGGAATGATTGAAAAAACGGCCGAATCGGTTCGAGTTCGTATTCAACCCAAAGCACGGCTCATGCCTCAATTTGATCGGGATCTTTTTCAGCGGAATGGCCCGTTCTTTCCTAGTACCCTGTAACATTATGTATTTCGCATAATCCGTAGGGTGGGCAAAAGCGGAGCGTTGCCCACCTTGGTGGGCACATAAGACTGTGCCCACCCTACAGGAGCGGTGCCATTCGAAGCTACAAAGGTTACAGGGTACTAGTGTAGTGTCAACGAAGTTCATATATGTAAGGACCTACAGGCCGTCATTCCGGCAAAAGCCGGAATCCAGCGTCTTTTCATGTGGTTAAAGGCACTGGACCCCGGCCTTCGCCGGGGTGACGATTCCTTGCAACATATGATAACTTTTTTGCCAACGTACTAGTGCAGCGTCAACTAAGTTCCTATATGTAAGAACCTGCAGCCCGTCATTCCGGCGAAGGCCCATGGCAGTCAACTTTAGCGGATGTGTCGGGGCAATCTCTTCACTCTGCTGCGCTCTCTTCGTGCCACTTTTGTGTTCTCCGTGGTTGGCTGGGGCTGTCCTTATCACGAAGACCACGAAGATCCCACGAAGCA
>JBEKTT010000131.1:0-6185 GCA_049515795.1 Syntrophobacteraceae bacterium
CGGCGACGCAGTTACCTTCGGCTACCGGGAGTGGGCATCTCCCGAGAGAGGACTTGCACCTCTCAGATCGCGCCTGCTCCCAAGCGCACATACCTCCGGCCAAGCCGGAGGCCTGGAAAACCATGGACCTCTCAAAGCGGTTGGCGGTACTTGATAGCTCCGAGAATATCCGCATGGTCTTTGACTACCGCGCCATCGTCATTCCGGCGGCGCTTTTGAGCCGGAATCCAGCAGATTTTCGCAGGTTGGTATACAGCTTTAGCCAGCGCTTCAAATTGGCAACCGATACCTTTAAAGGCCCTGACGAGACACAAGAACCTGGATTCCGGCCTAAGCACTGCCGGAATGACGACCTGACTCCCGGAAATGTCAAACTCTGCGAGTCCGCCGGCAGAGCCGGAGGATTACCCTGTTATTTAATCAGGTTGGCTCTCATTTTGGATTCCTTCCTCTAAGAACATCTTGCAGGACGGGGTCGGATCAGGCCGATTGCTTAATTCCTCAATGAAACAATAGTCGGGGTGTGAACTTTTAGCCGGTTAAAAAGGAGTTTCCCATCCAATGCACTTCATAAGCACGAACGGGGTCTTGCATTCCTTTTACATTGATCTCTCCGAAAAGCCGGGTGGTAATAAAAGGTGCAACGAGGTCACGGGTCGTCTGGGAAATGAGGATGCCGTCAACCGGCGCGCTCGATTCCAGCCTTTTTGCCAGGTTCACTGCGGAACCAAGCACGGTGTATGATAGCCGTCGAGAAGACCCCATGTTGCCCACAACGACCTCCCCGGTATTGATCCCGATCCGCACGCGCACAGGGAAACCGCCTTCCCTGGCCCATTTTGCGCTAAGTCCGCGCGCCTTGTTCTGCATTTCGATTGCCGCCCGGACCGCTCTGAGGGCATGGTCCGGCGCCGGTTCGGGGTCTCCGAAAAAGACCATCATGCCGTCTCCGATGTACTTGTCGACCGTCCCGTTGTATGTAAAAACAACTTCCACCATTGTTTCGAAATAGTCATTCAAAAAGCCCCGAATCCGGTCGGGCGAATATGAGGAAGAGTGTGCAGTAAAATCCTTGATGTCACTGAAAAGGATCGTCAGCTCTTTTCTCTGCCCCCTGCTCATCATCGCCGGGTCGGCAAGGATCCTTTCCACAACTGAGGGCGGGAAATAAGACTCGAAAGACCTCCTCAGGACCTCCTTTTCCCTTGAGTCCCGGAAATACCGCAAAGCCATGATCAGCGAAGCAGCAGCGGCGCCCGCGATTACGGGGCGCACTATGTTGGCCATCAGACCATAGGCGAGAAAAAGGCCGAGCGCTGCGGCCGCATAGCAGGTTATGAGCAGGGCGGCGGAGGCGGTGAATAAAATTGGTGAAAAGCGGGTCGATAAAAGGAAAATGAGGGCAACCATCGCCAGCTCAATCGCCAGTATCCCGGCAGGGCTTATTTCGTATAAAAAAGCACGGGAAAGGATCGTCTGGATCACGTTGGCATGCAGGCCGCTCAGCGGGAAATTTATATCCACCGGCACCGCTCCAAGATCGGTCGCACCTGTGGAAACGTCGGAGACCACGGCTATTTTTCCCGAAAGCTCTTCGGTCCACATCTCGAATGCGTCCCGGTCGTCCGATGCGGCAAGGATCTGCGCGAAATTGTAATGGCGCATCTGTCCCCATGGCCCGATGAAATTTATTATCATCGCGCCATTGCCGTCGATCGGGATGAAAAAGTCCCGGGGTGGGCCTCCGGGGAGCCTTGCGTCCTTGATCCGGATGTAGCTGCCCGGCTTTACGGTGATTTTTTCCGGCCCGGCTCCGAGGTAATCGCAAACGAGGCGGAACGGCAAACTTGGATAAAAACCGCCATCGCATCGCACGAGCAGCGGCATACGGCGGATCACTCCATCACGGTCCGTTTTCAGGCTGAGAAACCCAATTCCCCTGGAGACCTCGGCAAGGGGCGGAAAAGTGATGAGGGGCTTTGTCCCGGAGTAGAGATCCTCCGATTGGCCCTCCACCTTCACAGCCCACTTCGTATGGTCGAGATATTCGCGAATCTCAGGGGTTATGCGGCTGGAAAGCGCCCCACTCTTAGACCCCAGCTCAATGGCCATGCCGAAGTAGACGTTGCCCGCCTCACGCGTCGCTGCGATTATCGCCTGGTCATCCGCCTGGCTGGTTCCAGCGGCAAAGATCAGATCGTATGCCTGGGCCGCTACGCGCATTGCGGCGAGGTTTCGAATAAGCTGGGCGTAGTGGGAGCGGGTCAGATAATAGGTTTTTAGCTGCTGGATGGCGGTATCGTTGAGGTCTATGTGAACTACC
This sequence comes from Syntrophobacteraceae bacterium, assembly GCA_049515795.1. Classification (GTDB taxonomy): domain Bacteria; phylum Desulfobacterota; class Syntrophobacteria; order Syntrophobacterales; family Syntrophobacteraceae; genus SbD1. The sequence continues at coordinate 2,324 of JBEKTT010000131.1, forward strand.
GTCCCATCGTAGGGAGGCTTGAGCGCACTAATTGAAGAACGAAACAGGAAAAACCTGTCGAAAACCTGTGAATTCCAGGTTTCGAACAATCCCCCAAGAAGCTGGAAAATCAGTTGTGCAACGCCGAACGCGGCAATTGCCGCAAACAGATACATCCGGCTCGGCTTCCGGTTAGTTGTGCTCAATCGTATAAGTCCTGGCCACGAAGCCGGTCGAGAGAATCTCGTCGGCAAAAGCTGCGATGTCCAACCGGTCAGGGTCCTGGACTTTTTCGACGCTCCTCAAGGTCCCCCCGATGGGAACCGGCCGCTCGGCGGGTGAGCTCAGTTCGCGGTGTTGCCTTCTAAGCTCCCTTATCAGATCGACAAGCGCCCTGGCTGTCTCTTCTTTGGAAGCCGCTTCGGCGGATTCGTGCCGCAGATATGCCTTTTCGAGCTCATCGAGCCGTTTTGCGGAGGCTACCAGATAGAATACTTCCTGGCCCGGGTTTTCGTCCAGCCTGAACCATGCCTCTCCCCGCGGGATGTAATACCTGCGCTCCGGCTGATAATCGCCTTCAAACTGCTGGAGAGCATATGGGAAGAGCAGTTTGACGCCATCCCGCCGGTTATCGTGGAAAAAGTATATAAAACATTTTCGTTGCAGTTCGACCATCATCTTGACCTGGTCGCCGGATTTGAGGGCCATGTCTTGAGTGACCGGCTGAGTGCTGCTCTTTCCATCATGGGAGGTTTTGGCTGCGAACGCCCAGCGAAAATCCACTTCGGGATAGGCAGCGGGCCCGGAAGGCAAGCGTTCATCGCACAGACGCAGAGGTCGGGGCATAGTCCGGTCAAGGAGAGAAGAGCTTTCTAAGACAGGATTTGTAGGATTAACGGAAATGGCTGTTCCTAAGTCCTGAGGCCGCTGTTCTGGGGCCGCGAAGGACAAACTACAGGTTCCGCCGGGTATCGAGGCCGGTTGAAAGAAAAGCAGCACAAAAACGACTGGAACGATCGAGCTTTTGTTCAATTTCATCTATTTTTCCTCAAAATCCGAAAAGGGTCCTTTTCCGCCCTAGCGGCGTCAATCTTCGGGCTTCCTTGTGCGGCGTACAGATTTACGCCTCCGCGCAATCCCTCGATTTCCTAGCCAATACGAAAATCTTCCGCCTAAAGGCGGTGAGCGGAATGACCAGATTAAGCCTCCTTTTCGAACAGAAACCTCGCAGGGCGTCGAATTTGTCCCGGAGTTTTCGGATGGGCACTACTTACGACCGCGGTTTTGCTCAATCTTCGCGACCAAATCAATCTCAAAATCCGGCGCGATCCCTAAGAGGCTTATTTACGGACAGCCCGTAATCTTTTCGATCAGCCAGGCCATGTTGCGCCCCAGGGTCTTCATCGTATCAATCGCTTCAGTGTCTTTTTCCACGTCTCCCTTATCGAGCCCTAATCCCATGTTCCAGTAATTGGACCCCGGCACGATCATCTGGCTGATCAGGAAAAAATGATTGATGGAATCAAATGCGTGGACCGACCCTGCGCGGCGGGCGACTACCACCGCCGCTCCAACCTTGCGCTTGAACATGTCGCCGTTTGTCTTGGCCACCAGGCCGGCCCGGTCGATCAGGGCCTTCATTTCGGCGCTTACGTCGGTGAAATATGTAGGCGAACCCAGTATTATCCCATCGGCCTGAGTCATCCTGTCGATGCACTCGTTCAAATAATCATTATCAACGGCACAGTGGCCGTCTTTGTTGTTGAAGCACTTGAAACACGCCCTGCAGCCGTGGATATCCTTGCCGGAAAGCTGCACCATCTCAGTTTGGATGCCTGCATTTTCGAGTTCGCCGAAGACGTAATTGATCAGAATGGCGGTATTGCCGTCTTTTCTCGCGCTCCCATTGAATCCTACAACTTTCATCTCAGCCTCCCTGCGTTAGATCCGGTTACAACAAAGAAGAGAACGTGGGATGCTCTAAGGCTCGCGCACAACCCGGAACCCGAGATCGTCTTTCATGCTGTTGGGCAGACCGCTTCCACGAATGGCGCACCTGATTGAACCGGTTGAACCTCGCCAGCACCCGCCTCGAATCACGCGGCTCTGTCCCATGCTCTCATCGGCATTTTGCGGATTGTGTCTGTCGTGGCGCACATATGAATCCACGCCATAAACGTCGGCGCACCATTGCAGTACGTTGCCCAGCATATCGTAGAGACCCAAAGCGTTTGGCCGGAAAGAACCGACCGGCGCCGTCGTCGCATAGCCGTCATCGCATTCGTGGACCGGCTTGATACCGAGCTGTCTTTGGGCCGTATAATCTGCGACGTTTTCGTAGATACAAGCCCTGGAGGCATCTTCGCCCCAATACCGGGAGGTTTCGGAACCAGCCCGGCACGCATATTCCCACTCCGCTTCGGTTGGCAGCCGGAAATTGTATTGTCCGCCGTTCTGCCCGGTAAGCCACTGCGAAAAGTTATTGGCATCCACCCAACTCAGATATACCGCAGGCTGACCATCGCCGTTAAGTGAATGGCCGGCGTAGTCCCTGCTGTCGTGATCTTTCTGGAATTGCCTGAACTGAGCGTTGGTAACCACCGTTTGGCTTATCCAGAAGCCGTCGACGCAAACCTCGTGAACCGGCCCCTCGTCTGCGGAGCGATCTTTCTCACTTTGCGGACTGCCCATGAGAAAACATCCGCCCGGCGCCCATACGAATACCAGCCCTGTAACCGGCTCTTTCCAGGTTTTGAGAGTCTTTATGGGCTTTTCGCCACGTGAGGCAGGTTCTTCAGTGGGTCCGGAGGCCGAACGCTGCTCCGCTGCACCGGAAGCATTTAGCTGCGGCTGGATGGAGGCCGGCTGCACCGGATGCTTTGGCGGAGGCCAAAGGAAGTAAAAATCTCCTTCCAGAGAGGAAGATTCCCATGGCACCTGTCTTCCCCCAGTGGCCTCACGCACCGCCGAGCGCACCTGCTTGAAGACATCTTCGATCTTGAGTCCCGGCTGAACCATAGCCTTGATGAGTTCGCCCGTATAAACGCCGTTTTCTCCCGGCCCGTCATTGGCCACGGAACCAGGCGCTGTAGCGTAGGCAATCAGAGTGCCGGTCGGAGCGTCAAGGGAGGCAAGCCCTTGCGATATGGAGCGGAAACTACGGGCAAACGGGTTGTCTCGACACGCATCAAGGATAACTATATTCATTCGGGCATGGGCGTAGTCCATTTCGCTCAGCACTGCGCCCATATCGACCGCCTCATACTCGACCTGCTTTTCATGCTCGATCGCAGCGCCCACGGGCAGAAGGTAGTTACGCCCGTTCACCTGGATTCCGTGCCCGGCGTAATAGAAAAGCCCGACGCCGCCTTTCCGGAGCTTTTCTCCGAAAGCCTGGATCTCGCGCTTCATTTGTTTCTGGTCCAGGTTTTCCTTCAGCGTAACCTCAAAGGAAAGATCTGCGAGCGCCTTTGCCATGGCGCGGGCGTCGTTAATGGGATTGCGAAGAGCTCCCGACTCATAGGCGGCGTTGCCTATGACCAGGGCCGTGCGTTTTTCGGGCTGGCCCGGAGCAGCCTTGTTCTGATCTGACCAGGCAAAACCGCCGCAAAATGCAAGGCTGCTCACAAAAGCAGCCAGAAGGCAGGACAAAACTATTTTTTTCCCGGCTATACAGCTCATTTGCCGCCACCATCCTGTGTTCAAGTAAAAAAGGGAGTCTCCCCTGAAGGCAAAACTCCCTGAAGGATTAATCAGACTAGTACCATGTAACACTCAAAGTTGCGGATAAAGGCGCTTCAGCTTTATGCGCGCCTTGGCATTCGAGAACTGCCATTGAATCTTTGCTTGCCGGTTGTTACGGTCGTTTTCCCATGCGGCGATA
>JBEKTT010000132.1:0-5640 GCA_049515795.1 Syntrophobacteraceae bacterium
GGGTCTAGCAAACCTCTGGCAGACCTCGTGCTCTCGCCCGTGTTCCGGTCTGGACTTCACCATTAATGAGGTGGCTCGTCGCTACGCACGGCCGAATCGTGTTCGTCATTATCCTACGGACTGCATATTCGCCTCGGGTTGCTCCCCACCCCACCTCGCGGTGACGCAGTTACCTTTGGCTATCGGGAATGGGCATTTCCCGGAGGAGGACTTTCACCTCCCAGATCGCGCCTGCTCCCAGGCGCACTCACCCCGGCGGAGGCCGGGGTCCAGGATTTTTAACCAACTGAAAAGACACTGGATTCCGGCCTTCGCCGGAATGACGGCCGTATGTCATTACCTATAGGAACTTAGTTGACACAGCACTAATCGGGGATTTAGGAATTTAGGGATTCAGGAATTTAAGGATTCAGGGATTTAGGGATTTTTCAATTCCTCAATTCCTCAATTCCTCAATTCCTCAATTTGAGCTTCTAGAATCAACACCACGCCGGGAAAAAGAGGACAAATGAATCGATTCTATATAACCACGCCGATTTATTACGTTAATGCCGAACCTCACATAGGCCATGCCTACACGACAATCGTCGCGGACGTATTGAACCGCTTCTACGAACTGCTGGGATTCAAGACCTTCTTCCTCACCGGGACCGACGAGCACGGGGACAAAATCGTCCAGGCGGCCCAGGCTGCCGGAGTTGAGCCCAAGGTTTACGCCGATAGGATAAGCGCGCTTTTCCGGCAAACATGGCCCAAACTCAGTATTGAAAACGACAAGTTCATCCGGACCACCGACATCGAACATGTCAGGGTCGTCCAGTACGTGCTGCAGAAGGTCTACGACGCTGGTGAAATCTACTTTGACACCTACAAGGGCCTTTACTGCGTCGGGTGCGAGAGGTTCTACACCGAGCGGGAACTGGTTGACGGAAAGTGCCCGGACCACGATAAGCCCCCCGTCGAGCGGGAGGAGACGAATTATTTTTTCCGGATGAGCAAATATCAGGACTGGCTTATAGCGCACATAGAATCCAATCCCGACTTCATCCGTCCCGAAAGGTACCGAAACGAAGTGCTGGCGTTTCTGAGGGAGCCCCTCGAGGACCTGTGCATCTCCCGGCCGGTTACGCGCCTCAACTGGGGCATACCGCTTCCGTTCGACGACGACTATGTGACTTATGTCTGGTTCGATGCTCTAATCAACTATATTTCCGCAATCGGATATCCCGCCGGCGAGCTTTACAAAGAGTTCTGGCCCGTTGCGCAGCACCTTATAGCCAAGGACATCCTAAAGCCCCACGGAATCTACTGGCCCACGATGCTCAAGGCCGCCGGCGTTCCCTTGTTCCAGCACCTGAACGTCCATGGGTACTGGAAAACGGACGAAGGCAAGATGAGCAAGAGCCACGGCACGGTTGTCCGGCCCCTTGACCTTGTGCCCGTTTATGGACTCGACGCCTTCCGGTATTTTCTCCTGCGTGAGATGGTTTTCGGGCTCGATGCGAACTTCAGCGAGGAGGCGCTGGTTCAGCGCATAAACGCCGACCTGGCAAACGACCTGGGAAACCTTTTCAGCCGCACGCTTGCAATGACTGCGCGCTATTTTGACGAAAAAGTCCCCCCTTTCGGGTCGCAGCCCGACAGGATGGACCGTGACCTGCACGATAAGGTTGAGCATTCAATCGGGCAATTCCGGGAGGAAATCCCCAGGCTCGGCTTCCACAAGGCGCTTGTATCCATTTGGGAATGCATAAACGCGGCCAATAAATACATCGACTCCGCCGCCCCCTGGAACCTGGCTAAAGATGCGAGCCTCCTGCCCCGGCTTCAGACTGTAATGAGAACTCTTCTGGAGGTAAATAAAGCCGTTGCCGTCCTGATTTCTCCTTTTATGCCTTCGACCTCGGTGAAGATACTGGAGCGGCTTGGAATCGTGAAAAAAACCTCGGACCTGAGGCTAGCCGAGGATACCTCCTGGGGCGCCCTGCAAGAAGGCGCAAAGGTCCTCAAAGGTGAATCACTCTTTCCACGGGTCGAAACGGCGGGTAAAAAGATGGAAAAACCCGGTAAACAAGGAGCTGGGATGCCTGATATAAGCCAAAAACCAAAAGAAAAACAAGAAGCGGAAGCCGCAGCCACCTCCGGTGTGACGGACGCCGGCGGCACAATCGATATCGACCTCTTCCAGCAGGTTGATATGCGGGTCGGCCTTATCAGGCAGGCGGAAAAAGTCCCGAAGTCCGACAAACTGGTAAAGCTGATCGTCGATATTGGGGAAGATCGACAGATCGTGGCTGGAATCGCCAAAACACATTCACCCGCAGACCTTGTCGGAAAGCAGGTGGTGCTGGTGGCAAATCTCAAGCCTGTAAAGCTCATGGGGATCGAATCCCACGGAATGATCCTCGCCGTACGCGACGGGCAGGACCTCAAACTTGTCGTTCCCGAGGCCAACGTGTCACCCGGCGGCAAGATTTCGTGAGGGACCGCAGTGTTGACAGTGCGCTCAGCATTCTGCAGATTTCGAAAAGTACAAAAGCGCGGGGGAACGTTTCCCCCGCACCCGCCGGGATTTCGGCATCACGCGCATGCGCGTGAGTGCCGAGCGCAATATCTCCACGCTCCGCGAGGCGTGGCCGGTGGCCCCCGCCGCAGCGCCACACTGAACCGATCCGCGATTTACTCTTGGTTTTCCTCTGTGCCCTCTCCTTGACCGGACTATGCCCCGCCTCTGTGGTGAACCTTTACGAGTGAATTCAGGGATTAAGGAATTGAGGGATTTTTCAATTCCCCAATTGATCGCTTTTTCTTCCTGCCTCCGCGTCTCCGCGTCTCCGCGTGAAACAAGGCATTCTCTCTTTCCGTCCTCCTTCTTCCGCCTTCCGTCTTCCTACCTCCGCCATCCGTCCTCCGTCCCCCGTCCCCCGTCCCCCGTCCTCCGTGTTCTCTGTGTCTCTGTGGTGGATTTGACTTGCTTGCCTTGGCCCGACCTCGAAGTCGCCCTCGGAATTCGAATTCGAAAGTTATACTCTTATTCTGATTTTTGTACGTTTGCCACTCAGGGGCGAGCTTGACTTATGACCCGTTTAAGGACTATATATGGTCATATCTTGAAGGAGGTGGATCATGAAACTGTCCAGCCAAATTAAACCGATCAGCTATCTCAAGGCGCATGCCGCAGAGATCGTTCGCAGCCTGGGGGAACAGGGAGAACCCTTGGTCATCACCCAGAACGGCCAAGCCAAGGTGGTCATACAGGACATCGAAAGTTACGAGCAAACGCAGGAGACCATGGCGCTGCTGAAAATTCTGGCACTCGGCGCCGGCCAGGTCGAAGAAGGCAAGGTTCAGCGCGCTGCCGATGTCATTAAAGGGCTTCGCGAGCAGAAGAAAGCCCGCTGATGTCATTCCAGGTGTTCCTGACCGACGACGCGTCCCGCGACCTGGAAGATTTGTACGATTACATCGAGCTGCACGAGGTGCCGGGCAAAGCGGACCACGTCCTCGCACAGATTGAAAAGGGCTTCACCAGCCTGTCCGAAAATCCCCAGCGCGGAGCATACCCGAAGGAATTGCTGGCCATAGGCCTCCGGGAGTACCGCGAGATTTTCTTCAAACCTTATCGCATCATTTACCGGGTTATGGCCGAGAACGTCTACGTTCTTGTGATCGCCGACGGGCGCCGGGATATGCAGGCGCTGCTGCAGCGACGCCTGCTGATGGCATAACTCCTACCCGCCGTTTCTCTTCCGTCCCGATTTTCCTGATCGCGCGGTTCCTGACCTAGCTGGCGGAAAGCAGGAAGCAGGAAGGGCGAAGAGAAAAAGCAAAAGAAAATAATTCCTCTTGGTTCTATCGCTTCGCGAGGGGACGTTACCTTGGTCCGGACCTGTCGCCTTCCATGCCGACATTGGGGACTATGGCTCAATCAAGATCCAAAACTTCACAAATGAAACGCAAGTCTAAACGAGGTGATGGAAACTCCGAGGCCAACATATAAGAGATTTGTGAACTTTCTTGGGATTGCTCATTGCCCCGAACGGTAGGCATCACCGGCGGCTATGAAGCGTAGCGGAATAGCCGTCCGAGTGCATGCCTTTGTTAGGCTCATTTGTGCATTTTCTTGAGTCCCTTGACTATCCTCGCCATTTCCTCGTCAGTAATGGGAACCCTACCGTACACTCTGTCGTCTGCTTTGGCTTTCAGTTTGTCTAGGCAAGCTATGAACCGCGAGTGCAATGGCCCACTTGGACCGAGCATTGACGAATAGCGCTTGTTGAGTGTGGCCATGAATTCCATGGCATCAAGCGGGCTGTCATGCTCTGCCAAGCGCTCAAGATCCTCCAAAGCTTGCAATGCCTCTTCTTCTTGAGATTTGCTGCTTCCGAAAATCCTATTGAATAGGTTCATGTGTATATCCTTTCCTGTATAGACTGCAACATGCTGGTCCCTCTTACAGATCGATATGTTTGGCCATGGTAGGAAGAAGTTTTGTTGAACAGTATGTCGAGTTAAGGAAATTCTCGAATGTGCCATCAAGAAGGAATTTGGGCAGCGGAAGCTGTTACAATGCGTTTGGCCTGAGAATGATGACTCTCTTCTTCCTATCGATAAGAAATGGGACTGAAGGCTGTTGCAAGCATTGGGTTACGGCTTCCCATAACATATTAGGTGAAATCCCGGACAAATCCGATTGGGTATTATCAGCGCTGGCAACTACGTAGACTTCTTTCTGAAACACTTGTGCGCTCATCATTGCATAGGTAAATAGCGTAATGATGTTGCGTTGTTTGATCACGCTGTGCGGATCTCCTGCGATACTAATATGTTCTGTTTCACAAAACCGGAAAAGACTATTCCAGTCAGGTTGATCCAAAAAGCTTCCGAGGTCGAATATCACGGCGCCGTGACATAGAAAAATCTTGTGATCTTGAGGTTGGCTTTTGCCAATAGCTGATACTTCCTTACGCAACTGTAAAACTGTTCGTGCGCTCTGAATGACTGTCATTGGTACTTCTCTGTCCCCAATTAGAATGAAGCATGATTGCGGTTTCATGATCGTCTCCTGTTCTTACGGCCTAACGATGTTTCGATTGATCAGTGTAAAACGCCAATTCGCGGACTTCAGCCCTTATAAGAAGCCATAGAAACGGGAGCCGATGCCATCCAAGTCTCTGGTTCTTCTATTGTTTTAGTCTACCTAGAGACTTATCAGGGAGTGTTATGTGGATCGGAATAATAATCTTCGCTCATCACCTCAAAGAGCGTCCAGCGGACTGTTTACGCCCTGCGGGTCCCCTGTTCAGCACATGAGTGTAGATCATAGTCGTCTTGACATCATTATGGCCCAGAGGCTCTTAAAAAATCATGGTATTGCGATGGAGCAATTCCGTCAAGCTGGAAATATCTGCGGGTGCAGCTATTCAAGGATTCTTGCCAACTCCTGAAGTCCTATCGGGCAAGACAATCAAAGAATACATGATTTGGAGAAGTTGAGGTTTCAGCACTCACTGATGTCCGCCGGTGAGCGGGACGAAGGCGACCGGCAGCGCCCGCCTCGTTTTGATCTTTCCGTCCTCTTGCTTTTCGAGCAACATCAATTGTTGGGCGGCATCTGGTTCGCCGACTGGAATCACCATC
>JBEKTT010000133.1:0-5607 GCA_049515795.1 Syntrophobacteraceae bacterium
GTCGAGGGTCTCATAAACAAAATCAAGACCATCAAAAGGCAGGCTTACGGGTTTCGAGATCCGGAGTATTTCAAACTCCGTCTCTACCACCTCCATACCCAGAGGTACTCATTTGCCGGATGAACCAGAAAAATCCCCTCTCGTCGACAAAGACACGTGGCTCCAGGACGATGATTCCCTGAATAAACACGCAGGAAGCTTTCACTTATTTCCCCTCTCCCGCAAGTGGTCAATTAACATCCACACTTCTATCATCATCGCCGCAGAAATGAAAGCTCAGGGAACTCTCAGGGAATTTCCGGCAGGAGGGTGTTTGCAAAGGCATGCACAGGTACATTCTCATTTAATAAAGTAATTAATTCCCTTTACGGCAGTTCCCTCCGGAGGGTCAAAGGAGTCGGTTCAAAATGCGCCATTGGGATTTGGCGAGAATTTCCCTTTGACAGGAAAAGAAACTCTGACCTAGACTACGCCTAATTCCGGACGACAACAAACTCGATCTTTCTCGAAATCCGAGCGGTTCGAGTCGCCGTTTGCATCATTGCGTTTGAGCGCCTGGATCGCGGCGATACGACCCATACATTCCACGGATACCGCCGATACGCATCGGAATGGACTTGAACCAAGCAACCATGGCATATGACGCCAGATAAAGTCGAAGGAAGCAGAGATCCGCGTGTCCAGCTTAAGGGGCGCCACTGCGTTATGATATCTTGATCGGGGAGACCCTTGGACGCGATTTCATCGGGATATGGTCTTTAAGATCTCCCGTTGCAACAATCTTGAATAGATGCGTCTCCATGGTTAAACGGACGGGAGTGACCGAATAGTGAAGTTGTCATTGGTGTTGAGGTCTGTGCTCTTAAGTTTCATATTGACTGTGGTGTTCTCGTCCCTTTACGTCCGGGATAGAATCGCAAGATACGATCACTATTATTTTGAGGCGGTGCTGCAATCGTCTACTGAGGGAACCGCTCAACTCTTCTTTGACAAGGGCAGGGGGATTCAAGAATCCGATTCCATTCGAATTCCGGTATCCAAAGACGATGCACCGCAACTCCTGCGCTTCCGTTTAGCACCCGGGACCTGGCGGGGGCTTGGGTTGGTCCCCCACGACTACCAGCGGTTGTGGCTTTCTCCCATAGATCGGGAGGCGTCACTGACCGTCCGTACGGTTCGGATCGTGGACCCTGCCGGGAATGTGGTAAAATCTTTCAACACTTCAGATATTTCGGCTATACAGCAGATAGACACCATAAAGGCGGATGGTGATAAGACCGTTATAAAGACGATTCCCGGAGCAAATCACCCAATCATCGCCATTCGGTTGGATGGACCCTTGCGGTTGCCTCCGACAATATGGATGACGATAAGATTGACTCAAGAAGCTGTGATTTGGCATGTCGCCTCCCTCATGCTCGTCTGTTTCCTGCTCGTTATGACTTTATATACAGTCCTGGATCGTCGGCCGGTTGTTATGCTCATGCTCAACCTGTTCGAGCGGAAGTCCGCTAAGATCTGCGCCCTTTGTGCAATTCCTTTATTCATTGCACTGTTTAGCATCTTCGGCCCGTTCCTGACCGATACCGTTTATTTATACAGCGGCGTCGCTTTCGACGTTGGGTCAAGGGTTCTGCACGGGCCTCCAACCATTGATCCGAATTTCGGGACGACGTCGTTTGCGTTGGGCTCGAGGGCGGCTTCGGATGTGCTGTCCGGCCACTTACCTCTGTGGAACCACTATGAGGGATTGGGCAGCCCACTTCTCGGCGAGATGCAATCGGCCGCCCTGTTCCCATTCACCTGGCTACTGGCCTTGCCGCATGGACAGGCGGTGGAACAGGCTTTGCTACAGCTTTTGGCCGGCATTGGCGCCTTTCTGTTCTTCAGAAAATTCGGGTTAGGCGCCACGGCGGCGCTCGCCGGAAGCATGTTGTTTGAAATCAATGGGGTCTTCGCCTGGTTGCGCAACGCGATATTCAACCCGGTCGCATTCCTGCCCTGGCTTTTCTTCGCGGTGGAGAGCTTCCGGGCCTCTGCCCTGGCCAGCCGGACCCTGCCGCTGCGGATGCCCATGATCTGCGTGGGCGCCGGAATGGCGGCCTTGGCACTCTATGCCGGTTTCCCCGAGGAAGTGTATCTTTACGCCCTTCTGCTTATCGCCTGGGTGGTGTTCCGCATGGCCGGGTTATCCGGCCGGCAGAATGTCACCTTCCTCACCGACCTGCTGCTAACCGGCTTGGTCGCCCTTGCTTTGAGCGCACCTGTCCTGGTCGCTTTCGTCGATTTTCTGGGCGATGCGGAAGTGGGGGCGCATTACGGCAACGGCTTCTATGGACATACGATGAACCCCTGGGTCATTATCCAATACATTATGCCATATATATACGGGCCTATTTTCACAGTGCCCAATCCAACCATCAACGGCATTTGGGGTAGTACCGGCGGATATATCGGGTTTGCGCCTGTTGTCATCGCCTTCGCCGGACTTTTCATCCCTAATCGGCGCGCTGTCAAAATTTTCCTGGTGGGGTGGGTTGTCATCGCCCTGGGTGTCACCCACGGCTTGCCTGGGATTTATCCGGCATTCATGGCGTTGCCTTTGACCAAAGTGGCAGCCTGCCCTCGTTACCTCAACCTCAGTTGGATCTTCTGCATCATTTTTTTGGGCGCCCTGTTCATCGACCGCATTCCCACGCTACCGCAGCCGATGCTGCGGCGGATATTAGGGTGGGCGGTGGCTTCCGGCCTGATTTCCATCGCGGCGGCGGCGGTCGGGGCTTTACCGGTGATCTCCCAGTTGGGGGGCTACCAGGCTTTTGTTGCGGGCGCGCTGCTGTGTGTCGCCGTGCTGTCATACGGTATCCTGCGAGCCGCCCGTTCCGCCACCGCCCGGGGTGCGGCCGCAGCCCTTTCCGGCATTTTGGTCGCAGAAGCGGTGATGTCCTTTCTTTTTCCTTACATTTCCTATCCGCGCCAAGGAAAGCTCGATGATGACGTGATCTCCTTTCTGCAAGCCAACATCGGATGCCAGCGGGTAGTCAATACGACCGAAGCCTGGCTGAATCCCAATTACGGTTCCTATTTCGGCATTCCCCTCCTGAATTATGATGATATTCCAGTTCCTAAAAGAACAGCCCATTATATAAAAGAGAATCTCGACCCCTATGCTAACGCTAATATTTTCTTGCCCTGGTTCCCGATGAATTTGTCGCCGGGACAACAGGCTGACCGGCAGAAAATCTTCCGCGAACGGCTTCCCTGTTACGCCCAGGCCGGTGTGAAATACTTGCTCGCCGGAGCTGACTTCAATTCCAACCCGGCCTTTCATCTTTTGTCCAATGGCAGCTACCCCTATAGGCTTGCCTCAGGACAGCGGGCCGAGATTTCCGCTCAAGAAAAACCGGACATACTGTCCACAGTTACGGCCATTTCCATGCTTGTGGGAACCTATAACAATACCTCGTCCGGCCATTTGAAGGTGACATTGTGCGCGGGGACCTCCACCTGTTCCGAGGGTCTCGCCGACATCCGCCAGGCGGAGGACAACAGGCCGTTGCTGATCACGCTTGACCGTCCCGTCACGATCGAGGCCGGAAAAGGATACACCATCCGCATCGAAAAGCTGGACGGCGATAAGGATGTCGCCCTCTGGATGTATCCGCTCGCTTCCACGGATACAGCGACAAAAATCCTCGGGACTCCCGTCGCGGTCAGGGACAATTATCTTCCAGACCTGCGATTCATTCCCGGCTCAGACTTGAAGCCCGTGCTTCGAAGCCGCTCGATGACCATTTATGCGCTGCCCGGTACGCGCGATTACTTCTCGGCCGACTCCTGTGAGCTGAAGCCGGTGTCGCACGACCGCGTCGATGCGTCATGCCCCGGTCCGAGCAAACTGCTCCGTCTGGAATTATACATGCGGGGATGGTCGGCGACGGTCAACGGCCAGACGATGCCCGTTGGTCTGTCCGAGGATGGGACGTTTCAGAGCATCGATTTGCCGGCTGGGGCTTCCCGGATCGAATTCCAGTATGAGCCGCATGGGTTCAAGTGGGCACTGGGGGCCGCTTGCGCCGCCCTGCTGCTGGTCTTGGCCGTCTTCGCCAAGGCCATTTTTGATGCCGCGCGCAGGGCACGCCACAGTCCTGAACAGCCGGGGTGACACATCAACGGCCGGCTTGAGGCCGTCGTGATTGGCCGGATCGAACATTTACTTCTTGATATGGACGTTCTCTTTAGTTCGCAGGAAGCCGGTACAGGCTTGATGTGGAAGGTCAGGATTATATTAATGAGCGTAGGATTTCCATTACAGGATGGGCTGTTGATGATGAGGCGGAAGACGCCGGGGAAGGCGTCCGGGTGGACGTTTACGGAAAGTCCTATCCGGCTGACCGATGTCCCGGCCCCGATGTGGCAGCCCGACTCAACAAACCGGCTTACGAAAATGCCGGTTTGACCTTTAACATTTTCGTTTCTTCACAGTCGGCGGGGTCTCATCACCTTACCTTAAAGGCGCTTTTACTGGCTTCGAATCACGAAAAAGACCCCCGAACAAATGAGCAGCACGCCGACTACCCTGCAGAGGTTAACCGGCTCGTTAAATAGAAAGCGGCCAATGAACAGGGTCCCGATATAGGTCAGGCTCACCATCGGAAATGCTACGCTGATGTCAAGTTTCGACAGTACCTCCAGCCAAAGAATTGCACTTACGCCGTAGAGCCCAAATCCGACAAAAATGTAAGGGACGGCCAAACACTTCCGGAACAAACCGGCAATGCCGATCTCCAGGACCGGCATGCCCCCTGACCGTACGATGGCCAGCTTAAGGAGTGTTTGGGCGGCTATTGCCAGCAGTATGCAAATTGCGGCCAGCATGAGAGCGTGCAGATTCAACCTGTGCATAAAATAAAAACTCCTCGATTCCATGAGCCAAGTTAGACAGGCCGTGACCGGCAGGCTGCCCCTTCCAGTTCATGGTTCATCTACCACTTTCAGCAACCGTTGGCAAGGAAAGGGTCCAGCGAGGTTCCAGAGTGCGCTTTGGCCTTCACTTGGCGTCAGCTCAATAACCGGACTATGATTTTTTGGACTTCGGCAAATCGGGAACGCTAAAAGCCAGGTTCAACATCGTGCCAAACAGTTGGGAATATTCCGGAAGTGGACGCGCGGTTCAGGCTGCTCGAACGAGCCGCTTCCCAAATTGAAGAAACGGGATCGCCGATACATACAGATCACTTCCTGCTTCAATTACTGCGTAAGAGGGTCTATCAGGTTGCCGCAGGCTATGAAGACTGCAATGACCGCCTCGCGGGTGGGTGGGCGGGCTGTGGAGTTTTCGCTTGAGCCCCACTCAACACGATGGGGCGGGGGAACGAGCTCATCAACTCCGGGGAAGGAAGTGTGTCTGAAATTGCCAAAACCAGTCTCATTGACATATCCTCGTATAATAGACTTATATAATGCCCTGCTCGATAAAAAATGCGCCTGACATGATAAGAGTGGCGACCGTGCGCGCAGCCATGCAGAACGCACAGACATTAAACGTGGTGCGTTTGAAGGCAAGCCAAATGTTAAGCGCATCAGAAAGTGAAGCTACAATGGTGT
>JBEKTT010000134.1:0-5230 GCA_049515795.1 Syntrophobacteraceae bacterium
GCGCTCATCAGAAGGGCCTCGAACTGTTGTGCCAATTGGATGAGGATGTTCCCATCGCCTTGCAGGGTGACCCCGGGCGATTGCGCCAGATACTGGTAAACCTCCTTGGCAATGCCGTCAAGTTCACCGAACGCGGAGAAGTTTTCGTCCGCGTGAGCGCTTTAGAAAGAGAACAAGATTATGGACGCCTGTGCTTTGAAATCCATGACACTGGGATTGGGATCGACCCAGAAATCCGGGAGCATATCTTTGAAGACTTTTCGCAGGCAGACGGCACCACCACGCGAAGATACGGCGGTACAGGTCTGGGCCTGACTATAACCAAACAGTTGTGCGAGATGCAGGGCGGAGGAATCACGGTTGAGAGCACACCTGGGAAGGGCAGTACTTTCCGGTTCACAGTGCGGCTCAAGGTCCGTCCCCTTCCATCGCAGCCTAAACTTGCAAACCATGTTGATCTCAAGGGTATACGCGTTCTCATCGTCGATGACAATGCCACTAACCGTAACATCGTGCACCATCAGGTCCTCTCCTACGGAATGCGCTGCGGGTGCGCTGAAAACGGTCAAAATGCTCTTGAGCTCCTCAGCAAGGCAGCTGCCATGGAAGACCCCTATAAGTTGGCAATACTGGATATGATGATGCCCGGGATGAGCGGCCTCGAATTGGCCCGGGCCATCAAGGCGGATCCGGCCATTGCTTCCGTCCAACTTATTGTGCTCACCTCCGTCGGTCAGGATTACGATTCCGAAGCAATGCACCGCCACGGCATTTCGGCTTATTTGACCAAACCCATACGGCAGTCCCGGCTTTATGATTGCATCGCCTCTACATTAGGAGCTCAATCTGGGAAAAACCCGCAACTGATGTCCGGGTCCAGTGACGGTGACAAAGCCAACTCCTTCCTTGGAGCACGGGTGCTCCTTGCCGAGGACCACCCTGTAAACCAGGAAGTAGCGCGATGTATGATGGAAAGTTTTGGCTGCCGTGTCGAAGTTGCGTCCAATGGGCAAGAAGCTCTCGATACTCTCTCAAAGACTCCGTATGACCTTGTGCTCATGGACTGCCAGATGCCGGAACTGGATGGCTACGCAGCCACACGGATCTTCAGGGAAAGAGAGGCGCAAAAAGCAAAGAATCAATCCGGCCAGGCACAACCAAATCGCCGCACCCCCATCATTGCAATGACTGCCCATGCAATGCAGGGAGACCGTGAGCAATGTCTTGCCACCGGGATGGACGATTACCTCAGCAAACCGTTCAATCGGGACCGGTTGTTCGCAGTATTGAAACGGTGGCTGCCATCTAAATCAACGACCGATATACCGGTGGACACCACTTGGGAAGATCAGACGGAACAGGACCAATCCAAAGCCTGCCGGTTGCAGGATGGAGGCAATGGAGAATCAAACCTGCATGGTGAAGGATTCTTAGAGCGATTTTCTCACCTGGACCATCTGAATTACGAAACCCTGGAAAGTTTGAGGTCGATAGTTAGCGAAGGCCAGCCCAGTCTCCTCCAGAAGGTCATCCGGATCTATATGGAGAGCTCACCGAATCTAGTGGAAACAATCCGCCACTCCATATCCCTTGGTGATGCAGCAGCTATGCAAGTGGCAGCCCATAGCCTGAAATCCATCAGCGGAAACCTCGGCGCCATGATGCTCGCAGAGTTCTGCAGGGAATTGGAGACAATGGGCCGGGCAGGCACTACGGAGAACGCCATCCCTCTTCTGTCTGTATTTGAAGACGAGTACGAGAGGGTTCGTGAAGCTCTGTCAGAAGAACTAAGTGAGTAAGACAACTGACAAGGTCCTTACTCTTTGAGTTTACAACCAGTTAACCTGGATAAAGTGAGCCGCAGATGGCAAATGAGTCGGCAACAAATGCGGGGATTCACACGAAAGAGTGTGTCGTATTAATTGCAGATGACGATGCTACCGCGCGCCTTATCGAGAGCGATTTCCTGATGCAGGCCGGTTTCAATGTTGCAGAAGCAGGAGATGGCCCTCAGGCGCTTGCCGTCTTTAAGCAGAAAAAGCCTGATATCGTGCTTCTGGACGTTATGATGCCCGAGATGAGTGGCTTCGAAGTCTGCGCTTCGATTCGCAGTCTACCGGGCGGTGAAAACACAGCCATAATGATGGTTACGGGTTTGGGTGACCTGGAGTCCATTCACCATGCCTATGAGGCCGGCGCCACGGACTTCATCACCAAGCCGATCAATTGGGTGATCCTGGTCCAACGTGTGCGTTACTTGTGGCGTGCTATTTCTGCAAGGGAGGAACTGCGAAGGAGTGAAGAGAAAAACAGGGCGCTAATTAACGCCATACCCGATTTGATGCTTCAGATTGGCAAAGACGCAACAATCCTGGCTTTCAAGGCTCCAAAGGATTTCGATTTATCGGCATTCCCTGAAGGCCTGCTCGGAAAGAACATGATTGAAGTGTTCTTCACGAATGCTCCTAACGAAGCAATGATTGCGATAGAGCGATTACTCAAAACTGGCGAGACCCAGGTTCTGGAGCACCAGGTTAAGTGCGGGCTCGAGACGCACTCATACGAGTCGCGAATTGTTGTCAGCGGTGAGGACGAACTGCTGGCTATTGTGCGCGACGTTGCCAAGAGTAAAAAAAGATGAACTGAGGATCTTTGAGCTGGCTTACCATGACCCTCTGACAGGTCTCCTAATAAGTTAGCATAAACGTTTTGGCGAAACCTGTAAAGCTACGTCCCCAGCCGGATTTGAACCGGCGTCGCCGGCGTGAAAGGCCGGTGTCCTGGACCGGACTAGACGATGGGGACATTGGAAAGCCGGAATCTATCTAACGGAGCCTCCCGGTCATGTCAACAGGATTATGGGCCTTACCGGCCGGCAGGCGCCCAGGAGGGCTTGAGCTCCGAAGCGCTATTTCTAGCACTCAGGTAGCCCGCTGTCAAGCTGCACGACAGCTGCACGCACACAGCCGCAGCGCACAGTGTATTAAGCTGCCGCAAGCGAAAGATAAAAGAAGCCCGAGACCTCTCGGGCTTCAAAACACTCCGATATGATGGGCCGTGCTGGATTCGAACCGGCGACTCTCTGCTTAAAAGGCAGATACTCTACCTCCTGAGTTAACGGCCCCTACGCCTTTCATCAGACCGTTGTTAGTAGCATTCTTCCTCGTTTCATGTCAACATAAAGAGTCGGTCGCTCTCGGTGCAAGGTCCTCCGATTCCGGTCAGGGGTAAGAATCATGGAACAAATTTCTTCCGCGTGATTTGAAAGACCTTGTAACTGTGGCGTCAACCATTACCTCGGAAAGGAGAGCAAGATGAAAAAAATCACTCTGGGTCCCCAGACCCTTGTTTATCCGATGCCTGCCTTTTTAATTGGCGCCAATGTCGGCGAAAAGCCCAGCTTCATGACCGCCGCGTGGAGCGGCATAGCGGCCAGCACGCCTCCTATGATCACGCTGGCCCTTCAGCATCACCGGTACACCCTGAAAGGAATAAGGGAAAATGGTGTATTCTCCGTAAACGTGCCAAACGCAGAACTGGTTAGGGAAACGGACTATTGCGGCCTGGTTTCGGGGACCACAAAGGCCGACAAGGTAAAAGACTGCAATTTCACTATATTTTATGGCAAACTAAAAAACGCTCCCCTGATCGAACAGTGCCCCGTCAACCTGGAATGCAAGGTCGTCCATATTCTTACCCTTGGCTCGCATACACTCATGATCGGTCAGATCGAGGAGGTCCACGTATCCGCGGATTGTATGACGGATGGCCAGCCCGATCCGGCAAAAATCGATCCTCTTATGTACATAACAGGCGCGAATAAAGCCTACTTCAGGATCGGTGAAAAAATCGGACCTGCCTTCAAAATCGGACTGGAGATCAGCAAATCGAAGTCTTGATTACAGGTCAAAGTGTAAGATCAAAAAAGAGCGTTTTTGCATCTTGCGTTTCCGCAGGTTTGCAATATCATCTCATCAGTGTGAAATTTCACGACAACTGGGAGATCGTGGACTAATGCCGAAAGATGGTGTGTTGCAAAGTAATCGATTCACGGAGATGACCTGGGGCTCGGGGAGGACACACCGAACAGGTTGAATTGGTTCCAACAATCCCGGCGAGGTACGCGAGTCCCACCCGGCCCCGGTCTGAGAGATTACCCCTCCAGTGTTAAGGGACTTTACTTGTTCTACTACGTCTCTTTCTGCAGTATCACGACTTCAATCTGACCCTCCAGCGCCTTTTTGAATTTTTTGGCGTCGTCCTCCGAGCCGACTATTGCGCCATAGTGCATCGGGATCGCGATCTTCGGGTTGATCGCCTTTGCCGCCTGTACAGCTTCATCAGCCGTCATGACATAAGTTCCTGATACGGGCAGAAACGCGATATCCACATCAAGCCGCTTCATCTCAGGAATAAAATCGGTGTCGCCCGCGTGATAATAGCGGACGCCATCGACCTTGAAGACAAAAGAGAGCATACCTGCGGCTTTGGGATGGAAGTCTTTGTTGGTGTTGTAGGCGGGCCCGACTTCGATCTCAACGCCTTTGACGCTCAGCGTGGCGCCGGGGGCCACCACCTTTATTTCGCCCTTGAGTTTCTTGGCCGAAGCCGCATCGGTTACTATTACGGAATCCTTTTTCTGGATTTTGGCCACGTCTTCGGGTGAGTTGTGATCGAAATGATCATGGCTGATCATGATAAGGTCAGCGGGCTTTGTGACCGAAATCTGGAAGGGATCCACCTGCACCACCGTACTGCCGTCTATGCGGATCGCATCATGGCCAAGCCAGTGTATTTTTTTCACCGCTTCCTTCAGGTCCATGCTTTCCTCCTTTTGCACTTTTGTGTAGTCACTTGCGCAACCTTGGACTCAAACCGGGCAAAGACTCTGCTTATAATATAGGAGTTCTGTCCCGGAATCCAGAGGGAGGATTGCTCGCTGGGCATGCAAATTTTTCAGGCAAAGGCGCGATAAGGCCTCCCGCTCCCGCCCCGTCTCGCGGGTGGGTGGGTGGGCTGTCGAGAATGAGCGGTCGGCCTCCGCGCTACGCGCTCGCATGTCGCTACGGGAGGCCGGGCAAGCCCACTTCACAAAGTGAAGTTGCGCGAAGCCCTGCGAAGCGAGACCTTTACACCATTGCAACTTCACTTTCTGATGCGCTTAACATCTGGCTTGCCTTCAAACGCACCACGTTTAATGTCTGTGCGTTCTGCATGGCTGCGCGCACGG
>JBEKTT010000135.1:0-4689 GCA_049515795.1 Syntrophobacteraceae bacterium
CTCTCTGGGGGGATGAGATAAGTAAGTGCACGAAATCGCGATAAATGGGCGATCGGAAATTTAACTACGGCTTGACAGAAGGTTAAAAACTGGTAGTGGTCAAAAGATGTTTGACGGAAAACGTAAATGCAGTCAGCAGAATTTTGACGACAAAGACAAAGGGCTAAGGCGTTGATGAAAGAAGCAATGCCTGGTGAAGATCATAGGGTTAGAATGGGTTTTCTGGCTATCTTGATGGGTGCGGGGGTCCAGGTTGCGGAACTGTTTGAGGGGAAAACGGGAGTTGAATTTGGATAGTTTGAAACTGCCTGCCCCAACTTATTCCCCTGGCATTCTCGAATGATTTGACGAACTGCGTCTGATCGAACCACATCTCATATTGATTTCGTAGACTTCGCAAAAGGTCAGAGAGGCCCGGCGTCTCATCGGAAGCGATTACTTGCAAGCCCAATTCCCGAGCCCGAGCCCCATCAATGCCCCTGCCATGACTATGGAGTATGTCATAATTCGAGAGAGATTCGACAATCTTGTCGACTCTCGGATCGTTCGTTGGGCAGTTTAGCATATAGGCGCTCAACCAGTTGCGTGCCAGCTCTTCTGAAAGTTTTTGAGCACTCTTGCATATTTCAAAAACATGAAGATCGTACTTTTGGATTAGCGGCATATAGGCGGTTAGAGACTTTGGCCCCTCAATTTTCAAACGCTCTTCCAGAGATTCAAAAGCGCGCAAAATCGTTCTCGCAGGAACTCCGTTAATCTGAGGATCTATGGGGCCGAGTGTCCCCGTTGGCGTGATAACAATGCTATTTCCAGAGAGGGAAATAAGGGTCGCTGCGCTATAAGCATTCGCCGGGACCAAAAATCTAATATCTTTAAATCTCGTTCTAAGTAATCCCACAATGCGCTCTGCAGCCTCAGCAGACCCGCCATTGCTGGTGATATAAACATCTAAGCTGTCACCGCTCGTCGAATCAGAAAGGTCATGGAATCCAGTCAGATCGCTGTCATCAATGAAACTCGGCATGCCGGGGGTGATATTGTTCGTCCTGGCGACATAACAAATGAGGGGGCGATTGGTGACCATCTCGATTCTTAATAAAGTCTCTTTGCGCAACAGGAAGGGACTTACCTCGGTAAATGGGGCGTAGAATTCCATGAGATCCTGGTAACTTACAGGCAGACGATTGAGTTGGGCAATGTCGGCTGCCACCATAGCTTTGGGCGGTTTAGCTGGGGGCTTTGCAACGCCAAGCACTGGATCTGTGGCCCTCTTTGCTTTAATTTTGTGCGACATAAAAAGTTTACTTTATGGTTGAGGAAACCGGCGCGTTTGATAAAGAAATAGTGAATTTTTCACAACTGACGGAAGTTTGCACTGGCGTGGCTGCACAGCCCATTGCTTCGAGAGAGGCATGATAAATGTAGTCAACCTCGGAAAAGACCGACATCATAACTCTCACTTCGGGATTTGAGGCCATCAATTCTTCAAGTTTGTTCCGGGGATCCATGTTTTTCTCCAGGGGGTTGGAGTCCACAGATTTGGCGTAGATGCTTACTTTTAGCTTAATAACCTTGGGTGGTCAATAATATTTTACCCTCCAACAATATAAGTATCGGATCAGGGGTTGTGCAACTTTAGCTCTAATTTTGCGAGCAAAAAATTTTGATGAGAAACGCATGGTGATTAAGGATTGCACACCTTGCAGGGCCGGTAACCGAGTCTGAGTGCTTCTTGCCTGGTTTGGAAAACTGCCGTGCAATGAGGACAATCGAAGTATCGGCAGCTCGATCTATGGAAAACATAGGTTCGAGTATTTCCGTGATATAGATCGGAATCGCCGGCGGCCAAGCTTAGAATCAAAATTCCGCTAATGAGAATAATAATTGGTAAAATTTTGGGTAGTTTTCTCATTTTAGGACCTACTTGTCGGCAGTTACCTTGGTGAGGTGGAGATAAAGGAGAGAATAATACAGAAGATAGCGACGAGGCCGAATATAACAAAAAGGGCCTTTATCGCCCACTTCCGCTCTCGCGCCCAATCCACTTGAGTCGAATTACAATGAGGGCAAGACCATGCAGCCGTACTCATTTCATTTCCGCAATCAGTGCATATTTTGAGTCCCATAAGGCACTCCTTTAATAGATATCAATAAAATTCCTTCCATGAAAGAATGTAACACATATTAAATTGCCTCGTCTTGCCCAGATCCGCCCAATATGCCCTTTTTCTTCAAGCGTTCTTCCAAAGAGCCCATCTTTTCCTCCAGGCCGCTTAACCTTCCTTCTATTTCTACGGCATGATTAAAATAGCGGATATTTCTTTCAAGGGCGTCTGCCGCCTGGCGGTTTCCGCTTAAAAGCACCTTTTTAGCCATCCTCAGCAATTCATTGACCACACCCCTGGCATCATCGAGTCCTCCCGGCATTTCCGGAAGATTGTACCCATAGGCCGGTTCCGCACTCTCGCCCTCCGGAGGAGAGCCATAAGGATCGCCTTCGCCGCTTACGAGCCAATTTATATTTACATTAAATGTATCACGAATGCGTAACAGATGCTCGTGAGTTGGAAACCTTCCATTCACATATCCAAACAAGGTGCTGGGCGGGATCCCGGCCATCCTCGCGAAGATAGTGGGCTTCCCATTGGCTTTTTCGCCGATCAATTGCAAAAATCTTTCAATAAATTCTGCGTTCGCGTTTTTTTCTGTTGACATCTCGTTGCGCACTTGCGTAAGATTGTCTACACGTTGACAGACAGAATGGAAGATACACGAAATGACGCTCAGCGCAACTAAAAAAATCGGACATTCCGGGCGCCAGCTATCCATGCGCGACCTCTTATCCCTCGATCCCGTAGATGCCTTAAAAGTTGCCATCCAGGAAGCCATAAAGGGCTGTTCGTTGTCTCGGGCCCAGATCGCCGAGGACATGAACCGGCTGGCGAAAAAAGCCGGTATCATCCATGAGGGCCGAAGCGACTGCATAACTGAAGCGATCCTGGATAAATGGGCCGCCCGGGGATCAAAAACCCACCAGATACCAGCTCGATATATCCTGATTCTGTGCATGATTACCGATTCCATTGCTCCGATTGAGGCGATTTTACCGCCCGGCCACCAGATCATATCCGGGGAAGAGATCGCTTGCCTGAAATGGGCTCAAATAGAGAAAGACCGCAAAAGATTAAACCGGGAAAGCCGCAGGATCGCGCAGGAAGCGGGGATCGAATGAAGTCAATAAGCATAAAAAAATGGCTTTTAGAGAAAGGCCTGACGCAGGCCGACATAGCCAGAAGCCTAAACGTGTCCAGGTCCCTGGTTGGCAAGGTGATCAAGGGTGAGCGTCAAAATAGCCAGGTGATTCACGAACTCAGATTGAAGGGATGTCCGGAGAAATATCTTGGCCGGCAGCGGGCACGAGCTGCTGGGCAGAATGGACAAGGGAGGGAGCTAAAAAGATGACTGCAGGCTATAAGCGGATCGCGGCGGTAAAGACCACGTTTGAAATCCTTGAATACCTTTCGGACCATCCCGGTCCGGTATCGCAAAAAGAGATCGGCATCGCATTGAAACTCCCCTACGGCACGGTCATGAGTCACGTTGCGACGCTTTGCGACGGCGGCTACCTGGTCCAGGCCGGCGACGGCATCCGGATCGGGCCGCGCATGTCCGTATTCTGGCTGAAGATGAAGGCGCACGTTGAAATGAAACGCGCGACGATCGAGCAGGCCCTGAGCGTTCTGGGCGGGATCTAGGAGAGAGCAGGATGATTTCTTTATGGCTTGGTTTCCTCTTTTTTGCGGGCTGCTTCATATGGATCGCGATTTGTGGCGGGAGAGATGTGGCAGCCAGGAGAAGGGGGAAGCGCGTATGAAAGGCAATCCCAGCGTTACCCAATATGAAAGTGAAGCAGTGAAGTGGATCCGCTATTGCTCTGTTTCTGATCTGAATTGGGCAGGCGCCTTGAAGAGGCTGAGCGATAAAGAGATTTTCTACTGCATTGAATGGGATGGAAGGGTGACCGCGCAGAAAAAGCTAAGGGCCGAGGCGATGAGGCGGGGATTAGGAGTCGAGCTGGTGAGGCGCGAGGCCAGTGTTCACGCGGATTGGAAGCTTCACAATACGAGAAATAGTTGGACCCGCGAAAGCGAGGGCCAATCGGCGTTTGTCGCTGAAGCCGGAGGTGGGAAATATTTTCTGACTTTCAAGAGCAGGACCAGTGCGAGCAGGACGATCGGACGAAGTTTTATGTCGGCCGGGGAGGCAATGCGGAGAGGGGACGAGCTGCTGGATTCCGGCCTGCGCCGGAATGACGGCAGCGACGAAGGCCGGAATGACGGGACTGATGAAGTTATCGATATTGAACCGGAGGGCAAGGAAATGAAACAAAATCAACGGCCTGAAGTGGCCGCAATCGACGAGGCTTATAGCCTGGGTAAAAAACATGCGACCGCAGAGCAGGCATCGGAAATGTTGGAATCGGCGGTGTTCGCAAGCGAAGCCATCGGGAAAGTAAAAGCGGCGGAATTCAACATCAAAACCAACGAGTTGCTCAAGTATGTCACCATTTACCAAGTCAAGCAGAGCAAGGAATACCGGGAAGGTGGACAGACCTGGGTGGATTTTTGCCGGAGCATCGGAGAGCCGGTAAGAACCGTGGACCTCATTCTTGGTGAATTAAGTCCTCTT
>JBEKTT010000136.1:0-4000 GCA_049515795.1 Syntrophobacteraceae bacterium
AGTATCGACGTTGACATGGCTTGGTCTCCTCCGTAATTGTTCGATTGGCGTCAAACAAAAACGGAACCTTGCCATGTCCTTTTTTATTTTTCAACTATCCGGGTACGCGTTTGCCGGAAGACCCTTGCATGTTCGATTGGAAAATCGTATGGTTTCGCGGGTTTTGGGCTTGTTCCAGAAGTTTTTGTTGCAGATTCCGACCAGAAAATGCGGTTTGGATGCATAGGGTACAACTTGCTGTATTATTCCGGTCTATTTACTTTGAAGGGCAGCTCGAAGTAAAAGGAGAGCAGGTGAAGAAGATTCTGATAATCGCCATCATTGTAGCAGCATTTTCCATTGCAGGCGGACTGCCCTCAGCCGCTCAGACAAAGGTCCCGATCAATGTGAAAGGCGCCGATTCCATGTGGGGCCGAGTTCGCAGTCTTGCCTTGCTCTATATGAAAGATCATCCTCAGGTCGATATAGCCGTATCCGCCAATTCACTGGTCGATGAAGGGATGAAAGCGCTCATTGCAGGTGAGACCGATGTGGCGATGGCCTCACGCAAAATCACCGCTCAGGAAAGCGAGGCTGCAAAGGCCAAGGGGCTTCAACTCGACGAACATGTGGTAGGATACGGCGGGATAGTAATTATTACCGATCAGGAGAACCCGGTAAATGAACTCTCGATAGAACAGGTAAGAAAGGTATTCACTGGTGAGATCGTCAACTGGAAGGATATTAACGGGAAAGATCAAGCTATTACAGTTTTCAAATCGGGCGAGAAGCATCCCGGCACGTTATTGTTTGTGGAGAGCGACATCCTCGGCGGAGTTCCCATTACCAAAAGCGCAATTACACTGCCGGACTTCCCGGTGATAATTAAAAAGGTTCCAGAAACAGCAGGCTCCATAGCTTACGCCAGAATGCGGGACCCATTCCCCGGCCCTGCGTCCAGGATCAAGCTCCTGAAGATCAGAAAAGATGAACATTCGTTGCCGGTTAGAGCATCGAGGGAAACGATCGGCGATGGAACTTATCCGCTCAGACGTCCATACTATCTCTATACCGCGGCTACTGCCGGCAAAGACGTTCGCAGCTTTGTGGATTTTGTAGCAAGCAAAGGATGGCAGGAGCCGAAGCTGACTCATCAGTGGTAGTGAAATCTAAACCGCAGTTTTCCTGTTTTGGCAGGATGCTGGAAAAGGATTGCACTTTCCACTTTACAGTAAAAACCTTATGGAGGCGTCACCCCGGCGAACCCCGGATCAGGTCCGGGGCAGGCGCCGGTGCACAGTGCCTTTTGCTTTAAAATCAATTAGTTGATAAAAGCCTGGATTCCGCCCCGGATCGGGTTCGGGGTGACGTCATTCCGGCGAAAGCCGGAATTTCCATCATGCCGGCGGAAGCCGGTACGGAATGACGAAATCATCGGTCCTTTTAAGGCTCTTCTCCACCAGCGCACCTTTTTTCAGCACCCTGCTAAACGGCAGTTTTCCTGTTTTAGGCTGTGGAACACGGAATTGTTAAGAGATCTTAGGGGGAGGCGGTTTTCATTATCTAACCTAGAGGAGGAAAGGAAATGACAAAAGCTGGATTGGTTGCAAAAATCGCAAGTGAAGGTGGAATTACCAAATCACAGGCTGAAAAAGCGTTGGACGGATTTGTTTCCACTGTTTCCGGCGCTTTATCAGGCGGGGACAAGATTACGCTGGTAGGTTTCGGGACTTTCAGCGTCGGGACAAGGTCTCAGCGTGAAGGCCGTAATCCCCGGACCGGCGAAAAGATAAAAATTCCGGCGTCAAAAGTTGTCAAGTTCAAAGCAGGCAAGACTCTCAGCGAAAAAGTCAAATAACTGAATTTAATCCTCTCACATTCAATAAGATGATCTGAAGGGACTGCTCGCCGGAATATATTGGCGCCCAGTCCTGTTCATTTCGGATTTGAGGTGGAATATGAGAGATATGCTAAGAAAGTGCAGTGCAGTATGGCTTCTTTTCACCGGCTTTGCCGTATCGACAATCTTCATTGTGTCTGGAATCGGATACTATCTGATATCTCGTGATTACCAGCGTTTCAATACGGAAGCCCTGCATTTTCGCGAGGAATATATTGCAAGCCAACGGCAACATATCAAACAGGAAGTGGAACAGGTCGTAGCATATATCCAATACAATTGGGCGAAGGCTGAGGAACGTCTGAGGGAAAATCTTAAGGACCGAACCAATGAAGCTTTCGCTATCGCAACCAATCTCTACCGAGTGAATCAAGGCAGAGTAAACGAGCAGGAAACGCGAAATATCATCCTGGAGGCCCTTCGCCCCATCCGCTTCAATCACGGCCTTGGGTACTTTGCAACCGGTCTCGATGGGGTGGAGATCCTGTCTGCAGACCGTCCTGAGTTGGAGGGGCAATCGATGCTCGACTCTCGGGATACGCATGGTGCATACGTCATACGCGACATGATCGAGCTTATTCGCCGGGAAGGCGAAGGTTATTATCAATATTCGTGGACCAAGCCGAACGTTCAGGGCAAAGATTTTCCCAAGATTGCCTACGTCAAGTATTTTTCTCCATTCGACGGCTTTATCGGCACCGGTGAATACCTGGATGATGTGGAGCAGGATATCCAGAGGGAGGTTCTGGAGCGAATAGGCAAGATTCGGTTCGGCAAAGAGGGATATGTCTTCGTCGTCAGCTACGACGGCGTCACCTTGATGAAGGGCGCTCAATCGGAGCTCATTGGGAAGAATAATTGGGACCTGACTGATCCCAATGGCGTTAAGGTGATCCAGGAGGAGCGCAGAGCGGCTGAAAAGACAGAGGGAGATTTTATCCATTATCATTGGGAGAAACCCTCTACAAAGGAAATCAGCCCGAAGATCTCCTTTGTGCAGGGATTTCCTCAGTGGCGCTGGATGGTCGGTGCAGGGGTCTATGTGGACGATATTGAACCTGTCATCGCAGCCATGGAGACCACGGCTAAAAGGCAGATGCAGAAGGACATCTATCGCCTTGGCTTCGCTTTGACTGTAATACTGGCAGCAGCGCTGCTGATCTGCTAGCGTCTTTCCCACTACTTCAAACGGCAGCTCGATCTTTTTTTTCACTTCTTCAAAGAGGCGGAAACCGGTGGAAAACCGATTGCCACCGAACAGATCTTTTCGAGTGAATTCCAACTCCTGGGACAATCGGCAAATAGGATGCTCGTGGAGCGCAAAAAGGCCGAAGATGGCCTCAGAGAGAACGAGGAGTTGTATCGCACGCTTGTCAGCTTATCCCCCGACGCGATCTCGGTGGCGGACCTCAACGGCTTGCTCACCGTCACTTCACCTAAGGCCAGGCAAATGTTTGGAGATTTGCCTGATGACGAGATCCTTGGACGCAATATATTATCCTGGGTTGCCCCGGACGAGCAGGACAAGGTGTCTGAGAATATACGGCGTCTCCTGACGGAAGGAACACTCACAGCTACTGAATACACACTGCTCAAGAAGGATGGTACCCGTTTTATCGGAGAGGTCAACGCTTCTATCATTTATTCTCCTGACGGCAGCCCAATGAGTATGATTATCATTACCCGTGACGTCACCGAGCGGAAGCGGGCCGAGGAGGCGCTGAGAGAATCAGAGCAACGGTTGTCCCAGATTATTGATTTTTTGCCTGATGCAACTTTTGCTATTGATCTGAATGGGAAAGTGATCGCATGGAACCGGGCCATTGAAGAGATGACCGGGGTCAAGGCTGAACAAATCATGGGAAGAGGAGACCATGAATACGGCTTGCATTTCTATGGGATTCGGCGGCCGATGTTGATTGACCTGGTATTGACCTTTGATGAAGAGATCAAGAATAAATATCATTTTGTAAAGAAAGAAGGAGACGTTCTTCTGGCCGAGGGAGATGCGCCTGTACGAGGTGAGCAATCGCGTGCCCTTTGGGGAAAAGCCAGGCCTTTATATGACACTGAGGAAAATATTGTAGGCGCCATTGAGGCTATTCGAGATATCACCGAGCG